>DASTFI010000023.1:0-6616 GCA_035708765.1 Marmoricola sp.
GGGCGGCCACACCGTCACGAGCCTCGACGGCGACGTGGTCCGCCGCAACCTCAGCAAGGGGCTGACCTTCAGCAAGGAGGACCGCGAGACCAACATCCGCCGGATCGGGTGGGTCGCCGCGGAGATCTCCCGCCACCACGGCATCGCGATCTGCTCCCCGATCGCGCCGTTCGACGAGACCCGCCAGGCCGTACGACGGATGGTGGAGGACGCCGGCGGTGTCTTCGTCCTCGTCCACGTCGCGACCCCGCTGGCGGAGTGCGAGCGGCGGGACCGCAAGGGTCTCTACGCCAAGGCGCGCGCCGGCGAGATCCCGGAGTTCACCGGGATCTCCAGCCCGTACGAGGAGCCGGCCGACGCCGACGTACGGGTCGACACCACCGGTCGGTCCATCGAGGATGCGCTCGCCGACGTGCTCGCCGTACTCCCCTTCGACGTCGAGGGCCCCGCGTGAACGACCTCCTCTCCACCGCCGCCCTCTCGGTGCTGGCGGTCAGCTTCGGCATCGGCATCGTCGTCGGGCTCACCGGCATGGGCGGCGGCGCCCTGATGACCCCGGCGCTCATCTTCCTGGGCATCAACCCGGCCACCGCGGTCGCGAACGACCTGGTCGCGGCCAGCGTCAACAAGTCAGTCGGCGCCGCGGTGCACTGGCGGACCGGCCAGCCGAACCTCAAGCTCGCGGGCCTGCTGATGGTCGGCTCGATCCCGTTCGCGCTGGCCGGCGGGTTCATCGTCCAGGCCGTCGGCGACCAGGAGTCGCGCGCGGCCTTCCTGACGACCGCGATCGGCTGGGCGCTGATGCTCGCCGCGGCCAGCTACACCCTGCGGATGTATGTCCAGCTGCGCCACGTCACCGGCGGCAACGAGCTGGTCGAGAACAACCCGGCGATCCGGACGGTCCCGACCCTGCTGGTCGGCGCGGTCGGCGGGCTGCTCGTCGGCATCACCAGCGTGGGCTCGGGCTCGCTCATCATGGTGGCGCTGCTGCTGCTCTACCCGACGTTGTCGGCGCTCCGGCTGGTCGGCACCGACCTGGTCCAGGCGGTGCCACTCGTGCTGGCCGCTGCCGTGGGCCACGTGATCACCGAGGGCGTCGACTGGGCCGTGCTCATCCCGCTGATCATCGGCGGCACGCCCGGCACGTTCCTCGGCGCCCGGATGGCCAGCTGGGTCTCCCAGTCGGTGATCCGCCGCGGCATCGTCATCGTGCTCAGCCTTACCGGCCTGAAGATGCTCGGGGTGCCGCCCGAGTGGATCGGCATCCTCGGCGCCGCGATGCTGCTGCTGGGCCCGCTGGCGTGGGGGTTCGTGCGGCAGACCCGGGGGCTGCCGCCCTTCGACAACAACTCCGCCGCCTGGCGCCTCCCCGACAAGCACTGACGCTGCGGCGCCGGGCGCGGTGCCGCTGCTGGTCGGGTGCTCGTCGGGTGCCGGTCGGTGCGGGTCGCTGCGCAGACGGTGCGCAGACGGACATGCGAATGTCGCGCCAGCGCCGTGGGAACGCCCCACCAGCACCATCCGTGACATTCGCATGCTGGTTTGCGACGACGGCTCCCAGCGCAACGCCCCGCCGACGATGCCCCCGCCGACGATGCCCCGGGGACAAGGCACCGCGGCGCCCCCCGCGCCGGCTACGCGCCCGCCGCGTCCCGCACGAACCAGCGGCCCAGCACGGTGCCGTCCTCCTCGAGGAGCACCTTCGGCTGGAGCGGGACGTCGAGGGCCGGGCCGGCGACGATCCGCAGCCCGCTGCCAGCCACCAGCGAGGGCACCCAGGTGAGGTCGAGCTCGTCGACGATCCCGGCGACGAGCATGTCGTGGAAGACGTGCGGACCGCCCTCGCTGAGCAGCCGGTGCAGTCCCCGCTCCGCCAGCGCCGGCCGGAGCCGCGTCAGGTCGGCGTGGTCGGGCCCCAGCTCGAGCACGTACTCGGCGCCGAGGATGTCGCGGGCCTCGTCCAGCTGCTCGGCCGCGCTCGAGGTCGCCAGCAACACCTGCCCGGGCGCCCCGTCGCGGAGCTTCTCCGGCACGGCGCCCCGTCGGCTGAGTACGACGATCGGGCGGGCGGCCAGGCCGTAGCGCTCGGCCCGCGCCGTCCCGGCACCCACGACGATCGCGTCCGACATCCGCCGCAGGAGGTGGAACACCTGCTTGTCCACCGCGTTGTTGATCGACCCGGAGCGACCGTCCGCGCCGGTCGCGGCCCCGTCGACCGACGCGACGAAGTTGAGCCGCAACCACGACGCGGGGGCGTCGTACAGCCCCGCCAGGTCCTCGCCGGCCACCTCGCCACTGCGTCCGGTCAGGTCGTCGAGCAGCACGCGCATGGCTGCAGCATCGCACCCGGGGCAACGACCCGGCCGGGCCACGAGCCGGGCTCCGGCCGCGAAACCCCACCACCCACCCAGCATCTACCCTCGGCACCATGCGACTCGTCCTGCTGCGCCACGGGCAGACCCACAGCAACGTGGCGGGCGCGCTGGACACCGGTGCGCCCGGCGCCGACCTGACCGAGCTGGGCATCGCGCAGGCGCAGGCCGCCGCCCGCGTCCTGGCCGAGCGCGACCAGCCGATCGAGGCAGTCGTGACGAGCACGCTGGTCCGCACCCAGCAGACCGGCGCGCCGTTCGTCACCGGCAGCGGCCTGGTGCCGGTGGTCCGGGAGGGCATCCGGGAGATCCGCGCGGGCGACCTGGAGATGCGCACGGACACCGGGTCGGCGCACCGCTACCGGCACACGGTCGCGGAGTGGATCCTCGGCGACCTCGGCGCCCGGATGCCTGGCGGCGAGACGGGGCACGAGTTCCTCGAGCGGTACGACGCGGTGGTGGCCGAGGCTGCCGCCCACGAGCACGTGCTGCTGATCAGCCACGGTGCGGCGATCCGGGCCTGGGTCTCGGCGCACACCGACGTCGACCGGCTGGGCGAGGTCTCGGGCCACGCGCCCACGGATCCCCTGCACAACACCGGCGCGATCGAGCTCGAGGGCGACCCGGACTCGGGGTGGCGGGTGCTCGACTGGCGCAGCGACCCGCTCGGCGGCCACTACCTGGAGGACCCGACGGCGCCCGACCCGACCGGCCAGGAGGCCGAGGAGTAGCGCACGGGTCAGCGGCGCACGAGCTGGCGCAGGTACTGCCCGTAGCCGCTCTTCTCCAGCGGCTGCGCGCGCTCGAGCAGCTCCTCGTCACTGAGCCAGCCGGCACGCCAGGCGATCTCCTCCGGGGCGCCGACCTTCAGGCCCTGCCGGTGCTCGACGGTGCGGACGAAGTTGCCGGCGTCGTTGAGCGAGTCGAAGGTGCCGGTGTCGAGCCACGCGGTCCCGCGGGGCAGCACCTCGACGTGCAGCTTGCCCGCCTCGAGGTAGCGCAGGTTGAGGTCGGTGATCTCCAGCTCGCCGCGGGGCGAGGGCTTGAGGTCGCGGGCGTGGGCGACGACATCGGCGTCGTAGAAGTACAGCCCGGGCACGGCGTAGCTGCTGCGCGGGTTGGCCGGCTTCTCCTCCAGGGAGACCGCTCGGTGCTGCTCGTCGAACGCCACCACGCCGTACGCCGTCGGGTCGTCGACCCAGTAGCCGAAGATCGCGGCGCCGTCGATCTCGCTGAACCGGCGCAGCTGGCTGCCCAGCCCGCTGCCGTAGAAGATGTTGTCGCCCAGCACCAGCGCACTCGACCCGCCGGCGATGTGGTCCTCGCCGATGAGGAACGCCTGGGCGAGCCCGTCGGGGCTGGCCTGGGTGGCATAGCTGATGGAGATGCCGAACTGGCTGCCGTCGCCCAGCAGCCGGTGGAACTGCTCGGCCTCGTGCGGCGTGGTGATCACCAGCACCTCGCGGATGCCGGCCAGCATCAGCGTGGACAGGGGGTAGTAGATCATCGGCTTGTCGTACACCGGCATCAGCTGCTTGCTGATGCCGTAGGTGATCGGATGAAGGCGTGAGCCGGTGCCGCCCGCCAGGATGATGCCCCGCATGCGGCGATGGTAGCGGCCGCGTCGCGGTGTCCCCCGCCTTCCTCCTACGATGGCGCCCATGCAGCGGATCCTGGTCACCGGCGGCGCCGGCTTCATCGGCTCCAACTTCGTGCGCTACCTGGTGGAGCACACCGACGTGCGCGTCACGGTCCTGGACAAGCTCACCTACGCCGCGTCGCCGGAGGCGCTGGCCGACCTCCCGGAGGACCGGGTCGAGCTGGTCACCGGCGACATCTGCGACGGCGCGCTGGTCGAGCGGCTCGTCGCCGACCACGACGCCGTGGTGCACTTCGCGGCCGAGTCGCACAACGACAACTCGCTGGAGGACGCCTCGCCGTTCATCCAGACCAACCTGGTCGGGACGTTCACCCTGCTGGAGGCGGTCCGGCGCCACGACGTGCGGTTCCACCACATCTCCACCGACGAGGTGTACGGCGACCTCGAGCTCGACGACCCGAAGCGCTTCACCGAGGACACGCCCTACAACCCGAGCAGCCCCTACTCCGCGGCGAAGGCGGGCTCGGACCACCTCGTGCGTGCCTGGGTGCGCAGCTTCGGGGTGCGCGCGACGATCTCGAACTGCTCCAACAACTACGGCCCGTGGCAGCACATCGAGAAGTTCATCCCGCGGCAGGTCACCAACGTCATCGACGGCGGGCGGCCCAAGGTGTACGGCGACGGGCTCAACGTGCGCGACTGGATCCACGCCGCCGACCACTCCTCGGCAGTGTGGACGATCCTGCAGCAGGGACGGATCGGGGAGACCTACCTGATCGGCGCGGACGGCGAGCGCAACAACCTCCAGGTGGTCCGGGCGATCCTGCGGCACTTCGGTCGCGACGAGGACGACATCGAGTTCGTCCGCGACCGGGCCGGGCACGACCGCCGCTACGCGATCGAGTCGGGCAAGCTGCGCAGCGAGCTCGGCTGGCGGCCGCAGTACGACGACTTCGAGACGGGCCTGGCCGCGACGATCGACTGGTATGCCGCCCACGCGGACTGGTGGCGCCCGCACAAGGCCGCCACCGAGGCGTCGTACGCCGCCAAGGGCCAGTGATGGATCTGCCCGCCCTGGAGACCACGCCGATCCCGGGGCTGGTCGTGGTGCGGCTCGACCGGCGTGAGGACGCGCGCGGGTGGTTCAAGGAGAACTGGCAGCGCGCCAAGATGACCGCGATCGGGCTGCCCGACTTCGGTCCGGTGCAGAACAACGTGTCCTTCAACGCCGACCGCGGCGTGACCCGGGGCGTGCACACCGAGCCGTGGGACAAGTTCGTCTCCCTGGCCACCGGCCGGATCTTCGGCGCCTGGGTCGACATGCGCCAGGGCGAGACGTTCGGCGCGACCTTCACCCTCGAGCTCGACACGTCGGTGGCGGTCTTCGTGCCCCGGGGCGTGGGCAACAGCTATCAGGTGCTCGAGGACGGCACCGCCTACTCCTACCTGGTCAACGCCCACTGGCGCCCGGGCGTGGCGTACCCGGCGCTCGACCTGGCCGACGAGACGGTCGCGATCCCGTGGCCGATCCCGCTGTCGGAGGCGGAGATCTCGGAGAAGGACCGGGCCAACCCGAGCCTCGACGCGGTCACCCCGATGCCGCCCCGCAAGACGCTGATCACCGGCGGCAACGGGCAGCTGGGCCGGGCGCTGCAGGCGGTGTTCCCGCACGCGGAGTCGATCGACCTGGCCGAGCTCGACCTGACCGACGCCGCGGCCGTGGCGGCGTGGCCGTGGGACGACTACGGCGTCGTCCTCAACGCGGCCGCCTACACGGCCGTGGACGGCGCGGAGACGCCCGACGGTCGCCGGTCGGCGTGGCTGGGCAACGCGGAGGCCCCGGCCAACCTGGCCCGCGCCGCCCGCGAGCACGGCCTGACGCTGGTGCACTACTCGACCGACTACGTCTTCGACGGCACCGCCGAGCGGCACACCGAGGACGAGCCGGTGGCCCCGCTCGGCGTCTACGGGCAGTCCAAGGCCGCCGGCGAGATCGCGGTCCGCTCGGCGCCGCGCCACCTCGTGCTGCGCACGTCGTGGCTGATCGGCGACGGCAACAACTTCGTGCGCACGATGCGCTCGCTGGCCGAGCGCGGTGTCTCCCCCACGGTCGTCGACGACCAGGTCGGCAGGCTGACCTTCGCCGACGAGCTCGCCCGGGCCACGCGCCACCTGCTGGAGCACGGCGAGCCGGGGACCTACCACGTCACGAACTCCGGTCCGGCGACGAGCTGGGCCGAGGTCGCCGCCGAGGTGTTCCGGGTCTCGGGCCGGGAGCCGGCCGACGTCACCGGCACCAGCACGGCCGACTACTTCGCCGACCGGCCCGGCACGGCGCCACGGCCGCTCAACTCGGTGCTCGACCTGACCCGGCTCGAGGCGACCGGCTTCGTCCCGCGGGACGCGTTCGACCAGCTGCGGGACTACCTCGGCAGCTGATGGGCGCGTTGGGGCCCGTCAGCCCGGGCCCCCACACGGGCGGAAGCCCGGCCTGCTGCGGGAGCCGATACGATGACCGTTGCTGTCCGAAGAAAGGCCGACATGTCCCAGACCCATGCCGACTACCAGCTGAGTCAGCTCGACCAGCTCGAGGCGGAGTCGATCCACATCTTCCGCGAGGTCGCGGCCGAGTTCGAGAAGCCGG
>DASTFI010000024.1:0-7507 GCA_035708765.1 Marmoricola sp.
CGTCGGGTACGCCGCCTGCCACTGGTGCCACGTGATGGCGCACGAGTCGTTCGAGGACCCCGCCACGGCGGCGTACCTGAACGAGCACTTCGTCAGCGTCAAGGTCGACCGCGAGGAGCGGCCGGACGTGGATGCGGTCTACATGCAGGCGACCGTCGCGATGACCGGCCAGGGCGGCTGGCCGATGACCGTGGTGCTCGACCACGACGGCAAGCCGTTCTTCGCAGGCACCTACTTCCCCGACCAGCCGCGGCACGGGATGCCGGCCTTCACCCAGGTGCTGCAGGCACTGAGCAACGCCTGGACCGAGCGCCGCGACGAGGTCGACCGTTCTGCGGAGAGCATCGCCGAGCACCTACGGCGCGAGCCCGCGCTCGCCGGCACCGCACCGATCGACGCCGAGGTGCTGGCCGCGGCGGTGCGGAAGCTGGCGGCCGACGCCGACCCGGTCAACGCGGGCTTCGGTGGTGCGCCGAAGTTCCCGCCGTCCATGGTGCTGGAGTTCCTCCGGCGCCACCACGCCCGGACCGGGGACCCGACAGCCGGGGAGAT
Source organism: Marmoricola sp. (assembly GCA_035708765.1). Lineage (GTDB taxonomy): Bacteria > Actinomycetota > Actinomycetes > Propionibacteriales > Nocardioidaceae > Marmoricola. The sequence goes on from DASTFI010000024.1 coordinate 553, forward strand.
GGTGACCAGGACGACCCGGGCGATGGCGGCCGGCGGCATCTACGACCAGCTCGGCGGCGGCTTCGCGCGCTACTCCGTCGACGCCGGCTGGGTGGTGCCGCACTTCGAGAAGATGCTCTACGACAACGCCCTGCTGCTCGGCCTCTATGCGCGGCTGGGGGAGGACCGCGTCACCCGGGAGACGGCTGACTTCCTGCTCAGCGAGCTGCGCACCCCCGAGGGCGGCTTCGCGTCCGCGCTCGACGCCGACTCCGACGGCGCCGAGGGCACGTTCTACGTCTGGACCCCCGACCAGCTGCGCAGCGCGCTGGGGGACGAGGACGGAGCCTGGGCCGCCGAGCTGTTGTCGGTCACCGAGGCGGGCACCTTCGAGCACGGCGCCTCGACCCTGCAACTGCTGCGGGCACCCGACGACGCCGCCCGGTGGGCCGAGGTGCGCCAGCGACTCCTGGCTGCGCGCGCGGAGCGCACCCGACCGGCGCGCGACGACAAGGTCGTCGCGGCATGGAACGGTCTCGCGGTGAGCGGTCTGGTCGCGGCGGGGCTCGCGCTCGACGAGCCGCGCTACCTCGCCGCAGCACGCTCCGCGGGGTCGCTGCTCCGTGACCTGCACGTCGTCGACGGGCGCCGGCTCCGCCGGGTCTCGCGCGACGGGGTGGTCGGCTCCCCTGAAGGCGTCCTGGAGGACTACGGCTGCGTCGCGGGCGCCTTCCTCGACCTGTTCCTGGCCACCGGCGAGCACGAGTGGCTGGTGCCGGCGCGCGGGCTGCTCAACGAGGCGATGGCCATGTTCGGCGCCCCGGACGGCGGCTTCTTCGACACATGCGAGAGTGCCGAGCAGCTGGTGGCCCGGCCGCGGGACCCCTCGGACAACGCCAGCCCGTCCGGGCTCTCCTCGATCGTGCATCCGCTGCTCACCTGGGCGGCGCTGACCGGCTCTGGCCGGCACCGCGACCGGGCCGAGCAGGCGCTGGCCAGTGTCCGCCCGCTCGCCGAGCAGGCTCCCAGGTTCGCCGGCTGGTCCCTCGCCGCCGCCGAGGCGGCTCTCGCCGGACCGGTGGAGGTCGCAGTCGTCGGCCATCCCGGCCCCGAGCGCGACGCCTTGGCTGCCGAGGCGCGACGCTCCCACAGCCCCGGCCTCGTCGTGGTGGTCGGCGAGCCGGACGCGGGGCCGGTGGACCCGGATCGTCGCGACGTGGTGTCCCTGCTGCAGGGACGCGGGCTCGTCGACGGCCACGCAGCGGCGTACGTGTGCCGCAACCTGGTGTGCCGGCGCCCGGTGACCGACCCGGCTGAGCTGCGCAGCGAGCTGGGGACCCAGCCGGGCGACTCGCGAGAGAGCTGACCCCGGCCGCTCAGATCTCCTTCTTCGCGTCCGTCGCGTCGTGCCCGGCGGGGTCCTCGCCACCCTGGTCTCCGCCGCGGGTGAAGAAGGAGAACGTGCCGTCGGCCTCGAGGACGCTCAGCTCGATGTCGGCGAGGTCACGGATGCCCTGCTGGCGCGCCGACTCGCACAGGTCGTCCAGGGTGAACAGCTCGGCGCGCATCACGTCGTGCAACGGCTCCCCGTCCCGTACGACGATCCGTGGCGTCCCCCCGAGCACGTTCCGCGTCCGCGGGAAGCGCAGCCCGACGACCCCGAGCAGCATGCTGGCCAGCGCGATCGTGCTGACCGCGATGACCACCGCGGTCAGGGAGTAGTCCTCCTGGAGGATGCCCTGGCTGACCAGGTCGCCGAGGGTGACGAGCAGGATCAGGTCGAACGCCGAGAGCTGGGCCACCTCGCGCTTGCCGCCGAGCCGGAGCACGACCCACATCACGAAGAAGACGACGACCGAGCGGATCAGGATGTCCATCAGGGCATCCTCCAGACGCGGAAGTCGACCTGCACGGCCGGTTCGTCGTCCACGAGCAAGGTCACCGTGTTGCGGCTGATCTCACCGAACTGGCCGGGTGCGGTGCGGGCGTCGAGGTGGACCTCGAAGTCCTCGCCGCCCGGCGGCGGGTCGAACTCGTAGATGATCCGCTCGGGCTCTGCGGTCTCGGCCGACGGCGTGGGGTACCACGTCTGGAAGTCCGAGTCGTCGAAGAGGTCGCGGGACAGGGCCAGGGTGATCGGCCCGTCGAAACCGCCCTGCTGGTGCACCTTGATGTGCAGCGGTGCGGGCTGGCCGGCGCGGGTGATCGCGGGATGGTCCACGACCAGGGCGTAGCCACCGGTGCGGTCGGCGACCCGCCCCTCTCGGGGCCCGAGCAGGCCCGCCGCGGCCGCCACCACCACCAGGCACAGCACCAGGAGACCGAACCGCTGGACGTTGCGGGCGACGGGTCCGGGCGGCTCGGAGCTGAGCTGCGCGGTGGTCGACGAGGGCGATGGCATGCCCTGATCATGCTGGGCAGGGGCGATCGTGGGTCCCCGCCACGCTGGTCAGCGCAACGAGTACGTCGCGATCGAGGCGGCCACGTAGTGGCACACGAACGCCCCGATCGTGAAGGTGTGGAAGATCTCGTGGAACCCGAACCAGCTGGGGAACGGGTCCGGCCACCGCAGGCCGTAGACGAGGCCGCCCAGCGTGTAGAGCCCGCCGCCGACCGCGATGAGTGTGATCACCGCCGAGCCGGCTGCGGAGAACTCGTCGGCGTAGAAGATCGCAGCCCAGCCGAGGGCGACGTAGATCGGGGTGTGCACCCAGCGCGGTGAGTCCAGCCAGAAGAGCTTGAACACCACCCCGAGCACGGCCCCGATCCAGACGATCAGGAGCAGCCCGACCCGGGCGCTGCCGTGCAGCAGGATGAGCGTGAACGGCGTGTAGGAGCCGGCGATGAGCAGGAAGATGTTGGAGTGGTCGAACCGCCGGAGCAGGGCGTGCGCGCGCGGCGACCAGGTGCCCCGGTGGTAGATCGCCGAGACCGTGAACAGCAGCACGGCGGTGCCGATGAAGACCGCGGAGCCGACCTTCGTGGTGACGCTGGGCGACAGCGCGAAGAGCACGATGCCCGCGGCCAAGGCCAGCGGCGAGGTGGCGGCGTGCAGCCAGCCGCGGAGCTTGGGCTTGACTTCGCGGACCCTGTCCTTGACGGCGTCGCCGGCCCGGTCGAGCTGCTCGTGCGCACGGTGCTCTCGAGGGGGCTCGGCGCTCATGCGGGCAAGGTTACGCGGGCGTAGGTTGCGCGACCAGAGGACGTGAGCACCGTCTCGGTCCGCACCGTCGGTAATCTGGCGACGTGGCCGAACCGAAGCGCGCCGACTGGAAGCACGCCGTGCGACGTGTGCTCTACCCGGCCTACGAGGCGCGGCTCTTCCGGCGACTGCCCCAGGACAAGATCCCCCAGCACGTCGGCGTCATGCTCGACGGCAACCGGCGCTGGGCCCGCGCGGTCGGCGCGGACACCGCGCGCGGCTACCAGGCGGGAGCGGCCAACATCGAGCCGCTCCTGGAGTGGTGTGAGGAGGTCGGCGTCAAGGTCGTCACGCTGTGGCTGCTCTCGACCGACAACCTCAACCGCCCCGCGGCGCAGCTCGAGGGGCTGTTGGAGATCATCGAGCGGGCCGTCGACACGCTGGCCGGTCAGCACCGCTGGCGACTCCACCCGGTCGGCGCCCTGGACCTCCTGCCCGACCGCACCGCCCGCCGGCTCAAGGCCGCCGAGGACGCCACCCGCGACGTCGACGGACTGCTGGTCAACATCGCGGTCGGCTACGGCGGCCGTCGCGAGATCGCGGACGCGGTGCGCTCGCTGCTGCAGGCGCAGGCCGACAAGGGGATGACGCTCGAGGAGCTGGCCGAGGTCATCGACGTCGAGCACATCGCCGAGCACCTCTACACGAAGGGACAGCCGGACCCGGACCTGGTCATCCGCACGTCGGGGGAGCAGCGGCTGGGCGGGTTCCTGCTCTGGCAGAGCGCGCACAGCGAGTTCTACTTCTGCGAGGCCTTCTGGCCGGAGTTCCGCCGGGTGGACTTCCTCCGCGCCATCCGGGCCTACGCCCAACGGGAGCGGCGGTACGGCGCCTGAGCAGGTGCACTTTCGCGCACCGCGCGTTCGGGCGTGTCGCGTCGGGACGCGGCTGCGGTCGACGTACTTTGCAGGTGTCGACGCGAAGGGAAGCGCGTCGATCCAGGAGGCGAAGTTCGTGAGCGATCACGGCCACTGCACCAGTGGGGACCAGCACTCGGGTCCGCACTGCTCGTCCTGGTCCAGGCATCACTGCTGAGGACCGGGACGCGAGTGCGCGTGCCGGTCACGAGGGGAAGTCCCGTGGCAACTGCCAAGCGTGTCGCCCAGCGCACCTACGTGCTCGACACCTCCGTGCTCCTCGCCGATCCGGGGGCGTTGCGCCGGTTCGACGAGCACGAGGTCGTGCTGCCCGTGGTGGTGATCACCGAGCTCGAGGGGAAGCGGCACCATCCCGAGCTCGGCTACTTCGCGCGTTCGGCCCTGCGGATGCTCGACGAGCTGAGGGTCGCACACGGAAGGCTCGACGAGCCCGTGTCGATCGGGGAGTGCGGCGGCACCGTCCGGGTCGAGCTCAACCACACCGACGCGGAGTCGCTGCCGTCGGGCTTCCGGTTGGGTGACAACGACACCCGGATCCTCGCGGTGGCGCGCAACCTCGCCAACGAGGGCCGTGCGGTCACCCTGGTCTCCAAGGACCTGCCGCTGCGGATCAAGGCGTCCGCGGTCGGGCTCGACGCCCAGGAGTACCGCGGCGAGCAGGTCCACGAGTCCGACGCCGGCTGGACCGGGATGGTCGAGCTCGACGTGACCGGACCCGACCTCGACGCGCTGTACGACGAGCAGGTGGTCGACCTCGACGACGCCCGCGACCTGCCCTGCCACACGGGGCTCGTGCTGATGTCCGACCGTGGCAGCGCCCTGGCCCGGGTGCGGGCGGACAAGCGGGTGCACCTGGTCCGTGGTGATCGGGACGTCTTCGGCATCCACGGACGGTCGGCCGAGCAGCGGATCGCCCTGGACCTGCTGATGGATCCCGACGTCGGCATCATCTCGCTCGGCGGCCGGGCCGGCACGGGCAAGTCGGCGCTGGCCCTGTGCGCCGGCCTGGAGGCGGTGCTCGAGCGGCGCCAGCACAAGAAGGTGGTCGTCTTCCGGCCGCTGTTCGCGGTCGGCGGCCAGGAGCTGGGCTACCTTCCCGGCAGCGAGTCGGAGAAGATGTCGCCCTGGGGGCAGGCGGTGTTCGACACGCTCGGGGCGATCACCTCGACCGACGTCATCGAGGAGGTCCTCGACCGGGGCATGCTCGAGGTGCTGCCGTTGACCCACATCCGTGGTCGTTCGCTGCACGACGCCTTCGTCATCGTCGACGAGGCGCAGTCCCTGGAGCGCAACGTGCTGCTCACCGTGCTGTCGCGGATCGGGGCCAACTCGCGCGTGGTCCTGACCCACGACGTCGCCCAGCGCGACAACCTGCGCGTCGGCCGGCACGACGGCGTGGTCGCGGTCGTCGAGCGGCTCAAGGGACACCCGCTGTTCGCCCATGTCACGCTGACCCGGTCCGAGCGCTCGCCGATCGCCGCCCTGGTCACCGAGATGCTGGAGCACGTCACCATGTGATCCCGACCTGCGACCCGGACCCGTGACCCAGCCCTGTGACCCGGACCTGTGACTGGGGCCGCAGCGGGCCGGTGACCTGCACCTCATGTCGTTGCAGATTCATGCAAAACGGGATGGATCTGGTTGTCTTCGCCCGTTTTGTGGGACATGGTGGTCACCGCTTCCCCTGCGTGACTGTGCAGTGACTGCCCCGTGACTGTCTCCGGCAACCCGTTGTTGCCGAGCGCGCGTGAAGCCCCCGTCGTCAATCCGAGAGTTCCTCCGTGCCCGACTCGAAGTACGCCCCGAAGCACCGGGGCGCCCCTCCGAAGCGTGTCCGCACCGGCGCCACCAACGTCGCCAAGCTGTCCAGCATCGCCGTGTGGGCGACCGGCCTCACCGTGGTGGGTGGCGTCGTCGCCCAGGGTGCACCCGACCCCGTGGGCGGCTTGGTCAGCCTCCAGAGCGCCGCCGGCTTGAGCCAGCCGACGGCCGCCGACCTGAGCCCGGCCGACCTGGCCGAGCGTCAGCAGCAGGCGGTCTCCCGGTCCGCGGACCGCGGCACCGCGCTCGCCCGCGCCAAGAAGGACTCGCTCACGGTCGCCAACGGCGTCGCGGTGACCCGCAGCGAGGACCTGACCACCGCCGACCCGCGCACGCTCGCGCAGGCGCTGATGCCGGAGTACGGCCTGTCCGCCTCGGAGTTCGAGTGCCTCGACAGCCTGTGGAACTCCGAGTCGGACTGGGACGTGCACGCCGACAACCCGAGCTCGTCGGCGTACGGCATCCCGCAGGCTCTGCCCGGCTCCAAGATGTCCTCGGCCGGTCCCGACTGGGCGGACAACCCCGAGACCCAGATCCGCTGGGGCCTGGGCTACATCCGCAACAGCTACGGCACCGCGTGCAGCGCGTGGAGCTTCAAGCAGGGTCACGGCTGGTACTGAGCCGTCCCCGAGGGGTCGTTGCTCAGGCCGAGCAGCAGCTGCCGTCGCCGGCCACCTCGGACAACTCGAGGCTGGTCCGACCCTCCAGGTCCGGGCGGGCGTCGCCGGTGACGGTGTAGACCTCCCACGGCTCGTTGCCGGGACCGGTCACCCAGACCTTGTCCTGCACGGCGTAGCAGCACGTGGTGGCGTCCTCGACGCGGGTGTCCAGCCCGGCGTCGCCGAGCCGGGCGGTGGCTGCCGCGACCTCGTCGGTGTCGTCCACCTCGACGCCGAGGTGGTCCATACGGGTGTCCTCGCCGGACCGGCCCTCGAGCAGCACCAGCTTCAACGGCGGTTCGGCGATGGCGAAGTTGGCGTAGCCGGGGCGTCGCTTGGCCGGCGCACTGTCGAACAGCCGGGAGTAGAACGCGATCGACGCTTCGAGGTCGGCGACGCGGAGGGCGAGCTGGACT
>DASTFI010000025.1:0-8368 GCA_035708765.1 Marmoricola sp.
CCCCGCCTGCCCTGCCAGAACTCGACGACCTCGGGCGTGACCCGGTAGCCACCCCAGTGCGGCGGGGCCGGAACCGGTCCCGGTCCGAAACGCTCCGCGAGTCCGTCGTACCGCTGGTCAAGGGAGGCACGGTCCGCGACCACCTGCGACTGCGGCGAGGCCCAGGCGCCGAGCTGCGACTCGCGCGGCCGGGTGGCGAAGTACGCCTCGGTGTCCTCCCGCTCGAGCCGGACGGCCGGGCCCTCGACGCGGACCTGCCGCTCGAGGTCGTGCCAGGGGAACAGCAGCGCGCACGCGGGGTTGGCGTCGAGCTCGATGCCCTTGCGTGACTCGTAGTTGGTGAAGAACACGAAGCCGCGCTCGTCGAGGGCCTTGAGCAGGACCATCCGCGAGGACGGTACGCCGGACGGGGTGGCCGTCGAGACCACCAGGGCGTTCGGCTCGTGCAGTCCGGCGGCGACCGCGTCGTCCATCCACGAGCGGAACATCGTGACCGGGTCGTCGGCGAGGTCGCCCTCGGACAGCCCCCCGACCGCGTAGTCCCGACGCAGCTCGCTCAGGTCACGTTCGTCCACCCCGCCAAACTAGCCCGGCCGTGACGGAACCCGCAGCGCCGGGGCAGAATGCGGTTTCCGACCGACACACGACAAGGGAGTCGAGATGAGCGAGGTCCAGCACGGGCTCGAGGGCGTCATCGCGTTCGAGACCGAGATCGCCGAGCCCGACAAGCAGGGCTCCGCCCTGCGCTACCGGGGCGTCGACATCGAGGACCTCGTCGCACGGGTGCCGTTCGAGAACGTGTGGGGCCTGCTGGTGGACGGCGGCTACGAGCCCGGTCTGCCGCCGGCCGAGCCGTTCCCGCTGCCGGTGCACTCCGGCGACATCCGGGTCGACGTGCAGAGCGCGGTCGCGCTGCTCGCGCCGACCTGGGGACTGCGCCCGCTCTACGACATCGACGAGGCGCAGGCACGCGAGGACCTGGCCCGGGCGGCGGTGATGGTGCTGTCGTACGTCGCCCAGGCCGCGCGCGGGCTCGGCCAGCCGATGGTGCCGCAGTCGGAGGTGGACAAGGCCGGCTCGATCACCGAGCGGTTCATGATCCGCTGGAAGGGCGAGCCGGACCCCAAGCACGTCAAGGCTGTCGACGCCTACTGGGCCTCCGCGGCCGAGCACGGCATGAACGCCTCCACGTTCACCGCCCGGGTGGTCGCCTCCACCGGAGCCGACGTGAGCGCCTCCCTGTCCGCGGCGATCGGTGCGATGAGCGGCCCGTTGCACGGTGGCGCACCGTCGCGGGTGCTCGGCATGCTCGAGGAGGTCGAGAAGCGTGGGGACGCCTCGGCGTACGTCAAGGAGCTGCTCGACAACCACGAGCGGCTGATGGGCTTCGGGCACCGGGTCTACCGCGCCGAGGACCCCCGCGCCCGGGTGCTGCGGCGCACCGCGCAGGAGCTCGGCGCCCCGCGCTACGAGGTGGCGGAGGCACTGGAGAAGGCGGCGCTCGCCGAGCTGAGGGAGCGTCGGCCGGACCGGGTGCTGGAGACCAACGTCGAGTTCTGGGCAGCGATCGTGCTGGACTTCGCGGAGGTGCCGCCGCACATGTTCACCTCGATGTTCACCTGCGCACGCACCGGGGGCTGGTCGGCGCACATCCTCGAGCAGAAGCGCACCGGCCGGCTGATCCGCCCGTCGGCGCAGTACGTCGGTCCCTCCTCACGGCCGGCCGAGGACGTCACCGGCTGGAACCCGTCCTGGGCCTGACCGGGCCGAGCCGGCGCTCCGACCGCCCCAGAGAGGACACCGTGGAATCCGTACGCGACTACTGGGACGCGCAGGCAGAGACCTTCGACGACGAGCCTGACCACGGCCTCCGCGACCCGGCGGTACGCCGGACATGGCTGGCGCTGCTCCGTGAGCACCTCCCGCCCGCGCCGGCACGGATCGCGGACCTCGGCTGTGGCACCGGGACGCTCTCCGTCCTGCTGGCCGAGGACGGCCACCACGTCGTGGGCATCGACCTCTCCGAGAAGATGGTCGCCGCCGCTCGGACGAAGGCAGCCGAGGCCGGAGTCGACGCCGCTTTCGCGCAGGGTGACGCCGCCGACCCGCAGCTGGCGAGCGGCGACTTCGACGTGGTCCTGTCGCGGCACGTGCTCTGGGCGCTGCCGGATCCGTCGAGAGCGCTCGAGCGGTGGGTCTCGCTGCTCGCACCGGAAGGCCGACTCCTGCTGGTCGAAGGACACTGGTTCACCGGCGGCGGCCTGGCCGCACAGGCCTGCTCGTCACTGGTCCGTGGGCACCGGCACGAGGCCGACGTACTCGCTCTTGACGACGCCGCGTACTGGGGTCACGAGATCACCGACGAGCGCTACCTGCTGGTCAGCCGGAGCTGAGCAGGCCGGCTCCCGAGCGGCCCGAGCGCCGGGTCAGCACGACAGGTCGCCGCCGGTCGCCTCGAGCAAGGCACGTGCCGCGACCCGGCCGGCCTCAACCATCCGGTCCATCTGGTGGAACTCGAGCATGCCGACCCCCATCGAGGGTGGTGAGATCACGTAGGCACCGCAGGCACGGGCGCGCTCGGTGGCCCCACCGCTGCCGATCATCATCGTGCGCAGCAGGGTCTCCCCGAGCGCGGGCACCCGCAGCGGCCGGTCCGGGTCCACGGTCCGCGAGCCGCTGCCGCCGAGCCCGATGTTCACCGCGACCACCGGACCCTCGTCCCGCTCGGTGAGCAGCCCGACGGGCAGGTTGTCGAGGACGCCGCCGTCGACGAGCAGCCGGCCCCCCGACCGCAGCGGCGGGAACAGCACCGGCAGCCGCGCCGAGGCGGCGACCGCCTCCCAGAGCAGTCCGCGCCGGTGCACGTACGGCTCCCGTGCGAGCAGGTCGGTCGACACGCAGCGGAACTGGTGTGGCAGGTCCGCGATCCGGGTGTCGGCGCCGAGTCGCCGGCGCAGGGCCGCGTTCTTGCGTCGCCCTTTGGCCAGACCGGTCAGCGGCAGCGTGTAGTCGCCGAACGGCTTGTGCCGCACGAACTCCTCGTAGCAGATCGCCTCGACCTCCTCGGCGTCGTGGCCGCGCGCGTGCAGGCCCGCCACGATGGAGCCGAGACTGCACCCGGCGACCCGGTCCACGACGAGCCCGGCGTCGGCGAGCTCGTGCAGCACGCCGATGTGGGTCATCGCCCGCGCCCCGCCACCGGCCAGGACCAGTCCGAGTGCCCGTCCGGCGATCCGGGCGACGAGCCCGCGCAGTCCTCCGGCCAGGTCGTCCTCGTCCACCACCGTGATCTGCCACGGGTCGATGGCCTCGCACCAGCGGGCGATCTCGTCGCCGGACGGCCGGGGCCCGACCAGGACGAGATCCGGGCGCCCGGGTCCGGCCCAGTCCGGGTCCGGCAGATCCTCGGAGCGCGCCACGAGCACCGCCTGGTCGGCCTGCCGCACGCAGAAGTCGCACCACTCGTCCGGGGCCGACGGCCGCGACGCCGTCCCGGAATCCGTGGAGCGCGGCGCACTGAGCACCACGCGGTCGAAGTCCCGCTCGGCACGGGCCAGCCCGTCGGATGCCATCCCGGTCGTGGCCAGCACCCGCAGACCGCGCCGCAGCCCGGCCACCAGGGCGTCGGTGACCGCGGCGACCGGGGCGGCCGGGGACAGGCCCACCACGGAGACCACCACCGGCCGGCTGCTCCGTCCCTCGTCCGCGGGACGGGGTGACGCCAGCTGCTCGGCCAGCGCCGTGGCGACCGCCATCGGTGCGGCCGGGTCGTGCGCCATCGCCTCCAAGAACTCCTCGCGAGAGACCCGCAGCAGGCTGCTGTCGCGACGGGCCCGCACCGACGCGGAACGCGCGCCTCCGGTCAGGAGCGCGAGCTCGCCAAGGATCGCGCCCGGGCCGAGCTCGCGGATCACCTCGCCGTCGAGGACCACCTCGAGCCGGCCGGTGCTCACCACGTACATCGCCTCTGCCGGGTCGCCGGCGGCGAACAGCCAGTCGCCGGCACCGAGCACCGCCCGGCTGCCCGACGACTCGAAGCGTTGCCGCACCTGCTCGGGCAGCCGCGACAGGTAGGTCTCCTGCAGGATCGGGGACATCGGCGACTCGGCCACGATCTCGTCGCCGGGCTCGTCCCCGGCCTCGTCCGCGCGCTCGGAGACCTCCGCTGGCCCACGTCCCGGTACGTGCACCGCGATCGGCGCGGCCGCCCCGTCCGACGTACTCGCCTCCGATCCGCCCACGACGGTGCGCAACCCCAGTCCCCCGGCCGCGGCGAGCACGAAGCACAGCGCGCAGAACAGCCAGCCGTCCCTCAGCACCGATTCGGCGGTCACCGGCGTCGGGGAGCCGATGATCACCACCAGCACCGCGATCCCGAGCACCCCGCCGAGCTGGCGGGTGCTGGACACGACCGCGGACGCGGTGCCGAACCTGCCGCCGGGCACCGCGGCCAGCGCGGCGCTGCCGAGCACCGGCAGGGTGGCACCGACACCGATCCCGCTGAGCACCTGACCCGGCATCCACTCGGCCCAGAACGCCGGCTCGGCGCCGACCATCACCGCGTACCAGAGGTACGCGGCGGCCCAGACCAGAGCACCCGGGACCACGACCCGTCGGTACCCGTGCCGCTGCGCCACCGGGCCGAGCCGTGCCGCCACGACGGCGGCGATCAGCGCACCCGGCACCAGGGCCAGGCCTGCGGTGAGGATCTCGTAGCCCCATACGTACTGGAGCCACAAGATGTTGGTCAGCATGTAGGCGTAGAAGCCCATTCCGGCCAGGACCGTCACGCCGTTGGAGACCATGAACGGCCCGATCCGCAGCAGCGCCGGGTCGAGCAGCGGTTGCGCGTGCGCGCGCGAACTGGTCACGAAGCCGGCACCGAGCAGCACCGCCCCGGTCAGCGAGCCGAGCACCCCCGCGCTCGCCCAGCCCCAGTCGTTGCCCTGCACGATTCCCAGCGTGAGCAGGCTCAACGCGGCCGCGAGCAGCAGGGCGCCACGCAGGTCCGGCAACCGCCGCCGGCCGGGCGCACGGCTCTCCACCAGCCGCGTGCGCGCCAGGTGCCAGGCCACCAGGCCGAACGGCAGGTTGACCAGGAACGCCCACCGCCAGCTGCCGACCTCGACCAGCGCACCGCCGATCGGCGGGCCGAGTCCTGCGGCGACCGCGGCGGAGGCGCCCCAGAGCCCGACGGCGTGGCTGCGCCGATCTGCGGGGAAGGCCTCGATGATGATCGCCAGCGACGCCGGCACCAGCATGGCCGCACCGGCTGCCTGCAGGGTCCGGGCAGCCACCAGCAGGTCCAGCGACGGCGCGACCGCGCAGAGCAGCGACGAGACGCTGAACGTCACGATGCCCCACGAGAACATCCGTCGGCGACCGAGCAGGTCGCCCAGCCGTCCGAACACGATCAGGAACGACGCGAACACGATGTTGTAGGCGTTCAGCACCCAGGACAGCCCGCTGATCGAGGTGTCCGGGAAGGACTCGCGGATGTCGGGGAACGCGACGTTGACGACGGTGGCGTCGAGAAACGCGAGGAACGCCCCGAACGACGCCACCAGCAGCACCGTGCCGGGAGCGATCCGCGAGCGGGGAACCGGTGCGATCGGGGCGAGGCGACGGCGGTCGGGGCGCGGGACCGGTTCGGCGACCATCGGGATCCTTCGGCTCGGGGGACGTGGCGGGGAATTCCCACCACTGCGCTGACCCGAGCCGGCGACGGTGCGAGTCTAGCCAGCGACGAGCGGCCGGAGGTCTGAGTCCGCGGTTACAGGGGCTTGCCGTAGTAGCGGGAGGTCGGTGACCACGCGTAGTGGCCGAACGGCGTGACCGGCTCGTAGCCCGACGAGGTGTACAGGCCGATCGCCTCCGGTTGCTTCAGGCCGGTCTCCAGCACCATCAGGTCGGCCCCGGCCCGGTGAGCGGTGTGCTCGAGGTGTCCGAGCAGCCGGCGGGCGAGGCCGGTACGACGGGCACCGGGTCCGACGTACATCCGCTTGATCTCGGCCGCCGTGCTGCGGCCGAACGCCACCACGTCCGGCCGGAGCCGCCAGCCGCCCATCGCGGTCGGGACGCCGCCGAGGTAACCGACGAAGAACGCCCCGGCGGGCGGGTCGAACATCGCCGGCTCCAGCGGGGTGTTGTCCGGGCCGCCGTAGCGTTGCGTGTACTCGGCCTGGACCTCCTCGATCAGGGCGAGCGCGTCGGGATCGGTGAACCTGACCTGCCGGATCGCCAGGGCGCCGTTGCCCATCATGTGTCCCCGTCTCGAAGTAGCCCTGATGCGGATGCCACAATAGGGCGCACACAGCCTCGACAACGGAGTCAGGTCACCACCGATATCCCCAGAGGTAAGTCCTGTGACCGACGCGATCACCATCCCCGACTCGCTCAAGCCCGCCGACGGCCGCTTCGGCGCCGGCCCCTCGAAGATCCGCCCCGAGGCGGTCGACGCGCTCGCCGCGACCGGCACCTCCCTGCTCGGCACGTCACACCGGCAGGCGCCGGTGAAGAACCTCGTCGGCCGGGTCCGCGAGGGCGTCTCCTCGCTGTTCGACCTGCCGGAGGGCTATCAGGTCGTGCTCGGCAACGGTGGCGCGACCGCGTTCTGGGACATCGCCACGTTCTGCCTCATCCGCGAGCGCAGCCAGCACCTGTCCTTCGGTGAGTTCTCCTCGAAGTTCGCCAAGGCCGCGAAGCAGGCGCCGTTCCTCGGCGAGCCGACCGTGATCGAGGCAGCCACCGGCAGCCTGCCCAGCCCGGCGGCAGAGGCCGGCGTGGACGTCTACGCCTGGGCGCAGAACGAGACCTCCACCGCGGTGATGGCCCCGGTGCAGCGAGTCGACGGCGCCGACGACGGCTCCCTGGTCCTGGTCGACGCGACGTCGGGTGCCGGCGGTCTGCCGGTCGACGTCAGCGAGGTCGACGCCTACTACTTCGCGCCGCAGAAGTGCTTCGCCTCCGACGGCGGCCTGTGGGTCGCGGTGATGTCGCCGGCCGCGCTGGAGCGGGCCGCCGAGATCGCGGCCACCGACCGCTGGGTGCCCGCGTTCCTTGACCTCCCGACGGCGATCGACAACTCGGCGAAGAACCAGACCTACAACACCCCGTCGATCGCGACGCTCTTCTTGATGGCCGAGCAGCTCGACTGGTTCAACACCCGGGGCGGCCTCGACTTCGCCGTCGGGCGTACGTCGGACAGCGCGAACCGGCTCTACACCTGGGCCGAGAAGACGTCCTACACGACGCCCTACGTGACCAACCCCGACCACCGCTCGCTGGTGATCGGCACCATCGACTTCGACGACGACATCGACGCGGCCGCGATCGCGAAGACCCTGCGTGCCAACGGGATCGTCGACGTCGAGCCCTACCGCAAGCTCGGCCGCAACCAGCTGCGGATCGCGATGTACCCGGCCATCGACCCGGCCGACATCGAGGCGCTCACCGGCTGTGTGGACTACGTGGTCGGGAAGCTCTGAGCACCAGCCAGCCCGCCAGCGCCACCAGCAGGATCCCGCCCGTGACCCAAAGCCAGTCCTCGTCCTCGCCGGTCGGTTCGGAGACCGGGTTCGCCGGGCGGGGTTCCGCTGAGGGCAGCGCGGTCGGCAGGTCCCCGTCGAGCGCCGCGCGGAGCGGCGCGGGCAGCAGGATCTCCAGCACGTCGGTGTAGACCCCCTCGGTGCCCACGAACACCGCACCGGTCCGGTCGACGGCGATCGCCTCGCCCTGCTCCTGCCGGGGCAGGTCGAGGTCGCCCACCTCGCGCAGCTCCGGGAACGTGTAGACCGCCGCACCGCCGTAGGAGCGCAGCACGATGTGCTTCCCGTCGGGAAAGAACGCCCCGTCGGTGACGAGCCCCGGGACGTGCCCGAGCGGCGCCAGCCGGTTCACCGTCCCGCGCCGCAGCGTCGCGGGCGCCGCGTAGACGGTGGCGCCGACGATCCGCTTCGACACCACGTAGACCCGCCCGGTCCTCGGGTGCACCAGCAGCGTCTCCGCATCGTGCGGGCCGTCGGGGTAGACCAGTGCGTACCGGTCCGCGTCCAGCGCGCGCTCCCCACGGGGTTGCCGCACCGGCACCCGGTTGACGTCGACGGAGGGCCGGTCGGCGTCGTTGTCGCCGATGTCCCCGACCCAGACAACGCCGCCGGGACCGGGCGCGACCGCCTCCACGTCGCTGACGTCGCCCTCGGAGTACGTCGTCGTCCCGACCGTGTCGCCGCTGCGCGGGTCCACGGCGTAGAGCACCGGGCCGGCGCCGGAGTCGTTGACGGTGAAGAACAGTCCCCCGCGCACGGCCAGGCCACTGGACTCGGTGATGTCGCGGTCGGTGTAGCGGAACACGGTGCGGTGGTCCACC
>DASTFI010000026.1:0-121086 GCA_035708765.1 Marmoricola sp.
TTGGGCCCGACGACACCGATCTTGGCGCCGTGCAGGAACGACAGGGTGACGTTGTCCAGGACGACCTTGTCACCGTGGGCCTTGCGGACGTTGCGCAGCGTGAAGACGTACTCAGCCATGGTGCAAGAGCCTACGCACCCCGTGGTGCCGCTCAGGCGGCGGGTGTGACCTCCTCACCGCGCGAGTTGAGCTGCGGGCCGGCGGGCTCGTAGGCGTGCACCATCTCGCGGACTCCCTCGTCCTCGACGGGGTCACCGCCGGCACTCTTGGGCGTCTTCGCGAAGGTGCTGGTGCCCTTGGTCAGGTCGTGCCCGACGAACGTGGCGTCGACGATCCAGCTCACCGAGGGCGGCTGCCCGTCGCGCTGCCAGACGTCGACGCGCACCCGGCCGTGCACGATGACGGCGTCACCCTTGCCGACCGACTCCTCGACGTTGCGCCCCAGGGAACGCCAGCAGTTGATCGTGTACCACTGCGTCTCGCCGTTGGTCCACTCGCCGTTCCTCAGGTAGCGCGGTGTCGACCCGACGCGGAACGACGCGACCTTCGTGTTGCCCACGTCGCGCGTCTCCACGTCGTTGCCGACCCAGCCCTGCAGCGTCACGTAGGTCTCGTTCATGGCTCTCTCCTGACATCTCGGGTGGTCCGGTCTGCTGGAGAGCGTCCATCGGCTGCCGGGGACAGGACAACGACCGGCGCCGAGCCTGTGGAGCGAGCGCGCCCCGTGGCGGCCTGTGGATGCTTCGCGGTCAGCCGCGGGCGGCGCGGAGTCCCTCGGTGGCGGCGCGGTAGGCCGCGACCTCCTGCTGCAGCGGCTCGAGGACCAGCTCGTCACACACCCCGGCCACGGCGTCGCGCAGCCGCTGGTCCGCCCGGCGCGCCCGGGACCGGGAACCGATCGCGATCAGGCCACGCGAGACCAGCGCCAGCAGCAGACCGACCACCACACCCCCGACGAGCAGCAGGGTCGGCACCGGCACGCTGCTGACCTCGGGCGTCCCCGGCTCCGGCAGCCTCAGGTAGCCCATGACGGCGAGGGCGCCCAGCCAGACTCCCCCACCGACGGCGGCGAGGAGCAGCAGCCACTGCAGGGCGCGCACCAGCCGGCACCAGACGGGCGTGCGCGACACCCCCAGCTCGGTGCCGCCGACCGCGCGGTCGAGCGCGTCGTTGAGATCGGTGACGCGAGAGGTCGACGCACGCCGGAAGGCGCTCGCCCACGGCCGGGTGAGCCCCTCGGAGAGGTGGTCGGAGAGACCGCGGACCGCGGACTCCGTGCGGGCGCGCTGGACCTGGGTCGCCTGGGGGATGGACGACCGTGCGGCAGCGACCAGGTCGCGGTCACCGCGCGAGAGGTCCAGGTGGAGCCGCTTGAGCGGATCGGGTCGGAGCTTGCCCAGCCAGGCGGTGAGCGGCCATCCGGTGGCCTGCCGCGCCCGGATGGAGCTGGCCCGGTGGACGGCATCGACGACCAGGGGCACGCCGGCCGCGTCGGCGACGGCGTCGTGCAGCTCCGCGGTGTCGCGCTCGGCCAGCCTGGGAGGTCGCGCGTCGCCGTTGACCCGGCCCATCTTCACTGCGGCCTCGCCGATCTCGACGCCGATCCGCTGACGTGCCGCGGCCTTGTCCGTGACCCTCGTGGCGATCGCCCGGCGCAGCTCGTCGATGCCTTCCCCCGTGCGTGCGGAGGTGGCCAGCACCGGCACCCCGACGAGCCCGTCGGCGTCGAGCAGTCGCCGTACGTCGGCGAGCAGGCCGTCCCGGCGCGCTGGGGGGACCTCGTCGATGTGGTTGACCACGACGAGCATCACGTCCTTGTTGCCCGCCATCGGCCGGAGGTACTTGTCGTGGATCAGCGCGTCGGCGTACTTCTGGGGGTCCAGCACCCACACCAGCAGGTCGGCGAGCCGCACCAGCCGGTCGGCCTCGAGGTGGTGCGCGACCTCCGTGGAGTCGTGGTCGGGCAGGTCCAGCAGCACGAGCCCGTCGAGATCGCGCGCAGTGCGCGTCGTGTCGAGCATCGAGTCGCGCAGCACCTGGTGACGCGGCGGGATGCCCAGCCACTCGAGGATCTCCGGCGCCGGCTCGTTGCCCCAGGTGCACGCGGTCGTCCACGACGTCGTCGGCCGGCGCACCCCGACCGACGAGAGGTCCAGCCCGGTGAGGGCGTTGAACGTCGACGACTTGCCGGATCCCGTCGCACCCGCGAGGGCGACGATCGTGTGCCGGGCGGACAGCCGCAGCCGCTGGGTCGCGCGGTCCACCACCGCGGCCGCCGGGTCGACGACGTCGTCGTCCAGCCGGCCACGGGCGGCCTGTACGGCGGCGTCCAGTCCCCCGACGCGGGCACCGATGTCACTGCCCCGGGTGACCAGGCGCTTGGCGCCCTCGAGCAAGGACGTCATGTTCTCCCTCTACTGGTGTCGACGTGCGGCCCAACCCTATCGAGGCGTCACACGACCTTCGTGGAGAACCGGAGGTCGTCGACCGCCCGCGCCGCGTCCCGGACCCGGTCAGCAGCCCCGGGCGCCATGCCCTGCTCGTCCAGGAGCGCGAGGAACCGCTGCTCCTCGTCGCGCAGCAGCGCAGCAACCCTGCGGCGCAGGTCCTTGCGTGCGTTCTCGGCCAGGCGCCGGACGGCCGCGTCCCCGAACACCGCCTCGAGGACCTTCTGTCCCAGCACGGCCGAACCGCCGGCGATGCCCACCTCGCCGCCGGTCACGCCACCGGTGGTGGCGAACACCACGATCATCAACGCGACCGCCAGACCGTTGACGCCGTAGGCGAGGAACCGGGCCGTCGTGCGCTTGTCGGCACCTTCGGAGCGAACCATGTCGAGCACGCCCTGCTGCCAGTCGCGGATGGTCCGCTCCGTGCTGGCGCGGAAGTCACGCGACGCCCGGGAGAGGTCCTCCCGGTTCTCGTCGAGCAGCACCTTGCCGGCCGTGACGGCCCGCCAGGCGGCGTCGCAGCGCTCTGCCGCCGCCTCGGCGTGCTCCAGGATGAGCGTCTGCAGACCGGACTCGACGGCGACGGTGACCTGCCGAGCCTGCTGCGGCTGGCCCTTGACCGCCCTGCTGACCCGGTCGCGTACCCAGCTCACCTTCGACTCGAGCGTCTTCAGCAGCTCGCCGGTGCCGACGAACTCCTGCCAGCGCGAGAGCACCTCCCCGCGCAGGATCGTGCCGTCGGCGCAGGCGGTGTCGATGTCCACGGCCGCCTTGTCATAGGCCGTGTCGGCCTCTCGCCGGAGGCGGTCCACCAACTCCTCCTGGACGAGCAGCGCATCGGCGACCTGGTAGGACCGGCGGGAGATGGTGCGGATCGCGCCCTCAAGGGTCTGCCGCACGACAGCGGTCCGGGCCTCCGCGTCGGCCGCCAGCGAGCTGAGCCAGGCGCGGATGTCACCCACGGCCTCGGCCGGCAGCAGCCCGTCGTCGTCGACCGGCCCTTCCTCGACCACGAACAGCGGCGAGTCCTTCAGGCCCCGGGAGATCAGCATCCGGGCCAGGTGCCCGCTCACCTCCTGCACCGCCTCAGGAGGGGTCCGGTCGAGCACGATGGCGACCGCGGCGCTGCGGTCCGCCGCCTGCTTGAGGAAGTCCCAGGGCACCTGGTCGGCATAGCGGGCGGCGGAGGTGACGAACAGCCAGAGGTCGGCCGCAGCGAGCAGCTGCGCGGCGAGCAACCGGTTCTGCTCCTCGACGGAGTCGATGTCCGGGGCATCGAGCACGGCCAGCCCGCTCGGCACGGCTGCGGAGGCGACGAGCTGGAGCGCGCCCGGGTCGGCCGAGGACCGGCTGGTGCGCTCGAGGTCGGGAAGGATGCGCGCCTTGTCGAACCAGTCGGCATCAGCGGGGTTGTGCACCAGCACCGGTGAGCGTGTGGTCGGGCGCAGCACTCCGGGCTCGGTGACTCGCTCACCCACCAGCGAGTTCACCAGCGTCGACTTGCCCGCGCCCGTGGAGCCGCCCACCACGGTCAGCAGCGGTGCGTCGATCTGGATCAGCCGGGGCAGCACGTAGTCCTCGAGCTGGTCGACCATCTCGGAGCGGGCCGTTCGGGCGAGCTCGACGTCGGGCAGGTCGAGGGGCAGCCGTGACTGCTGCAGCGCCTCGCGGAGGCGGACGAGGATCGTCACCATCCGCGCCGAGTCCGGCGTGCCGGAAGACTGCTTGCGGGGCAGGTGGTGGCTCATGCGGGCGCGCCGATCTGCGGCCACACCACGAACGGGCGCAACCGGATCAGCTGCTCGACGTGCTCCTGGCCCAGGACGGCGTAACCGTCGGGCGCGGCACCGCGCAGGTAACGGTGGTGCAGGTAGCCGAGCTCGATGGCCGCCTCCTGGTAGTCCTTCATGGCCTCGAGTGCTGGTGCCCCGCCGACCCTCTCGGCATGCCTGCGTGCGGCCCTGCGAGCCGGGATCCGGACCAGCCAGGGCACCTCCTCGGGCCGCAGGAAGCCACGGCGCGCACAGTCGTCGAGCGCCAGCACGAGCAAGCGCCCCTCCTGCCGGCGTGACCACAGCGCGAAGCCGACGAAGAGGGCGAAGGCCGGCACCAGCAGGAAGAGATAGGCCAGGAACGCGTAACTGCCGCCGTACAGGTAGAGGGAGCCGTTCCACAGCGCGTGCGCCGCCACCGCGAGGAGATACCCCACGACCGGCGCGCCGAACCGCACCGCACGCGAGCGCGACAGGACGGCCAGGCCGAACCCGACGCCGATGAAGGCGGTGAAGAACGGGTGCGCGAACGGTCCGAAGATGCACCGGACGACGAACAGTCCGACGGCGCTCTCGATGCCACCGGTGCCACTGTCGGTGCCGAGGTAGGCGCCCATCAGGTAGAGGATGTTCTCGGTGAAGGCGAACCCGATGCCCACCATGCCGGCGTAGACGATCCCGTCCAGGACGCCGTCGAGCTCGGCCCGGCGGAACCAGAGCAGCAGCAGGATGAACAGCCCCTTGCTGGCTTCCTCCGTGAAGGGCGCCACGATGACAGCCTCGCGGGTCAGGTCCTGGCCGGTGCTGAAGGTGTCCACGGCCTGCAGCAGCAGCGCGATCGCCGTCGCGGCGAAGGCACCCCAGCCGAGTCCGAGGACCAGCAGCCCCCGCGGCTCCGGCTCGTAGCGGTCCAGCCACAGGTAGACGGCGATCAACGGGAACACCGGCACCGCTGCGAGCAGCAGCGCGATCGCCACGGCTGTCGGTGCACCGGCCGCGCCGACGATGAGTGCCATCACCCCCGCGCCGATGAACATCGCCAACCCGGTGATCAGGGTGAATGCGAGGTTGCCCCGGCGCCGCGTCTGCATGGGCGCAGCCTAGCGAGCCGCCGACCCCGCGCCCGAACCGGAGATTCCGCTTGTGAGCACGCTCACGCTGCGACGTACAGTGGCCGGGTGAGCGACCAGACGACCCCTGAGAACACCACCTCCGAGACCGGCACGCCGCTGCACACCGAGGCGCTGCACACCGAGGGCCACGACCCCGGCGTACCCGAGGCCTATGCCGCCTTCATGCGCCAGGGCTGGGGTGAGCGCGATCTCGACCTGCCCCGACACCCGGTGAGCGAATGGGCCCGCGCGCGCCGTGAGCGGCTCGCCACGCAGTTCCCCGGCGAGCGGCTGGTCGTCCCGTCCGGCACCTTCAAGGTGCGCGCCAACGACACCGACTACCGGTTCCGCTCCGACACCGCGCACACCCACCTGACCGGCAACCAGACCTCCGACGCGGTGCTGGTGATCGAGCCCGACGGCAGTTCGGTGCTCTACGCCCGCCCGCGCAGCTCGCGAGACACCGACGAGTTCTTCCGTGACCGGCAGTACGGCGAGCTGTGGGCCGGCCGCCGTCCCTCGCTCGATGAGATCTCCGCCTCGCTCGGGCTCGCGACCCGGCACATCGACGAGCTCGAGGGGGCGTTGGGCAGCTCGGCCAAGACGCGGGTGCTGCGCGGCGTGGACGCGAGGGTCGACGGCCTCGTCGGTGCCGACCAGGGCCGCGACCACGAGTTGGCCCGGGTGCTCTCCGAGCTGCGCCTGGTGAAGGACGCCTGGGAGATCGACGAGCTCGCCCACGCGTGCGACATCACCACGCTGGGCTTCGAGGACTCCGTCCGCGAGTGGGACCGGGTGCTCGAGTTCGGCGAGCGGTGGATCGAGGGCACGTTCTTCCGCAGGGCGCGGGCCATGGGCAACGACATCGGCTACGACTCGATCGTCGGTGGCGGCAGCCACGCGACGACGCTGCACTGGATCGACAACACCGGTCCGATCACTCCCGGGGAGCTCGTCCTGCTCGACATGGGTGCCGAGGCGTCGTCGCTCTACACCGCGGACGTGACCCGGACGTTGCCCGTCGACGGCACCTTCACGTCACTGCAGCGGGACCTCTACGAGATCGTGCTGCGGGCCCAGGATGCCGGCATCGCGGCCGTCCGACCGGGCGCGGACTTCAAGGCCGCCCACCATGCCGCGATGTCGGTGCTCGCGCACGCGCTCGAGGACCTGGGGCTACTCCCCTGCTCGGCGGAGGAGTCCCTGGATCCCGAGAGCCGGGTCTACGCACGATGGACGCTGCACGGCACCAGTCACATGCTGGGCATGGACGTGCACGACTGCGCGTCGGCGGCACAGGAGGTCTACCCCGACGGAGTCCTCGAGGAGGACATGGTGCTGACCGTGGAGCCCGGGCTGTACTTCCAGGAGGACGACCTGCTGGTCCCCGAGGAGCTGCGCGGCATCGGCATCCGCATCGAGGACGACATCGTCGTGACTGCCGACGGTCCACGAAACCTCTCCGGCGCACTCCCCCGTGAGCCCGCTGCGGTCGAGGAGTGGATGGCGGCGCTGCGCGGCCGGCTCGACCGCTAGTAGCGATGGAAGTAGGTCTCCATCGACCGCTGGCTGCCGTGGCCCGGACACATCCGGTCGTAGTCGCGTCGGGAGGTCCACCACTGCGCCACGACGGCCGGACCGCCCTGGAAGGACCGCTCACGACAGCGGCCGAGGGCTGCCGCCGCCGTGTCGGGACCGGCCGTCCGCCACTCCGGCAGGCCGAACCGGGCGCGGCCCAGGATCTGCTCCCAGATGTGGATCGTCGAGTAGAAGCCGACGCGGTAGCCGGCGGTCCGGTAGGCGTGCAGCCAGCCCTTCACCACCGCCCGGTTGCGATCCCCGTGGCGCGACCACGGCCGTGACGACGACGCCTCGATGTCGAGCCACACGTGTGGGGTCGCGAAGCCGTGACGCTGCATCGTGCGGATGTTGTACTGCGCGGCGGCGTAGCCGGCGTTGCTGAGCCGGCCGTGCAGCGACCTGGCCCGGTAGGGACCCTGCCTGCCGAACCGCTTCAGCTCCGCTCGGGTGGGATAGGTGGTGAAGGCGTACGCCGAGGCCCAGACGTGGTGCCGTCGGATCCAGCCGAGATGCCGGTCCAGGCAGGGGTTGGGGGTGAACGCACGCCCGTTGGTCAGGCCGACGATGACGAAGTCGACGCCGGGCTCCGGCATCGGCAGGGCGAGCCCGCGCAGGTCCGGGATGCCGACGTTCGGCGGGCACTGGGGCCAGCTGATGTCGCGGCCTTCGCGCACGGCCACGTGGCGGCGCACACCGCGGTCGGTCGCGGCCCGGCCCGCCTGCCCGGGGTGTGACCCCGCCCGGTGTGACCCCGCCCGGTGTGACCCCGCCGGGTCGCCGGCGACCCGGTGCCGGCGATGGTGCACCTTCGCCGAGACGGCGGGGCGCCGTGGGGGACGCGGCTGCGCGACCGGCGGCCGGGTGATCACCTCGCCGAGCAGGTCGAGCGGCCGGGCCGGAAGCGCCTGGATGCCCGCGGCCGGCCCCGCCTCGACGAGCAGGCCCGCGCTCGGGGGCGCCGGATCGAAGGAGGAGAAGTCACCGCCCCCGGCGGACCCCAAGCTTGGCTGCGGGTCCGGCTGACCGGCCTGGCCGATCAGGAGAGAGAGCGTGGTGGCGAAGGCGAAGACGACCAAGCGGGCCTTGGTGGCCTTGGAAAAGAGGTAGCGCACGAGATCCCCAGCTAGAACGGACGGCGACGTTAACCCGCGCCCCGGGGGGTTCGTGGCGATATCCACAGATCTGGCCCGATCCGACGGGTCCTAGAGTTCTCGCCGGCACCGGTTGGACCGGCCGACGACCACGAGGAGGACCACGACGTGACCTGGACCGTGCACGGCGACGGCGGGCCGGCGCGGGCCGCACGGGTGCTGCCGACCGACGCCCTGCCCGGCTGAGCGGCCCGTCGATGGACTGCGCCCACCACGATGCCGGCCGGTGCCGCTCGTGCTTCCTGCTGCCACTGGGCCGCAACGAGCAGGTGGCGCGCAAGGAGGCCCACTGCCGGGCGCTGCTCGGGGACGGACCGACGTGGCTGCCGACCGTCGTCGGTGCGGAGACGGGCTTCCGCAACAAGGCCAAGATGGTGGTCGCCGGAACCGTCACGTCCCCGACGCTCGGCATCCTGGGCCCGGACGGCGCGGGAGTCGACCTCCGGGACTGCGGCCTGCACGCGGCGCCGATCCAGGTGGCGCTGCCGGTCCTGGCCGACTTCGTGGGCGCGGCGCGGCTCACGCCGTACGACGTGCCGACGCGACGCGGGGAGCTCAAGCACGTGCTCGTCACGGCATCACCCGACAGCGAGCTGATGGTGCGCTTCGTGCTGCGCTCGACCGAGTCACTTCCCCGCATCCGCAAGCACCTGCCGGGCCTGCATGACGCGCTGCCGGGGCTCCGGGTGGTCTCGGTCAACGTCCAGCCCGAGCACAAGGCGGTCCTCGACGGACCCGAGGAGATCGTCCTCTCCGAGGCGGTGAGCCTGCCCATGCGGCTGGGCGAGCGCACCCTGCACCTGCGTCCGAGGAGCTTCTTCCAGACCAACACCGACGTTGCCGTTGCCCTGTACGGCCAAGCGGCGGCCTGGGTGGAGGAGATAGCTCCGCGGTCGGTACTCGACCTGTACTGCGGGGTCGGAGGCTTTGCGCTGCACCTCGCAGGGCGAGGCCGAGAAGTGCACGGGACCGAGCTCACCCCCGAGGCCGTCTCCAGCGCCCGGCAATCGGTGAGGGAGGCCGGGCTGGAGAACATCTCGTTCTCCGTCGGGGATGCCGCCGAGGAGCCCCTCGACGATCGGGACCTGGTCCTGGTGAACCCGCCACGCCGTGGCCTCGGCGTCGAGCTGGCCCGGCGGCTCGAGGCATCAGCGGTGCGGCACGTGCTCTACTCGAGCTGCCGGGCCGAGACCCTGGCCCGTGACCTCACGGACATGCCGTCGCTGCGCCCGCGCCGCGCCGTGCTCTTCGACATGTTTCCGCACACCGACCACTACGAGGTGCTGGTGCTCCTCACCCGCGACTGAGCAACCCGGGCAGCATTTGCCACGGAGCCGTGGTGCGGCTCGCCGTGTCCCGGCAGCACCAGCTCACCGCCCAGGCTGCCGATGACGTCGAGCGCCCGCACGGTCTCGGCCCGATCGTCGTCGAACCACGGGACCAGCAGCTGCGGGCCGGCGGTGCGAGAGGTGGGATGACCCGTCACCAGTGCATCGCCGGTGATCACGATGCCGTGGTCGGGCAGCTGGAACACCGTGTGCCCCGGCGTGTGCCCCGCCGTCAGCACCGGAACCGGCCCGCCGGGCAGGTCGAGACGACCGCTGCCGGGGAAGGACGCCGGCGCCGAGATCCCCTGCTGGCTGGTCACTCCCACTCTCGTCGCGGCGAGCAGCCACGGCAGGACGCCGGGCCGCCATGCGTTGCGCAGGACGTCGACCGGCGTGGCGGCATGGTGTGCCTCCCGGCGGGCATGGGCCAGCTCTGCGTCGTGCACGTAGACCGGGACGCCGTGCTCGTTGCTCAGCCGTTCGGCGCTCCCGACGTGGTCGACGTGCGCGTGGGTGACCAGGATCGCGGCCAACGACGCCGGCGTACTTCCGATGTCGAGCAGCGACCGGACCACCAGGTCCGCCTGCCCCGGGTAGCCGGTGTCGACGAGGGTGACCGCGTCACCGTCCTTCACGAGCACCCAGTTGACCAGCGGGGTGTGGCAGAAGAAGACACCGTCGGCTACCTGGACCGGTTTCATGGGGCGACCCTACGGAAGGTCCCGGGTCGTCTCCACCGGGAGACGTCCCGGGACCTCGCCGAGGCAGCCGGCTCAGCGGCCGCCGTACAGCCGGATCTTGCGCACCTCGAGGTCGTAGGCGATCGCCGGTGCGAATGTCGCGCCTGCCGATTCACCTGCATGGTCGACGGTGACCTGTGCCGCGAGCTGCTCGTGCGTGCCGCTGGTGATGATCTGGAAGCCGTTGTCCTTGACCCTCTCGTCGACCGGGTCGAGCTGGCCGGTGCCGGTGACCGTGCCGCGGAGCCTGAGCTGCTCCTCCCCGACCGGCAGGGTCACGTCCAGGTTCCCCTCCACGATGAAGGCCCCGGCCTGCTCGACGTAGCCGATCCGGTCCTCCTCGGGGTCACCCACGACGACCTGCAGGCTGCTGCCATGGGTGGAGTTCTCGTAGAGAGTGATGAGCACGGGCGTTCCCCCGACCACGGCGTACCCCTCCAGGATGGAGCCATGCTCGCGGGTGACCTGGACCGGCGTCGAGGCGGCGGGGCTCGCCGTCGTGGAAGTGGCAGGTTCGTCGCTCGCGTACGCCGCACCGGCCAGCACCGAGCCGCCGACGAGGGCTACGGAGAGGGCGAGAGCGGCGCGACGTGCTGGTGTGGTGTGCATGGTGGTCGTCCTTCGTTCGGTGGTGTGCAGCAGGTGAGATGCACGGACTCCCCTGCTGGTTCTCACCGTCCTAGCGAGGACCCATCGCCAGCGACTCGTCGGCGATCTCCGAGATCACGCCGACGACCTCCTCGAGGTGGCCGGCCGCCCGGTCGATCGCCTCGAGTGACCACGTCACGCTCTCGGGCAACGGGGTGTCCTGCTCGTTGATCAGCTCCATGTGACCCAGGATCACGGCGAGTGGAGTGCGCACCTCGTGGTTGACCGCGGTCACCAGCTGGTCGCGCAGCTCCTCCAGCCGGTGCTGCTCGGTCATCCAGTCCGTGATGTCGACCGCGAAGATCACGGCGGCAAGCATCCGTGCTCGGGATCCGCGCAGCTGGAAGGCGCTGCAGCGCAGGAAGCGCACCGGCCGGTCCGGACGTTGCACGGTGACCACCTGAGCAGTGACCACCTCACCACGGAGCGCCCTGGCCAGCGGGTCCTGCCCATGGTCCAGCGGTTGTCCCTGCTCGTCGTGGAGGTGCGGGCGGTGCGGCCACGCGGGCTGGACGACCGGGAGCCGGTCGTCTCCGAACATCTCATCGAAGGCCGCGTTGGCCATCATCAGGACGCCGTCAGGGCTGCAGACGCCGACGCCTAGGTGCTGCTGGTTGAGGAGGGCGGCGAAGAGCGCCGACTCGATCTCCGGCACGTGTTGTGGGGTGCCCCCGGTGGACAGCGCCCCGAACGACGGTGCTGCCGCCAGCCCGGCGCGTCGACGCGCACCCATGGTCGGTCGCTCCCGAACATGCTCCACGAGAATGCTCATGACCCCACCCCTGTCTGATTCCGGCAGGGGTCCCTGAAGCGGGGACTTCCTGTCCGATGCACCATTGGAGCAGCAATTGACCGGGTTTGACTGGTTTTTGTCAAAGGTCCCCCGGGCCGTCTAGGCCACCGGCGAGAACAAGGCCCGGGCCCAGCGTGCGCGTCCGGCGACGGGCAACCGATTTGACACAATTCGCCCAGGCATCCGTCAACTGTGGTTCAGAATGGCCGCATGGATGCCCGTCAAGTCGAGCTGCTCAGGAACGCGGACCCATCGGACCTGGGCCATCGGCTGCGGTCCGTCCGCATCGCACGCGGGTGGACCCAGTCGCAGGTCGCTGGTCCCGGCGTGTCCGTCGCCTACGTCTCCCGCCTCGAGTCGGGACAGCGCCGGCCGACGGTCAGGGTGCTGACCGAGCTGGCCCGTCGACTCGACGTGCCCATCGGCCAGCTCCTGGGCGCCGTCGCCCCGCAAGAGGCCGACGAGATCCGGCTGACCCTCGACTACGCGGAGCTTGCGCTGGAGTCCGGGGAGCCGGAGGACGCCGCGACGCGCGCGCTGGAGGCCCTCGAGCGCCTGCGCTCGTCCGACGTCGACGGCCTCGCCGAGCGAGCTCGGTTCCTGCACGCCCGTGCCCTGGAGGCACAGGGTCGGATGGACGACGCGATCGTCGAGCTCGAGACCCTCATCGCCCGCGCTGCCGGTGGCCTGGTGCGCATCAAGGCCGGGATCGCGCTGAGCCGCGCCTATCGCGAGTCCGGTGACCTCGGCCGGGCGATCGACACGGGTGAGCGCATGCTCGCCCAGCTGACGGACTCGGGCCTGGACAGCTCCGACGAGGCGGTCCAGCTGGCGGTCACGGTCGCGGCCGCCTACTTCGAGCGGGGCGACTCGGGCCACGCCGTACGGATCTGCCGGGCCGCCATCGCCAAGGCCGAGGCGCTCGGGTCACCCACTGCGCGGGCTTCCGCCTATTGGAACGCCAGCGCCATGCAGGCGCGGCGTGGAGAGATCCAGGACGCCGTACCGCTCGCGCAACGCGCCCTGGCGCTCCTCAGCGAAGGGCAGGACGCGCGCAACCTGGCCCGGCTCCGCACCGAGCTGGGGCGCCTGCAGCTCTCCCTCGACCCGCCCGCTCTCGAGGACGCCGAGCAGAACCTGCTGCAGGCTGCCGCGGACCTCTCCTGGACCAGCGCCACCCCGGTGGACCGCGCCTGGATCGATCTCGGTCTGGCGCGAGCCCGCTACCTCAGCGGCGACATGGTGGGCACGCGTGAGTTGACGGCGAACGTGCTGTCCTTCGCGCACGGCCACGCTCCGCTCGCAGAGGCAGAGGCCACGTCGCTCGAGGGACAGGCGTACGCCGCCGCAGGCGAGACAGCACGGGCTGCGGAGTCCTTCCACCAGGCAGTCCACCTGCTGTCCGCCATCGGCGCCGACCGTGGTGCAGCGCAGCTGTGGTTCGACCTGGCGGACCAGTTCGAGCAGATCGGGATGGGCGACGAGGCACGCGACGCATACCGACGAGCCGCCGCGTCGACCGGCCTGCGCACGACGAAGGCCAGCGCACGACGTCGTGCGCTGGCCTAGTCGGGGCACCGACGCTCTGAAGGGACGTCGGGCCGGTTCGCTACGGGCGGCTGGTCAGCAGCACCAGACGGTGCGCGCGGGGGCGTTCGCGGCCTGAGCCGGAACGGCGGTGCCCAACAGGGCGAATCCGGCGACGGCGATCGCTGCGACGAGCTTCTTGGCGGTGGTGTTCATGGTGGTCTCCCAGGGGGCGTATCGGCTGAATCCGGACGAGACAGCAAGCCCGAGCAGCTGCTTCGACCCGAATCTTGCCAAAGCGGAGGCTCCTGCGGGCGAGATTTGTAAAATCTTGTCAACCGTATGTCGATACCGGGGCCCTTGGCTGCTTTCGCCACTCGCGTGACAGGGCGCTCGCACAGGTCCACGATGCTGTGCAGTGACATCCGACGGCTGCACGAGGGGGTTCGATGCTCTTCCACATCACCCAGGTCCACAGTCCAGAGTCCTGCCCGAAGCACGAGGGCGGCTCCAACTCGCTGTACGACGACACCATCGAGGGTGTCAGGCTGATCGGTCGCTATGGCGCGAACGCACAGCACACGCTCTTCTACGTCGTCGAGGCCGACGACGTCGAGGCCATCCACCGGTTCCTCTGGCCAGGCTTCCGACGCTGCACCAGCACGGTCACTCCGGTGAGCGAGGTCCCGGTCGTCACGGAATAGGGCGTGCCGGTTCGCCGCGTGCACACAGGTCGCCCGGCCGCGCCGGCGAGTCAGGCATACTTTTCCGCGGCGGGTCTGCAGTTCCGACCCCTCGCCTCCGTAGCTCAGTGGATAGAGCGGCGGCCTTCTAATCCGCGGGTCACAGGTTCGAATCCTGTCGGGGGCACCAGCGTTTTGTGTGTCGGGCAATGTCGGGCCTCCTGCCGCGGGAAGGCACCGACGCACCGCTCGAGCAGGCGCCGGATCCCGGTGATCTGGGCCACGGCCCGCGCGTGTCGTGGTCAGGGCCCCCTCGCAACGTGCCCTACAAAGGAGTCAGTGCCCTGCGGAGTATGAGACCGCAGGGCACTTGTGCGTCAGCGCTCAGCGGCCGGCGAGGTATCCGTCGATCTCCGCACGCAGCGAAGCCTTGCCAGCGTCGTCCTGGAACGACGCGTCCACGGCCGCCTTTGCCAGCGCGGCCAGCCCCGACTCGTCGAGGTCCAGCAGGTCGGTCGCGATCTCGTACTCGTGGTTGAGCGACGTACCGAACATGGACGGGTCGTCGCTGTTCACGGTGACCGTCACGCCGGCGTCGCGGAACGTTTGGATCGGGTGCTCCGCCAACGTCGCGACGGCTCCAGTCGCGATGTTGGACGACGGGCACACCTCCAGCGGCGTGCCGGACGACGCGAGGTACCGCAGCAGCTCGGGGTCCTCGGCGGAGGACGTGCCGTGGCCGATCCGCTCCGCGCCGAGCACCTGCAAGGCGTCCCAGACGGTCTGCGGACCGGTCGTCTCCCCGGCGTGGGGCACGCTGTGCAGACCGGCCGCGCGGGCCGCGTCGAAGTGCGGCGCGAACTGCGGCCTGGGTACGCCGATCTCCGGACCGCCCAGCCCGAAGCCGACCAGGGCAGGCGGAGCGTGGTGCAGGGCGTAGTCCAAGGTCGCGTCGGCGCTCGGGATCCCTGCCTCGCCCGGGATGTCGTAGATCCACCGCAGCACGATGCCGAAGTCACGCTCGGCCGCGACACGGGCGTCCTCGATGGCCTCGGTGTACGCCTCGATCGGCATCCCCTTGCCCTCCTCGTGCGGACGCACCGACGTGTACGGCGTACAGGTCAGCTCGGCGTACCGCACGGACTGGCCGTGCGCCAGCTCGCGGGCGACCTCGTAGGTCAGCAGCCGGACGTCCTCCGGCGTCCGGACGAGGTCGACCACGGCGAGGTAGACCTCGATGAAGTGGGCGAAGTCGCGGAACGCGAAGAAGTCGGCCAGCGCCGCCGGGTCCTCGGGCACGGTGCCCGGGTGCCGGGCGGCCAGGTCCGCGACGATCCGCGGTGACGCGGAGCCGATGTGGTGGACGTGCAGCTCAGCCTTCGGGAGAGCGGCGATGAACGGGGACAGGTCACGGGACGTCATGCTCACTTGCCCTTCGCGATCATCTGCTCGAGCTGGGTGGCCATCGCCCCGACCGACGGCGCCTGGAGGGGCTGGCCGTTGACGAGCACCGTGGGAGTCCCCTGGACGTGGGCGTCCTTGGCCGCCTTCATCGCCGCGGTGAACCACGCCTCGTGGTCGTCCTGGATGGCGCTGACGGCGGCCTCACCCGCGCCGGTGTCCTCGACCCAACCCTTGATGTCGTCCACGTTCACACTGTCCGAGGACTGCTCGTAGGGCTGGTGGTCGTAGAGCGCGTCGTGCAGCTCCAGGGCCTGCCCCGGGGTGCCCTTCTCCAGCACCGCGATGAAGGCGTCGAGGGCTCGCTCGGAGTACGGCAGGCTGCTCAACAGGTTGAACGGCCGGTACTCGACCTGCACCTTGCCCTTGGCGGCGTACTCGTGGAGGAAATCGCGCGAGGACATCTCGAACTCACGGCAGTAGGGGCACTGGAAGTCCTCGTAGATGACGACCTTGGTCGCCGCGTCCGCGGGACCGATGAGGAGCGAGTGGTCACCGGCACGGGGCTGGAGCTTGGCCTGGTCGACGGGAGTGGCGTCCTTGCCGCTGCCGCCGCCGAAGATGACGCCCGCGGCGATGATCGCGCCGATGACGATCACGATGCCGGCGATCAGCCCGAGCTTCTTGAGGTTCTCCGAGCGCTGCTGCTGGGCGCGGATGGCGGCCGCACGCTCCGTGCGGTTCTGTTCACGACCTTGCTTGGACATCCTCTTCCTCATCGGACTCGACGTCCCCCGCCGCGGCGGGGGCTTGCGGGAACAGCAGTGCGTCCACGGACAACCTGGTGCGCGGCCAGAGGACCAGGAACAGCGACAGCGCGAGCAGTCCGACGTCGCGGGCGATCTCCCACGGATACTTGCCGATCGCGTCGGGGTCGAGCCCGCCGTCGCCGAAGCAGCCGCAGTTGATCGAGATGCCGCGCGCCCACACCGAAGCGATGCCGATGATGAAGGCGACCTGCAACAACGCCGACACCACTCCCGAGAACCGCGTCAGCAGGCCGATCACCAGGCAGACGCCCAGCACCAGCTCGAGCGTCGGCAACACCCGTCCGACCAGCTCGGCGGCTCCCAGCGGCAACAGCTGATAGGCACGTACGGCGGTGATGCTGGCGTTCGGATCGCCCACCTTGAGGGCACCGGCGAAGATCCAGACGCCGCCCAGCAGGAGCCGGGCCGCCAGGCCCAGCCAGGGGCGGATCGAGCGCAGCATGGGGCAACTCTAGGAGGACGCGCTGAGAGGCACCTGAGTAGGCTCGCCCCCGTGAACGACCGACTGGTGTGGATCGACTGCGAGATGACCGGACTCGACCTGGGCAGCGACGCCCTGATCGAGGTGGCTGCGCTGGTCACCGACTTCGACCTCAACGTCCTCGGCGACGGCGTCGACGTGGTGATCCGGCCGCCGGACGAGGCGCTCGAGCAGATGATCGAGTTCGTCCGTGACATGCACACCACCTCGCGACTGCTCGAGGCGCTGCCGGCGGGCACGACGCTCGCGGCCGCGGAGGAGCAGGTACTGGCCTACGTGCGCGAGCACTGCCCCGAGGGCAGCCGGCCCCCGCTGGCCGGCAACACCGTCGCCACCGACCGCGCCTTCCTGGCGCGGGACATGCCCGGCCTCGAGGGCTTCCTGCACTACCGCATCGTCGATGTCTCCTCGATCAAGGAGCTCGCCCGGCGGTGGTACCCCCGCGCCTACTTCAGCGCGCCCGCCAAGAACGGCGGCCACCGCGCGCTTGCCGACATCCGGGAGAGCATCGAGGAGCTGCGCTACTACCGGGAGGCCGTCTTCGTGCCGCCGCCGGGTCCGGACAGCGACGAAGCGCGCCGGATCGCGAGTGTCCACCAGGGGGCGCTCACCGGCACTGTTCAGCGCTCGCAGGCCGATTCGGACGATGCCTGAACGACCGCTACACTCATGCCTCGCATGGTGGGCGTAGCTCAGCTGGTAGAGCATCGCGTTGTGGTCGCGAGGGTCGCGGGTTCAAGCCCCGTCGCTCACCCCGAGAACGGCACAGGCGGACCGGGATCCCGGTCCGCCTGTGCCGTTCTGGCACGGGATCAGCCCTCCTGGACCGTGGTCGGAGCACCGTGCACGTCCAGAGGAGTGGTCGGGATGACGCCGAGCCGACCCTTCTGGAAGTCCTCGAAGGCCTGCTGTACCTCCGCCCTGGTGTTCATCACGAACGGTCCTGCCCACGCCACCGGCTCACGGATCGGCCGCCCGCCGAGGACCAGCACGTCGAGCTGCGGCGTACGGCTGTCGGGGGTGCGGGAACCCTCCACGGTGACGAAGTCACCGGCGCCGAGGACCGCCAGGTTGCCCATGCGCACCGGTGTCTGCTCCAGCCCGACCCTGCCGTGCCCGGCGAGGACGTAGACGAGCGCGTTGTAGGACGCGTCCCAGGGCAGGTCCAGCCGCGCGCCCGGCTCGACGGTGGCGTGCACGAGGCTGATCGGCGTGTGGGTCGAGCCCGGTCCGGACACCGCGCCGACGCTGCCGGCGATGACCCGCACCAGGGCGCCGGCGTCCGCCGAGGTGGCGAGCCCCACCTGCCCGGAGCGGATGTCCTGGTAACGGGGTGCGTTCCACTTCGAGTCGCGGGGAAGGTTGACCCACAACTGGATGCCGTGGAAGACCCCACCGGACTGCACCAGCCACTCGGGCGGCTTCTCGATGTGCAGCAGTCCGCTGCCGGCCGTCATCCACTGGGTGTCGCCGTTGGTGATCGAACCGCCACCACCGTTGCTGTCCTGGTGGTCGAAGACGCCGTCGATGATGTAGGTGACGGTCTCGAACCCGCGATGCGGGTGCCACGGCGTGCCCTTGGGCTCGCCGGGTGCGTACTCGACCTCCCCCATCTGGTCCATGTGCACGAACGGATCGAGATCACGCAGGTCCACGCCGGCGAACGCACGCCGCACCGGGAACCCCTCTCCCTCATATCCCTGCGGGGCGTCGATCAACTGCTTGATCGGACGCACCCTGTCTCCCAGGCTCGGCTGGGAGAGGTGCTGCAGGACGGTCAGGTCCTCGACGGTCACGGCTGGCATCGCAAGCCACCTCCTCTTCGACCACCACAACAGTAGTTGAATCTTGAATATTTCGCGATGGTGGCAGCCCGCCGGATAGCCTGCCGTGCATGAGTGACTCCGGAGCCGACAAGGCCTCCTACGACGTGGTCGTGGTCGGCGCCGGTCACAACGGTCTCACCGCCGCCGGCTACCTCGCCCGGGCCGGG
The DNA here is from genome assembly GCA_035708765.1 of Marmoricola sp. GTDB lineage: Bacteria > Actinomycetota > Actinomycetes > Propionibacteriales > Nocardioidaceae > Marmoricola. The sequence goes on from DASTFI010000026.1 coordinate 18,491, forward strand.
CTCTCGGTGCTCGTGCTGGAGCGGCTCGACCATGTCGGTGGTGCTGCGGTCAGTGCGAGGACCTTTCCCGGCCTGCCGGCAGAGCTGTCGCGCTACTCCTACCTCGTGTCCCTGCTGCCCGAGCAAGTTGCGCGCGATCTCGAGCTCTCCGTGCAGCTGCGGTCGCGACCGACAGCGTCGTACTCCCCCACCGTCCGCGACGGCCGCCACGTCGGCCTCTACGTCGAGCACGACGAGCGCGAGGCGACCCGTGAGTCGTTCCAGGCCCTGACCGGAAGCGAGGCGGAGTACGACGCCTGGCAGCGCTTCTACGCCGACGTCGCGGCCGTGGCGGCCAAGGTCGCCCCGTCGCTGACCCAGCCGCTGCAGACGGCCCACGCGATGGCCGAGGGGCTCGACCCCGGCGTGTGGGCCGGTCTCGTCGAACGTCCGCTCGGCGAGCTCGTCGAGGACCGCTTCACCGACGAGCTCGTGCGCGGCGTCGTCGCCACCGACGGACTCATCGGCACCTTCGCCTCGCTGCACGACCCCTCCCTGATCCAGAACCGCTGCTTCCTCTACCACCTCATCGGCAACGGCACCGGCGAGTGGCGGGTGCCGGTCGGCGGCATGGGCGCGGTCACCCGGGCACTCGAGCGGTCGGCCCGCCGGGCGGGCGCGGAGATCCTCTGCAACGCCGGCGTCAGCCGGATCGAGGCGGACGCCGGTGGCTCCGAGGTGTCGTGGCACGACGGCCACGCCGGCCACACGGTCCGGGCCGGCCGGGTGCTGGCCAACGTCGCGCCCTGGGTGCTGAAGATCCTGCTCGGCCAGGAGCACACGGTGCCGGACTTCGACGCGGCCAAGCCGCAGGGCGCCCAGCTGAAGCTGAACCTGCTGCTCTCCCGGCTGCCCCGACTGAAGTCCGGGCACGATCCCCAGCAGGCGTGGGCGGGCACCTTCCACGTCGCCGAGGAGTACGACGCACTGCAGCGCGCCTACGAGGAGGCCGCGGCCGGCCAGGTGCCGACGCGACCGCCGGGTGAGTTCTACTGCCACTCGCTGACCGACCCCTCGATCCTCGGCGACCTCGCCGGCCGCGGCGTGCACACGCTGACCTACTTCGGCCTGCACATGCCGGCGGCGCTCTTCCAAGACCGTCCCGAGGCCAAGGACGAGGCGGTGCGAAACGCGATCGCCGCCGTCGACGAGCACCTCGAGGAGCCACTCCTCGACTGCGTCCTGCGTGCCCCGGACGGATCCTTGTGCCTCGAGGCGAAGGTTCCCCAGGACGTGGAGGCGGACCTGGCCATGCCCGGCGGCCACATCTTCCACGGCGACCTCGCCTGGCCCTGGGCAGCCAACCGGGAGGCACTCGACACGCCCGCCCAGCAGTGGGGCGTCGCGACCGACGTACCGTCGGTGCTGCTGTGCGGCTCCGGTGCCCGGCGGGGCGGCGCGGTCAGCGGACTCGGCGGGCACAACGCAGCGATGGCGGTGCTCGCCCAGGGGTGACGCACCGGTGAAGCAGGGGTGACGGAGGCAACCACCGGTCGATTTCGGATCGACCGCCGGCGGCTGCTAATGTTCCACTCGCTTCGCGCGCCATTAGCTCAATTGGCAGAGCAGCTGACTCTTAATCAGCGGGTTCGGGGTTCGAGTCCCTGATGGCGCACCACCCTCTACGCACCGCCTGCAGCAAGGCCAGCCGCCCACCCGGGCAGCTGGCCTTTCGCATGCTCGCCACCTTCCGTCGGCGTCTGGCGAACCGCTGCGAACGCATTGTCGGACATCTGCGGACACACCCCTACAAAACGGACATCGATGTCCGTTTCGCCCTCTACCAAAGGGTTTTCGCCGGTGTGGCATGAACTGATGTGGTTCCTCCCTGTCGGACTAGACCGCGACACGTTGATTCACCTTTGGGCAATTACTTCCGGTTCGTCCTGTCGTTCAATCTGCAGGGGGATGCACGCACACAAAGCTGCAAAACCTTCCACGTTGACTCTCGGATGAGCACAAGGGACGCAGCGATGATCCGCACTCGTTTTCTCACCAGCAGCCTGGCCACCATGGCGGTCGCCGCCACGATCACGCTGGCCACACCCCCCGCCAACGCCGCGGACGCCACCCAGCAGTGCGGCCAGCCGGCGGTGACGGTCAGTCACCCTGCGGAGTCCCACAGCGAGTGGCTCTGGCAGCGGAGCGAGGTGACGCAGGACGCGTACACCCGCTACCAGTTCACCCGGACGCAGCAGGACTACAGCTACACCGACTACGAGTGGACGCGCTACGTCATCACCCAGCAGGCCGTGCCCGGCCAGGACGCGGTGCCGCCCACCTACCAGCAGCTCCTCGAGTGGCAGCGGACGACGCCGGACACCACGGAGACGTCGGGGTGGCTGCGGGTCGCGCCGGCCGACACGGCCGGTTACGGCGCCTGGGAGCAGATCGACACCAAGACCGTCGAGGACGTGCCGGCCGTCACCGAGACCGTCATCGTCGGCTACGCGTTCAAGCAGCGGAACACCGGCAAGATCGAGTTCCGCGACGAGCCGAGCTTCAACGGCGGCGACGACGACGCGCACGACAAGGGCTGGGACCGCTGGCCGGACGCTGACCAGACGGAGACCACCACGATCACCCCTGCGGTGACCCACCTGGAGTACCTGTACCAGCGGGTCGTCCCGGGCACGGTCGAGACGACCTGGGCGCTGACCTCTCCGGGCGCCGACTGGACCGCCACCGGCGCGACCAGGAACGGCGACCTCATCGACCCGGGGAAGCCGGCAGTGCCGCCGATCCTCGAAGAGGGCGTCGACCAGACGGCGTGGACGACCAGCTCCAGCGCGTCGCCCGCGGGGGACGACTGGTCGCTGACCGGCAACTCCGAGCCGCACGCGTTGTCGTCGTACACCGCGCCGGACACCTCCGAGCAGCCGTGGCTGCCGACCGGCACCAGCTCGTCGGAGCTCGGCTACACCACCGACCCCGGCACCGCACCGGCCGGCGACGGCTGGACCGCCACCGGCGTGAGCGAGCTCGTGCCGGCCGTCCTGACGCCGGTGACCAGCGCGACGACCTCCGCCGCCGCCCCCGACGTCGAGCACGAGTGGGCCAAGGTGGCGGACTCGCTCACCACGGTCGTCGACCGGGACGCCTGGACCGAGACCGTGACCCCGGCGACGGACCCCTGCCCGACCGACACGCCCACGGACGAGCCGGGCGGGGACGATGAGGTCGCCGCCCCCGGCAACGACGGCACGAAGGGTCCGGGCCGCTTCGAGCAGGTGCTGGGCGAGGGCCACGTGGTGGCTCCCACCGTCAAGCCGGCCCAGGCCGCACCGGCACCGCAGGGTGGGGTGCTGCCCAACACCGGCAACGGCGCCTCGCTCGGCCTCACCGCGGCGGGCCTGGGTTCGCTGGCGGCCGGTGCGGTGCTGATGATGATGGGTCGACGCCGGGGTTTCCCCCGGTCCTGACCGGGTACGAGCCGCTGACGAGACGCGCCCACGTCACCGTGGGCACGAGGAGGGCACCATGAAGTGGCTCATCATCATCCTGGTCATCCTGGCGATCCTGCTGCTGGCAGCGCTGATCTGGTCCGTCGCTCGACGGAAGAAGGAAGAGGCCGCGCGGCAACGGGCCGGTGAGCTGCGCAGTGAGGCAGCCTCGGTCGGCATGGATCGGCCGGCCCAAGAGGCCAAGGCCCGGGAGGCGCAGGCGGAGGCAGACATGGCCCGAGCCCGCGCCGACGAACTGGAGCACGAGGCCGGCCAGGAACGACGCTCCTACGACATGACGCGCGCCCAGGAGGAGGACCGGATCCGCGACGCCGACAGGGTGGACCCCGACGTCGACGAGGGCACCGGCGACTACACGCCGGACGCCTCGCGTCGGAGCACCGACGAGCCGTCCGGGACCTCCGACGAGCTCGCCGACCCGGACTACCGGCAGGGGGAGGGCGAGCACCGGGCCTGAGCCCGGTGGCTGGCCCGCGCCTGTCAGCGCAGCGGGTCGAAGGCCCGGAGCAGCTCCGGGGTGGTGCCGGTGGCGACCTGCTCGGCGAGGAGTCGACCGGTCAGTGGCCCCAGCGCGACGCCCCACATGCCGTGGCCGCCGGCCACGTAGATCGCCGGCGAACGGGTCCGGCCGACGAGCGGGATCCCATCGGTGGTGCAGGGCCGGGAGCCGACCCACTCGTCGGTGCGGGCCGACCAGTCCACGCCGCGCAGCATCGGCGTCGCCGCGTCGATGATCGCCTGGATCCGCCGCGGGTCCAGGGGCGCGTCCGGCGACCGGAACTCCATCATGCCGGCGACGCGTAGGCCGTCCTCGGGACCACCCAGCGGCGTGCAGGCGACCCGCTGGGCCGGGAAGTACACCGGGCCCGTGGGCACGTGCTCGGGCCGGACGGTGAAGCTGTAGCCACGACCGGCCTGGACCAGGCGACGGACGCCGTGCCGGCGGGCCAGGGCGCCCAGCCAGCTGCCGGCCGCCAGGACGACGGCGTCGCCGGTGATCGTCCGGCCCGTCGCGGCGACGACCTCGGCGCGGCCGCGATCCTGGCGGACGTCCACGATGTCCCAGCCGTCGAGGATCTCTCCACCGCCGGCCCGCACGGCGTCTGCCAGGGAGTGCACGAACCGTCCCGGGTTGATGAACCGTTGCCCGTGCAGCTCGACCCCGTAGCGCACCGCCTCGCCCAGTGCCGGTTCCCGCTCCCTGATCTCCTCGCCGTCGAGGAGCTCGTACTTGACGGCGCCGCCCGCGTGCTCGAACTCCGCCACGAGGGTCTCCCGGGCGCGCTCGTCCGAGAAGGCGGCCAGGAACGGCTCAGCTGCCCGCGTCGGCTCGGCAACGGGAGCCGGGACGCCGCCCGACTCCAGCTCGGCGAACGCGTCGAGCGCGACCGCGTTGGCGTGGTTGAACACGTCCATCGCCCGGCGCCAACGGCCCGGTGTGCAGTGGCGCGCGAAGCCGACGAGGAAGCGCCACAGTCGCGGATCGGCCGTGGGCGGCACGTAGACCGGGGAGGAGGGCCGCAGCATCTCGCGCAGGCCGGTGGCCAGGATGGCCGGTTCGGGCAGCGGCAGGGTCAGGGCCGGGGCCAGCCAGCCGGCGTTGCCCCAGGACGAGCCCGCCGCGACGCCCTGCCGGTCGACGACCGTCACCTTCACACCGTGCTGCTGGAGGAACCAGGCGGTGGAGAGACCCACCATGCCGGCACCGACGACGATGACGTGGCGGGACTCGGACGAGGGCGCGGAGAAGCGACTGGAGGTGGGCAGGGGGTCCATGTACCCATGGTCGAGCGGCGCGCGTCAGAAGGCAGTGTGCGGGCGGCCAACCTTTCGCACGCCCGGGTGTGGGATCGGCCAACGACACGTCGGCGTCCCGGGCCTCACCAGGGGCCGCGCACCCGCAGCGCGACCATCAGCGCCAGCCGCACGTCCGGGTCGACGAGGTCGACCGCACACGCCTCCCGTGCCCGACGCAGCCGGTTGCGCATTGTGTTGGGATGCACGTGCAGCCGCTCTGCCGCTGCAGTGGTCTCGCCGTCGACGAGGTAGGCGCGGACCGCGTCCACCAGCCCCGCCTGGTGCTGGGCGTCGTACGCCTCCAGCCGAGCCAGCGGGCTGGCGTCCGGATGGGCCCGGACCAGCGGCTCCAGCCGGTGGGCGAGGACGTCGACCCACGCTCCGGAGAGGTCGCTGACGGTGCCCAGGCGGCCCATCCGCAGGAGCGCGTCGGCCACCTGTTCGGCCACCGAGCGCGACTCCCCCAGTGCGGCCGCACGTTCGGTGTCCGAGCCGATACCCACGACGACGCGCGCGCGGCGGGCGACCCGCTCGACGAAGTCCCCCATGATCCGGGTCGCGGCATCCGCGGGAAGGACCCCGAAGACCGCCGTGCCGAGCGGTGCGCAGACGGCGGTCGGGGCGATCGCGGACAGATGCAGGTCGAAGGCGCTCCAGAGCTCCTGCGGGACCTCGCTGTCCTGGCCCTTCAGGGCGATGACCGACCACGGGCCGGTCGAGAGGCGCCGCGCAGCCATGTCCTCGGCGGGCTCTCCGCCGCCGATCAGGTCCGCCACCGTGCGCACCCGCTCGCGCCGTACGACGTCCGCCCGCTCGCGCTCGCTGCGCAGGTGGGCTGCGACCACGGGGGCGGCGGCTCGCAGGACCTTCTCCTGGGCGGCCGTGGGTGCCCCACCGACCGCGGCCCAGATGGACCCGACCAGCCGACCCTGCTCGCGCACCGCCACCACCGCGCGGGGCACCATCCGGACCTCGGGCAGGTCGACCACGAAGACCTCGTCGGACCGCTCGAGACGCTCGAAGACGCCCGCCCGGGCGATCGCATCGCGGAAGCGCACCGGAACCTGTCTGGACAGGATGGTGCCGACGCGTGCCTCGTCGACGTCCTGGTCGCCGCCGGAGTAGGCGACCACGACGGTGTCCCGGTCCTCGATCGTGACGGGGGCATTCACCAACCCTGCAAGGGAATTGGCGACCTCGAACAGGTCCCCGTCGTCCAACATCGTGTGTGCTCCTGACACCTTGCCGGCGGGTCTGGCCGACCCCCGGAGATCGAGCGTAGGCGACACCGGCCGCATTCCCGGGCATCGACGGCTCGGTTGCGCGACGACGGCCCTGCCACGCGGCACAATGAGACGAACCCCCGATGATCCGCCTCGGTGACGACAGGAGACGGAGTGCATGGCCCTCTCAACGCGCTCTCGCATGCTCCTGGTCGTCGTGCTCGTCGCCGTCGCCGGAGGCAGTTCCGTGCTGGCCAGCCCCGTGGGGACCCACATCGGCAACATGTGGCCCGTGGGGCTGGGCACCGGCCTGCTGCTCCTGGGCACCACGCGCCAGCTGCCCCTGCTGGCCGCGCTGCTGCTCGTCGTGAGTGTCGCCACGTTCACCGTCGGCGGCTATCCGGCCGACGCCGTCCTGGGCTACAGCTTCGTGACCATGGCGGAGAGCTACCTCGTCCAGTGGCTGCTCCCCCGAGGTGCTGGCGGCCAGGCGTGGCTGGTGCGCAACGCCGAGTTCCTGGCGTACGTGGTCGCGTGCATGGCGGGGGCGGTCGTCGGTGGCCTCGGTTTCGCCCTCATCTCCGCGGCCACGGGCTTCGGGACCCCGTGGCAGGTGGGCGTCGCGGCGCTGACCACGCACCTGGCTTCCCAACTGATCCTGGTGCCGCTGTTCCTCAAGGTGCCGCCGCTCGTGCTGGCCCAGGACCAGCGGGAACGGGCGATCAGGTGGCTCATCGCGGTCGTGGCCACCGTGGTGGCCTTCATCCCGGCCCAGCTGCCGAGTCTCATTTTCCTGGTGATGCCGGTACTGGCGTGGACTGCGGTGCGAGCGCCGATGCGGGAGATCCACTACCAGCTGCTCACGGTCGCGACCATCGCCAGCACCGCGACGGCGCTGGGCAGCGGCCCCTTCGACAGCTTCATCGAGAACGCGCCGCTGTCGCCCGAGCTCGCCCGGCTCCCCCAACAGGCGTTCCTGCTCAGCTGCGTCCTGGTGTCGATCCCGTTCGCGATCGCGGTCCGCCAGCAGCGCGAGAGCCAGCGGGAGGCGGCCACGCAGAAGTCCCGCAGTGACCGGCTCGTGAACAGCGCCCACGGGCTGGTGATCATCGGCACCGACGACCTCGGGCGGATCAACGTGTTCAACCCGGGTGCGCAGCGCGTCCTGGGCTACTCGCCGGAGGAGATGTACGGCGAGTCGCCGGAGCTGTTCCACACCGACGCCGAGATCACCCGGCTGGCCGGCATCCTGGGCTGCCGGGCGGACTTCTACAGCGTGGTCGCCGCCTACCTCGACAAGCACGCAGGGTCCCCGATGGACTGGGAGTTCCTGCGCAACGACGGAGAGCCGCGGATCCTGTCGTTCTCGTTGACCAGCGTGAGCAACGAACGGGGCGACGTGGTCGGCTTCATCGGGACCGCGGACGACGTGACCGAGCGGGTGCGGGTCCGGACAGCTCTGGAGGACTCACTCCGCAAGGCCGTCGATGCCGAGCGGGCGACCGTGCAGCGGCTCACGGAGGTCGACCGCGCCAAGGACTCCTTCGTGGCCGCCGTCAGCCACGAGCTGCGCACGCCGATCACCAGCCTGCTCGGCTATCTCGAGATGCTCCAGGACGGCACGTACGGCGAGGTGCAACCCTCCCAGGCGGTCGCACTGAACCGGATCGGCCTCAACAGCCGGCGCCTGCTCTCCCTCATCGACGACCTGCTCGCCCTGGCGCGCGTCGAAGAGCTCGATCTCGCCACCCACCGCGTGCCCACCGACCTCGCCGCGATCGTGCGATCCGTGGGCACCGACCTGCGCCACCTCGGCGAGGCGCGCAACCTGGTGGTCGAGGTGGCCGCGCCCGACCAGCCCGTGATGATCCCGGGCGACGAGGGCCAGCTGCGGCAGATGGTCACCAACATCGCCGACAACGCCGCCAAGTTCACTCCCGACGGCGGGCTGGTGACGCTGTCCCTCCTCCCGCAGGAGGACCAGTGGGTCCTCCAGGTGCGCGACACGGGAGTCGGCATCCCCGCCGAGGAGCAGGAGCGGGTCTTCGAGCGGTTCTTCCGGTCGAGCACCGCTGACGACGGGGCGGCCCCCGGCACCGGCATCGGACTGTTCATGGCGAAGGCCATCGCCGAGGCGCACGGGGCCACCATCGACTTCCTCTCGGTGCCCGGCCAGGGCAGCACGTTCCAGGTCGTCTTCACCGCAGCCACGGTCGCCTCCGTCGCCTCATGATCAAGTATCTCGGCTCCAAGCGGCTCCTGGTCGACGTCATCGCCGACGTGGCCGAGGCGGTCGGGACGACGACCGCCCTGGACCTGTTCACCGGCACCACGCGGGTGGCCCAGGAGCTGAAGCGTCGCGGACTTTTCGTCACGGCCGCCGATGTCGCCTCCTACAGCGAGGTCTTCGCCCAGTGCTACGTCGGCACGGACGCGGCCGACATGGATGCCGGCGACCTCGAGCTCGCCGTCAAGGAGCTCAACACCCTGCCGGGCAACCCGGGCTACGTGACGGAGACGTTCTGCCGGCAGAGTCGCTACTTCCAGCCGCACAACGGAGCGCGCATCGACGCAATCCGCGAGGCGATCGAACGAGAGCACGCCGTCGGCCCGCTGCGGCCCATCCTCCTCACGGCACTCCTCGACGCGGCCGACCGGGTCGACTCCACCACCGGGCTCCAGATGGCGTACCTCAAGAGCTGGGCGCCGCGCTCGTACGACGACCTCGAGCTGCGCGTCCCCCAGCTCCTCGCCGGTCCGGGGCGAGCCATCCGTGGCGACGCCCACGACGTGGCGACGGGACACGAGCCGGTCGACTTCGCCTATCTCGACCCGCCGTACAACCAGCACCGCTACTTCACCAACTACCACGTGTGGGAGACGCTGGTCCGCTGGGACGCCCCCGAGCACTACGGGATCGCGTGCAAGCGCGCCGACGCCCGGCACGACGACACCAAGAGCGTCTTCAACCGCAAGCGCGAGATGCCCGCCGCGATGGAGCGGCTCATCGCCCAGACCCGCGCCGACGTCGTGGTGGTCTCCTACAACGACGAGTCGTGGGTGACGCCCGCCGAGATGACCGGCTGGCTGCACGCCGCCGGGCACGAGGACGTCGCCGTGCTCGCCTTCGACACGAAGCGCTACGTCGGCGCCCAGATCGGCATCCACAACCCGGCAGGCGAGCGGGTCGGCACGCCGGGCCGATTGCGCAACCAGGAGCTGTTGTTCGTCGCCGGTCCGCGCGAGAAGGTCCGGGCGGCGACGGCCGTCCACGAGGGCCGGTCGACGAGGTCAGCTCAGAGGTAGAGACCGGTCTGGCTGGACCCAACCCGCTCTGCCGACACCGCGTGGATGTCGCGCTCGCGGACCACGATGTACAGCTCCCCGGAGACCTCGACCTCCGCCTTCTCCTCAGGGTCGAACAGGACGCGGTCGTCGACCTTGATCGAGCGCACGTGCGGTCCGACGGCCACCACCCGGCACCACGAGAGCCGCCTGCCACCCATGGCCGCAGTTGCCGGGATCAGGATGCCGCCGCTCGACTTGCGCTCGCCCTGCTGCTCGCGGTCGAGCGCGACCAGGACGCGGTCGTGCATCATCTGGATCGGGGTCCGCTCCGGCTCCCCGGGCGGCTCCTTGCGGCTCACCACGGTCAGTGGGTGGCCTTCCGGATCACCACGAGGAGCAGCACGAAACCACCGACGCCGGCCACGACCTTGATGATGTTGTCGGTGCGCGGACCGTTCGCGTCGACGAAGAAGCCCTTCACCTGGTCGGCCTCGCGGCGCGCGATGGTCTTGGGGCTGGCCCGGTAGACGAGCTCGTCGATGGTGGCGGCGAGCTGCTGCCGGGTGTGTGCGATGTCGTTCTCGATCGAGCTCAGGTCCTTCTCGCCCACTGCTGCTCCTCGCCGTCGGGTGGCCTGGCGGAAACCGGCTCGTCACCGGCTCCGCGCGAAACGTTACCGTGTCGCTCATGAGTACCCGACTGTCCCCCGGTGACACCGCGCCCGACTTCACCCTGCCCACGGACGACGGCGGCGAGGTGAGCCTCTCCGGTCTGCTGGGACGCAAGGTGATCGTGTACTTCTACCCGGCTGCGATGACCCCGGGGTGCACCAAGCAGGCCTGCGACTTCACCGAGTCCCTCGCGTCGCTGGAGGCTGCCGGCTACACCGTCGTCGGCATCTCGCCGGACAAGCCGGAGAAGCTCGCGAAGTTCCGCGAGCGCGACCAGCTCACCATCACGCTCGCCTCCGACGCCGACAGGTCGGTGATGCAGGCCTATGGCGCCTTCGGCGAGAAGAAGCTCTACGGCAAGGTCGTCGAAGGTGTCATCCGTTCGACCTTCGTGGTCGACGAGCACGGCAAGGTCGAGGTCGCGCAGTACAACGTCAAGGCGACCGGTCACGTCGGCAAGCTTCGCCGCGACCTGGGCCTGGACGCTGCCTGACGCAGGGGTTGCCGCACACCGGCCCGGCCAGAACCTCACGCCCGTGACAGTCCGAACCCGTCGATCTGCACCAGCTTGCCGGACGTGATGACCTTCACCTTGATCGTCCCGGTGCGGTAGCCGGAGATCCAGGTCACCACATATTTCCGCTGGACGGTGGCCCGGTAGAGGTTCACCCTCTTCAGCAGCGTGGTGCCGGAGTAGATCGCGACCTGGCCACAGGTCGGGCATCGGGTGGCGACCAACGCGAATCGTCCGGCGCGTGCCCCTGATCTGGTCAGGGAGGCGCCCAGTCGCGTCGTCGACGTGTGCGTTCCCCGGTAGAAGGCCGAGCCGGTGCCGATGCTCCATCCCGAGCTGCGGGCGAAGGAGCGGTCGTCGAGCGGCATCGCCCAGCAGCGTTCACCCGACCAGGCACCCAGATTGGCCACCTTGTCCCGGGCACGCGCCGACACGCAGTACGTCGATCCTGGAGCGCCGCTGAGGCGCGCACCGGGAGTCGTGACCCTCGCCCACGTGGCCGGGTACTGATAGCTGCCGAAACCTGAGGCGTACGACGCCCGCCGCCACCGGCCGTCCGTCGCCGCAACCCCCGAGCCGGTGTCGGTCGGCCGCCAGGCGAAGCCGAGCGCCGTGGACAGGCTGAACCGCGTCGCGGACGGCTGGGTCATGGTCGTCGCCGGCGCGGTCGCGTCGACCGTCCAGCTCCGGGTCACCTCCGGGCCGGGCCCGGCTGCGTTGGATGCGCGCACCGTCAAGGAGTGCGAGCCGGCCGCGAGACCGGCCACGGTGAACGGGGACGTGCAGGCCACCGCGGCGCCCAGGTCACGGCGACAGGTGAACGTGGTGGGCACCGCTGCCGAGTCGGCAGAGAACCCGAACGACGTGGAACGGCCGCTCCAACCGCCCGCTGCCGGCCCGCTGGTGAACCTGGCCGTCGGCGGCGTCACGACGGTCCACCGGGCAGCCGCCGGCTGGCCGGTCCCGGTCGGGTCGGTGGCGGTGACGACCAACTGGTGCGGGCCCGCCGTGAGCCCCTGGAAGGTCATCGGCGACGAACACGCAACCGCCGGGCCGTCGTCCAGCACACAGCTGAATGTCACCCCGGCTCCGGTCGGGACCGCGGTGAAGCCCAGCGTCGCCGAGGTCGAGCCGGTGAACGGTGCCGGCTGGGAGGTGAACCGCACCCCCGGTGGCTGCCTGACCATCGCGATGCTCCCGGCGGGCTTGCCACCGCCGTAGACGAAGTCGCCGGCGACCCAGAGGGCGCCGGGCACCGGCGCCAACGCCAGCACCCGGTCACCGTCGCCGTCGCCGATCGCCCCGGAGCCGAGCCCCGACCAGGCGCCAGTGGCGGTGTCCAGACGCGCGACCGCGGCCGCGCGCACCCCGCCGGCCGTGGTGAAGTCCCCGCCGACCCACAGGAGGCCGCCGGCGGACGCCAGCGTGTGCACCTCGGCGGAGTCCCCGACGACCGGGCCGGCCTGCTCCCAGGCACCGGTGGCCAGGTCGTAGGCGACGAGGCTGCGCGCCGCCACAGCTCCGTTCGTGCCGGCTCCGGTCTTGTCGAACGTGCCGCCGACGTACAGCGTGTCCCCCACGACGGCCAGGGCGCGGACGGTGCCCCCGAGACCGCTGCTCATCCGGAGGCCGTTGCCGGTCCCGGCAGCAGGGAGCCACGCGTTCGTCTGGGTGTCGAAGACCCGCATGCCGAACGACTGCTGCGTGCCTGTGGGCGTGGAGACGTTGTTGAACTCGCCGCCGACGACGAGCCACCGGTCCTGGTAGGTGGTCAACGCCAGCACGTTCCGGTCGAAGCTGTAGCCGCCGGCAAGCGGAGACCACGTGTTGGTCGCGGGGTCGAACCGGGCCACGCCAGAGGCACTCACGCCGCCAGCGGTGGCGAACGAGCCGGCCGCGTAGAGCTTGCCGCCCAGCGTGGTCAGCGCGAACACCGTGCCATCGGTTCCGGAGCCCAGCGCGGTCCACCCGACGCCGGGTCGCCAGCGGGCGATGTTGTGGGCGCTGAGCGAGCCGGCCTGTGAGAAGGAGCCCGCGACGTAGACGTCACCGCTGATGGTCGCCAGCGCGTAGGCGTGCGCACCTCCAGCCCGCGAGATGCCGCCGGCCAGGCCGTGCCAGGCGGAGCCGTCCCAGCGGGCGACGCCGCCGGAGACCGAGTCGCCCATCTGCAGGAACGACCCGGCCGCGTAGATTCCGTCTGGTCCTGCGGCCAGTGCCCGCACCTTGCCGCGAGCGGGCAGCGCCCCGCTGACGGCGCCCTGGCCCAGGGTCAGCCAGGCGCTGCCGTCGAAAGAGCCGACCTGGTAGAGGTACTTCCCCGAGCCGACCTGCGCGAAGAGGCCACCGGCGTGCACTCCTCCCCCGGTACGACGATCCAGGGCGAACACGGTGGCATCAGGGTCGCCGACGGGCACCCACCTTCCGGAGGCCCAGAGCGCGAGATTGTCAATCGCGGCGCCGTCCACCGTGTCGAAGGTGCCGCCGACGTACAGGCCACCATCGACGACCTCGAGGGCGTGGACCGCGCCGATGCTCCCCACGGCACCGACCCCGGCGCCGGTGCCGACCGCAGACCATACGGTCCCCGTCCAGCGGGCCAGGTGCTTCGCCGACACGGAACCGGCAGTGGTGAAGTCGCCGCCGGCGTAGAGGGTGGCCCCGTCGGCGGCGAGTGCGGAGACGGTCCCCTCGCCGTACTGGGTGCTCACGCCTCCGGCCAGGTTGGTCCACGACGACCCGTTCCACCCCGCCACCGACGCGTAGCCGTCTGCGGGGGCGTTCCGGTTCACCCGGTTGAAGTTCCCGGCGACGTAGAGAACCGAACCGGACTTGGCCAGCGCGTTCACCTGGCCGGGGCTGCCGGCGCCGCCGCAGAAGAAGCAGGTCAGGACTCCACCACCGACGTTGCTGAAACTGCCCTGGGTGGCGCTCCACCGGGCGAGGCTGTCCACCGCGACGCCGCCGGCGGAGGTGAAGCTGCCACCGACGTAGACATCGGTGCCGTCGGCGAGCAGCGCCGCCACCGGCCCGTTCACGCCGGCGCCGAGCGGATGCCAGGCGCCGTCCCACATCGCCAGGTGTGCGGCCGGCGCCCCGCCGGCGCTGGTGAACTCTCCGGCGACGTAGAGCCGGTGCTGGGCGTCGACCGCAAGGGCGGTCACCGATCCGTTCACGCCGGCGCCGAGCTGGTGCCAGCGCAGTCCGTCCCATCGGGCGAGGTAGGGCTGGGCATCGAACGGCTGGCCGGCGACGGTGTGGAACGTGCCACCCACGTAGAGGTTGCTGCCGTCCTCGACCACGGCGCGCACGTCCCAAGCGGCGCCGGGGAGCCCGAACCTGTCGTCCCAGCTGCTGTCCGTGACCGCGGCCGGCGTCGTCACGGCTGCCTCGGCAGGCACCCGCTCGGCCGGTGCAGCGGCGGCAGTGCCGACCGAGGTTCCCGGCGACGTGCCGGCGACGACAACTGCCGCGACAACGGTCATCGTCACCGCCGTCCGTCGGACTGCGTGGCGGAACTTGGACTGCGGCATCGGACAGCCTCCCCCTGCTGGTGCGGACGATCATCCACAGTCGACAGCAGCGTCGGGAAGGCTCACTGAGGCCAGATTGCGATGGTCACTTTCGGCCAGTCGGCATCGGTCGATCGGCTGGCGCGGCTCCTCCTAGACTGCTCCCCGCAGGCCGGAGTGGTGGAACTGGTAGACACGCAGGACTTAGGATCCTGTGCCTTCGGGCGTGGGGGTTCGACTCCCCCCTTCGGCACCCCTCGGCCCCCGGGGTCGACGCGTTCGGTGCCGCGCTTCAACGACCGGTCAGCGCGGCGCCCACGACCGGCGCGATCTGCCGCAGGGCCTGGCCACGGTGGGAGACCCGGTCCTTCTCCTCGGGAGTGAGCTCTGCCGAGGTCCGGCCGTCGGCGGTCGCGGAGGCGACGAACAAGACGTCGTAGCCGAAGCCGCCCTCGCCACGGAGCTCGCGGATGACATGTCCGGGCATCTCGCCCTCGACCACGGCCTCCCCGCCGGTGTGGCAGAAGGCGATCGCGCACCGGAACTGTGCGCCGCGACGGTCGTCCGGCACGTCGGCCAGCTGGTCGAGCAGCAGCGCGTTGTTGCGACGGTCGTCCTTCGGCTGCCCCGACCAGCGCGCCGAGAGCACGCCGGGCATCCCGTTGAGCGCGTCGACGCACAGGCCGCTGTCGTCGGCCAACGACGGCAGTCCGGTGACGGCGAAGCCGGCTCGCGCCTTCAGCAGCGCGTTGCCCTCGAACGTGGCCCGGTCCTCGACGGGCTCGTCGTAGTGCCGCACGTCGTCGAGCCCGACCACCCGGACGCCGGGCAGGTGCTGGGCGAGGATGCGTTGCATCTCGGCCAGCTTCGCGGCGTTCCTCGAGGCGAGGAAGACCTCAGCCACCCAGCGTCTCCTGCTGCAACCGGGTCAGGTCGGCGCACCCCTTCTCGGCCAGGGCCAGGAGTGCGTCGAGCTCGGTCCGGTCGAAGGCGGCCCCCTCCGCGGTGCCCTGCACCTCGATGAAGCGTCCCCCACCGGTCATCACGACGTTCATGTCGGTCTCGGCCCGAACGTCCTCCTCGTAGGGGAGGTCGAGCCGGGGCGCCCCGTCGACGATGCCGACCGAGACGGCGGCCACCGAGGACACCAGCGGGTCGCCGGCCAGGACGCCCTTCTCC
Source organism: Marmoricola sp. (assembly GCA_035708765.1). Taxonomy (GTDB): domain Bacteria; phylum Actinomycetota; class Actinomycetes; order Propionibacteriales; family Nocardioidaceae; genus Marmoricola. Next base: position 34,178 of record DASTFI010000026.1, read on the forward strand.
CTCAGGTGCGCGACGGCATCGGCCAGGGCGACGTACGCCCCCGTGATGGCTGCCGTGCGGGTGCCACCGTCGGCCTGGAGCACGTCGCAGTCGAGGACGATGGTGTTCTCCCCGAGGGCTCGGTAGTCGATGGCGGCGCGCAGGGAGCGACCGATCAGTCGCGAGATCTCGTGGGTGCGTCCGCCGATGCGGCCCTTGACCGACTCGCGGTCCGAGCGGGTGTTGGTGGCCGAGGGCAACATCGCGTACTCCGCGGTGACCCAGCCGAGACCCGAGCCCTTGCGCCAGCGCGGCACGCCTTCGGAGGCGGAGGCTGCGCACAGGACGCGGGTGCGGCCGAACTCGACGAGCACCGAGCCGGCCGGGTGGTCCTGCCAGTGGCGGGTGAACCTGATGGGGCGCAGTTCGTCGTCGTTCCTGCCGTCAGCGCGAGTCATGCGGACGAGCCTAGTGGGGCCTCGCCGCCGAGGGGTGGGGCGCGTCCCCCGTGCGCGCCCCACCCGTGACCGGTGCTACTTGACCTCGGCCCGCAGGACCCGCACGAGACCGACGACGAAGGGCAGGACCACCCAGATGACCGTCGCGACGGCGAGCTGGCTCCATTGCTGTCCGCTCAGGTTGTCGCCGGCGAAGAGCGGTCCCTGTGCGGTGCCCAGGTCGACCCACGCCGCCTTGTCGGCGAGGCCGCCCCACACGTTGGCGACCACGGAGAAGGCGATCGGCACCACGAAGTAGGCCACGATCGCCGTGGCCGAGCTGAGGAAGAGCAGCCCGAAGGCGAGCCCCTGGAGGACACCGGAGGTCTGCAGTAGGCCGAACTTCGCGAAGTCGTCGAGCCCGACGCCGCTGAACCCGTCGGCCGGGCCGAAGACCAGCGTCGCGAGCGCCCCCACGACCACGGCCAGCACGATCGCGGCCAGGCCGAGTGCGAGGGCGGCCAGGAACTTGGCGGCCAGCACACGGGTGCGGTGCGGCGTCAGGGTGAACGTGACCATGGCGGTGCGTTGTGACCACTCGCTGGTCACCAGCAGGATGCCGAGCACCGGCAGCAGGATGCCCTGCGGCGTGCCCGTGAAGCCCATGAAGCTGTTGAAGGTGCGGTCCTCGGGCTCGGCGTTGAGACCGAACAGGACGACGGCGAGCAGGGTGATGGCCCCGATGGCGATGATCAGCCAGAGTCCGGCGCGAGTGTCGACCATCTTGCGCAGCTCCACCTTGACCAGGCGGGCCAGCGGGATGCGGGGGGTTCCGGCGACGTCCAGCGTGCCGCCCCTGGTGTCGCGGCTGGTCATCGGGCCGGTCATGGGACTGGTCGTGGGACTGGTCATGCGGATGCTCCTTCAGGGGTGACGGCCTCGCGGGCGTCGTCGGCGGTGAGTTGGAGGAAGAGCTCCTCGAGACCGGCGCCTTCGGCCGGTCGGAGCTCGGTGAGGACGACGCCCGCGTCGGCTGCGGCGCGACCGACCTCGACCGGCTCTGCCTCGGTGCGCACGGCTCCGTCACCGGTGGACAGGTAGGCGATGTCGGTGGCGTCGAGGGACTTCAGGAGCAGCTCGGGCGTCTCCGCACGGACCAGCGTGCCGCGGGTGGCGAGCAGTTCGGCCTTGGTGCCCTGGGCGACGATGCGGCCGCGGCCGATCAGGACGATCTCGTCGGCGAGCTTCTCGACCTCGTGGAGCAGGTGGGAGGAGAGCAGCACGGTCCCGCCGCGTTCGGCGTACCCGCGCAGCAGCGAGCGCATCCAGTGGATGCCGGCCGGGTCCAGTCCGTTGGCCGGCTCGTCGAGGATGAGCACCGACGGGTCGCCGATCAGGGCGTTGGCGATGCCCAGGCGCTGGCGCATGCCGAGCGAGTAGTTGCGGACCCGTCGCTTCGCCTCGCTCTCGGAGAGGCCGACCAGCGCCAGCATCTCGTCGACCCGCCCCAGGGGAAGGCCCATCGTCATCGCGGTGAGCGCCAGCACCTCCCGGCCGGTGCGGCCGGCGTGCTGCGCCGACGCGTCGAGCAGGACCCCGACGTGTCGGCCGGGGTTGGGGATGTCGGCGTACTGCAGGCCGCCGATGGTGGCGTGACCACGGTCGGCCGAGGTGAGACCGACCATGATGCGCATGCTGGTGGACTTGCCGGCGCCGTTGGGGCCGAGGAAGCCGGTCACCTGTCCGGGGCGGGCAACGAACGAGACGTCGTCGAGCGCGGTGAAGGCACCGTAGGTGCGGGATACTCCCTGGAGTTCGATCATGCCTCGATCCTTCCCGGCCCGGCGCGCACACACATCGGGCGCGGGGATCGATCCGGGGCATACCTGGGTAGGGGGTGCGCGGCGGCCGCCGACACCTGGGACTCCTGCCGCCCGGGCGGCCTCGCGCCTAGCCTTGTGCCGTGGCCGACCCCGAGCAGTACAACCCCCCGCTGACCATGGTTGGTCACCTGTGGCGGACGGCTCTGTGCCTGGTGATCTCCGCGATCGCCTGGGGTGAGGTCGCCCCGGCCCAGTGGTCCCAGGCGCCCGGCCTGTTCGCCCTGGACCTCGCCGGCGGTGTCGCCGCACTCGCGCTCGTGTTCTTCCGCCGCCGTTGGCCGTTCCCCATCGCGATGGCCACGGCCGTCCTGAGCCTGGTGTCGTTGAGCGCAGCCGGGCCGTCGGGCCTGGCCTTCGTGTCGCTGTGCACCCACCGCCGACTCCCGCAGATTGTCGTGGCGGGACTGACCGGGGTGGTGACCGGACAGCTCTTCTACTACTACCAGCCGGTGCGCGACCAGGAGCCGCCGTGGCTGAACTTCACGTTCACGATGGCGGCCACGATCGCACTCGCCGCCATCGGGATGTACATCGGCTCGCGGCGCGAGCTGGTGTGGACCCTGAGGGAGCGGGCCCGGCAGGCCGAGTCCGAGCAGTCGCTGCGGGTGGACCAGGCGCGCTCGGCCGAGCGGGAGCGGATCGCCCGCGAGATGCACGACGTGCTCGCGCACCGGATCTCCCTGGTGGCCATGCACTCGGGGGCGCTGGCCTTCCGCGACGACCTCCCGGCCGAGCAGGTCCGGGAGACGGCCGCGCTGATCCAGGAGAAGTCGCACGAGGCGCTCACCGACCTGCGCCAGGTGCTCGGCATGCTCCGTGATGAGGACGCGCCGCACCGTCCGCAACCGACGCTGCGTGATCTCCCCGAACTGGTCGAGGAGTCCCGTCGCAGCGGACTCGTGGTCACGGTCGAGGACCTCATCGACACGGAACCGCCCGCGCACATCGCCCGAACGGTCTACCGCATCGTCCAGGAGGCCCTCACCAACGCCCGCAAGCACGGCGGCGGTACGACGGCGCACGTGCGCCTCGAGGGCGGGCCCGGCCACGGCTTCGACATCGTGGTGCGCAACCCGCGGCGCCTCGGCGGCCAGGACCAGACCGCTCCCGTCTCAGGACTCGGCCTGGTGGGACTGCGCGAGCGTGCCGAGCTCAACGGCGGCTGGCTCAGCATCGAGGAGACGCACGACTCGTTCACCCTGACGGGCTGGCTACCGTGGCCGACGTGACCAGCCCGATCCGTGTCCTCATCGTCGACGACGACCCGCTCGTGCGCAGCGGCCTGGCGCTGATCCTGGGAGGATCGCCGCGCATCGAGGTCGTGGGCCAGGCCGGGGACGGTCGGGAGGCCCTGGTCGCCGTGCAGGACCAGCGTCCCGACGTGGTGCTGATGGACATCCGGATGCCCCGGCTCGACGGCATCGAGGCCACCCGCCGGATCCGTGACGCAGCGCAGGCGTGCCAGGTGATCGTGCTGACCACGTTCGGCGCGGACGACTACGTCCTCGGGGCGCTCGCCGCAGGTGCCGCCGGGTTCCTGCTCAAGGACACCCCGCCCGCCGACATCGTGGCCGCGGTCGAGAAGGTCGTCGCCGGTGAGCCGATGCTCTCGCCCAGTGTCACCAGCACCCTCATCCAGCGGGTCACCGCGCAGCAGGACAACGGGCGACAGCAGCAGGCCCGCCACCGGCTCGCCCGGCTCACCCAGCGCGAGCTCGAGGTCGCGCGCGCCGTGGCGCGCGGCCTCAACAACGCCGAGATCGCGGCGGAGCTCTACCTCAGCATCCCGACGGTGAAGGCGCACGTGGGCCGGCTCTTCAGCAAGCTCGAGGCCGACAACCGGGTGCAGGTCGCCATCTGCGTGCACGACGCGGGGCCGGCGGCGGATCAGAGCTCGTAGCTGCGCTCGGGCTCGGCGAGCGCGACCTCGCCGTCGTACGACGTCCTCGCCTCGTCGAGGGCGACCTCCCGGTCGTGCCAGGCGGGCACGTGGGTGAGCAACAGGCTCCGCGCCGCAGCCTCCTTCGCCGCCCGGCCGGCCTGGGCACCGGTCAGGTGCAGGTCCGGTGGGTTGTCGCCGCCCTCGACGAACGAGGCCTCGCAGAGGAACAGGTCGGCGTCGCGGGCCGTCGCCACCAGTGCGTCGCAGGGACCGGTGTCGCCGGAGTAGGCGAGCACCTTGCCGTCTGCCTCGATGCGCAGGCCGTAGGCCGGCACCGGATGGGCGACCTGCCGCGCCGTGATCGTGAACGGGCCGAAGGTGTGGTCGTCCGGGTGCGTCCGGAAGTCGAACTCCTCGTTCATCCCGGGATCCTCGTCGAGGTCGTAGGCCTTCGCCATCCGGCGGGCGGTGTGCTGCGGGCCCCACACCGGGATGCGCGGCTGGGCGCCGTCCGGGTGGTACTTGCGCAGCACGTACAGCCCGCACAGGTCCAGGCAGTGGTCGGCGTGCAGGTGAGAGAGCACGATGCCGTCGAGCTCGACCGGGTCGAGGTGCCGCTGGAGCGGCCCGAGGGCCCCGCTGCCCAGATCGAGGAGCACCTTCCACGTGCGGGTGCCGCCGGAACCGTCCGGGCCCTCGGCCTCGAGGAGGTAGCAGCTGGCGGGCGAGTCGGGGCCGGGATAGGAGCCGGCGCAGCCGATCACGGTGAGCCTCATCCGACGCGCACCTCCTCCACGGAGCTGACCGCGCCGCCGGCGAACTGGCTCACGGTCTCCAACTCCGGGCCGAGGAACCGCCTCCCGATGCGGGCGAACTCGTCGGGCTGGCCGGTGGTGAGGAAGCGGTACGTCGGCCGGGCGCCGTCCTCCGCCTCGAGCTCGCGCTCCACGAGCACCCGGTAGACGTCCTTGGCGCACTCCTCGGCGCTGCTCACCAGGGTGACCTGGTCGCCCACCACGTAGGAGATGACGCCGGTCAGCAGCGGGTAGTGCGTGCAACCGAGGATCAGGGTGTCGACTCCGGCCGAGACGAGCGGGTCGAGGTAGTCGTGCGCCACACCGATGAGCTCGGCGCCGCTGGTGACGCCCTCCTCCACGAAGCCGACGAACCGCGGGCAGGCCTGGGTGGTGAGCACCACGTGCGGCGCCGCGGCGAAGGCGTCCTCGTAGGCCTGGGAGTCGGCGGTCGCCCGGGTGCAGATCACCCCGATCCGGCCGGTGCGGCTGGCCGCGACCGCCCGCCGGGTGGCCGGCAGGATGACTTCGACCACGGGGACGTCGTAGCGCTCGCGGGCGTCGCGCAGCATCGCCGCGCTGGCCGAGTTGCAGGCGATGACCAGCATCTTGACGCCCTGCTCCACGAGATGGTCGAGGCACTCGAGGGCGTACTCGCGCACTTCACCGATCGGCTTCGGCCCGTAGGGCTGGCGCGCGGTGTCGCCGAGGTAGAGGACCGACTCGTGCGGCAGCTGGTCGATGACCGCGCGCGCCACGGTGAGTCCACCGAAGCCCGAGTCGAAGATGCCGATGGGAGCCGTTGCCACAGACGCAAGGCTAAGGGTCGGGCTCCCGGGATGGGAGCTTCCGCGACGGAGGTCACGCGGAATTACGGAACCGGAACGAGGTATCCGTTCGGTCACGGGTCATTGCCAATTGTCCCGACCGGTGTTTGTATCGCCGGGACAGTGGAGGCTCGGCCCACCGGTCGCAGCCTCCTCCTCGGAGGAAAAGTGGAGACACATGCGACGCACCAAGCGCGCGGCGGCTCTGGCGACGGCCACAACGGCAGCCCTCATCGCCAGCACCGCCCTGCAGATCTCTTCGGCCTACGCCGACCCGCCCACCACCCCGAACGGGCACGCCAACGGACACGCCAAGCAGGACGTGCGCGAAGTCGGCCCCGACTACAACAACGGCAAACCCCTGCGGCTGGAGCAGAAGGCCTCGGCCCAGGCTCGACAGCAGGCGCAGAACCAGGCGCGACCCGTCGGTCGCGACAAGGTCGGTGACACCAAGACCTGGCTGGCGCTGGACGACCTCAACGGCATCTATCTCAAGACCTACACCCTGCGCGGTGTCGGCGACCACATCCAGGTGTGGGTGGCCGACGACCGGGCGTTCCCCGGCGACGACTGCCGCAACGCCCTCGGCCTGACCGACATCACCGACGCGCAGGTTGCGTCGTTCGTCCACGAGTTCGACACCAACATCTATCCCACCGAGTCGCAGGCGTTCTCCGTCGCTCCTGACCGGAACGGCAAGCAGGCGCGCACCGACCTGATGGGACTGCCGAACAACTACTTCCAGACGACGAAGCAGGGCGCCGATGACACGGTCGTCCTCGTCGACAACGTCCGGGACGCCAACTTCTACACCCCGAGTGAGCCCGCCGGACAGACCTACATCGCCGGCTTCTTCTACTCGGTCTTCAACGAGTACACCGACCGCAACATCATGACGATCGACGCCTACGACTGGCTGCACCGCACCGGCGCCACCCCGCCGAACGACGCCGACGACCCCGCGTACGAGGCCTGCCCGTACGCGTCGGGAGCTCCGCGGCCGCACCTGTACGAAGGCACCTTCGCGCACGAGTACCAGCACCTGTTGGAGTACTACCAGGACCCCGACGAGGTCAGCTGGGTCAACGAGGGTCTGTCGGACTACGCGCAGACGCTGGTCGGCTACGTCGACCCGTCGACTCCGGTGAATGCCCCTGGCGCCGACTCGCACATCGCCTGCTTCAGCGGCTTCCTGGCCGACCAGGGCTACGGCGGTCCCGAGAACTCGCTGACCCAGTGGCAGGACCAGGGTGGGCCGGAGATCCTGTGCGACTACGGAGCGGCGTACTCGTTCATGCAGTACCTCTACGGGCACTACGGTGAGCAGTTCGTCGCCGGTCTGCACCGCGAGCCCGGCAACGGCCTCACCGGCCTGCAGAACGCCCTGACCGCGGCCGGCTCGCCCGACACCGCGATGGACGTGCTGCACCGCTGGGCGGCCATGTGGGCGCTCGACAACGTCGTCTCCGGAGGAGCCACACTGACCGGCGGTGACCCGGCGGCCTACACCGAGGACTCTCTCGGCGCGCAGATCAACTGGGATGCCGTGTACGACGACATCAACCACGACGGCACCCCCGGAGACGTCGGCAACGAGGCGTACTCCACCGAGGGTGCTCCGCCCAACGGCTCGGACTACGTCCGACTGCGTGACGGAGCAGGCAATGCCCTGTCCGCCGGCGACCTGACGTCGCTCGACTTCACGGCGCCGGGCTCGCTGCCGACCACCCCGCTCGAGTGGACCGTCGACGCGACGTCTCCGGACGCCACGACCGCGGACACGACCTGCGGGAAGGTGCCGGACGGTAGCGCCGGAGCGGCCTTCTACTCCGGTTGTGGGGCCAGCCTCGACCGATCGATGGTCCGCACGGTCAGCGTTCCGGCGGACAACCCGACGCTGACCTTCAAGACCCTCTACGACACCGAGCCCGGTTGGGACTTCGGCTTCGTGCAGGTCTTCGACCCGGCGACGGGCGCGTACACCAGCCTGCCGTGCACCGGCACCACGAGCGAGCACGACCCGGGCGCGATCCCGGCCGTGCAGGCCAACGTGCCGGGCTACTCCGGTGACTCCGGTGGCTGGGTGCAGGCCTCGTGCGACCTGTCGGCGTACGCCGGGCAGGACGTGGAGCTCGCGTTCCGCTACGTCACCGACACCGGTGTCAACGAGGCCGGCTGGTGGGTCGACGACATCACGGTCGGCGGCACCACCTTCGACGGCAGCTCCCTGGACGGCTGGCAGTCAGCCACCCAGGCGCACCCCAGCCCGGTCGGTGGCTTCACCGTCCAGCTGGTGGCCTACACCGACGACGGGACTGCCGCCTGGGTGGGCCAGCTGCCGGTGACGAAGGGCACCGACGGGATGTTCCACGGCTCACTGAGCGGCACCGCCCTCGCCGAGGTCGTCGGCAGCTCCGCGCAGACGGTGTCGGCGCTGGTGATGCAGGACGACCCGACGGAGACGGTCGACCAGTACGCCCGCTACGCGCTGACGGCCAACACGATCGTCCAGCCGGGCGGCTGATCGACAGCTGATCAGGACGAGGGGCGTGGTCTTCGGGCCGCGCCCCTCGTGCCGTCTGTCAGGGTCGTCGCCGGCCGGAGTCCCGGGACCAGGTGTGCCGCAGCCACCACAGGCCCACGATCGGCAGCACCAGCGGCACATAGCCGTAGCCGGACCCGAAGTCGGACCAGACCGTCTGGTCGGCGTAGTCCTGCGGCCACAGGAGGCTGGTCAGGCCGACCGCGAGGACCCCGACGAGCTCGATCCCGACCGCCATCACGGCGGCGCGGCGGTGGTCGGTGGCCAACGCCCAGGTCGCCACGATGTAGACCGCCGCGGCGAGACCGCTGAGCAGGTAGGGCACCGGCGCCTCGGAGAACTTCGTCGCCAGCTGCACGCTGGAGCGGCCGGTGGCGCTGAGCGCGAAGATCGCGTAGACGAACACCAGCACCCGGCCGAACCCGGCGCCGGTCCGGGCCGGGTGTCCGGTGGCCGGGCCGGAGCTCGCGCTGCTCTCAGGCATGCAGGCTCCAGATGTCGTGCAGCCGGACGAACAGGAACGGCACCACGAACAGTCCGACGAGGAGCACCGCGGTGCCGCTGCGCGACCGCTCGGCCCAGGACCAGCCGGCGGCGAGGGGCAGGATGACCAGGCTGCCGAGGAGGTAGCCCACGTAGGTGGCGACGGAGACGCCCTCGTGGCCGTCGAACACCTTCATCAGGCCGAGCACGAGCTGGACCACCAGGCCCAGCTCGATGATCGCGAGCAGCGCGTGGACGAGGCGGTTGGCGAGCCGGTCGCGGATGATCTGGACCACGACGACGACCGCGGTCAGCCCGCACAGGACAGCCAGGGCGATCTGGAGCTGGGTCACGGGAGCATCATGCCCAGAGCTGGCCCTCGAGCCGGCCCTCGGCCTCGTCGACGGTGCCCTCGTAGGCACCGGTGGAGAGGTACTTCCACCCTCCGTCGGCCACCACGAACGCGATGTCGGCGGACTCCCCCGCCCTGACCGCCCTGGCCGCCTGGCCGAGCGCCGCGTGCAGGATGGCGCCGGTGGAGATCCCGGCGAAGATGCCCTCCTGCTCCAGGAGCTCACGCACCCTCCGGACGGCGTCGCGCGGGCCGACCGAGAAGCGGGAGTCGATCAGCGACTCGTCGTACAGCTCCGGGACGAAGCCCTCGTCGAGGTTGCGCAGGCCGTAGACGAGCTCGCCGTACCGCGGCTCCGCCGCCACGATCCGGACGCCCGGCTTCTCCCGGCGGAAGAACCGGCTCACGCCCATCAGGGTGCCGGTCGTGCCCAGGCCTGCGACGAAGTGGGTGATCGTGGGCAGGTCGGCGAGCAGCTCCGGCCCGGTGCCCTCCTCGTGCGCGAGCGCATTGGCGACGTTGCCGTACTGGTAGAGCATCACCCAGTCGGGGTGCTCCTCGGCGATGCCCTTCGCCTTGCGGACCGCCTCGTTGGAGCCGCCGGCGGCGGGACTGGAGACGATCTCGGCGCCCCACATCCGCAGCAGCTGGCGCCGCTCCTCGGAGGTGTTCTCCGGCATCACGCAGACGACCCGATAGCCCTTGAGCCTGGCGGCCATGGCCAGGGAGATCCCGGTGTTGCCGCTGGTCGGCTCGAGGATGGTGCAGCCCGGACGCAGGGTGCCGGCGGCCTCCGCCTGCTCGATCATCCTCAGCGCCGGGCGGTCCTTGATGGAGCCGGTCGGACTGCGGTCCTCGAGCTTGGCCCACAGACGGACCTCCGCGCCGTCGGGCTGGACGCCGGGCGAGAGCCGCGGGAGCCCGACCAGCGGTGTGCCACCGACGGAGGAGAGAAGGTCGTCGTACCGGGTCATCCGCCGGCGACTGCGGGGAGCACCACGACCTGGTCGCCGTCGCTCAGCGAGGTCTCGAGGCCGCCGGTGAAGCGGACGTCCTCGTCGTTGACGTAGACGTTGACGAACCGGCGCAGGTCGCCGCCGGTGTCGCTGTCGATGAGGCGGTCCTTGATGCCCGGATGGTTGTCCTCCAGGTCGTCGATCAGGGCGCTCAGCGTCGAGCCGCTGGCGTCCACCGCCTTCTCACCGCCCGTGTAGGTGCGCAGGATGGTCGGGATGCGGACCTCGATGGCCATCAGTTTCCACTCCTCCTAGAGCTGTGACTCGAGCTGGGGTACGACGTTGACCTCTTCCTCGGTCACCTCGCCGTCGACGATTCTGTAAGACCTGAACTCGACCGGGCCGTCGTTATTCCCCCCGGCGGTGAAACAGTCGCGGGTGCTGACCAGCACGTAGTGCGCGTTGGGCTCGCTGGCCAGCCCGACATCGGTCCGGCTGGGGTACGCCTCGGTCGCGGTGTGCGAGTGGTAGACGACGATCGGCTCCTCGTCACGGGCGTCCATGTCCTTGTACAGGTGCAGCAGCTCGGTGGAGTCGAACTCGTAGAACGTGGGGCTGCCCGCGGCGTTGAGCATGGGCACGAACCGTTCCGGGCGGTCACTGCCCTCGGGGCCGGCGACGACGCCGCAGGCCTCGTCGGGGTGGTCCCGCTTGGCGTGCGCGACGATCGCGTCGTGGGTCGCCTGGTCGATGGTCAGCACGCCCTCCAGCGTAGGTGAGGGTGGCGCGGCGCTCCGTTGCTGCCCGGCGTGCGGACGGCTCAGCCAAGCGACTGGACCAGCGTCTCCTGCAGGTAGCCGACCCAGTCGTAGATGTCGTGCACCTGGCTGCGCGGGTCCTCGTCCGGCAGGGAGTACCAGTAGTCCTCGTCGCCCTCCTCCACGTCGAGGCGGGTGGCGATGGCCAGCCGCATGTCGGTGAAGGCCTTCAGCCAGTCGAGTGCCCCCCGCTGGTCGAGCTCGACGTCGATCCAGGTGCCGTCGGTCGGCTCGCTCGCCAGCCCGGACTCCTCGAGCGTGTCGATGACGGCCGCGGCCGACGCCGCCTTGCCGTCGCGCAGGGTGCCCTCGGTGAACCGCCGGAAGTCGGCGGCCGCCTCCTCGTCCTCGCGGTAGGCGGTCGGGAACAGCCGCGCCAGCACCGGGTCGTCCGGCTCGTCGGTGGGACCGGAGAAGTCGAGCAGCGACTCGAGCGGGTCCTCGGACTCGTCGGGCACCGCCACCTCGCTGCGCAGGAGCTCGATCAGCTGGGCGGCGAGCGAGCGGAGCAGGTCGGCCTCGAACGCCGAGAAGGTGGCGACGCTCGCACCGGACCGTCGGTGCTTGCTGAATCCGTGGCTCACGACTGGTCCGCCCTCTGCATGGTGGCCCAGAGACCGTACTCGTGCATCGCCTGCACGTCGCGCTCCATCTCCTCGCGCGTGCCCGTCGAGACCACCGACCTGCCGTCCTGGTGCACCTCGAGCATCAGCTTCTCCGCCTTCTTGCGCGAGTAGCCGAAGTACTGGGTGAACACGAAGGTGACGTACGACATCAGGTTCACCGGGTCGTTCCACACGATGGTGACCCAGGGGGTCGCGGTGGCGACGACGTCCTCGGTGACGGGTTCGTCGAGCTCGACGGGGCTGGTGGGCACGGCCCCATTGTGCCCATACGCCATAGGGTGAGCGCGTGACCGGATCGACCGCACTGCTGACCGACCACTACGAGCTGACCATGGTGCAGGCGGCCCTCGCGGCCGGTACCGCGCACCGCCGCTCGGTGTTCGAGCTGTTTCCGCGCCGGCTGCCGGACGGACGGCGGTACGGCGTGGTGGCCGGGGTCGGCCGGGCGCTGGACGCGCTCACCCGCTTCCGGTTCGGCGACGAGGAGCTCGGCTTCCTGCGCGACGCCGCCGTGGTCGACGACGACACCCTTGCCTGGCTGGCGGACTACCGGTTCTCCGGCGACGTCTGGGGCTATCCCGAGGGGGAGATCTACTTCCCCTACTCCCCCATCGCCATCGTCGAGTCCAGCTTCGCCGAGGGGGTGCTGCTCGAGACGCTGCTGCTGTCGATCTACAACCACGACTCCGCGATCGCCTCCGCCGCGTCCCGGATGACCTGGGCGGCCGGTCAGCGTCCGTGCATCGAGATGGGCTCGCGGCGTACGCACGAGGAGGCCGCCGTCGCCTCCGCGCGCGCCGCGTACATCGCCGGCTTCGCCACCAGCTCGAACCTGGCCGCGCGGCACCGCTACGGTGTGCCGACCGCGGGCACCAGCGCACACTCGTTCACCCTCCTGCACGACACCGAGCGCGAAGCGTTCCGCGCCCAGCTCGACTCCCTCGGGACTGGCACCACCTTGCTGGTCGACACCTACGACGTCGCGGAAGCCGTCCGGCTCGGCGTCGAGCTGGCCGGTCCCGGCCTGGGCGCCGTCCGCCTCGACTCCGGGGACCTGGGCGTGCTTGCCGAGGAGGTGCGCCGCCAGCTCGACAGTCTGGGGGCGACCGGGACGCGCATCGTGGTGACCAGCGACCTCGACGAGTTCGCGATCGCCGCGCTGAGCGCCGCCCCGGTCGACGCCTACGGCGTCGGCACCCAGGTCGTGGTCGGCAGCGGCCATCCCACGAGCGGCTTCGTCTACAAGCTCGTCGCCCGGGAGGGGGACGACGGGGTCATGGTCGACGTGGCCAAGAAGAGCAAGGACAAGATCTCGGTGGGTGGCCGGAAGTACGCCCTGCGTCGCCTGGACCGCAACGGCCGGGCGGAGGCCGAGGTGATCGGCATCGGCGCAGAACCGGTCGACGACGGCAACGACCGGTCGCTGCTCGTGCGCCTGGTCTCGGGCGGGGAGGTGGTGCACGCCGAGGAGGTGCACGCCGCGCGCGAGCGGCACCTGGCCCGGCGCGAGGAGCTGCCGCTGAAGGCGCGCCAGCTGCAGAAGGGTGCTCCGGTCATCCCCACCGAGCATGTCGGCGGCGGCCACTGACAGACCGATCGGCGGCCCAGTAGCCTCGGAGCCATGAGCCGGGCACTGATCGTCGTGGACGTGCAGAACGACTTCTGCGAAGGCGGCTCCCTGGCCGTCACGGGCGGCGCGCGGGTCGCCGGCGACATCGGGACGCTGCTGCACCACTGGAGCCGTCAGGACCCGCAGGCGCCGCCGTACGACGTCGTCGTGGCGACCAAGGACCACCACATCGATCCCGGCGACCACTGGGCGCGGCGTGGCGAGGAGCCGGACTTCTCCACCTCGTGGCCGGTGCACTGCAAGGTCGGCACCGACGGCGAGGCGTTCCACCCCAACCTCGATCCGCAGCCCTTCGACGCCGTGTTCCTCAAGGGCGACCACCGGGCGGCGTACTCCGGCTTCGAGGGGCGTACGGCGCAGGGCACCGCCCTGGCCGACTGGCTGCGCGAGCGTGGCGTCGAGCAGGTGGAGGTGTGCGGCATCGCCACCGACTACTGCGTCCGCGCGACCGTCCTCGACGCCGTTGCGAACGGCTTCGCCACCACGCTGCTGACCGACCTGTGTGCCGGCGTCGCGCCGGAGAGCACCACGGCCGCGGTCGAGGAGATGCGGGCTGCCGGCGTCACGGTGAGCTGACCGCCGAGATTCCGACCGATCCGGCCCATCCGCAGCCGCGGGCGCACCGAACCACTGCCAACGTGGTGTGCCCGTGCCGCCGGAGTCCGCCGGAGACGTGTGCCGCCCACATCGATGGGAGTCAACATGCGCAAGATCCACCATCTCGGGATCGCCGCAGCAGCCGGGGCAGCGCTGCTCGTACCCAGCATGCTCACGCAGACGGCACAGGCCAACGCGGGTGACCTGGTCGCCCACCTGCAGCCGGTGCCGGTCAACGGCGTCGACGGCGGCGGGACCGCCTGGGTGAGCGTCCGGGGCACCCGCATCGACGTCAGCATGGCCGCCAACGGCCTGCTCGCCGACGCTCCGCACGCGGCCCACATCCACTTCGGTGCCCAGGCGATGCACGAGTGCCCGTCCGCGGCGGCGGACATGGACCACAACGGGTTCCTCACCACCAGCGAGGGTGCGGGCTCCTACGGCCCGGTCGTGGTCTCCCTGACCAAGACCGGCGACACCAGCCCGGCCAGCACCCTGGCGATCGACCGCTACGACACCGCACCCGGTGGCGACCTGGCCTACCAGCGCGGTCACATCAAGGTGTCGCAGGAGGTGGCGAAGGCCATCACCGAGGGCCTGGCCGTCATCGTCATCCACGGCGTCGACCACGACGGCATCCCGGGCTACAGCGGGCCGGCGAGCGACCTCGACCCGAGCCTGCCGACCGAGGCGACCGACCCGGCGCTGTGCGGGGTGATCAAGTAGCCCGGGTGATCGCCTAGCCTCAGCGCCCGCGGAAGTCGGGCCGTCGCTTCTCGTTGAAGGCGGCCATCCCCTCCGCCACGTCGCTGGTGCGCAGCAGCATCGACTGCCCGGCGCGTTCTCGCTGGAACGCGCCGGGCAGCGTGCCCAGGGTGGCCGCGTTCACCGCCTTCTTGGTCGCCGCGTGCGCCAGCGGCGGGCCGCCGGCGACCCTCTCGACGACGGAGGCCAGACCGGCGTCGTACTCCTCGTCGGGGAACACGTGCGAGACCAGCCCCGCGTCGAACGCCTCCCGCGCGCCGATCCGGTCGGAGAGCAGGGCGAGCCGCATCGCCCGCGCCCGGCCGATCGAGGCCGCCACGGTCGCGCTGGCACCGCCGTCCGGCATCAGCCCGAGTCGGGTGAAGGCAAGCGTCAGTGTGGCCGACTCGGTGGCGACCACCAGGTCGCAGGCCAGCGCGACGGACATGCCGACACCGGCGGCGACACCGTTGAGGCCGCACACCACCGGCTGGTCGGCCTCGGTGATCGCGGTGACGAGCATGTTCGCCCCGTCGACGGAGCCGGCGTCGTACCGGTCCTGCGCGTCGGCGCCCGAGACGTCGGCGCCCGCGGAGAAGGCGTCACCGGTGCCGGTGAGCACCACCACGCGCACGTCCTCCCGGCTGACTGCTCCGCGGATCTGTCGCACCAGCGTCGCCACCATCGCTCCGGTCAGCGCGTTGAAGGTCTCGGGTCGGTCGAGGGTCAACCAGAGGGCGCCGTCCCGCAGCTCCACCCGCACGTCGTCAGCCATGTCGGCCATCCAAGTGACATTCCCGGCCCCGGTCAACGTGAGCGGCGGCCGCAGCTGGTGTCGCGTCGCTAGCGTGGCGTCCATGGTGCGCGTGCTGGCCATCGCCGACGAGGTGAACGGCAACCTGGGTCCGAGGGCCATGCGCGACCTCGCGCCCGAGCTGGTGCTCTCCGCCGGCGACCTGCCGTGGGACTTCCTCGAGGAGGTGGCCGCCGAGGTCGGGGTGCCGGTGCTGTACGTGCCCGGCAACCACGACCCGGCTCCCGACCCGAACCGGCGCGGACCCGTCGGCGCCACCTGTGTGGACGGGCGGGTCGTGGTGGCGGCAGGGGTGCGGGTCGCCGGGCTGGGCGGCTGCGTGCGCTACCGCTCCGGCCCGTACCAGTACACCCAGGCGGAGTACGCCGACCGCGTGCGCCGGCTCCGCCGAGCCGTGACCGACGCGACACCGGTCGACGTGGTCCTCACGCACGCACCGCCCCGCGACCTCGGCGACGGACCCGACGGCCCGCACCAGGGCATCGACGCGTTGCACGACCTGCTGTCCGACCTCGCGCCGACGTGGCTGCTGCACGGGCACGTGCATCCCTACGAGGGCCACCGCCCCGACCGGGTGCTCGGCACGACGACCGTGCGCAACGTGGTCCCCTGGTCGCTGCTCGAGGTCAGTCGCTGAGCCGCTCCCCCGTGTCGGCGTTGAAGACATGCACGTTCTTCGGGTCGGTGGTCACGTGGATGACGTCGCCCTTGCGCACGGTGTCGCGCGCCGAGACCCGGACGATCACGTTGCCGGGGACTCCCTCCACTTCCGACGTCCCGTAGATGAACGCGTCCGCGCCGAGCTCCTCGACCACCGTGACGTTGACCGGCAGTCCGCCCTCGTCGGCGGAGACCAGTCGCCAGGCCTCAGGTCGGACGCCGACGACGATCTCGCCGCGCATCCGGTGCGCCGCAGTCTCGTCGACCGGCACCAGGTAGTCGCCGATCTTCGCCTTGCCGTCCGCGGTCGTGGCCGAGAGCAGGTTCATCTGCGGCGAGCCGATGAACCCGGCGACGAAGAGGTTGACGGGCCGGTCGTACAGCGCGAGCGGGGTGTCGACCTGCTGCAGCTCGCCATCCTTCATCACCGCGACGCGGTCGCCCATGGTCATCGCCTCGACCTGGTCGTGGGTGACGTAGACGGTGGTGACACCGAGGTCGGACTGCAGCTTGGCGATGTCGGTGCGGGTCTGGACGCGCATCTTGGCGTCGAGGTTCGACAACGGCTCGTCCATGCAGAACACCTGGGGCTTGCGCACGATGGCCCGGCCCATCGCGACCCGCTGCCGCTGGCCGCCGGAGAGCGCCTTCGGCTTGCGGTCGAGGTACTCGGTCAGGTTGAGGATCCGGGCCGCCTCGTCGACCCGCTCCTTGCGCTCGGACTCCTTCATCTTGGCCATCTTGAGTGCGAAGGCCATGTTGTCGGCCACCGTCATGTGCGGGTAGAGCGCGTAGTTCTGGAACACCATGGCGATGTCCCGCTCCTTGGGCGGCAGGTTCGTGATGTCCCGGTCGCCGATGAAGATCTTGCCGTCGTTGACCTCCTCCAGACCGGCCAGCATGCGCAGCGTCGTGGACTTGCCGCACCCCGAGGGGCCGACCAGCACGACGAACTCGCCGTCCTTGATCTCCAGGTCGATGCCGGGGACCGCGGGCCGATCCATGCCCGGATACCAGCGTTGCGCCTTCTCGAACGTCACCGACGCCATGGCGATGTCTCCCTCCACCGGCAGGTACGTGCCGGACGATCCGTCGTGAAGTGGTGCACGTCACACTAGGGCCGGAGTGGTCCCGCCGCCAGTGCGAGGCCACTCAGGTCGTCGCGCCAGCCGATCGCGGCCGGCTCGCAGAGACCGCCGACGAAGCCGCCGTCGGGACCGCGGTTGCGAAAGGCCAGGAAGTACGACGATCCGTCGTGGTGCACCACCTTGCCGACGTACGCGGACTCGCCGGTGATGCGACGAGCAGCCGCCACGTCCACCGGCCTCCCCGGGCCGGGGACCGGCACGGACCAGACGCCGCCGTCGCCCGGCCGGGCACCAGCCATCTGCTCCCCGAGGCAGGAGAACAGCAGCACCCACCGACCCTCCACCTGCACCACCTGCATCACCTCGAGCCACTCGAAGACCCCGGTGGGCCGGCTCAACGGCGGGCCCACCTGCCAGTGCAGCAGGTCGCTGCTGACGGCGTGACCCACGACGCCACAGCCCGGGGTGCCCGCGACCGCCCGCGCGGTGATGTACATGTGCCACCAGCCGTCAGCCGAGCGGACCACCCAGGGATCGCGCCACGCCTCCTCCGGCCAGGCGGCGCAGGTGCGCTGGTAGTGCTGCGCATCCGCCTCCAGCACGAGAGCGGCGCGGGTCCACTGCGCCAGGTCCGTGGAGGTCGCTGCGCCGATGCGCTGCACCAGCCCGTCGTCGCCGCGGGCGAGGCCGGTGGTGAACATCCACCACCGGCCGTCATGGTGCACCGTGGACCCGGTCCACGACGCCAGGTCGTCGAAGCCGGTCGCGGGGGTCAGCGGGTCCGGGAGCCGCTCCCAGTGGCGGAGGTCCGGGGAGACCGCGTGCCCGATGCGCGCCTCGCGGTGCCGCAGCTCGGGATCTCCCAGGGAGGTCGGCGCATGCAGGAAGAAGAGGTGGTGCAGGCGCGTGTCCGCGTCGTAGGAGGTCCAGAAGTCCCACACCCAGTCCGAGGGCGGCGAGAAGGTCACGATGCGGGCGCCCGGACCACCGGAGAGGCGGTGGCTCCCCGCACGGAGCCGCCGATGCGCAGCTCCAGCGGCAACCTGACCACCCCGGCCTCATGCCACCCCGGATCCATCAAGGTCTGCACCGCGCGGCTGCCCATCGCGTGGAAGGGCAGCGCGAACGAGGACAGGGCAGGCTCCAACCACGAGGCGAGCTCGGACCCGTCGAAGGACAGCACCGAGACGTCGTCGGGCACCCGCAGCCTGTGGCGGCCCAGCGCCTCGTAGGCGCCCATCGCGATGCGGTCGTTGAGGCAGACCAGCGCCTCGGTCGCGTTGCCACTGGCCAGCCAGGCATCGAGCGCCTGCCGCGCGGGGCCCACGTCCCAGGCACAGGGGACCGTCCCCGCCAGCCGGTGACCCGCCACCGACAGCCCCTCGACGAGCCCGGCCACCCGTTCCCGACCGGCACCGGTCTCGATCTCGTCCTCGGCACCCAGGACGTGGCACGTGCGGCCGAGGCCCACGCCCAGCAGGTGCTGGGCAGCGGCGACGCCGGCTCCGTGGTCGTCGGGCAGGACCGCGGGCACCGGGTGCCGCGGGTCGAGGCAGTTGAGCTGGACGACCCGCACGCCGAGCAGCTCCCTCGGGAGCCGCACCCGGGTGGCGGTCAGGGTGGCATAGACCACGCCATCGACCTGGCGGGCCAGCATCTCCCGGACGAGGAGCTGCTCGGTCTCGGGGTCCCCCAGCGTCTCGCCGATGACCAGCAGGTGGTCGCAGCTGCGGGCCGCCAGGCCGGCCCCGCTGATGAACTGCCCGGCGAACGCGCCGCTCGCCACGAAGTCGGAGATCAGCCCGATGGTCTGGGTGCTGGCGCGGCGCAGGTTGCGGGCGCTCCAGTTGGGCCGGTAGTCCAGCTCTCGCGCCGCCTGCCGCACCCGTTGTTCGGTCTGCGCCGAGATCCGCATCTGGGCAGACCGCCCGTTGAGGATGTAGGACGCCGTGGTCGCCGAGACTCCGGCGCGGCGGGCGACGTCGGCCAGCCGGATGCGGCCCGGTCGAACGGCCATCGAGCTCACCTCCGCCACCACTCCGGCCCCTGTGCGGGGCCCGACGTGCCCCGCACGGCGCACCGTGGCCGAACCGTTGCTTGACAGTCCACGGCCGCTGGTGCGTAGGGTGCTGAATGGATTCAGCATGTGGCCTTGCTCACATTAGGTTCGCTGGCGCCACAGTGTCCACGGGATCCGCGGTCGAGATTCGGAGGAGAACATGAGGCGTACACATCGCAGGCGCTCGCCACTCCTCGTCGCCCTGGCCCTGGCCTTGGCGACGACGGTGCTCGCGGGCTGCGGCAGCGGCTCCGGAGGCGACGACGAGACCGTCGAGATCTGGATGAGTGTCGACCAGCCGGTCTTCGACGGGCTGAAGGAGACGATGCAGGAGAAGGCCAAGAAGGCCGGCATCAAGGTCAAGCTCTCCAAGGTCACCGACATCAACACCTTGATCATGACCAAGATCCAGGCCAACGACGCCCCCGACATCGCGCTGATCCCGCAGCCGGGTGTGGTCGCCACGATCGTCAATCGCCACAAGGCGTTCCCACTCGACGACGTCGTGGACATGAGCGCCCTGAAGGACAACATGCTGCCCGGCTCCCTGGACGCCGGCACCGTCGACGGAAAGCTCTACGGCCTCCTGGTGAGCGCCAACGTCAAGAGCCTGGTGTTCTACCCGAAGAAGGCCTGGGACAAGGCGGGCTACCCGATCCCGGAGTCGATCGACGAGCTCAACGCACTGACCAAGCAGATCAAGGCCGACGGCAACACCCCGTGGTGCTTCGGCATCGAGAGCGACACGGCGACCGGATGGCCGGCCACGGACTGGTTCGAAGAGCTGGTGATGAAGTACGGCGGCGCGGACAAGTACAACGACTGGGTCGACCACAAGATCAAGTTCGACTCCGACCTGGTGCGGCAGGCCGCCGAGGAGTTCTCCCAGCTGCTGCTGACCGAGGGCAACGTCCCCGGCGGGCGCAAGGCGATCGTCGCCACCAACTTCGGCGACGCCGAGAACACCATGTGGAACGCCAAGCCCGGCTGCTGGATGGAGAAGCAGGGCTCGTTCATCACTGCGTTCTTCCCGCCGGATGTGGTGAAGAACTTCGACTCCGAGGTCGGCGTGTTCGGCTTCCCGCCGGCGACGGCCGGGGAGAAGGCTCCCGTGCTCGGTGGTGGCGACATGGCCACCCTGCTCAACGACAGCGACGCGGCCAAGAAGGCGATGAAGCTGCTCAGCGAGACCGACGTCGGCGCCGCCGCGGCGAAGAACGGGTCCTCGTTCCTCTCCCCGCACACCGACTTCGACGCCAGCCTCTACACCAACCCGCTGACGAAGAAGGCCTCCGAGGTGGCCAACGCCGGCTCGGCGCTGCTCTTCGACGGCTCCGACCAGATGCCCGGCGAAGTCGGCGCCGGGTCGTTCTGGAAGGAGGTCACTGCCTGGATCCTGGGCAACGAGGACCTCGACACGATGCTCAAGGAGATCGACCAGAGCTGGCCCGACAGCTGACCTGCTGAGCGCACTGGTGCGGCGGCGGCAATCGCCGATCGCCCGCCGCACCGGTGTCGCCCGGCACCCACGAGGTACCACAGCGACGAGCCCAGGAGGCCGCGATGCTCCTCAAGGCGATCACCGCCGTGATCACCGTGCTGGTGGGGGTGGGGGCGGCCGTGGCCGTCTACTGGATCCTCAACAAGATCGCCGAGCTGCTCCCTGGCCGCACGGAGCACCGGGTCAAGCCCTACCTCTACATCCTGCCGGCGTACGCCGCGATCACGTTCTACCTGATCTATCCCTCGATCCTGACGCTGATCTACAGCTTCAAGGACGACAGCAGCACCGAGTGGGTGGGCTTCGAGAACTTCTCCGACCTGCTGGGCTCGCACGACTTCCGCCAGACCCTGCTCAACACCCTGCTGTGGATGATCATCGTGCCCGCGCTCTCGGTCGCGTTCGGCCTCGGCGTGGCGGTCCTCGCCGACCGGCTCAAGCCCCGTGCGGAGAGCTTCACCAAGACGCTCATCTTCATGCCGATGGCGATCAGCATGGTCGGCGCGGCGACGGTCTGGCGGTTCCTCTACGCCTACCGGCCCGAGGGCCAGGAGCAGATCGGCCTCCAGAACGCCATCGTGAGCCTGTTCGGCGGCAACCCGGTCCCGTGGCTGCAGGAGTCCACCCTGCACTTCAACAGCCTGCTGCTGATGGTGATGCTGCTGTGGGCCCAGGTGGGCTTCGCGATGGTCCTCATCTCCGCCGCCATCAAGGGCGTGCCCACCGACACCCTCGAGGCGGCGCGCATCGATGGCGCCAACGAGCGCCAGATCTTCTTCCGGGTGGTGGTCCCCCAGATCAAGACCACCCTGATCACCGTCTTCGTGACGGTGCTCATCACCACCATGAAGATCTTCGACATCGTCTACGTGATGACGAACGGTGACTTCAACACCAACGTCCTGGGCGTGGAGTTCTACCGACAGCTCTACGTCAACTTCAACAACGGGGCGGCAGCCGCGATCGTGGTGCTGCTGATGGTCGCGACCGCGCCGGTGATGTGGTACCAGGTGCGCAACTTCAAGTCGGAGGAGGCCACCTGATGGCAACGACGACAGGGGTCACGCCGCCGGTCGGCGCCGCCGCAGCCGCCAAGGGCCGACAGCGCCGAGGCTCCGGTGGTGGCCGCGACCACAACCCCGCCAACGCCGGGTGGTTCGCCCGGATCACCCTGGCCGTCCTGTGCTTCCTGTGGGTGGTCCCCACGTTCGGGCTGTTCGTGACGTCGTTCCGGGGTGAGAACGACGCCAACACCACCGGCTGGTGGTCGGTCCTGGGCGGGCTGGGCAACCTGACGTTCTCCAACTACGAGGCCGTGCTGACCAACCCCAACCTCGACCTGGGCAGGGCGTTCATCAACAGCGTGGCGATCGCGCTGCCGGCCACGTTCATCCCGTTGCTGATCGCGGCCTTCGCGTCGTACGCCTTCACGTTCATGCAGTTCCCCGGACGCGACTTCCTGTTCCTGCTCATCGTGGGCCTGTTGGTGATCCCCAACTACGTGGCGTTCGTCCCGGTGCTGACCGCCTACGGCAAGGTCGGCCTGGGTGGCACGTTCGCCGGGGTGTGGCTGGCCCACATCGGGTTCGGCATGTCGCTGGCGATCTACATCCTGCGCACCTACATGGGCACGCTGCCGATGAGCGTGATCGAGTCGGCCAAGATCGACGGGGCCAGCCACTTCCAGACGTTCTACC
Organism: Marmoricola sp.; assembly: GCA_035708765.1. Classification (GTDB taxonomy): domain Bacteria; phylum Actinomycetota; class Actinomycetes; order Propionibacteriales; family Nocardioidaceae; genus Marmoricola. The sequence goes on from DASTFI010000026.1 coordinate 56,547, forward strand.
GCCTGGTGCTGCCGATGTCGGTGCCGGCGCTGGCGTCGTTCGCCATCTTCCAGTTCCTCTGGGTGTGGAACGACCTGCTGGTCGCCCTGGTCTTCATCGGCCCTGGCGAGAACGCGCCGATGACCGTGGCGATCAAGAACAACCTGCTCGGGCAGCAGGGTTCCGGGTGGAACCTGGTCACCGCAGGAGGTTTCCTGTCGATGGTGGTGCCGATCATCGTCTTCCTGGCGTTGCAGCGGTTCTTCGTCCGCGGCCTGACCGCCGGCGCCGTGAAGGGCTGACCGCGAGGCAGAGGAGACCAGTGCTCTTTCCCGAGCAGGCGGCCTCCACGGCAACGCGCCTGGAGATCGTGCGCGACGACGAGGGCTACCCGGTGGTGCTCGCGAGCGGCGTCCTCGGCCGCGAGCCCTCGGCGCAACCCCTCCTCCCCCACGGTCCCGGGCTGCCCTGGCTGGGTGAGCACGCCCGTGGGTTGTTCACCCGGCCACACCTTCGTGGGCACCGGGCTGGGGGCGCCGACTGGTCGACCCGGTTCCGCTGCACCGCACTGCACACGGACGCCGGCCGCATGACCATCCGGCTCACCGACGCGGAGGCCGGGCTGGAGGTGGTGAGCGAGGTCGAAGCCCTCGTCGGCGGGGGGCTACGTGCCCGGCACCGACTCATCAACCGGGGAGCGGACGACTACCAGCTCGACGGCCTCGACGTGGTGCTCCCCGTCGCGGACGACCTGCAGCAGGTGCTCGACTTCACCGGGCGCCACGAGGGAGAGCGCTCGCCGCAGCGCCACATGCTGACCGACGGCCTCTGGCTGCGCGAGGGTCGGACCGGCCGGCCCGGCCTGGATGCGGCGACCATGGTGGTCACCGGCACACCGGGCTTCTCCACCACGAGGGGCGAGGTCCTCGGCGTCCACGTGGCGTGGAGCGGCAACACGGTGCTGCGGGTCGAGCGCGCCGCGGCCACCGGCACCACCATCGGTGGCGGCGAGCTGCTGCTCCCCGGCGAGCTGGCCCTGGCGCCCGACGAGGCCTACACCTCGCCCTGGCTGTACGTCGTGGCATCCACCGAAGGACTGGACGGACTGGCGGCACAGCTGCACGCCCACGAACGCAGCCTGCCGGCCCACCCCGAGGTCCAGCCGGTCACCCTCAACGTCTGGGAGGCGGTCTGGTTCGACCACGAGCTGGAACGGCTCCGTGCGATGGCGGACCGGGCCGCGGCCGTCGGCGTGGAGCGCTTCGTGCTCGACGACGGCTGGTTCCGCGGGCGCCGCGACGACACCGCGGGGCTCGGCGACTGGACCGTCGACCCGGACGTCTGGCCGCACGGACTGCACCCCCTGGCCGACCACGTCCGCGGGCTCGGCATGCAGTTCGGGCTGTGGATCGAGCCGGAGATGGTCAATCCCGACTCCGACCTCCACCGCGAGCACCCGGACTGGATCCTCTCGGCCGGCAACCGGGTCCCCCTGCTGCACCGCAACCAGCTGGTGCTGGACCTCTCCCGGGAGGAGGTCCGGGCACACCTGTTCGCCGCCATCGACGCCGTACTCTCCGAGAACGCCGTCGACGCCGTGAAGTGGGACCACAACCGCGACCTGCTCGAGGCGGGCAGCGCTCTCGCGCACGGGGCCGCCGCCGTCCACCGGCAGGCCCTCGGCCACCACGCCCTGCTCGACGCGTTGCGGGAGGCCCATCCGACGATCGAGTGGGAGTCCTGCGCCTCCGGAGGTGGTCGGATCGACCTGTCGGTCCTGGAGCGGGTGCAGCGGGTCTGGACCTCCGACATGACCGACGCCCTGGCCCGCCAGTCCATCCAGCGCTGGACGGTGCAGCTGGTGGCACCGGAGTACGCCGGCGCCCACGTCTCCGCTCCGCGCTCGCCGATCACCGGGCGCACCTTCGACCTCGACTTCCGGGCTGCCACCGCCCTGTTCGGCGCGTTCGGCATCGAGTGGGACCTCACCGAGGCGACGGCGCAGGAGCTCGAACACCTCGCCGCCTGGGTACGGCGCCACCAGCGGTTCCGACCGCTGCTGCACACCGGCCGGGTCGTCCGGCCCGAGTCGGCCGACCCCGCGGTGCTGCTCCACGGCGTGGTCGCGGCAGACCGGTCCGAAGCGCTGCTGGCCCACGTGCAGCTCGACGAGTCGGCGCACAACCGCGGCGTCCGCATCCAGGTGCCCGGACTCGACGGAGCGCGGCACTACCGACCACTCTGGGAGGGCCCGGTGGACCACCACGGCGTGAGCATGTCGGCGCCGTTGCCACCCACGGGCCCGACCGCCGGAGTCGCGGTCGCGGGCAGCGTGCTGGCCACGCGGGGCCTGTGGCTCCCGCGGCGCCGGCCGGAGACCGCCACCCTGGTCCACCTCGTCGCCGACGACATCGTCGAGGTGTGACCTTCCGTGCCGGTCCCGACCGGAGCAGACTGCTGACATGGCACCCGACACCGGCTCCCCCCGCGTGGATGCCGAGCTCGACTTCCAGCGCCAGCGCCGCGGCCAGAGCCTGTCCCGCCTCGCCGGCTGGCTCCGCACGGACAGCGACGACGCCCGGCAGACGCTGTCCTTCGACGAGGTGGTCAAGGCCTTGGGCCGCCGGGGCGAACGTTCCCTCGGAGTGCAGCTGATCCCCCTGGACCGGATCGTCGGCTCGGTCGACAAGGTGCGCGACTTCGACCGTCGCTTCCGGCCGACCTCTGACCGCAACCGCCAGCGGTGGGAGCGACTGGCGGAGAAGAGCCGTCTGGGTGAGTACCTGCCACCGATCGACGTCTACAAGCTGGGGGACCTCTACTTCGTGCGCGACGGGCACCACCGGACCTCGGTGGCCAGGGCCCAGGGGGCCACGGAGATCGAGGCCGACGTCACCGAGATCGACACCGTCATCTCGACCGAGGGCATCGGCAGCCGGCGCGACCTCTCGGGGAAGAACTGGGGACTCCGCTTCCTCCAGCGGGTGCCGCTGAGCAGCGCCCAACGGCCGCAGGTCGTCTGCAGCGATCCGACCGACTACCACCGACTCGCCGAGATGGTCGAGGCGTGGGCCTGCCGGCTGATGCACCAGGAGCACACCTACCTCGACGAGCGCACGATGGCGGACCGCTGGTTCGAGGAGGAGTTCCGACCGGTGCTCGCCATGATCGACGAGGCCGGTGTCCGCGGCGACGACGAGACCGGCGCCGACGCCTACATCCGCGTCGCCAAGGAGCGCTACCGGCTCATCCGCGAGCACGAGTGGAGCCACCAGGTGCTGCGCCGCATCGCCGAGCACCGGCGGTCGCGCCGCCGACGGACGAGCGGACCGACGACCGGCTGAACGGCCGGCGTCACTCGTGGGTGAACCACACCGCCACGTCGGTCGGGACCGAGCCGTCCTCGTCGAGGGCTCCGCTGGAGACGAGCACACGCGCTCCGGCGGGCAGGGGGCTGGGCACCGGCCCGAGGTTGGCAAGCACCCGGACCACCGGGCCGCTCGCCTCACCGCCCCCGGCTGTGTCGGCACGCAGCTCGAAGGCGAGGACGTCCCCGGACACGTCGCTGGTCCAGTGCAGCTCGCTCACCCCGAGCCGGTGCTCGCGACGCAGCCGGAGGAGCGATCGGTAGAGCTCCAGGGTGGATCCCTGCACCCCGCGCTGGCGGTCCGGAGCCAGCGCGCCGTACCGCTCCGGCTGTGGTAGCCACGACCTGCCGGTGTCGTTGAAGCCGTACGCCGGCGCGTCGGCCTCCCACGGGACCGGGACGCGGCAGCCGTCGCGGCCGTTCTTCTGGTGGCTGCTGCGCTCCCACGTGGGGTCCTGGCGGGCGTCGTCGGGCAGCAGGGTGGCGTCGGGCAGGCCCAGCTCCTCACCCTGGTAGAGGTAGGCCGATCCCGGCAGCGCCAGCATCACCGTGGTGGCGGCCCGGGCCCTGCGCAGGCCCAGCTCGACGTCGGGCTGCGGGTCGTCGGGACCGATCCCGTCGATGTTGCGCCGACCCGGCAGCTGCTCGTAGCCCAGCCGGGTCGCGTGCCGGACGACGTCGTGGTTGGACAGCACCCACGTCTGTGGGGCGCCGACCGCCGCCGCCGCCCCCAAGGACGTGGTGATCACGTTGCGCTGCTCGGAGGCGATCCACGGGGTCATCAGGTAGTCGAAGTTGAACGTCTGGTGCAGCTCGTCGGGTCGGATGTAGCGGGCCAGTCGGTCCACCGGGGTCACCCAGGCCTCGCCGCAAAGGATCCGGTCGGCGTCCGCCTGCGCCACGGCGTACTCCTCGACGACCTTGCGCCAGCGACGGTAGATCTCGTGCACGCCGTCCTGGTCCCACATCGGCATGTCGTGGGTCGGCGTGGCCGGGAAGCCGAGGTCCTTCGGAGCGTCCGGGAGCCCGTCGGCCTTGACCAGTCCGTGGGCTACGTCGATGCGGAAGCCGTCCACGCCACGGTCGAGCCAGTAGCGAATCACCGCGACGAACTCATCACCGACCTCCGGGTTGTCCCAGTTGAAGTCCGGCTGGGACCGGTCGAACAGGTGCAGGTACCACTGCCCGGGCGTGCCGTCGGCGTCCTCGAGACGTTCCCACGCCGGCCCGCCGAAGGTGCTCGGCCAGTTGTTCGGCGGCTGGCCGCCGCCCGGTCCCTGGCCGTCGCGGAAGTAGTAGCGGTCGCGCTCCGGGCTCCCGGGCCCCGCGGCCAGCGCCTCCTGGAACCACACGTGGTCCCACGACGAGTGGTTCGGCACCAGGTCGATGATGACGCGGATGCCCAGCTCGTGGGCCCGGGCGACCAGGGCGTCCGCGTCGGCCAGCTCGCCGAACCTCGGATCGACCTGACGGTAGTCGGCCACGTCGTAACCGGCGTCGTGCTGGGGCGAGACGTAGAACGGCGAGAGCCACACCGCGTCGACCCCGAGGTCACGCAGGTGCTCGAGCCGACGGGTGATCCCCGGGAGGTCGCCGAGTCCGTCGCCGTCGGCATCGGCCCAGCTGCGCGGGTAGATCTGGTAGATCACCGCGTCCCGCCACCATGGTGGCGTCTCCGGTCCCACGTCGCCGGTCGCGACACCGTTGTCCTGCTGGACCTGGTCCGAAACCATCTCAGGCATCTCCCCATTTCTCTCTCAGTGCACGGAGCACCTTGGCGTTGCGGTTCGTCGCGACTCCGGCCAGGCGCTCCACGAACGCGTTCGACAACGTTGCCTCGTGGTAGGGCACGTCGTACAGCAGGTGCACGGCCCTGGGCCGGACGACGAGCCGCTGCCCGGGCACCGAGGCGTGTTCGATGGCAGCCGCCGTCGCGGCGTCCGGTGCGGCCCTCAGCAGGCTGACGTAGTGGCCGAACTCCGGTGCGAGCTCCGCGGACAGCTCGTCGACGTCGTCGGCGACGGCGCTCAGCTCCGCGGGGCTCAGCACGACCGTCGGCACGTCGAACCCCCGGTCGGTCGCGAAGGCCCGCTCCAGCTGCGCGGCCACCTTCGGCTGGGACCGCAGGCTCGTACGGACGCGTACGTTGCCGGTCTGGATGTGCGTCGCGACCTCGTCGAAGCCGGCTGCCTCGAGCGCGGCGCGCAGCTCTGCCATCGGATAGGCGCGGCGTCCCACGTTGACCGCGCGGAGGAACGCGAGGTGGACCGGCATGCCTTCGAGGCTACGCGAGGGGTATCCTGCACCTGTCGAACACCCGTGACCAGGGGAAGCCGGTGCGAATCCGGCGCTGTCCCGCAACCGTGAGCCGTCCCTCGGACGGCGAGCCGGAGCACCTGCCACGGGCTCGGCTCCCAGCAATGTCCGTCGTGGAATGCGGACCGGAGTCCGAGGCGCCGGTCTGCCGGTGTCCTCCTCGCCGGCCGCGAGGAGGTTTTCGATGAACCGCATCGCGTCCCTGTCCGTGCTCGGTGCCCGGCGCAGCGCGCTGGCCGTCGTACTCGGCCTGCTGGTCGCGCTGGTGCTTCCCGCCAGCGCCGCCAACGCCGCCGCCTACCGCTACTGGGGCTACTACCAGTGGGACGGCTCCACCTGGCAGTTCGCCAGCAAGGGACCCGACCAGCTCAAGCCCGCCGACGGCTCGGTCGAGGGCTGGCGCTTCGCCGTGGCGGCCCCCGACAGCACCCGCCTGCCGCGCGTCGAGGTCAGCTTCGACGAGGTCTGTGCCGGCACGGACGCGGCGTCGGGCAAGAAGCGCGTGGCCGTCGTCATCGACTACGGCCGGGCGGCCGACAGCGAGGACGGCGCCACCCCGCCCGAGCCGATCGCGGAGTGCGCCTCCGTCGACGCGGCCGCCACCGGCCTCGAGGTGCTCGGCGCCGTCGCGGACGTCCGCGCCGACAAGGGGCTCGTCTGCGGCCTCGACGGCTACCCGGCGACCGGCTGCGGCGGTGAGGTGAAGTCCGTCAGCGCCGCTGCCAAGGCACCCGACCAGCCGGTGACCCTGGCCCCGGAGGACAGCGCATCGGCGGACACCCGCACCGCGGCGGCGGACGACGACGGCGTCGACACCGGCACACTGGTGGGCATCGGCGTGGTCGTGGTGGCGCTGGCCGGCCTGGGCACGGCCGCACTCCTGCGCCGTCGTCAGGCCTGAGGAACGGTCATGAGCATCGCCCCCACGACCCCGCGGCTGCTGCATCCCGCAGCCTGGTGGACGTGGGGGCTCGCCATGGCCGTCGCCGCGTCGCGCACCACCAACCCGTTCCTGCTGGTCCTCGTCATCGCCATCGTCGGCTGGGTGGTCCTCGAGCGGCGAGAGATCGGGGCGACGAACCCCCTGCTGCCGTTCCTGCTCATCGGCCTCTTCGCCATCGTCCTGCGGATCGTGATGGTGGGGCTGTTCGGCGACGGCGTGGCCGGCCGGGTGGTGCTCTTCCGGCTGCCCGAGATCCCGCTGCCCGACTGGTCCAGCGGCGTCCGCATCGGTGGGCCGGTCACCCTCGAGGGCATCCTGGTCGCGGCGTACGACGGACTGCGGATGGCCACCATCCTGGTGTGCCTCGGCGCCGCCAACGCGTTGGCGAGCCCACGGCGACTGCTGCGCTACGTGCCGGCCACCCTCTACGAGGCCGGCACCGCCGTCGTCGTCGCACTCACCTTCGCTCCGCAGCTCGTCGACGACGCCCGGCGGGTTCGGGCCGCGCGTCGGCTCCGTGGGCACAGCTCGCATCTGGTGGCCGACCTGCCGCGGCTGGCGGTCCCCGTGCTGGTCGGGGCGCTTGAGCGCTCCCTGGACCTCGCCGCGTCGATGGAGTCGCGGGGCTACGGTCGGGTGGTGCAGCGCACCGCGGGATCGACGCGCCTGGCCGGGCTCCTGACACTCGTCGGTCTGGCCGGCGTCGTGATCGGCCTCTACGGCCTCCTCGACGCCACCAGCCCGGCGGCCCTGGGAGTGCCCACGCTCGTCCTGGGGTTGCTCTGCGCCCTCGGTGCGCTGGCCGTCGGAGTCCGCCATGATGCCCGCACCCACTACCGGCGCGAGTCGTGGCGCGTGGCCGAGACCCTCGTCGCGCTGACCGGCGTGCTCCCCGCCGCGGTGCTGTCCTTCGCCGCCGCCGGTCACTGGGCGGGCGTCGTCCCTGCACAGGTCCCGGCCGCGGTCCCCGCCGTGCCGCCAGTCCTGGCCGCGGCCCTGCTGGCGGGTGCGCTCGCGGCCGTGCTGGCGCCGGTCCCGCCGCTGCTGGCGCAGTCCAGGCTCGAGCAGCGGGCCGTCGACGAAGCAGACATCCCGACCACCGAGGAGGCGCACAGGTGATCACCTTCGACCGGGTCGGAGTCTCCTACGCCGACGACGGCGACGGCTCCGGCGAGACGCTGGTCTTCCACGGCGCCGACTTCACCCTCCCCGAGGGCGAGCTGACCCTCGTGGTGGGCCCGACCGGCTCCGGCAAGTCGACGCTGCTGCGCTGCATCAACGGGCTGGTGCCGCACTTCTCCGGTGGCACCCTGCACGGACGGGTCACCGTCGCCGGCCGCGACACCCGCACGCACCGCCCGCGCGAACTCGCCGACGTCGTCGGCTTCGTGATGCAGGACCCGATGTCCTCGTTCGTGACGGACACCGTCGAGGAGGAGCTCGCCTACGGGATGGAGTCCCTCGGCGTCGAGGCCTCGGCGATGCGGCGACGCGTGGAGGAGACCCTCGACCTGCTCGGTCTCGCCGACGTGCGCCATCGCCAGCTGCGCGACCTGTCCGGCGGCCAGCAGCAACGGGTGGCCATCGGAGCGGTGCTCGCGTCCGGACCGCGCATCCTGGTCCTGGACGAGCCGACCTCGGCCCTGGACCCGGTCGCGGCCGAGGAGGTCCTCGCGAGCCTGCACCGCCTGGTGCACGACCTGGGCCTGACCGTGGTGCTGGCCGAGCACCGGCTCGAGCGGGTGATCCACCACGCCGACAACGTCCTGCTGGTGGACGGCGGCACCGTCTCTGGAGTGCTGGCGCCGGCGGAGGCCATGCTGACCTCGGCCATCTATCCACCCGTCATCGGTCTCGGACGCGCGCTGAGCTGGTCGCCGTTGCCGCTGTCGGTCCGCGACGCGCGCCGGCAGGCAGCCGGCCTGCGTCACGTGCTGGGCGCGTGGCCCGACCCCGTCGGCACGGCGCTCCCCGCCGCGGAGCCGCTCTTGGTGGTCTCCGACCTGCACGTACGGCGTGGGACGGTGCCGGCGCTGCGTGGCATCGACCTCACCGTTGCCGCCGGCGAGATCGTCGCACTGATGGGTCGCAACGGAGCCGGGAAGTCCACGCTCCTGGCCGGGCTCGTCGGACAGCTCACGCCGGAGCGCGGCAAGATCCGGGTCGGGGCCCTCGACCCCACGACCGCCAGGCCGGCACACATCGTCCGCGAGATCGGCCTGGTGCCGCAGGACCCGTCGTTGATCCTGTACTCCGCCTCGGTCGGGGAGGAGTGCACCGCGGCCGACAAGGACTTCCGGCTGCCGGACGGATCCACCGCCGTCGTGCTCGACCGGATCCTGCCCGGCCTCGAGCGCGACCGGCACCCGCACGACCTGTCCGAGGGCCAGCGGCTGTCCCTCGCCCTGTCGGTCATCCTCGCCTCGGATCCCCGCGTCGTGCTGCTCGACGAGCCGACCCGCGGCCTCGACTACGGAGCCAAGCGTCGTCTGGTCGAGCTGCTCACCGAGCTCTCGGCCGCCGGGCACGCCGTGGTCCTGGCCACCCACGACGTCGAGCTCGCTGCCGAGGTGGCGACCCGGGTCGTCGTCCTCGCCGACGGCGAGGCCGTCGCGGACGGTCCCGTCCGGGCGGTCTTGTCGGGCTCCCCGGCGTTCGCGCCGCAAGTCGCGAAGATCCTGCACCCCGTGCGGTTGCTGACCGTCGACGAGGTCGTCGAGGCGGCCGGGGCTGCCTCGTGAGGACCCATCCCTGGCGCACTCCCCTCGTGCTGGCGCTCTCGCTGCTCATCGGCGTGGCGGCGTTCGCCTGGCCGTTCTTCCTCGGCAGCGACTCCCAGCTCGCCCAGCTGGGGCACCAGAACGACGCCTCGCTGGTGTTCGTGGTGATCATGGGCCTGCTCGTCCTGCTGCTGCTGGCCGAGCTGACCTCCGGCGGCGCGGACGCCAAGACCGTTGCTGTGCTGGGCGTGCTGGCCGCCGCGGGCGGCGCCCTGCGCGTGCTCTCCGCCGGCACCGCGGGACTGGAGCCGATGTTCTTCCTGCTCGTGGTCGCCGGTCGGGCGCTGGGGGCGACGAAGGGGTTCCTGCTCGGCGTGCTCGCGCTGCTGGCGAGCGCCTTCCTCACCGCGGGGGTCGGACCGTGGACCCCCTTCCAGATGATCGCCTGCGGCTGGGTCGCCCTCGGCGCCGGCCTCCTGCCCCCCGTGCGCGGGATCGCCGAGCGTTGGCTGCTGACCGGTTACGGGTTCGTCGTGGGGCTCGGCTACGGCATCGTGATGAACCTGTGGTTCTGGCCGTTCCTGGGCGGCAGCGCCCCGAACGGCGCCGGCTTCGTGCCCGGGGCGGGGATGGCGACGAACGTCGGCCACTACGCCGTGTTCTACGTGACCACGTCGCTGGCCTGGGACCTGCCTCGCGGCGTGCTCACCGCGGTGCTGGTGTACTTCGCGAGCGGCTCCCTGCTGCGGGCGTTGCGCCGCAGCGTGCGACGGGCCCGGTTCGACGCGGCGGTCGAGTTCGCCGACGCCCGCTGACCGTCCAGCTCAGGAGTTGGAGTAGACCGCGGGTCCCCCGTCCGGGCCTTCGGCGTCCGGACCGCGGCCGGCCCAGGTCCAGGCGTAGCCGGGGTCCTCCACCGCCCGTCCCGCCTCGCCGAGCTCGAGGGGCCGGAAGGTGTCCACCATGACCGCCGACTCGTCGAAGAACTCCACCCCGATCGAGGCTTCGATGGCGCTTGGCTGCGGCCCGTGGGCGTGGCCGCCGGGATGCAGCGAGATGGAGCCGATGTTGATGCCCGAGCCCTTGCGGGCCTCGTAGTCGCCGCCGACGTAGAACATCACCTCGTCGGAGTCCACGTTGGAGTGGTAGTAGGGCACCGGGATCGACTGCGGGTGGTAGTCGACCTTGCGCGGCAGGAAGTTGCAGACGACGAAGTTCTGTCCCTCGAACACCTGGTGCACCGGCGGCGGTTGGTGCACCTTGCCCGTGATCGGCATGAAGTCCTCGACGTTGAACGTGTAGGGGTAGAGGCAGCCGTCCCAGCCGACGACGTCGAGCGGGTGGGTCGCATAGGTCAACCGGGTCCCGACGAGCCCGCCCTGGGAGTGCTCTCCGGTGCCGCGATGCTTCACCAGAACCTCGACGTCGGTGCCTTCGCGGACCAGCGGCTCGGCCGGACCGTGCAGGTCGCGCTCGCAGTAGGGCGCGTGCTCGAGGAACTGGCCGTAGCGGGAAAGGTAGCGCTTGGGCGGCGCGACGTGGGAGTTGGCCTCGATGGCGTACAGCCGGCTCTCCTCGGCCGGGACCCAGCGGTGGGTGGTCGACCGCGGGATCACCACGTAGTCGCCGCCGCGATAGGCCAGGTTGCCGAACACCGTCTCCACGGTGCCGCTGCCGGACTCGACGTACACGCACTCGTCGCCGATGCCGTTGCGGTAGTACGGCGAGGCCTCGGCGCTCACGACGTAGCTGATGCGCACGTCGCCGTTACCGAGGACCAGTCGCCGGCCGGTGACCGGGTCGCCGGCGGCGGCCAGATCGTGCAGCTTGAGGTGGCGCGGCTTGAGCGGGTGGTTGGACGTCGTCGACAGGTCGGGCAGCTCCCAGACCGCGCTGTCGACGATGGCGGACGGGACGCCGGCGTGGTAGAGCAGCGAGGAGTCGGAGGAGAAGCCCTCCTCGCCCATCAACTCCTCGTACCGCAGCCGGCCGGACTCGTCGCGGAACGCCGTGTGCCGGGTCGCGGGCACCTCTCCCACGGATCTGTAGTACGCCACGACGCCACTGTGCCACGGCGCTGACGCGGCTCGCCACGACGTTCCCCGGCAGTCCGACCGTCCCTGCGGTGGTCGCGCCCGCCGCGACCCTCTAGCGTGGCGGGTGTGATCTCCCCATGGCTGCACGGACTGGTCGACGACGCTGCGATCTTCCCGCCGGGGAACGCCCCGCTGGACCAGGCGGTCGCCGAGCACCGCGAGCACCGGGCTGCGGCGTACGGCGACCTGGTCGGCAGCTTCGTCGTCAGCGACGTCAAGCTGCCGGACCTGATCGGGATCCTCGACGACCGCGCCGATCGACTGGACGACGAGGCACCGTTGGCCGTGAACCTGGTCGTGACCGGCGGCGTCGGCGCCCTGGAGCCCGCTGTCCGGTGGGCGGATCGGGCGCCGCTCGTGCACCTCGCCGGTCTGGAGTTCGCACTGCGCGACGAGGACGACCTGGCGCGCAACGCCCAGCGGCTGTGCTCGATGGTGGACACCCTCGAGGCCGAGCTGGCCGACGTCGAGGTCTTCGTGGAGCCGCCCCGCCTGGCCGGCGCCCCGACGGCGGGCTGGCTGGGTGCCCTCGACGAGCTGGCGATGCGCGAGCTGCCGCTGAAGTTCCGCACCGGCGGGGTCGACGCCGACGCCTTTCCCTCAGCCACCGAGGTCGCCGGGTCGATCTCCGCGGCGCTGGACCGCGAGCTGCCGTTCAAATGCACCGCCGGGCTGCACAACGCAGTCCGGCACACCGACCCGGCGACCGGGTTCGAGCACCACGGATTCCTCAACGTGCTGGCCGCCACCCGGGCCAGCCTGGACGGCGGCGACGTGGTCGCGGCCCTCGAGGAGACCGATGCCGCGGCGCTGCTGCGCGGGGTCGACGAGGACGCCCGGGCACGGACCCGCAACTGGTTCCGCAGCTTCGGCAGCTGCAGCGTGCTCGAGCCGCACCACGACCTGGTGGAGCTGGGGTTCATCTTCGAGGACGAGGGAGCACCGCATGAGCACGAACGCTGAGACCTGGGTCGAGGGCGCCGCCGGGTCGTCGTACGACGTCGACAACCTGCCCTACGGCGTGTTCAGCCACGGCGAGGAGGAGCCCCGTGTCGGGGTGCGCGTCGGCGACCACGTGCTCGACGTGGCTCCGGTCGCGGCGACCGAGATGCTCGACGTGCACGCGGTCTTCGACGCTGCCACCCTCAACCCGTTGATGGGACTGGGTCCGACGGCGTGGCACTCGGTGCGGACCTGGCTCACCGGTCTGCTCACCGAGGAGGCCGAGCGCGACGTCGTGGAGCCGCACCTGGTCCCGGTCGACGAGGTGTCGCTGCGGCTCCCGTTCGATGTCGCCGACTACGTCGACTTCTACTGCTCCGAGCAGCACGCCACCAACGTCGGCAAGATCTTCCGGCCGGACGGCGAGGCGCTGCTGCCGAACTGGAAGCACCTCCCCGTGGGCTACCACGGGCGCGCCGGCACCGTGGTGGTCTCCGGGACGCCGGTCCGCCGTCCGAGCGGACAGGGACGACCCTCCGGTGAGGCGGGATCGGAAGGCCCGACCTTCGGTCCCAGCCGTCGCCTCGACATCGAGGCCGAGCTCGGCTTCGTGGTGGGCGCGCCCAGCGCCCAGGGCACGCAGGTGCCCACGAGCGCCTTCGCCGAGCACGTCTTCGGCGTGACGCTGCTCAACGACTGGTCGGCGCGCGACATCCAGGCCTGGGAGTACGTCCCGCTGGGGCCGTTCCTCGGCAAGTCGTTCGCCACCACGATCGCCGGTTGGGTCACCCCGCTGGAGGCGCTGACTGCGGCGAGGGTGCCGTTGCCCGGCCAGGACCCACGACCGCTGGACTACCTCCGGGTGGACGAGCCGGCGGGCTACGACGTCGACGTCGAGGTGATGCTCAACGGCGCGGTGGTCAGCCGGCCGCCGTACTCCTCGCTCTACTGGTCGCCGGCCCAGATGCTCGCGCACCTGACGGTCAACGGGGCGTCGTTGCGCACCGGCGACCTGTTCGCGAGCGGCACGATCAGCGGCGACGAGCGCGACCAGCGCGGTTCCTTCCTCGAGCTCTCCTGGGGCGGGCAGGAGCCGTTCGCGGATGGCCGGACGTTCCTCGAGGACGGCGACGAGGTGGTGCTCCGGGCCACGGCACCCGGAGCCAACGGCGGCCGGCTCGCCCTCGGCGAGGTGGCCGGGACCATCACGCCGGCCGGCTGAGCAGCGTCATCCACGAGTCGCCTCGACCCAGCTGACCCAGGGCCCGGGGACGACCCGGTCGAGATGCAGCCCGGCGCGCGTGAGGAGCCTTGCCCACTGGTGCCGGGAGCGCTCGCCGGAGCCGAACATCGCCAGCATGTGCAGGTCGAGCAGGGCCAGTGGGTTGTCCTCGTCGGCCGGCACCACGCCCTCGAGCAGCAGGACGCGGCCGGTCGGCGCCATCACCTGGCTGATGTTGGACAGGATGCGCACGGCGTCGTCGTCCGGCCAGTCGTGCAGGACCTGCGAGAGGACATAGCGGTCGGCACCCGCCGGCACGGCGTCGAAGAAGCTGCCCGGGACGAGCTCGCACCGGTCCCCCACCCCGGACGAGCGGACCCGGTCCCGAGCCGCGGCGATGGTCTCGGGTACGTCGAACAGGACCCCGCGCAGCCCGGGACGGAGCTCGAGCACCCGGGTCAGCAGGGTCCCGGTGCCGCCGCCGACGTCGACGACGCGACCCGTCTCCGGCCAGGGGTACTCGGCCACCATCTCCAGCGCCAGGTCGAGACGTCCGCGCATCTTCTCGTCGAACCTCGCCCGGTCCTCGGGGTGGGCGGCCAGCCAGTCCCAGAAACTGGTGCCGAAGGTCGCCTCGAAGGACGACTCGCCGGTGCGCAGCGTCCGCAGCATCCTGGTCCAGCCGCCGACCTCGAACCCGGAGAACCGGGCCGCGGCGACCGACTCCGGATGGTCGCTGCGGAGCACTTGTCCCGCCTCGGTCAGGTGCCAGCGGCCTTCGTCGTCAGTGCGGAACAGCCCGCGCGGGGCGAGGGCCCGCAGCACGCGGGTGAGGAGCTCCGGGCGCCAGCCCGTGTGCTCCGCGAGCTCCTCAGGCGTGCGACCACCCTGCGCCAGCAGGTCCCCGATGCCGGCCGCGTTCACGATCTGGACGAGCAGCGGCGCCCGCCACTCGACCAGGTCCTCGGGACTGCTCATGGAGGCACGGTAGGACGGCGAGGCCGCCGGCAACAGCCCCGGAACATCGTGGTGCTCCCCGGTGTGGGCCGGGCCACAGTGCGGTCTAGGGTGCTGCCCATGAGCACGAATCGATCCCTCACCGCCCTGGCGCTTGCCTCGGCACTTGCACTGTCCGTCTCGGCCTGTGGCAGCGACGACGGCGGAGGTGGTGGCGGATCGGACTCCGGCCTCGACCTGGTCAAGTCCGGCACGCTGACCGTCTGCTCCGACGTGCCCTACGCGCCCTTCGAGGACTTCGACAAGTCGACGCCGACCGGGTTCAAGGGATTCGACGTCGACATCGTCAGCAACATCGCCGACCAGATGGGCGTGAAGCTGGCGATCAAGGACTCCGACTTCGACGCACTCCAGAGCGGCCTGCTGCTCAACTCCCGGCAGTGCGACATGGCCGCCAGCGCCATGACGATCACCCCGGAGCGGGCGGAGCGGATCGGGTTCTCCGACCCCTACTACGACTCCGAGCAGTCGCTGCTGGTGCCGACCGGATCGGACATCAAGTCCATCGGCGACCTCGACGGAAAGACCCTGGGCGTCCAGAAGGGCACCACCGGCGAGGCCTACGCCAAGGAGCACGTCAAGGGCGCGAAGATCGTCAGCATGAAGGACGACGGCACCGAGTTCCAGGCGCTCAAGGCCGGCACCGTCGACGCGCTGCTGCAGGACCTCCCGGTGAACCTCACCCACACCGAGGACGGTGAGTACACCATCGTGGAGAAGTACGACACCGGCGAGCAGTACGGCTTCGCGTTCAAGAAGGACAACACCGCCCTGCTCGACGAGGTCAACAAGGACCTCGAGAAGATGAAGGGCGACGGCACCTACCAGAAGCTCTACGACAAGTACTTCCAGCAGCAGTGACGACGACCACGGCTCCGGGTCGGGTGCCGCGCCAGCACCGGTTCAAGCGCTCGACCCGGCAGCGGTTGTTCCGCGGCGCCCTCTACGCCGTGTTCCTGGCGGCCGTGCTCGCCCTCGTGCTGGTGGCGGACTGGGGCGCCATCCAGGTCAACTACCTCGACGGCGAGGTGTGGCGCAAGCAGTTCCCGGAGATCATCACCCTCGGTGTGAAGAACACCGTGCTCTACACCATCGAGGCGTTCGTCCTCGGGTTCATCCTCGCGCTGATCCTGGCCTTGATGAAGCTGGCGCCGGTGGCGCCGTACCGCTGGGTCGCCACCGCCTACATCGAGTTCTTCCGCGGCCTGCCGGCGCTCGTGGTGATCCTGGGCGTCGGACTCACCATTCCGTTGGCCTTCGGAGTGCAGATTCCCGGTGGAAACGGCCAGGCCGGCGTGGTGGCGCTGACGCTGGTGTACGGCGCGTACATGGCCGAGACCATCCGGGCCGGCATCCAGGCAGTGCCGAAGGGCCAGTACGAGGCGTCCCGGTCGCTGGGGATGAGCTCCTTCCACACGATGCGCTCCGTCACCTTGCCGCAGGCGATCCGGATCGTGATCCCGCCGCTGACCAACGAGCTCGTCGCGCTGCTCAAGGACACCTCCCTGATCCAGTTCCTCGGCTTCGCCGTGGCCCAGCGGGAGCTCACCGCCCTGGCCAGCGACAACGTGAACAACTTCGCCAACGCCAGCCCCCTGCTGGCAGCCGCGGTGTTCTACCTGATCATCACGCTCCCGCTGACCCAGCTGGTGGCGTGGATGGAACGACGTGGCATGCGGGCGAGGTGACCGATGACCGACCTGACGACCAACCCCACCGTCCCCGGCACCCAGGTGCCGGCGATCGAGGTGCGGCAGCTGCACAAGTACTTCGGCGACAACGAGGTCCTCAAGGGCATCGACTTCCACGTCGACCAGGGCCAGGTGGTGTGCGTGATCGGCGCGTCCGGCTCGGGCAAGTCCACGCTGCTGCGCTGCGTGAACCGCCTGGAGGAGCCGACCTCGGGCAAGATCTTCGTCGAAGGTGAGGAGATCACCGACCCCGAGGCCGAGCTCGACCTCGTCCGCTCGCGGATCGGCATGGTCTTCCAGCAGTTCAACCTCTTCCCGCACCTCACCGTGCTGCGCAACCTCACCCTGGCCCAGCGGCGCGTGCTCAAGCGGAGTGAGGCGCAGGCAGTGGCGGTGGCACGGGAGAACCTGGAGAAGGTCGGACTCGCCGACCGGGAGACGTCCTACCCGGCCCACCTGTCCGGCGGCCAGCAGCAACGTGTGGCGATCGCCCGCTCGTTGTCGATGAACCCGGACATGATGCTCTTCGACGAGCCGACGAGTGCACTCGACCCTGAGCTGGTGGGCGACGTGCTCGACGTGATGCGCAAGCTGGCCGACGAGGGCATGACGATGATGGTGGTCACCCACGAGATGGGCTTCGCCCGCGAGGTGGGCGACAAGCTGGTCTTCATGGACGGTGGCGTCATCGTCGAGGAGGGCGTCCCGGCCGAGGTGCTCGCCAACCCGCGCCACGAGCGCACCCAGCAGTTCCTCTCCAAGGTCCTCTGACCCAGCCCTTCGGTCATCCCCGGGCGGGACCATCGTCCTGCGCAATGAGGCCGAGCGGCACTGCCGGCCGACCGGCGCCGACGGCGATGCTGGGTGCAGGAAGACCGAACGAGGAGGAAGCCATGACCACGCTGCACCGGCACGACGACCCACCCACCAGGATCGTCGGTGATGCCGTAGCCGTATCGGACACCGGGACGACCGAAGGAGCGATCGCGTCCCGAAGCGCGGCGGTGCTGCGCATCGCCTTCGGGCTCACGTTCCTGTGGGCGTTCCTCGACAAGCTGCTCGCCCTCGGGTTCGCCACCGGTCGGGACGCCGACGGCAACGTCGACCGGTTCGGGCCGGCCGCGTGGATCCAGGGCGGCAGCCCCACCGAGGGGTTCCTGAAGTTCGGCGCGAAGGGACCGTTCGCCGACTTCTACCACTCGATCGCCGGCGCGGCGTGGGCCGACTGGCTGTTCATGCTGGGCCTGCTCGGCATCGGCATCGCCCTGACCTTCGGGATCGGGATGCGCATCGCAGCCACGCTCGGTGCGCTGCTCTACCTGATGATGTGGACCGTCGTCCTTCCTCCGGACAACAACCCGGTGCTCGACGACCACATCCTGGGAGCGCTGACCCTCGTCGTTCTCGCCGCCGTGAACGCCGGCGACACCTGGGGCCTCGGCCGCCGCTGGACCCGAACGGGCATCGTCCGTGACAACCCGGCGCTCCGCTGACACCCGGAGTCACCTCCGGCCAGGTGCCGGCTGCCGACAGGGCTCGGCAGCCGGCACCGCCACGTTCCGGACCGGTGCCGCATGGGCACCGGTGATGCGGCCACGGGGCGCCGGATGTGCTCACGACTCGGGACGAAGGTCCCGAATTGGTCCCGGAACGGCGTTCCGGGCTTTCCTGCACCAACGGTTTCCGACATGGTGGTGCGCAGGGAGGCTGGCATGACGGTGATGGAAGCTCGGCGCCACCAGGTCGCGACGGGCGATCAGCGGACGCTGATGCTCGTGCTGGCGACCATCGGCTTCGCCGTGAACTTCTGGGCGTGGGCCCTGATCAGCCCGTTGGGTCCGCTGTTTCGCAACACCGGAGCACTGGGTGCCCTCTCCGAGTCCGACGTGGCGCTGATGGTGGCCGTGCCGGTGCTCGTGGGCTCCGTCGGCCGGATCTTCGTGGGCGGGTTGACCGACAAGTACGGCGGACGGGTGATGTTCCCGGTGATCTCCGCCGTCACCATCGTCCCGGTCCTCTTCCTTGGGTTCTTCGCCCTCGGCTCCTACAGCCTGCTCCTGGTCGGGGGTTTCTTCCTCGGCATCGCAGGCACCTCCTTCGCGGTGGGGGTGCCGTTCGTCAACGCCTGGTTCCCGCCGGAGCGCCGCGGCCTCGCAGTGGGCATCTTCGGCGCCGGCATGGGCGGCACCGCGATCAGTGCCCTGACCACCGTCACGCTGTTCGACAATCTGGGCGAGCAGGCACCGTTCCTCATCGTGGCCGCCGCTCTCGCCGTCTACGCGGTCGTGTCCTGGCTGGTGCTGCGTGACGCGCCGGGCCGAGTGGCACCGACCACCAGCCTGTGGACGCGCCTGAAGAGCAATGCCGTCCTGCCGATCACTTGGCAGGCGTGCGTGCTCTACGCCGTCGCGTTCGGCGGCTACGTCGCCTTCTCGGTCTACCTGCCCGCGTACCTGAAGACGGAGTACGCGCTCAGCCCCGCCGATGCGGCGAACCGGATGGCCGGCTTCGTGGTGGTGGCGGTGCTGATGCGCCCGGTGGGCGGCTGGCTCTCCGACAAGGTCGGCTCCGTCCCGGTCCTGTCCACGTGCTTCGCGATCGTCGTCGTGACCGCCTCCGTGGTCTCGACGCACCCTCCGGTGCACACTCTCGGCGCGCTCTGCTTCCTCACCATGGCCGCGTCCCTCGGGGCGGGCAGCGGCGCGACCTTCGCACTCATCGCCCAGGTCACCGAGCCGGCCCGGGTGGGTGGGGTCACCGGCCTCGTCGGCGCGGCCGGCGGACTGGGTGGTTTCGTGCCGCCGCTGCTGATGGGCTACCTCTACGGACGCGCCGGCTCCTACGAGTGGGGGCTCTACCTCCTGGCGCTCACCGCTGCCCTCACCCTGCTGCTCACCTTGACCATCGTCCGACGCACGGCAGGAGAACACGTTGACCGCTGAACCCGGCCTGGACACCCCCCTGGTGGACGCCCTCGTCCGCTCACGGAGGTTCTTCACCAAGGGCACCGTGTCCGACGACCTGCGCACGCTGGAGAAGGCCGGGGGCCGCCAGGCCGACGACTTCTACCGCGACCGGTGGAGCCACGACAAGGTGGTCCGGTCCACGCACGGGGTCAACTGCACCGGCTCGTGCTCGTGGAAGGTCTACGTCAAGGACGGGATCATCACCTGGGAGGCCCAGCAGACCGACTACCCGTCGACCGGCCCCGACCGGCCGGAGTACGAGCCGCGCGGCTGTCCGCGCGGCGCGGCCTTCTCCTGGTACACCTACTCGCCCACGCGGATCCGCTATCCCTACGTGCGCGGCCTGCTGCTGCAGATGTACCGCGAGGGCAAGGAGCAGAACGGCGGCGACCCGGTCAAGGGATGGGCACACGTCGTGGACAACCCGCAGCGCGCCCGCGCCTACAAGTCCGCGCGCGGTAAGGGCGGCCTGGTCCGCGCGAGCTGGCAGGAAGCGGTCGAGATGGTCGCGGCGGCCTACGTGCACACCATCGAGACCTGGGGACCGGACCGGGTCGCCGGGTTCTCCCCGATCCCCGCGATGTCGATGGTCTCCCACGCCTCCGGCGCGCGGTTCACCCACCTGGTGGGTGGCTCCATGCTGAGCTTCTACGACTGGTACGCCGACCTGCCGGTCGCCTCTCCGCAGGTCTTCGGCGACCAGACCGACGTACCGGAGTCCGGCGACTGGTGGGACGCCGGCTACCTGATGATGTGGGGCTCCAACGTCCCGGTCACCCGCACCCCGGACGCGCACTGGATGGCCGAGGCGCGCTACCGCGGCCAGAAGGTCGTCGTGGTCTCCCCGGACTACGCCGACAACGTGAAGTTCGCCGACGAGTGGATGGCGATCCGGCCCGGCACGGACGGCGCGCTGGCGCTCGCCATGGGCAACGTGATCCTCAAGGAGTTCTTCACCGACCGGACCACGCCCTACTTCGACGACTACGTGAAGCAGTACACCGACCTGCCCTTCCTCGTGAAGATCGAGGACACCGGCGAGGTCGTGCGGCCCGGCAAGTTCCTCACCGCCGAGGACCTCGACGAGCACCGGGGCGAGGAGAACGCCGCCTTCAAGACGGTGCTGCTGGACGCTGCCACCGGACAGCCGGTCGTCCCCAACGGGACCCTGGGCCACCGGTTCGGCGACGCGGGCGTCGGCCGGTGGAACCTCGACCTGCAGGGCGTGACGCCCACGCTGGGCCTCGACGGCGCCCCCGGCGAGCACGAGACGGTCGAGGTCACGCTGCCCCTCTTCGACGACCTCGACGGCACGCCGGGACAGGTCACGCGCGCCGTGCCGGTCCGCCGGGTCGGCGGGCACCTGGTCACGACGGTCTACGAGCTGATGCAGGCGCAGTACGCGTCGTACACCCCCGAGTGGCAGGAGCCGATCACCGGCATCACCGCCGGCCAGGCCCGGCGGATCGCCCGCGAGTTCGCCCGCAACGCCGAGGAGTCCCGCGGTCGGTCGATGATCCTGATGGGCGCCGGCACCAACCACTGGTTCCACTCCGACCTGATCTACCGCTCGTTCCTGACGCTGACCACGCTCACCGGCTGCCAAGGCGTCAACGGCGGCGGCTGGGCGCACTACGTCGGTCAGGAGAAGGTGCGCCCACTCACCGGGTACACCCAGCTCGCGAACGCGCTGGACTGGAGCCGTCCACCGCGCAACATGATCCAGACGGCGTACTGGTACCTGCACACCGACCAGTACCGCTACGACCACTTCTCCGCCGACACGCTCTCGGCGGCCACCTCCGACCACCGGCTCGCCGGGTTGACCACGGCCGACGTGCTGGCCAAGAGCGCGCGAATGGGCTGGATGCCGTCGTACCCCACCTTCGACCGCAATCCGCTGCAGATCTGCGACGAGGCGGCAGCCGCCGGGAGGCCGGTCGGCGAGTACGTCGTCGAGCAGCTCAAGGACGGCAGTCTCGGCTTCGCCGGAGAGGACCCGGACAACCCGAAGAACTTCCCCCGGGTGCTCTCCATCTGGAGGGCCAACCTGCTCGGTTCGTCCGGCAAGGGCAACGAGTACTTCCTCAAGCACCTGTTGGGCACCCGTTCCTCGATCCGGGCCACCGAGGCGCCCGAGGGGAAGCGGCCGCAGGACGTGACCTGGGTCGAGGAGGCCCCCGAGGGCAAGCTCGACATGCTGCTCACGCTCGACTTCCGGCAGACCAGCACCACGCTGTTCTCCGACGTGGTGCTCCCGGCGGCCACCTGGTACGAGAAGCACGACCTCTCCAGCACCGACATGCACCCGTTCGTGAACTCGTTCAACCCGGCGATCGCGCCACCGTGGCAGACCCGCACCGACTGGGAGATCT
The DNA here is from genome assembly GCA_035708765.1 of Marmoricola sp. Lineage (GTDB taxonomy): Bacteria > Actinomycetota > Actinomycetes > Propionibacteriales > Nocardioidaceae > Marmoricola. The sequence continues at coordinate 78,181 of DASTFI010000026.1, forward strand.
TCCGGCTGCTCGCGCGGAAGTTCTCGGAGCTGGCCGGGCCACGCCTCGGCGTCCGCAAGGACGTGGTGGCGCTCCCGCTCACGCACGACACCCCCGACGCGATGGCCAACCCCCACGGCGTCACCCAGGACTGGCGCCTCGGCGACTGCGAGCCGGTCCCGGGCGTCTCGCTCCCGAAGCTCGTCGAGGTGGAGCGCGACTACGGCGCGGTGTCGGAGAAGTTCGAGGCGATCGGGCCGCTGCTGGACAGCCTCGGCGCGACCACCAAGGGCATCACCTTCGACGTGACCGAAGCCATCGACTACCTGAAGGCCAAGAACGGCACCATCCGCGGTGGGGCCGGCGGCGGCCGACCGTCGCTCGAACGCGACGTGCACTGCTGCGAGGGCATCCTCGCGCTCTCCGGGACCACGAACGGGCACCTCGCCGTGCAGGGCTTCAAGACCCTGGAGAAGCGCACCGGCACCCGGCTGCACGACCTCGCCGCCGAGCACGAGGGCAAGCGCATCACCTTCGCCGACACCCAGGCCGCCCCCACTCCGGTGATCACCTCACCGGAGTGGTCCGGGTCGGAGAGCGGCGGGCGGCGCTACTCCCCCTTCACCATCAACGTCGAACGCCTCAAGCCGTGGCACACGCTCACCGGCCGGCAGTCCTTCTACCTCGACCACGACTGGATGACCGAGCTCGGCGAGTGCCTGCCCGTCTACCGACCCCCGCTCAACATGGGAGCACTGTTCAGCGAGCCCGACATCGGCGACGTGGGCGAGCTCGGCGTGACGGTGCGGTACCTCACCCCGCACAACAAGTGGTCGATCCACTCCGAGTACCAGGACAACCTGTTCATGCTGTCGCTCTCGCGAGGCGGGCAGACGATCTGGATGAGCGAGGCGGACGCCGCGAAGGTGGGCGTCGCGGACAACGACTGGATCGAGGCGGTCAACCGCAATGGCGTGGTCGTGGCCCGGGCGATCGTCTCGCACCGGATGCCCGAAGGCACCGTCTACATGCACCACGCGCAGGACCGGCTGATCGACGTACCGATCTCCGAGACGTCGGGCAACCGGGGAGGCATCCACAACTCGCTCACCCGGCTGCTGATCAAGCCCAGCCACCTCATCGGCGGCTACGCGCAGCTGTCCTACGCGTTCAACTACCTGGGGCCCACCGGCAACCAGCGCGACGAGGTGACCGTGATCCGGAAGCGGTCCCAGGAGGTTCAGTACTGATGACCCGGAGCGGAGCGACACGATGAAACCGATGGCACAGATGGCCATGGTGATGAACCTCGACAAGTGCATCGGCTGCCACACCTGTTCGGTCACGTGCAAGCAGGCGTGGACCAACCGGTCAGGCGTCGAGTACGTCTGGTTCAACAACGTGGAGACGCGTCCCGGTCAGGGCTACCCCCGCCGCTACGAGGACCAGGAGGAGTGGCAGGGCGGCTGGGAGCTCGGCAAGCGCGGCCGGCTCAAGCTCAAGGCCGGTGGCCGGTTCAAGAAGCTGGCCACGATCTTCTCCAACCCCAAGCTGCCGAGCATCAACGACTACTACGAGCCCTGGACCTACGACTACTCCACGCTCACCGACGCGCCGGCCCAGGAACACACCCCCGTCGCCCGCCCGAAGTCCTTGCTCACGGGCGAGGACATGAGCATCGAGTGGTCGGCCAACTGGGACGACAACCTCGGTGGCTCCCAAGCGACGTACGAGAACGACCCGGTGCTCCGACGCGTCTCCACGGAGGTGAAGCGCTCCCTGGAGGAGACCTTCATGTTCTACCTGCCGCGGATCTGCGAGCACTGCCTCAACCCGTCCTGCGCGGCGTCGTGCCCGAGCGGGGCGATCTACAAGCGCTCCGAGGACGGCATCGTGCTGGTCGACCAGGACCGCTGCCGCGGGTGGCGGATGTGCGTCTCGGGCTGTCCCTACAAGAAGGTCTACTTCAACCACCGCACCGGCAAGGCCGAGAAGTGCACGTTCTGCTTCCCGCGCATCGAGGTGGGCATCCCGACCGTGTGCTCGGAGACGTGTGTCGGCCGACTGCGCTACATCGGCCTCGTGCTGTACGACGCCGACCGGGTGCTCGAGGCTGCCTCGGTGGAGAACGACCAGGACCTCTACGAGGCGCAGCGCTCGGTGCTGCTGGACCCCAACGACCCCGAGGTCATCCGGGAGGCCGAGCGCGCCGGCATCCCGTTCGACTGGGTGGAGGCGGCCCAGCGCTCCCCGATCCACGCGCTGATCAACGAGTTCAAGGTCGCGCTGCCGCTGCACCCGGAGTACCGGACCATGCCGATGGTCTGGTACATCCCGCCGCTGTCGCCCGTGGTCGACGCAGTCGCCGAGACCGGCGAGGACGCCGAGGACAGCAGGAACCTGTTCGCCGCCATCGACGCGCTGCGCATTCCGATGGAGTACCTCGCCGAGCTCTTCACCGCCGGCGACACCGCCGTGGTCGACGGCGTCCTGCGCAAACTCGCCGCGATGCGCGCCTACATGCGGGACATCAACATGGGCCGCGACCCCGACGGCTCGATCCCGGCCGGCGTCGGCATGACCGAGGAGCAGATGTACGACATGTACCGGCTGCTCGCGCTGGCCAAGTACGACGAGCGCTACGTCATCCCGCCCGCGCACGCCGAGCAGGCGCACTCGCTGGAGGAGCTGGCGACAGAGTGCTCGCTGGACTACGAGGGCGGTCCGGGTATGGGCGGTTCGGGGCCCTTCGGCGAGGGCTCCGGCAGCGCTCCCGCACCCATCGCAGTGGAGAACTTCCAGATGCTGCAGAACCGGCAGACGTCCGACACGATGGCAGCACCTGCCGGCAAGGGCGGCCGGGTCAACCTGCTCAACTGGGACGGCAAGGGCAGCCCCTCGGGGCTCTTCCCGCCACCCCCGGACGGGCCCGACGCGGTCGGCTCTGCGACCGATGCGGGGACGCCGGACACGAGCGACGACGGGTCGACCGGGCCGGGTGGCACCGCCGGACTCACCGGAGGGGCGGACCTGCGATGAGCCGGCACCCGGCCCCGACCCTGCCGGCCGAACAACTCAGTGCCGCCTGGCAGTCGGCATCGCTGCTGCTCGGCTATCCCGACGAGAGGCTGCTGGGCGACCTGCCGCTCGTCCGTCGCGCCGCCGGCGGGCTGCCGCCGCCGCTTGCGGCACCGCTGCTCGGGGTGGTCGACGAGCTCGAGCGGACTCCCGGGCCGGAGCTGGAGGTCGACTACGTCGAGACGTTCGACAACCGTCGACGCTGCAACCTGTACCTCACCTACTTCACCCACGGCGACACCCGCAAGCGCGGGCTGGCACTGCTGCGGTTCAAGCAGACCTACCTGCGGTCCGGTTTCGTGCTGGACGCGTCGCCGGCGGAGGGTGAGGAGCTTCCCGACCACCTGTGCGTCGTGCTGGAGTACGCCGCCACGGTCGACCAGCGCCTCGGCTGGAAGCTGCTCCTGGACCACCGCGCGTCCCTGGAGCTCCTGCGGCTGTCCCTGCGCGACAGCGGCTCGCGCTGGACGGGCGCCGTCGAGGCGGTCTGCGCGACGCTTCCCCGTGTGCGGGCCGACGAGCGCGACCTGGTCCGCAAGCTGGTCGAGGAAGGGCCGCCCGCCGAGGAGGTCGGCCTGACGCCGTACGGCGAGCCGACGTTCGACCCGCTCGTGTCGTCTGCTGCCGGAGGTGCCCGATGAACACGTTCCTGTGGGTGATCGTCCCCTACCTCTGCCTCGCGACCTTCGTGCTCGGCCACTGGTGGCGCTACCGGTACGACAAGTTCGGCTGGACGACACGTTCCTCCCAGCTCTACGAGAAGCGGCTGCTCCGCCTGGGCAGTCCGCTGTTCCACTTCGGCATGCTCGGGGTGGTCGGCGGCCACGTCATCGGCCTGTTGATCCCGCAGTCGTGGACCGAGGCCGTGGGCATCAACGAGACGGCGTACCACTGGCTCGCGCTGGTCGGAGGGCTGGCAGCCGGCCTCGCGACGATCGTCGGCATGGTGATCCTGATCTACCGGCGCCGGACCACCGGACCGGTCTTCTCGGCCACCACGCCGATGGACAAGGTGATGTACCTCTTCCTCGGTGTGGTGATCGTGCTGGGCATGTGGAACACCGTGGCGTCCAGCCTGTTCGGCCTCGGCGGCGCCGGTGGCGAGCACTACAACTACCGCGAGGGCGTCTCGGTCTGGTTCCGCAGCTTCCTGACCTTCAACCCGGACGTCGCTGCCATCTCCGATGCCCCCCTGGGCTTCCAGCTGCACGCCTTCATCGCCTGCCTGCTGTTCGCGCTGTGGCCGTTCACCCGCCTCGTGCACGTGTTCAGCGCCCCCGTCGGGTACCTCACGCGGCCCTACATCGTCTACCGGAGCCGGGACGTCTCCCCCGCCGGCAACCGTCCGCCCAAGCGTGGCTGGGAGCGGGTCGGCAGCGGTGACATCGGCCCCGGGGTGTGAGCAGGGTGTGCTCGCGACGTGTGTGAATACTGCGGATGTCGGCAGATCGAGCCGCTCTCGGAGCTGATGGACGAGCACCTCGCCCTGCTCGACGACGCCGGCGACGTCGAGAAGGCGCTCCGGCACGTCGAACGCGAACGGGTCGTGGCGCTGCTGGAGCGGCTGCGGCTGCATCTGGCCGAGCACGTGCGGCGCGAGGAGGATGGCGTGTTCGCGGCGCTGACCGACGCGGGCGAGTTCACCGACGAGATCGAGGACCTGACCCAGGAGCACCGTGAGCTCGACGAGTTCCTGCGCACGGTGGACCCGGACGACCCGATGTTCAGCGAGCGCGTGCGGAAGATGTTCGCCCACCTCGGCGAGCACATCGACCGGGAGGACCTGGGCATCTTCCCGGTCAGCGTGGTGACCCTCGGCGCCGCGGGTTGGGACACGGTGACCACGGCGCACGAGCGGAGCCCGAGCTTCCTCGCCCAGTCCGTCCGCCGGTCGTCTCCCGGAGCGGCCCGCGCGCGCATGTAACGCGGAGTACATGCTGCTGCGTGCGTGCCCGGGGTGACACTCAGGAGCGCGTACTCCGCGTTACATCCAGCGGCTGACCGGCAAACGTCCACAGCAGCGTCCCGGCTGGCCGTTGTCCACAGGGGCGTTCGCGGCGCGTGCGTCGCCCGGGAGGTACGTCGATGGTCGGTGCATGCAACCGATCCCGGGACTGATCCGCCGACAGGGCGGCGTCGTGAGCCGCCAACAGCTGCTCATGGCCGGCTACACCGAGCAGGAGATCCGGCGGAGCACCGAGGCGAACGGCCCCTGGGTCGTCGTACGACGAGGGGTCTACGCCGAGCGTGCGCTCGTCGAGCAGCTCGACCCGTACGACGGGCTGATGCAGCTGCGCGATCGGGCCGCGCATCTCCTGATGCAACGGCCACACCTGATGAGCCACGACTCGGCAGCCCGCGCCTGGCGGCTTCCCATGTTGAAGCCCGACGACCCGCTCGTGCACGTGACCCGCTTCGGTGTCGGCGGATCCCGGACGACGCACGGCGTCAAGCACCACCTCACCCGGATCGGGCTGCTCGGCACCGAAAGGGTCGACGGCATGCGCCTGACCGGGCTGGCCCGTACAGCGCTCGACCTCGCGCGCGAGCACGATGATCCGACCGGCCTCGTGGCGTGCGACGCGGCACGTCGGCGGGGTGCCACCGAGCTCGACTTCCACGAGCAGCTCTCGCTCATGTGGTGTTGGCCCAACGTCGTTCGGGCTCGACGTTCGTTCGAGCTGTCCGACCCGGGTGCGGAGAGCCCCGGCGAGTCACTGCTCCGCAATCTCGTCTGCGGCCTGCAGTTGGGCGGTGAACCCATCACGCAATTCCCGGTCCGAGTGGAACGACGTCAGTTCTGGACGGACCTGGTCGTCGGTCGCCATGTCTTCGAGTTCGACGGGTTCAAGAAGTTCCAGCGCGTTGAGCGCGGCGGCACGGCCGACCGACCGCCCGAGCAGATCGCCTGGGACGAGAAGACGCGACAGGACCTCATCTGCGGTCTGGGGCTCGGCATGTCGCGCGTGACCTGGGCGGAGTTCTTCGGCGACCGGCGCCGCCAGGCCGAGGATCGGCTCCTGCGTGAGTTCCGCACCACCGTCGATCGCTACGGCTGGACGATGCCGTCATCGCTGCTGCGCTTCGCCGAGTCGATGGCGGACGAGCGCCGGCGCCGCATGCGGGACCCGGACATCCCCCTGGTATCCCCGGTCCAGTAGCCACGAAGCGAGCGGGCGTCCCGGCGCTTGTAACGCGGAGTACAGGATGCTGAGTGTCCCCCCGGGAAGGCACTCAGCAGCGCGTACTCCGCGTTACAACAGCCCGGGGCGGGTGACTGGCATCACGGTGCACTCAATAGGTTGCCTATGTAAACTGGCTCCTCGTGACCGACCGGAGCCTCGAGGACCTGGGCAGCGAGCTGACGTTGTACGCCGCCCGGCTGATCCGCTGGCTCCGCAAGGAGCAGCAGCAACCCGTGGGGATGCGCCTCCTGTCGATCCTCGACGAACACGGTCCCCAGGGTGTGACCGCCCTGGCGGGGATCGACCAGTGCAGCCAGCCGACCATGTCCGGGACCGTGCAGGCCCTGGTCGAGCGCGGCTGGGTCCGCAAGGACGCCGATCCCAGCGACGCGCGAGCCAGCGTGGTCAGCCTCACCGACGAGGGTGTCGCCGTGCTGGCCCAGACCCGCCGCGCCAACGGCGCGATCGTCGTGGGACGGCTCGGCACCCACTCCGCCCAGGACCTCGCCGCCGCGGTGGCGCTCCTGCGCGACCTCCTCCCTCCCCCGAAAGGCCAACTGTGACTCTCCGGCAACCCCGCGCGGTGTGGGCCGTCGCGTTCGCGTGCGTGATCGCGTTCATGGGCATCGGACTCGTCGACCCGATCCTCAAGCCGATCGCCGACCAGCTCGGCGCCTCGCCGAGCCAGGTGTCGCTGCTGTTCACCAGCTACATGGCGGTGATGGGCGTGGCGATGCTCATCACCGGCGTCGTCTCCAGTCGGTTGGGCGCGAAGAAGACCCTGCTCGCCGGCCTGGCCCTGATCATCGTCTTCTCCGCGTTGGCCGGCGCCTCCGACACCGTCGGCGCCATCGTCGGCTTCCGCGCCGGCTGGGGTCTGGGCAACGCCCTGTTCATCGCCACCGCCCTGTCGACCATCGTGATGTCCGCCCGCGGGTCGGTGGCCCAGTCGGTCATCCTGTTCGAGGCGGCGCTCGGCCTGGGCATCGCGATGGGCCCCATCGTCGGTGGCCAGCTCGGTGAGATCTCCTGGCGAGCGCCGTTCTACGGGGTGGCCGTGCTGATGCTGGTCGCCCTGCTCGCGACCACCTTCCTGCTCCCCGCCACCCCGCCGGCCGAGCACAAGACCTCCCTGGCCGATCCCTTCCGGGCCCTGCGCTACCCGGGCCTGCTCACCGTCGCGCTGACCGCGTTGTTCTACAACATGGGCTTCTTCACCCTGCTCGCGTTCACGCCCTTCCCGCTGGATCTGACCGCGGCGAAGGTGGGCTGGATCTTCTTCGGGTGGGGCTTGCTGCTCGCGGTCACCTCCGTCTGGGTCGCCCCGTGGCTCGAGGCGCGGATCGGGATGGTGCCGACCGCACTGGGCGCGCTGTCCCTCTTCGCGCTCGACCTGGTGATGATGGCGGTGTGGACCGACAGCAAGGCCGTCCTCATCGTGGGCGTCATCGTCGCCGGTGCGTTCCTGGGCATCAACAACACCGTCATCACCCAGGCCGTGATGGGCGCCGCACCGGTCGAGCGACCCGTCGCGTCAGCGGCGTACTCGTTCGTCCGCTTCTCCGGTGGTGCGGTCGCCCCCTGGCTCGCCGGCAAGCTCGGTGAGCACGTGAGCGTGCACGCGCCCTTCTGGATGGGCGCCGGTGCGGTCGCGATCGGAGTGGTCATCCTGGCCGCCGGGCGGCGTCACCTCGGCCAGCACCACGCCGCACCGCACTCGGTCGAGGAGGCCGAGCTGGTCGCCGTCGCCGATCTGGACTGAACTCGGGGACTGAACTCGGGGCGAATGACCCACGGTGCGGCCGAGAAGTTGGGTCATTCGCCCGACGCCGGGCGCCCTCCACGCCTCCTACCGTCGTGTGCACCACCGCACCTGGGAGGACATCATGGACACCACCACCACTCGCCTCGACACCCTCGTCATCGGAGCCGGCCAGGCCGGCCTGTGCACCGGCTACCACCTCAAGCGCGCCGGTCGGGAGTTCCTCATCGTGGACGGACACGACCGTCTCGGTGACAACTGGCGCAACCAGTGGGACACCCTTCGCCTGTTCACACCGGCACGGATGGACGGCCTGCCCGGCCTGCGCTTCCCCGGAGACCCGACGCACTACCCGTCGAAGGACGAGGTCGGCGACTACCTCGAGACGTTCGCACGGCACCACCAGCTCCCGGTCCGGCTGGGCACCCGGGTCCTCTCCCTGGAGAAGCGGGGCGACGTCTTCGTCGCGACGACCGACACCGGGACGTTCGTCGCCGACAGCATCGTGGTGTGCACCGGATCGTTCGGCCGGACGCCGCTGGTCCCTGACGCGGCGGCCGACCTGGCACCCGGCATCGTGCAGCTGCACTCGAGCGCATACCGGCGGCCCGACCAACTCGCCGAGGGGCCGGTGCTCGTTGTCGGCGCCTCCCACTCGGGACAGGAGATCGCCTACGAGCTGGCGCTGACCCGCTCCACGACCCTGTGCGGTCGCGACACCGGAGCCCTCCCGTTCAACACCGACTCCCGCCGGGGCCGCGCTGCCTTCCCGCTGGTGTTGTTCGTGTTCCGGCACGTGCTGACCCGGCGTACGCCGATGGGCCGCAAGGAGATGCTCGAGGTGCGCAGCCACGGTGGGCCGGCCATGCGGGTGCACACCAAGGACCTGCTCGGACGAGGGATCGAGCGGATCGAGGAACGGTTCGCCGGTGTCCACGACGGTCGCCCGCAGCTCGCGAACGGCCGTGTGCTGGACGTCGCGAACGTGGTCTGGTGCACGGGCTTTCGTCAGGTCTTCGACTGGATCCAGCTGCCCGTCATCGGGGAGGACGGCTGGCCACGTGAGTACCGCGGCGTCGTCGAGGACTGTCCCGGGCTGTTCTTCTGCGGCCTGAGCTTCCAGTACGCGATGAGCTCGATGGTGCTGCCGGGCGTCAGCCGGGACGCTGCCCATGTGGTCCACCGGATCGTGGAGCGCAGGCCGGCGCCTGCTGCTGTCCCGGCCTGACCGATTCGTCCCGGGCGCGTGCCTGCCTGACAGCCCTATGCTGCAGGCAGGAGGCGTCGACATGGGCGTTGTCGAGGACCTGGCCGTTGCGGCCGAGGCGTACCGCGCCGGTGACTGGCGAGCAGCGTTCGACGCGACCGCCGGCCACGACCTGGCGCAGCTCGACCTGGACGCCCTCGAGCGGGCCGGTGTCGCCGGCTACCTGGTCGGGGAGATGGACGAGGCCGTCCGGTGCCTGACCGAAGCATTCCACCGCCAGAGCGCAGCGGGCGACGCAGTCGGCGCAGCGAGGAGCGCCCTGACCATGGCACTCACCCTGAACACGACCGGACGCTCGACGATCGGGATGGGCTGGGTCGCGCGTGCCGAACGCATCCTCGACGAGATCGACGACGACGTGGTCGAACGCGGCTGGGTGCTGTTGCACCAGATGTACCAGCACCTGGCCCAGCACGACTACGAGCAGGCGCACCGGTGCGCCGTCGAGTACACCACCGTCGGCCGGCGGTTCCGGGACGCCGACCTTGTCGCTCTCGGGCTCAGCTCGCAGGGCCGTTTCCTCCTCGCCACCGGCGAGGTCCCGGCAGGGTTGCAGCTGTTCGACGAGGCCATGGTCGCCGTCGCCGCTGGCGAGTGCTCCCCCGTCGTCGCGGGCAACGTCTACTGCACCATGATCGAGGGTTGCCAGGAGCTCGGCGACCTGGGTCGCGCCGCAGACTGGACCGCCGCCCTCACGCGCTGGTGCGACCAGCAACCCGGGCTGGTGCCGTTCGTCGGCCAGTGCGCGGTGCACCGGGCCCAGATGCTGCGGGCCCACGGAGCCTTCACCGATGCGCTGGCGGAGCTCGACCAGGCGGCGCGCCGCTACTCGCGGGCCGGCAACCCCGAGCCGATCGCGCTGGTCATGCGGGAGCGCGGGGACGTCCTGTCCGTCCTGGGCGACTTCGACGGTGCCCGATCGTCCTACGAGTCGGCCGCTGCGGGCGGTTGTGATCCCCAGCCGGGGCAGGCGTTGCTGTGGCTCGCCCAGGGCCGCGCCGAGGCAGCGATGGCCACGCTGCGTCGCCTGCTCGACGCCCCCACCGGTCCGGTGGAGCGGTCGCGGCTGCTTCCCGCCGCGGTCGTCGTCTGCTGCGCGACGGACCAGCTGGAGGAAGCGACGGCTGCCGCCGAGGAGCTCACCCGGCTCGCCGCGTCGTTCGGGTGCCCGGCCGTCCTCGCGCGCGCCGCGGGCGCGCGCGGCCGGGTCGCCCTCGTCACCGGTCGCCCGGCCGACGCAGCGGCCGAAGCGCACGAGGCGATGCGACTGTGGCTGGCTGGCGACGCCGCGTACGACGTGGCACTGGCCCGGGTCCTGCTCGGAAGGGCTCTGCGAGCCCTGGGCGACGAGGAGTCCGCGGCCCGCGAGCTGGGCACGGCGCGCGCGGAGCTCAGCAGGCTCGGCGCGACGCCGGACCTTCGCGACCTGGACGCCCTGGCCGGTTCCGCGCTGCCCGGTGGGCTCAGCGAGCGCGAGGCACAGGTGCTCCGCCTCGTCGCGGCGGGGAAGAGCAACAGCGAGATCGCCGCTGACCTCGTGCTGAGCCACAAGACGGTCGCCCGGCACCTGAGCAACATCTTCACCAAGCTCGACGTGGGTTCGCGCACCGCGGCCGCCGCGTTCGCGCACCAGCACCACCTCGTGTGAGCGCGCGACGCGGCGCGCCGGTCCCGTCGGCGGGGCGGCGCGTCGTACCTTCGGGACCATGCCGTGCGACTACTGCGGGAAGACCTTCGACCCGATCGCGACCCGCTGGCTGTGCCCGCACTGCCACACGAAGGCCAACTGCTGCGACGGCGCCCCACTGGCCGAGCGGCTCGCCGACGGGTGACTAGTCCGCGCTGAAGCCGTGCAAGCCGGTCGTCTCGGCGTCGACGACGTCCACGTGGTCGACCTGCGCGCAGGGGCTGCCCGAGTGGCACCAGCGCACGAGCTCCTCGACGGCAGCGGGCGCACCCTCGAAGTGGGCGCGCACCGCGCCGTCGTACTCGTTGCGCACCCAGCCCCGCACGCCGAGCCGCTGCGCCTCGTCCGTGCACCGCGCCCGGAAGAAGACACCCTGCACCAGGCCGGTGATCCTCACCTCGACGGCACGCGTGCTCATGGGCCCATTGTGCCGCGTGCGATCAGCTGATGCTCTCCAGGAAGCCGATCGCCTCCATGCCGATGGCGGCGGTGTCGGTGATGTCCAGGCACGGGTAGACGTGGAACTCGAAGAACGCGCCGAAGGGTGCGGTGTCCTTGGCCAGCGCCTTCGGGTCATCGGTCTCGACGACGGCGAATCCCCCGTTGCCGTCGACGCGTCCGAGGAACTCCTTGAAGGTGTTCTCCGGTGCCGGCGACCACTTGCCGAACACCTGCAGCGATCTCGCCAGGGTCTCTTCGGTGATGCCGGGTCGGGTCTCCCAGCTGATGACGTACTTCATCGTTGTGCTCCGTTCGGGGGACGGTCGGGAGGGCTTGCCTCACGCTAGGCCGCTGACCTCCGCGGCGCATGACACCTTCGGGTTGGCCCCTGCCCGACATAGCCGTCGAAAGCCGGACCCGTCCGCCGCGGGCTCGATCAGAGGTTGCCGCGCTTGTCCTGCTCCCGCTCGATCGCCTCGAACAGCGCCTTGAAGTTGCCCTTGCCGAAGCCGAGCGAGCCGTGTCGCTCGATGAGCTCGAAGAACACGGTCGGCCGGTCACCGAGCGGCTTGGTGAAGATCTGCAGGAGGTAGCCGTCCTCGTCCCGGTCGACCAGGATCTTGCGCCGCTTCAGCTCCTCGATGGGCACCCGCACCTCACCGATGCGTGCCCGCAGCTCGGGGTCCTCGTAGTAGGAGTCCGGGGTGTCGAGGAACTCCACGCCGTTGGCCCGCAGGGCGTCGACCGTGGCGAGGATGTCGCCCGTGGCCAGCGCGAGGTGCTGCGCGCCGGCACCGCGGTAGAACTCGAGGTACTCGTCGATCTGCGACTTCTTCTTCGCCACCGCCGGCTCGTTGAGCGGGAACTTCACCCGGTGGTTGCCGTTCGCGACGACCTTGCTCATCAGCGCGGAGTAGTCGGTGGCGATGTCGTCACCGATGAACTCGGCCATGTTCACGAATCCCATCACCTTGTTGTAGAAGGTGACCCACTCGTCCATCCGGCCGAGCTCGACGTTGCCGACGACGTGGTCGAGGGCCTGGAACAACCGCTTCGGCTGACCGGCCCTCTTCTCCCAGCTGCCGTGCTGGACGACGTAGCCGGGCAGGTAGGGGCCGTCGTACCGGCTCCGGTCGACCAGCGTGTGCCGCGTCTCGCCGTACGTCGCGATCGCCGCGATCCGCACCGTGCCGTGGTCGTCGGAGACGTCCTCCGGCTCCCGTACGACGGTGGCTCCGGCCTTGCGCGCCTGGGCGATGCACCGGTCGACGTCGGGCACCTCCAGCGCGATGTCCACGACCCCGTCGCCGTGTCGGCGGTGGTGGTCTGCCAGCGGGCTGTCGGGGTCGACGGCTCCGTTCACGACGAACTTGATGGAGCCCGACTGCAGCACGAAGGACTTGTGGTCGCGGTTGCCGGTCTCGGGCCCGGAGTAGGCGACCAGGTCCATGCCCCACGCCGACTGGTAGTAGTGCGCGCTCTGGGTGGCGTTGCCGGCGACGAAGACGATGGCGTCCCACCCGGTGACCGGGAAGACGTCACCGTCGGCGTCGTACTGCACCAGACCGACCAACTGCTGGAGCTGGTCTGCGGTCAGGTCGGCCTTCAGCTCGTCGGCGGTCAGCGCCGCGCCGGTGGACGCGATGTCAGGAGTGGAGGTCGTCATGCACCAACCCTGTCGAGCCACGACAGAATGTGCAACACTTCCTTGTGCTGCTGGACAATGTGCACAGTCATGGGGTGTGTCGTGGATGAACTGGACGGCAAGCTGATCGATCTGTTCAGCACCGAGCCGCGGATCGGCGTGCTCGAGGCGTCCCGTCGGCTGGGGGTGGCGCGCGGCACCGTCCAGGCGCGGTTGGACAAGCTCGCCGCGAACGGCGTGGTCACCGGGTGGGGACCACGCGTCCACCCCGCGGCGATGGGCTTCCCGGTGACCGGTTTCCTCACCCTGGAGATCCGCCAGGGCGCCGGCCACGAGCAGGTCGCCGAGCACCTCGCCACCATTCCCGAGGTCCTCGAGGCCTACACCATCACCGGCGCCGGCGACATGTGGTGCCGGGTCGTCGCCGCCTCCAACACCGACCTCCAGCGCGTGATCGACCTGGTGCTGGGTGACCCCGCGATCGTCCGGTCGACGACAGTGATCGCGCTGGCCGAGCAAGTGGGCTACCGGGTGGGGCCCCTGGTGAGGGCGGTTTCACAGGTTCTCCCGTGAAACGATCACTTCACCGGCGTTGCAACACCTGAGAAGTGAATGCCTCACAGGAGAACCTGTGAAACCGCACGCCCATCACGACGTCTTGCGGGCCGCCATCTCGCGCAGCAGGTCGATGCGCTTGCGGAGCTGACCGGCGCTCGCGACGGCCGCGGCCGGGCCGCCGGCCTTCTTGCGCAGCTCGGCGTGGGTGACGCCGTGCGGAGTGCCGGTGCGGTGGTGCCAGGCGGCGACGAGGCCGTTGAGCTCGCGGCGCAGCACGGCGAGCTGCTCGTGGGTGCTGACGTCCCGCTCGATCTCCCGCTCGATCTCCCGGGCGGGATCGGGCACGGCGCGGCCGTGCTGTCGCTGCCGGGTCTGCAGCAGCTGGCGGACCTGGTCGGGCTCGAGGAGGCCGGGGATGCCGAGGAAGTCCAACTCCTCCTCCGAGCCGACATGCACCTCGCCCTCGTGGCCGAACTCCGCCCCGTCGTACAACACGTGCGCGAAGCGGGCCTGGGAGTCGAGCGCCTCGAACGGCAGGCCGAGCTCCTCCGCGGAAGCCGCCTCCGAGGCCTGCGCCTGCGCCAGCAGGTCGTCCTCGGCGGCGAAGATGTCCGCCTCGTCGGTCACCGTGCGCCCCAGGACGTGGTCACGCTCGGTCTCGAGGTCCGCCGCGAAGGTGAGCAGCGCCGGGCTGGACGGCAGGAAGATCGAGGCGGTCTCCCCGCGGGCGCGCGCCCGCACGAAGCGGCCGACTGCCTGGGCGAAGAACAGCGGTGTGGAGGTGGTGGTGGCGTAGACCCCGACGGCCAGCCGCGGCACGTCGACGCCTTCGGAGACCATCCGGACCGCCACCATCCAGCGCTGCTCGCCCTCGTCGAACTGCTCGATCTTCTTCGACGCGGCCTTCTCGTCGGACAGGACGACGACCGGCTTCTCCCCCGTGATCCGGTCGAGGAGCTGGGCGTAGGCGCGGGCGGAGTCCTGGTCGCTGGCGATCACCAGGCCACCGGCGTCGGGGACGTGTCGACGTACCTCGGTGAGCCGCCGGTCCGCAGCCTGCAGCACCGCCGGCATCCACGCGCCGCCCGGGTCCAGCGCCGTGCGCAGTGCCTGTGCGGCCAGGTCCTTGGTCAGCGGCTCCCCCAGCCGGGCGGACACCTCGTCGCCGGCCCGGGTGCGCCACTGCATCTCGCCGCTGTAGGCCCAGAAGAGCACCGGCCGTACGACGTGGTCGCCCAGCGCGTGACCGTATCCGTAGGTGTAGTCCGCAACCGACTTGAGCACGCCGGGCCCGCTCTCCGGGTCGGGCACGTAGGTCACGAACGGGATCGGGTTGATGTCGGAGCGGAACGGGGTGCCGGTCAGCGCCAGGCGCCGCTTGGCCGGCTCGAAGGCCTCGCGGATGCCCTCGCCCCACGACAGCGCATCGCCGGCGTGGTGCACCTCGTCGAGGATGACCAGCGTCTTGAAGCGCTCGGTGCGGATCCGCATGGCCAGTGGGTTGGCCGCGACACCGGCGTAGGTCACCGCGACGCCGACGTAGTCGCCGCTGGTGCGGCCCTTTCCGCCGGAGTACGTCGGGTCGAGCGGGATGCCCACCCGTCCGGCGGCGTTGGCCCACTGGACCTTGAGGTGCTCGGTCGGCGCCACCACCGTGATCCGGTCCACGATCCGGCGGGACAACAGCTCGGCAGCGATCGTCAGCGCGAACGTCGTCTTGCCGGCGCCCGGGGTCGCGACGGCGAGGAAGTCGCGGGCCTCGCCGTCGAAGTAGCGGGCCATCGCCTCGGTCTGCCAGGCGCGCAGGCTCGGCGCGGTGCCCCAGGCAGCCCGGGCCGGGTAGGCAGGGGGAAGCTCGAGCCGCGACGGCTTCGGGGACTCCGGGGTCACGCCGCGCTACGGCCGCACGACTGCCCGGTGAGCGCTGTGCGCACCCTCGGCCCGCTCACTCGTCGCCCCCCTCGCGCATGCTCTCCCAGATCTCCTTGCACTCCGGACAGGTCGGGTACTTCTCCGGATCCCGACTCGGCACCCACACCTTGCCGCACAGGGCGATCACCGGCGTGCCGTTGACCATGGCCTCCATCAGCTTGTCCTTGGGGACGTAGTGGGAGAGCCGCTCGTGGTCGCCGTCGTCGGTGGTCTGGTGGCGTTGCTCGACGTGGGTGCTCTCGATGACGGCTGTCCCGAAGCCCGGCGTCTGTTGAGTCACCCCGGCATTCTACAGACGCCCTAGTTCGATGCCGGGTCCCTCGGCTGGGTCGCCAGCATCGCGAGCCGCCCGCCCTGACGGCGCAGCACCTGCCCCCACAGGAGCGCCGGATCGCCGAGGAACGGGTCCTGCGGCTCGGCGGGTACGACGATCCAGGAGCCCTCCGCGATCTCGGCCTCGAGCTGGCCGGCCGACCAGCCGGCGTACCCGGCGAAGATGCGCAGCGAGCTCAGCGCCTGCTCCAGCAGCTCGACGGGCGCATCCAGGTCCAGCAGGCCGAGCTCGCCGTCGACGCGTCGCCAGCCCATCGGTTCCTGCTCGGCGTTGACCCGGGCGAGCGCGAGGGCGACCTCGGTCTGCACCGGCCCGCCCCCGAAGAGCACGTCCGGGCGGTCGACCAGCCGGTCCCATCCGTTGAGGACCCGCCCGACCTCCACCTCCAGGGGGCGGTTGAGCACGACCCCGAGAGCGCCTTCATCGCCCTGGTCGACGAGCAGCACGATGCTGCGCGCGAAGTTGGGGTCCACCAGCGAGGGGGTGGCAATGAGCAACCTGCCCGCTGCGGGATCCATACGTCTCATCGTGACACGCGGACGCCGCGGAGCGAACAGCGCGGAGGACGACAGCCCCGGACAGGGAGGGAGTCGTCGGGGCCGTCGTCCTCCGGGGGATCAGGCGGCGAGAACCGCCCTGATCCGGTCGACGAGGGAGGGAGTGGGAGGTTCGTCGACCGTGGCGGCAGGCTCGCGCCGTGCCGCCTGGCTTTGGCTTGGTGTGTCCGGTCCGCGCCGCGCCGGGTCCTCCACGAGCCGGCGACCTGCGGCAGCCGCGGCCGCTCCACCGTCGCTGGCCAGTCCGGCGGCGATCGCCAGTCCGGCCCACTCCTTCTCGCGCGCGTGCGCCAGTGCGGCGCCCATCGCCGCGTCTGCAGGGTGGTCGGTGCACCGGTCGAGCAGCAGCCGGATGCCGGGCAGCTCCGCGCAGGTCTGGTGCCAGGCGAGCGCCACGGCCGACCCCAGGTCGAGCGGCTCTCCCATCAGGGCGCGCTCGACGTTGCCGGAGAGGCGGGCGTGCCAGCGCAGGCTCAACGCGGCGATGAGGTCCAGCTCGTCGCGGAAGGTCTCGGCGACGCCCGGGAGGTCCATCGGCACCATGCCGTCGCGGCGGGCATCGACCTCGTCGACGACCGTGCGGAGCACCTCTCCACGGCGATGGAACGAAGTCCAGGTCATGGTGGGCATCCTTTCTTACATACTGTGAGTACGTACTGCGAGTATGTCCCTTCGGTGCCCCGGCACCAAACCATCAGGCCGTGACCTCCGGCACACCGACCGGCGGTATTTCGTAGACTCGCAGGATGTCCCCGCGATCCCAGGCCGAGAAGCTCCGGTCCTCGCTCCCCAAGGGGGTGTCGCGCCGGGCGCAGTACTCCGCCTCCACCAAGCGGGCCCTCGTCGCCGAGGCGGAGACGCTCTTCGTCGCACACGGCTACGCGGGCACCAGCCTGGACAACGTGGTGCGCCAGGCGCGGGTGACCAAGGGCGCGCTCTACCACCACTTCAGTGGCAAGCAGGCCCTCTTCGAGGCTGTCTTCGAGAAGATCGAGGCGGACGCCTCGCAGCGGATCCGCACCGCGATCAAGGGGTCCTCCGACCCCTGGGAGAAGGCGCTGATCGGCCTGCGCGCCTTCCTCGAGGTGGTGCAGGACCCCGGCTACCAGCGCGTGGTCATCCAGGAGGGGCCGGCCGTGCTCGGCTACGAGCGGTTCCGGGAGCAGGAGGAGCGCTCCTCCTTCGGGCTGGTCCAGGAGCTGGTGCGCTCGATCCTGGACGTGTCCACCTACGAGCTCGACGACGAGATGGTGGCCACGTTCAGCCGGATCTTCTTCGGGGCGATGTCCGCGGCGGGCGAGAGCATCTCCAAGGCCGAGCACCCGCGGGTCGCGGTCGCCCAGGTCGAGACCGCGATCGGGTTCATCCTCAGCGGGCTGCGCTCCCTGGCCGACAGTGGCGTCCATCTGCCGGACCCGGGGCACCTCCTCCCCGAGGAGGAGGAAGGCTGAGCCCGGGGCTCGGCCTCACTTGCCCCAGCGGACCGAGCCACCGTCCCGGTTGATCGGCAGCAGCTCGATCCACACGTTGCCCGGCGGCACCTTGATCTTGCCGGCCTTGGTGCGCAGCTCCAACGGGCTGGACCGCTTCTTCTTGGCCCAGCTGCCGTGCAGCACCTTGCCGCCGTGGAAGAGCAGCATCTCGCCCTTGCCCTGGAAGATGGTCTCGGGCACGTGGCTGCCGGCGGGGTCCAGGTAGCCGGCATCGCCTTCACGCACCCGCAGCACGAGCACCGAGTCCGCGGAGAACCGGTCGCCGTGTGCGGCATGGGAGTTGGTGTTGGCGTACTTGTGGCTCTTCTTGACGTAGGAGAAGTTCGTCGTGCTGGCGGGGCTGAAGCGCACGGAGATCTGGCGCGCCACCCCGGAGCCGGCGTAGTCGGTCTTCTTGCCCCACGGGAGGTAGTTGGCCGGGACCACCGGCTTGCCACCCAGGGACTTCACCAGGTCGCGCAGCCGCACCATGAGGTTGTACGGCGCCGGCCGGTCGCCCGCCCGGTAGTAGCCGGCCCCGCCGTCGCGGAAGTGCACGTCCGCGGCCCGCAGCCGGTGGTACGTCGGCGGTGCGGCACCGCTGGCGACCAGCACCGCGTGCGTGGCCTTCACGACACCGATGTCGGAGGCCCGCATCGAGCGCACCGGGCCGACGACCGGCGGGACGTGGGAGTAGTACATCGCGGCCAGCCGGGTGATGCCGCCCTCCACGAGCTCCTCGACGACGAGGTCGGCCTTGCTGAGCCCGATCTGGGGTGTGCTGGAGCTGGTGTTGTCGATCTTCACCACGAGCACCGGGTGGTGGGGGGTCCGGCTCGGCGCCGGCAGCCCGGTCAGCGGCCACACGGCGGCGAGCGTCGTCCCACCCTGCGTGGGCTGGGACTGCGGCCGCTTCGACGACGCGGATGCTGCCGGCTTCTCGTCACCGCCGCAGCCGGCCAGGACCAGGCAGGCGGTCAGCGCCAGTGCCACGGCCGCCTGGACCCGCCCGCGCGCGGGGGAAGAGGGGCGAAGCGATGGGTTCATGCCCTCCAGCATGACGGAGCGGGCCCACCCTGATGGGTAGGCCCGCCCGTGTCGAGACGGCCGGAGCGTGTGATATCTCCCCGCCGAGGCGGCTCAGACCTTGGCGCCGCCGTCGACGTACAGCGTCTGCCCGGTGATGTAGGACGCCTCGTCGCTGCACAGGAAGGCGGCAGCGGCGGCGATGTCCTCGGGGAAGCCGACCCGCTTGATCGGGTTGGCCTCCGCCGCGGCCTTGCGGAAGTCGTCCACGTCCACGCCCAGCCGACGAGCCGTCGCGTCGGTCATGTCGGTGGCGATGAACCCGGGCGCGATGGCGTTGACGTTGACACCGAACTTCCCGAGCTCGAGCGCCAGCGTCCGGGTGAAGCCCTGCACGCCGGCCTTGGCCGCCGAGTAGTTGGCCTGCCCGGCGTTGCCGTTCGCCGAGACGCTGGACAGGTTGAGGATCTTGCCGTACTTCTGCCCCACGAAGGTCTTCTGGGCGGCGCGGCTCATCAGGAACGCACCTTTGAGGTGCACCCCCAGCACGGCGTCCCAGTCGTCCTCGCTCATCTTGAACAGCAGGTTGTCGCGGGTGATGCCGGCGTTGTTGACCAGGACGTGCAGCCCGCCGAGCTCACTGAGCACCCGGCCCACGGCTGCCTCGACGGAGTCACCGTCCGCGACGTCGCAGCCGACGCCGATCGCCTTCGCCGGCCCGCCGAGGGCCGCCGCCGTGGCCTGGGCCTTGGCCTCGTCGAGGTCGAGGACGGCCACCGCCGCGCCTTCCTCGGCGAAGCGCTTGGCGGTGCCGGCTCCGATGCCCTGTGCGGCACCGGTGATGATCGCTACCCGATCGTCGAATCGACCCATGTGGCGTACTCCTTCTGCTGATGTCCGCGGCCGCCTTCGCCGCCGCGCTGCCGGGGACCTCGTCCGGGCGCGATGGCCGACGGAGGTGTTCGCCCACTCTAGGGCCCGTCGGTGACTAGGCTGAGGGGGTGGGGAAGGCGAACTTCCGCGTGGCCGGTGCCATGGCGTTGCTGCTGATCGTCGCCAACCTCGCCGTCGCGTGGATCTGGGACCTGCCGGTCCGCGACCCGGACGGCGTGGTCGTGCCGACGTACGTGCGTCTGCCCGTGATCGTGCTGCTGGCCTTCCTGGTCGACGTGGTTCCCCGCGCAGTCTGGGCAGCCTGGGGTCACCCCGGCTCGCTGCCGTCGGCGCTGGTGGGCGTCGCCCGCCGCCGCTGGGACCGGGCGCACGTGGTGTTCATGCTCAGCGGGCTGGGGGCGTGGTACGTCTGCTACGCCACCTTCCGCAACCTGAAGAGCTATGTCCCGTTCGTCAACCACCACATCTGGGATGCCACCCTGGCGCGTGTGGACCGACTCCTGTGGTTCGGCCACGACCCGGCCACCGTGCTGCACGCCGTGTTCGGCACCGGGCTGGCCGCCCACTTCTTCTCGGCCGTCTACATCGCCTGGATCGGGCTGATTCCGGTCACGCTGGCGATCGCGCTCGTCTGGACGCGCAACCGGGTCAAGGGGGCGTGGTACGTCACGGCGATCGCGTTCGACTGGGTGCTCGGCGTCGCGGTGTACTACCTGGTGCCGACGCTGGGTCCCATCTACACCGCGCCCGACAACTTCGCCGCTCTTGCGCACACCGACGTGACCACCATCGAGCAGCAGCTGCTCGACGAGCGGATCGCGGTCCTGGCGGATCCGTGGGCGACCCAGGCGGTGCAGACGATCGCCGCCTTCGCCTCGCTGCACGTCGGCATGATGATGACCATCTGCCTCATCGCCGAGCTGGTCCATGTGCGGCGGTCGTGGCGGACCCTTGCGTGGGTGTTCTTCTCCCTCACGGTGCTCGCGACCGTCTACCTGGGCTGGCACTTCTTCGTCGACACGCTCGGGGGGATGGCCCTGGGGGCCGCGGGCGTGTGGCTGGGCGCCATGGCGACCGGAAACCTCGACGGCTTCCGCCCACGCCTGGCCACCGCAGAGGAGGATCAGGCTCCGGAGTTCAGCGACTCGGCCAGCACCGCGGCGTAGCGGGCGCGCTCGGCCGCGTCGTCGTAGGTGGTCCGGGGCCAGAAGAAGCCGCGAAGCCCGTCACCCTTGGTGCGGGGTACGACGTGCAGGTGCAGGTGCGGGACCGACTGGGAGACGACGTTGTTGACCGCGACGAACGAGCCCTGCGCACCCAGCGCCGTCACCATCGCCGACGCCAGGTCCTGACCGAGCGCCAGGAACGGGTCGCGCAGCCGGGCGGGCAGCTGCGGCAGCGTGCCGATGTGCTCCCTCGGCACCAGCAGCGTGTGGCCCTTGAACACCGGCCGCACGTCGAGGAACGCCACGAACTCGTCGGTCTCGAGCACCCGGTCGGCCGCTGCGTTCCCGGCGGCGATCTCACAGAAGGTGCACGCCATCCCCGCAGGCTAGACCGCCGCTCCGCTCGGCCACTCCCTAGGGTGGAGGTCATGCAGCATCCCCACATCGCGGTGACCGGCGTGTCCGGGTCGGGCAAGACAGTGGTCGGCGAGCGCCTCGCCGAGCTCCTCGAGCTGCCGTTCGTCGACGGCGACGACCTGCACAGCGAGGAGGCGAAGGCCAAGATGGCGGGCGGTACGCCGCTCGACGACGAGGACCGGTGGCCCTGGCTGGAGCGGACCGGCGCCTGGCTGCACGACCACGCCGACGGCGGGGTGGTGGCCTGCTCGGCACTCAAGCGCTCCTACCGCGACCTGATCCGCTCGCGCTGTGCCGGTGCCTGGTTCGTCCAGCTCACCGGGGACCGCGAGCTGATCGCCTCCCGGCAGTCGGGGCGTCGAGGCCACTTCATGCCCTCCACGCTCCTGGAGTCGCAGTTCGCCACCTTCGAGCGGCTGCATCCCGACGAGCCCGGCCTCGTCCTCGACGTCGCTCCCCCGATCGAGGTCATCGTCGACCAGATCGCCGCCGCCGCCCGCTGAAGCCAGCACGCCCGCCGGGCAGCCCGGGGGCGGGTGGCGAAGCCCCCGCCCGCGCGACGAAGTCGCGCACAAATGACGAAGCGAGGTGGTTCGCTCATGCGAACACACCTCGCCTCTCGCCGAGTGGAGCTGGCGGGAATCGAACCCGCGTCCTCGAGCGCCGAACCAGGTCTTCTCCGGGTGCAGTTCGTGATGGCGGTTTCTCGGCCCCGGCACTCGCACGAACACGTCGCCGACAGGCTCAGTCAGGAAAAAGTCCCGATCAACCCTCCTGACAGGGATTGATCAGCAAGCCTCCTTGATGAGGCCAGGATCCGGGACGGAGGCAGATGCCCGGTCTGACCCTTCGATCACTGCTCAGGCAGCGAGAGCGAAGTCAGTGCGCTTTGCGTTGGCACTTATGGTTTCCAGCGATCGTTTACGAGATGACGCTGGCTCCTCGACCCGCTTCTCCTGGGACTAGCGTCCCCAGTCGAAACCGATCAGCCCCTCTTGAGTTGTACTGCTGTCACCAGCGTACAGAGTCCAACCGACGGGTCCTATCGGTTATTCCGTCGGGCCGAAGAGCCGCACGCCGTTCTCCCAGCACACTGCCCGCAGCCAGTCGTCGCCCAGCCCGAGGCGCTCGAGCGCTGCGAGCTGGTGGGCGTAGGGGTACGGGATGGTCGGGAAGTCGGTGCCGAGCAGCACCTTGTGCCGCAGGTCGACGAGCCGCGGGAGCAGCTCCTCGGGATAGCTGCCGAAGTCGTTGAAGAAGTCGGTGAACACCATCGTGGTGTCCAGCAGCGTCTCGTCGTACTTCTCGGCCAGGGCGAGGAACTCGGCGAACTCCGGCGCGCCCATGTGCGCCACGATCACCCGGAGCCGGGGATGGCGACGCAGCACTGCCTCGAGGTACGCCGGGCCGGTGAACTCGTTGCCGACCGGCCCGGAGCCGACGTGGACCACGATCGGGGTGCCGGCGTCCTCGAGGACCCCGAACGCCGGGTCCAGCGAGGCGTCGTCGAGGGCGAACTCGCCGACCTGGGTGTGCAGCTTGAACACCTCGACGCCGTCGTCGACCAGCGCCGCGACGTACTCCCCGACGCCCTCCTCGGGGAAGAAGGTCGCCGACCTGAGCACCTCGGGGACCTGCGCGGCGAAGTCGCGCGACCAGGCGTTGAGGTAGGCGGCGATGCCGGGGCGGTGGGCGTACGGCAGCGTGGAGAAGCGTCGTACCCCGAGAGCACGCAGCTGGTCGACGCGCTCCTCGTGGCTGCCGCGGTAGCGGATCGGCCACTCCCGGCCGATCTTCGGGCCGGCCTGGTCGAACTGGGCCCAGACCCGGTCCTGGATGTTCGGCGGGAGGAAGTGCACGTGAACGTCGAAGAGGCCCGGCAGACCCAGGCGCTGCCACCAGGCGGGAACCTCGGCGTCCTGCACCGCGATCAGTCCATGCCCTTGAGGTGCCGACCGACGGCCTGCTGCTTCTCGCGGTCGTCCTGGCGCTCACGGAGCGCCTGCCGCTTGTCCCAGGTCTTCTTGCCCTTCGCCAGGGCGATCTCGACCTTGGCGCGGCCGTCCTTGAAGTACAGGGCCAGCGGCACCAGCGTGTAGCCCTTCTCGCTGGTCTTGCGTTCGATCTTCTCGATCTCCGACCGGTGCAGCAGCAGCTTGCGCTTGCGCCGTGCCGCGTGGTTGGTCCAGGTGCCCTGGGTGTACTCCGCGATGTGCACCCCGTGCAACCACGCCTCGCCGCCCTCGATGTCGACGAAGCCGTCGGTCAGGGTCGCCCGACCGGCCCGCAACGACTTCACCTCGGTCCCCATGAGGACCAGGCCGGCCTCGTAGGTGTCCTCGACGTGGTAGTCGTGACGTGCCTTGCGGTTCTGAGCGATGAGCTTGCGCCCCTGTTCCCTGGGCATGCCCGACATCATCGCAGGGGCGGCAACCGGGTTTGCGTCAGAGGTACTTCATCGGGTCGACGGGATTGCCGTCGAGGGTCACGGTGAAGTGCAGGTGGCAGGCCGTGGACCAGCCGGTGGTCCCGGCGTAGGCGATCGTCTCGCCGCGGCTGACGTGCTCACCGGAGCTGGCGGAGTAGCGGGAGATGTGGTTGTAGATGAGCACCATCCGCTTGCCACCGACGGTCCCGACGTCGAGGAAGAGCCGGTTGCCCCAGACGCTGGAGTAGTACTTGGAGACCACGACGCCGGTGTTGCCGGCGCGCAGCGGGGTGCCGCACGGAGCATGGAAGTCGGTGCCGTCGTGCAGGCCCCAGTAGCCGTAGATCGGGTGCTTGCGCCAGCCGTACGGCGAGGTGACGTAGCCGGGCACCGGGCGGTACAGGAAGCCGCCGCCGGCGCTGCGGTAGCGGGCGCGGGCAGCCGCCCGAGCCCTGATCTTCGCCAGGATCGAGCTCTCCTGGCGCTTGAGGGCGCTCACCCGGGCCAGGTCGCGCTGGCGGATCTTCGCCGCGTGCGCGCTGGCCGATTGGCGGGCACGGACGAGCTTGAGCACCTCGTTGCGCTGCTGGGCGGCGTCGTCGCGCAGTGACCGCTTGCGCAGCACGGCCAACCGGGTCTGCTCGCGCTGCTCGGCGACGCGGTCCTTGGCGGCCTCGACCTGGTCTTCGCGCTGGGCCAGCTGGTCGCGACGCTCCTGGAGTCCATCCAGGGTGTTGCTCTCGCGGCCCATGAGGTTGTTCACGGTGTTCATCTGGGTGACCATGTCGCCCGGGTTCTGGCTCTTCAGGATGACCACGAGCTGCATCAGCCTGGGGTCGCCGTTGCGGTAGTTCGACGCCGCCATCAGCCCGATGTCGGTGCGCTGGTCGGCGACCGCCTGCTTGCCCTTCTCGAGCTGGACACGGGCGTGGTCGAGCTGCTGGCGGGCCTGGGCGAGGCGGGCCTGCATCTGCTGGTCCACCTCGCGTGCCTCGGCCAGCGCGTCCCGGGTCCGCTGCAGCCGGCCCTCCGCCGTACGGAGCTTGCCCTGCGCCGCCTCGACCCGGTGCAGCGCGCGGGTGAGTGCTGCGCTCGCGTCGTCGAGGTGCGCCTCGGCCCGCTTGATGCTGTGCTGCACCTTGCGGTGCTTGTTCTTCAGGTCGTCGGCGTGTGCCATCGGGACGACGACCATGGCGGTCACCAGCAATCCGATCAGCGCACCTGACAGCGCGAGCAGCTTGGGGGCGCTGCCGACCGCCGGTCGAGGAAGGTGCGGGAAGGGATGACGCTCCACCAGTGGGCCTGTTCCTTGGGGGAAGTGAACGGCTCGACGGTACGTGAGCTTGATCAGACTTTCAGGTATTTCCGGGTCATGAGGAGTGTCGGTATCGCGGTGAGCAGGATCGCGAGGACCCCGATCTCGATGCCCGCGACCACCCCGTCGCCCCAGCCGACCCACTCCACGATGTGCAGGCCCGGGCGCAGCTTGTCGTAGACGACGAACGCCATGAACGCGGCCAGCGCCCCAGCGGCGAGGAGGAAGCCGATCACTGCTGCGACCAGCGTCTCCATCAGGAACGGCAGCTGGATGTAGAGGCTGGAGGCGCCGACGAGCCTCATGATGCCGATCTCGCGGCGCCGGGCGAAGGCGGCCAGCCTGATGGTGTTCGCGACCTGCAGGATGGCCGCGATCAGCAGGAACGCCGCGATCCCGAAGGCGCCCCACTTCATCAGGGACAGCCAGAAGTAGATCGGCTTGAGGACC
Organism: Marmoricola sp.; assembly: GCA_035708765.1. Lineage (GTDB taxonomy): Bacteria > Actinomycetota > Actinomycetes > Propionibacteriales > Nocardioidaceae > Marmoricola. The sequence goes on from DASTFI010000026.1 coordinate 103,774, forward strand.
TCGCGCAGGTCCTGCACCCGCTGCACGCCGTCCATGCCCTCGACCGCGGTCTTGACGCCCTCGAACTGCTGGGGATCCTTCAGCGTCACCCAGTAGGAGTCCTGCATGTCGGAGACCCGCACGGTCGCATAGGCCTCCTGGTTGGACTCGTCGGCGACGTAGACCTTCTTCCAGACCTTGAACGCCTCGGCCTTGGTCTGCTCGTAGTAGGACTTGACCTCGGGGTGGGTGTCCAGGACCTCGCGGATCGCCTTCTTCTGCGCCGGCGTCACCTCACCGGAGGCGCACCGGGGGGTGCTCTTGACCATGTTCTGGTTGCACATGAAGACGGTGATCTGCAGCTTGCTGCCCCAGTAGGTCTCCGCCTTCTCCGCCTGGGTGTTGAGCAGCAGGCCCATGCCGACGAGGGTGAGGGAGATGAAGATCGTCACCACGAGGGCGACGGTCATCGAGACGTTCCGGCGCAGGCCGTTGCCGGTCTCGGAGAACACGTATCTCAGCTGCATGGCGGGAAGACTCCGGGGGTAGCGAGTGGGCGTGGTGGGGCTGGCTCTGGGGTCAGTTGGCGTAGCCGTAGACGCCGCGCGACTGGTCGCGCACGAGCTGGCCGTCCTCGAGCTCGATGACGCGCTTGCGCATCTGGTCGACGATGCCGGCGTCGTGCGTGGCCATCAGCACGGTGGTGCCGGTGCGGTTGATCCGGTCGAGCAGCTTCATGATGCCCACCGAGGTGTTCGGGTCCAGGTTTCCGGTGGGCTCGTCGGCGATGAGGATCATCGGCCGGTTGACGAAGGCACGGGCGATGGCGACGCGCTGCTGCTCGCCGCCGGAGAGCTCGTCGGGCATCCGGGTGCCCTTGCCGTCGAGGCCGACCAGCTCGAGGGTCTCCGGCACCACCCGGTTGATGTGCGACTTGGGCTTGCCGATGACCTGCAGCGCGAACGCGACGTTCTCCGCCACCGTCTTGTTGGGCAGCAGGCGGAAGTCCTGGAAGACGGTGCCGATCTTGCGCCGCAGGGCCGGCACCTTCCAGCCGGCGAGCCGGTTGATCTCCTTGCCGGCGACGTACACCCGGCCCTCGGTGGCCCGCGCCTCGCGCAGCACGAGTCGCAGGAAGGTCGACTTGCCGGAGCCCGAGGCGCCGACCAGGAACACGAACTCACCCTTCTCGACGTCGACCGAGATGTCGGTCAGGGCAGGGTGGTTCTGGCCAGGATAGGTGGCCGAGACGCTCTCGAATCTGATCACGCGCGTGGGTGGCCGGTGTCGGGGAACTGGATGTGTACGCCGCACGGGCGTCCGACCGATGTCCGAGTCTAGGTGAGAGGCAAGCGACGGCGGCGCCTGCGGCTGGTGTCGGTGTTTCGCGGCGCTTGGCTAGCCTCGTCGTCATGCTCCTCCCCCCGTCCCGGCGGTCGCCGGTCGCGATCGCCGTGGCGGTCCTGGTGGGCGTGCTGGCAGCGGGATGCAGCGACGACGCGCCGGCGAAGCCGGAGCCCTCGCGGCCGACCCCGATCGGCAAGCTCGACACCGCGGCGGTGGTGATCCCGCGGATCGCCTTCTGCGACCTCGTGCCCGACGACGCCGTCCAGGACGCCCTCGGCGGGGCCGCGGCCGAGTCCCAGGAGTGGGGCACCGGCGAGCCGGCTGCGCGCGTCGTCGGCGGCCGGCACGACGCCACCCACGAGTTCGGCTGCTCCTGGTCCGGCACCGGGGGTACGACGGCCAGCGCCTGGGTCTTCGCCCGGCCGGTCACCGCCGCGTTCGCCCAGCAGGTGGTCCGTCAGGCGTCGAGCGCCCAGGGCTGCACGACGCCGCCGGCGGGGGCCTTCGGCGCGCCCACCGAGCTGCAGGTGTGCACGCTCCCCGGGGCCACCGAGAGGGTCCGCCGGGCCGGCCTCTTCGGTGACACGTGGCTCACCTGCCAGGTGACGGCACCGGCCGGCGCCACCGCCGCCCTGCGGGAGCGCGCCGACGCGTGGTGCGTGCAGCTCACCCATGCGCTGGACACGGCGCGCTGAGTGTCGGATCAGGCCTTCGCGGTCTCCGCGCCGACCCGCCAGCGGATGCCGGCCTCGAGGAAGCCGTCGATCTCGCCGTCGAAGACGGACTGCGGGTTGCCGACCTCGAAGTCGGTGCGCAGGTCCTTGACCATCTGGTAGGGGTTCAGCACGTAGGACCGCATCTGGTCACCCCAGCTCGCCTGGACGTCACCGCGCAGCTCGTCGAGCTGGGCCTTCTCCTCGGCCTTCTTCAGCGCGAGCAGCTTGGCCTTGAGGATCACCATCGCCGAGGCCTTGTTCTGCAGCTGGGACTTCTCGTTCTGGCAGGAGACCACCACGCCGGTGGGGATGTGCGTCAGCCGGACCGCGGAGTCGGTGGTGTTCACCGACTGCCCGCCGGGACCGCTGGACCGGTAGACGTCGACGCGGATGTCCTCGTCGGGGATGTCGATCTCGTCGGTCTGCTCGAGCACCGGCACCACCGCGACGGCGGCGAAGCTGGTCTGCCGCCGGCCCTGGTTGTCGAACGGGCTGATCCGCACCAGCCGGTGGGTGCCGGCCTCGACGCTGAGGGTGCCGTAGGCGTACGGGGCGTGGATCGCGAAGGTGGCCGACTTCAGCCCCGCCTCCTCGGCGTAGGAGGTGTCGAAGACCTCCACGGGGTACTTGTTGTGCTCCGCCCAGCGGGTGTACATCCGCATCAGCATCTCGGCGAAGTCCGCGGCGTCGACGCCACCGGCTCCGGCGCGGACGCTGACGATGGCCTCTCGGGCGTCGTACTCCCCCGACAGCAAGGTGCGCACCTCGAGCTGCTCCACGGACTTGTGCAGCTTGTCCAGCTCACCCTCGGCCTCGGCCAGCGAGTCGGCGTCGCCCTCCTCGCGGGCGAGCTCGAGCAGGATGCCGAGGTCGTCGAGGCGGTCGGCGAGGCCCTGGTAGCGATCGAGGGTCCCCTGGAGGTGGGAGAGCTGGCCGGTGACGCGCTGGGCGTTGGCCTGGTCGTCCCACAGGTCCGGGGCCGCGACCTGCTCCCCGAGGTCGGCGATCTCGGCGCGGATGCGGTCCAGGTCCAGGACGGACCCGATGGTCTTCATCGTCGCCTGGAGCTGCTTGATCTCGGAGTCGAAGTCGCGGGCTGCCACGAGGCGAAACGTTACCCCGCGGGGGCCGGGTTGCCCGACTCGAGCCGGAACCCCACCCCTCGCACGGTGACCACGCGCTCGGGCACGCCTGCCTCCTCGAGCTTCTGGCGCAGCCGCCCGATCGTGACGTCGAGGGTCTTGGTCGGAGCCGAACCAGTTCTCGTCCCACACCTCGCCCATGATGTTCTCCCGCGAGAACACCGTGCCGGGCCGGCGGGCGAGCAGCTCCAGGACGTCGTACTCCTTGGTGGTCAACGCCAGCTCGCCCGACCCGGAGGTCACTCGTCGGGCGCCCCGGTCGATGGTCAGCCCCGCCGGGGCGTCGGCCGGCGCGGACGCCGTGCCCGCGCGCGCCGAGCGCCGGAGCAGGGCCCGGACACGGGCGTGCAGCTCGGCCAGCCCGAACGGCTTCGGCAGGTAGTCGTCGGCGCCGTGGTCGAGCCCGACGACCCGGTCGAGCTCGTCGCCCCGGGCGGTGCAGATGATGATCCCACCCTCGAACCCGCCCTCGCGGGCGCGGCGGCAGACGTCGAGGCCGTCGATGTCGGGCAGCCCGAGGTCCAGGATGACCACGTCGGCGGCCCGGTGCGCGAGGTGGTCCAGGGCGTCCTCGCCGGTGTTCACCCAGGTGACGGTGTAGCCCTCACGCTCCAGTGTGCGCACCAGCGGGAACGCGATGTCCCGATAGTCCTCGACAACCAGAACGCTGGGGTTCATGAACCGCAGCATAGGGGGAGCCGCCAGCGGAAGTTCTCAGAAGTCCTTGTCGACCGCGCCGCTCTCCGCGGCGGCGGTCAGGGAGCTGGCGACGCCGCCCGCCGTGCGGACCGAGGCCGTGGGGTGCCACCGGGTGGTGCCGGTGACGTTGGCGGTGCGCAGGTTGACGCTGCTGGTCGGCGCACCGAGGGTGATCACCACGACGGTCACCGGCACTCCATCGACCGTCTGGGTGCTCCCGGTCATCGTCGCCGGGAGGGCCGTGGTCTTCCGGGAGCGGACGTAGTTCTGCGTGAAGGAGAGCTTGCCGAGGTTGGTCCCGCCGAGGTCCGCCCAGTCGTAGCCGGTCAGCGGCACGCCGGTGTTGGCCTTGTCGTTGAGGGCGACGCTCAACGACGTGCTCGCGCCGGTCCAGCCGGCCTTGACGGTGGTCAGGTCGATGACCGCCGACCAGGTCAGCGTGATCCGGTCACCCGCGGCCGGCAGGCCCGCGGTGGCCACGTTGGCGACCTGGACGTCCAGGGCGCGCAGCATGTTGTTGTCGATGGTGACCGGTACGACGGCGGAGGTCGTGGTGGCGCCGGAGCCGTCGGTGAGCACCGCCCGCAGCTCGTAGCCAGCACTGACGATCGCGGAGGTGTCCCAGCCGCAGGAGTACGGCGCCGTGGTGTCGACGCACAGTCCCGACCAGGTGCCGCCGGTCGGGCGGGCCTCGATGGTGACACTGCGCACCCCGGCGGTGGAATGGGCGTCGGCCGCCACGGTGACGAGGCCGCGCAGCACCTCGCCGGGCGTCGGCACGGTGAGGCTCACCGAGGAGATGGTGTTGTTGACCGTGCGGGTCTGCAGCATCGTGGTCGTGGTGTTGCCGGCGACATCGGTGGCGACCGCCTGGAACTCGTAGGTGCCGTCGGCCAGCGTGGTCGTGAGCAGGCTGCAGCGCCACGGCTCGACGGTGACCGTGCCGCACGTGAGCCAGCTGCTGGATCCGGATCGGCGGTACTGGAAGGCCACCGAGGCCAGGCCGGACTCGTCGTCGGTCGCGGTGGCGGTCAGCACGATGGTGCCGGTGAGCGGGTTCGGCGGAACGGTCAGGGCGACGCTGGGGGCGAGGTTGTCGACGGTGACGTCGACCTGGGTGTCGCGGTAGGTGGTGCCGGCCAGCAGGGCCACCGCGCGGACGTCGTAGTCACCGGTCAGCGCGGTCGTGTTCCAGCTGCAGGTGCGCGGGTTCGCGACGTTGAGGACGTCGAGCCCACAACCCGGCACGGGCATCCACGAGCCGGACCCTGCTGCGGCGTACTCGAAGTAGAGGTTGGGCCGCAGCAGGCCGGCGTTGAGGAAGGTGGCCTTGAGGGCGACCGTGCCGCGCACCGCGGCCGCCAGTCGGGTGAGCACCACCGCCGCGGTGTTGACGACGCGGGTGGTGACGATCGCCGAGGTGGTGGCGTAGCCGGCGGCGTCGACCGCGGTGGCACGGAGGTCGTAGCTGCCGTCGGCCACCGCCGCGCTGCCACTTGTCGTGTTCCAGGCACAGGCGTACGGCGCAGTGGTGTCGATGCACAGGGTCTGCCAGGCACCCGAGTCCGCCAGGGCGTACTGAACGGCGACCGACGCGATGCCGCTGCGGGCGTCGAGGGCGGTCGCCGAGATCGTGGCGGTGCCACTGACGGCGGCGCCCGGGTCGTCGACGGAGACGGTCGGCGCGGTCCAGTCCGAGGCGGCAGTGACGGTCGTGGTGGAGGTGCTGGCGCTCACGTACGTCGCGTCCGAGACCGGCATGCCGAGCATCACCGCGGCCAGCGCGGCCACCGCGGTGATCGGCAGGAGGGCGCGACGCAGGTTCACGGCCGCCTCGGCGCCGCGGTCCCCGAGGACCTGGCCGGGGCCGGGACCAGCACCTTGATGACCGGGCCGGACGGCGGCGTGGGGGCCGGCTCGGGCTCCTGGTCGGACGTCGAGCGGCGGCGCAGGCCGAGCAGCTCGACCAGCGCCAGCAGGAACACCACGGCGGCGGGCAGGCCGACGAGCAGCATCCGCAGCCCGGGCCGCTGGAGGGCGAGGAGGGGGTAGCCGGCGTAGGGAACGTGGAAGACGACCCGCGGCTGGGTCGCCGACTGGAGCTGGAACGTCCACGGGTCGACATCGGCGTTGGCGTCGCCCTTGGTGCGGAAGCTGTTGCCGTCGACGGACACGATCCGGTGGGTGACGAGGTGGTCGATGCCCGAGTCGGCGGGCGGGAGGTAGGTGATCACGTCACCGACCCGCAGGCTCGAGACCGGCACCAGTTCCTCGTAGGCGACGGAGCCGAGGTCGATGGTGCCGGTCATCGAGCTGCCGGCGATCACGTAGCGCTGCAGGCCGAAGCCCGCCGGGAGGATGAAGCCGAGCGCGACCAGGGACACCAGCACGCACAGCGCGTTGACGACGGCGCCGCGGAGTCGCTCGGGCTGGGTCATGGTCGCTGCTCGCTTCCCTGGACGCTCGGCTCGCGGGTCGGTCAGAACCAGCCGATGCTGCTGTTGTCGCCGGTCTGGGTGGTGACGTACTGGTAGCCCGCGGAGGCGGTGGCGCCCTGGTTGGCGTCGGTGGCGGACGTCGGCATGGACACGGTGAAGGTGATGGTCTTGGTGGCGCCCTCGGGGAGGCTGCCGAGCTGGTTCTTCACGGTGTTGTCGAGGCCGCCGAAGTCACCGTCGTAGACCACGGTGGTGCCGTCGGTGATCTTCAGCTTCAGGGCGCCGGCGACGAAGCTGGTGCTGTCGGTGGTCTCCTGCAGGCTCAACGTGGAGTCGAGGCTGCCGTCGTTGGTGATGGTGAGGCTGCCCGACTGGCTGTCGCCCGGCTTGATTTCGGTGACCGTCAGGGCCAGGCCCTGCTTGCTGTTGGTGTGGTGCAGCGTCCCGGCGGTCACCGAGGTGGTGTGGGTCGAACTGGAGGTGAAGTCGGCCCCGGAGCCGACCGCGACGGCGCCCGCGACCAGCATGGTGGCCAGCGGGACGAGGACCTTGCGACGGTTCTTGACGTCGGTGTTCATGGTGTTCTCCTGCGGTGCTGCGTGTGGTGGAAGTGACGTCCATGACGCTACGAATGTCCGACCCACGGCATTTCCACCGAGATGAAACGTGATCTCCACAATTGGGTAACAGTCGCGGGCGGGGTCCCTCAGCGGCCGATGACGACCACCGCGGCCGCGGTGCCCGCGACCGTGGCGCTCAGCGGGATGCCGGGCACGTGCAGCGGCAGCTCGACCGGCGAGGAGAGCCGCACCACGACGGTGGTGCCGTGGGTGCTGACCTCGCAGCGCAGGCCGGCGTACTGCCTCGCGGCGCCACTGTGCCGCACGTAGTCCACGACGTACCGCTCGGCGGTCACCGGGTCGATCGCGGCCTGTTCACCGAGTCCGCTCGTGTAGACCTGCTCGCCCTGCAGGCCCTCGGTCGCGGCGAGCGCGGCGGCGTCGGCGAGCGCATCGAGTCCCTGCCGCCGCAGGTAGGCGGCCGAGGCGTCGACCACGACCCCGACCAGCGTGGCGACCACCAGGAAGAAGCCGATGACCAGCGGGGTGATGGAGCCGCGCTGCCCGCGGGGTCGGCCTCTCACGGCCGCGACTCCCGGAACTGCCCGTACGGCGACTGGTGCCGCGCGTCGATGTGGATCGACGGAGTGTTGTCGCCGAGCGCGGTCGGCACGAGGGGCAGGGCGACCGCGGAGCTGATCTCGACGACGACGACGGAGCCGGCCGACAGACAGGCCGTCGGGTCGGGCCGGCAGCTCAGCCGCAGCTCGAAGTCGGCTGCCTCGATGCCCTGGTCGCGGAAGGCCAGGGCGGCCGCTGCCCGGGCTCGCTCGCTCGCGGTGACCTGGTCCGGCGAGGTGACGTAGGCCCGGGTCGCGGAACGGGCTGCCGCCGAGGCGGCGTACGCCGCACGCTGCGTCTCGAACACGGCGAGGACGACGTAGAGCAGCGGCACCAGCAGGAGGATGGCGAGCCAGACGAACTCGACGATCGCGGTCCCACGCTCGTCGCGGGTCACGGCAGCAGCTCCTCGACCGCGTGCGCCTCGACCTCGAGTGGGATCCCGGGACCCCACAGGCCCAGGGGCGGCACGTCGGCCCGCACCCGCACCACGATCGTCGGGACGCCCGCCACGACGGCGGTCGTGGCCGACACGTCGTCGGCGTAGCGCGCGGCGAGCGCGTCGTCGATCTGCATGCGGGTGCGGATGACGGCGCTCTGCGGCGCCCGGTCGACCGTCGCCGCGTAGCGCGCGCCCTCGCCGGCGGCGGCGACGAGCGTGTTGCGCACGTGCAGGACCAGCGCCACCTGCACGATGCCGAGCACGAGCGGCACCAGCACCATGCTCACCAGCACGAAGTCGACGACCGCGGCGCCGGCCTGGGTGCGCCCTCGGTCAGCCCGTGACGGACGACAGCGCGTCATGGAGCATGGCAGTCAGCTCGTTGCCGGCGAGCTGCCACAGGGCGGTGACGAGGCCGGCCGTCATCACCGTGATCAGCACCCAGCCCGGCACGTCGCCGCGCTCGTCCCGCCCGGCGGGGCGCTTCCACCAGCTGCGAGTCAGCTTCACCATGTCCATCTCCTTGGTTCATCTCCTTGTTGCGACGTCTGTTGTGCACGACAGGCTCACGGCACCACCAGGTGGAGGCCCACGAGCCCCGGCCAGAAGGCGAAGACCACGACGACCGGCAGGACCAGGAAGACGACGGGCACCATCATCGCCACCTCGCGCCGGGCACCCGACTCGATCAAGGCGCGCCGCTCGGCCTCCCGGACGTCGGCGGCCTGCGCGTGCAGCACCTCTGCGAGCGGCGTGCCCCGCTCGACCGCGATCGCCATCCCTTCGGCGAACCGGGACACTGCCGGCTGCCCCGAGCGCGCGGCCAGTCCGTCGAACGCCTGGGCCACGGGGGTCCCCGTGCGCACCTCGGCCAGGACCGCACGCAGCTCGCTCGACAGCTCGCCGTGCGAACGGGTGACGACCCGCTCCAAAGCGGCCACCGCGCTCTCCCCGGCTGCCACGGCCAGGGCCAGCAGCTCGGCGAGCGTCGGGAACTCGGCCAGCATCTCGTGCTCGCGACGGCTGACCTGGGCGGTCAGCCGGTTCTCCCGGGCCAGCACGCCGACGGCGAGAGCGCAGCAGCAGAGCACGAACAGCGAGACGGAGCGGCTCGGGTCGCGCAGCGCAAGTCCGGCAGCCGGGACGGCGGCCGCGAGGAACGCCACCAGCCCCCAGACCACCTGCTCGACGCGGAAGTCGTGCACGGTCATCGAGAGTCCCGCCCGGTCGAGGCGTCGCTGGACCGACGCCGACCCGCCGAGAACTCGTTCGACGACTCCGGCGCCCCGGCGTAGCCACGGTGCCACCAGCTGCCGCACGGCCCCGCTCCCCTGCCCGGTGGCGGCACGACCCGGAGCTCCCGGCGAGAGGTCCCGCAGGTACGGCAGCACCCTGACCTCGAGGCGCGTACGGCGTCCGGCGAGCGCCCGCTCCAGCGTGGACCACAGCGCGACACCCGCGAGGCAGCCCAGCACGACACCCCAGAGGACCGGCGTCATCCCAGCACCCGCTTCTCGACGGGGAGCCGGCCGATCCGCATCATCAACCGGTAGGCCACAAGACACAGCAGCGCTCCGACGGCGAGCACCACCACGCCCGCCGGCGTGGAGTAGCGACCGATGACCTCCGGCTGGAAGCACAGCAGCAGGAGGACGACCCACGGCGCCGCAACGGCCAGCCGAGCAGCGTTCACCGTCCAGGCCTGGCGCGACTCGAGCTCGGAGCGGGTGCGCGCGTCGTCACGAAGGAACGCCGAAAGGCTCCGCAGCAGGCGGCCGAGGTCCCCACCGCCCACCTCGCGGGCCACCCGGAGCGCCTCGACGACGCGGTCGCCGACCGGGTCCGCGAGCCGGGCCTTCAGGTCGTCCAGGCACCCGGAGAACCGGCCGCTCACCTGGTAGTCCAGGGCGAAGGCGGAGAAGGCGCCGCGCAGCGGCTCCGGGCCGCGCACGCCCAGCCCGGCGATCGCCTCGGGCAGGCTCAGGCCGGCTCGCACCGCCGACGCCAGGTTGTCGACGGCCTCCGGCCACACCTCGGCGAGCTCGCGCCGCCGGCGTCGAGCACGGCTGCGCAGGACGACGAAGGGCAGGTAGCCCCCGATGCCTGCGAACACCACGGCGACCGGAGCCGTGTGCGAGAGCACGAGCACGGCCGTGAAGGCCAGGAGGGCGCCGAGCAAGGCGACCAGAAGGACGCCGCCGGGCCGGACCTGCGCCAGCCCGGCCTCCCCCAGCAGGGCGCTCAGCCGGCTCCCGCCCGGGTCGGCACGGGCCTGGGGTGCGGTGGACCAGGCGGACAGCGCCAGCAGCAGGCCGACGCCGACGCCCAGCCCCAGCACGGCGCCCATCAGGCCCCCCGTCCTTCCCGGCCGCTCACGTCGGTGCCTGGAGGTGGGCCAGCACGTCCAGGCCGGCGCGCTCGAAGGCCTCGAGCCGGGGCGGGAGCCCACCACTGCGCTGCAAACCGGACGATCCGCGGACGAACAGCGGCTCGGCCTCGATGACGTCGTTCTCCACGCGACCGGGCACGCCGACGATCTCGTTGACCCGTCGCACGCCACCGCGGTCGACAGCCAGGTGGACGACCAGGTCCACCGAGGCAGCGACCGTCGGGACCACGAACCGACTGCTGATGTTCTCGCCCGCCAGCATCGGCAACGTGCACAGCTTCATCAATGCCTCCCGGGCGCTGTTGGCGTGGATCGTGGCCAGTCCCGGCAAGCCGGAGTTGAGCGCGAGCAGCAGGTCCAGGGCCTCCGCAGACCGCACCTCACCGACGATCAGGCGCGTGGGGCGCATCCGCAACGACTCCCGGACAAGGTCGCGCAGGGCCACCTCGCCGGTCCCCTCCAGGCCAGCCTGGCGCGTCTGGAGAGCGACCCAGTCGGGGTGCGGGAAGTTGATCTCGAAGACCTCTTCGGCGCTGATCACCCGTTCACCGCCGGGGATCGCCGCAGCGAGGCAATTGAGCAGGGTCGTCTTCCCCGCCTGGGTCGCCCCGGCCACCACGACGTTGAGGCCGGCCAGCACCGCCATCTCCAGGAAGCCCGCTGCCTGCGCGGTCAGCGAGTCCAGCTCGACGAGCTGCTGCAGGCTGGCCGCGCGCAGCACGAACTTCCGGATGTTGACGGCCGCGAAGTCACGGCTGATGCCTTCCAGGACGACGTGCAGCCGGTGTCCGTCGGGCAGCATGGCGTCGACGAAGGGGGTGGAGACGTCGAAGCGACGGCCACTCTGCTTGAGCATCCGTTCGACGAGCTCCTGCACCTCGGCGGGGGTGAGCATCGTGTTGGTCAGCTCGTGCCGCCCACGCCGGGCGATGAAGACCCGCGCCGGCTGGTTGATCCACACCTCCTCGACCTCCGGGTCGTCGAGGTAGCGCTGCAGCGGGCCGAAGCCCGCGACCCGGGCGACCAGCTCGGTGACCACGCCGGTGCGGTCACCGACCGGGAGCACGGCGCCGGTCAGGCTCAGGTCGTCGTGCTCGCGGACCACCTGCTCGGCGATCCGGCGGACGAGGTGGGCATCGCGCTGCGGGTCGACGCCATCACGTCGGACGACCGCCCGGACCTGCGCGTCGAGGTCCGCGACGAGCGCAGGAGAGGTCGACACGTCGGTCGTCATGATTGGCTCCGCACCGTTCCCGAGAAATGACTGCCCTTCTTCCTACCCCGGATGGGCCGGCACGGAAACCTCCAATTCCAACGTGTGGATAACCGGTGGCCGCCGGAGGCGAAGCCGGGTCACTCCTCGTGCAGCGGGCGCAGCGGGCGTGGCGCCACCCGCGCGTGCACCGTGCGGTCGTCCCAGTCGATCCGGTCGAGGTCGTCCCAGGGCAGCTCCTGGGTGTAGCGGTTGAGCCGGCCGAGCAGCTTGGCGATCAACCACGGTCCGTTCACCTGCGCCCGGTCGTAGCCCAGCAGCAGCCCGGGGCGGATCCGCCCGGTGATGAGGGACAGCACACGCGGGTGGATGCCCGTCTCGGCCACCGCGGGCTCGAGCCGGACGTCGGTAACCCGGGCCGCCAGCTCCTGGCCGTCGGGTCCGAGCACCCGCATCCCGAGCATGTCCGCCAGACGGCGGTGCGGCGTACCGGCCGGAGCGTCCGGTTGCGGCCGGACCAGCTGGTCGCGCCGGACCTTCAGGGTGACGCCACTGCCGAGTGCGTCGACGTCGTCGAGGTCGATCCAGCCGGGGACGTCGCGGTCTCCCCGTGCCGGTGCGAGCCGCTGCCACCACACGAGTGCGCCCCGGTCGTGGTTGCCACCCAGGCGCGGCACCAGCGCGGCGGGCCCGGTCAGGATGCCGGTGACGTCGAGGCGCTGGTCCTCCCGCTCGGTCAGCTCGAGGTCGTCGACCTTGCCCACCATCCGCCCGTCGCAGTCGACCACCTGGCGGTCGAGCAGGTGGAGCAGGGCGTCGAGGCGGTCCTCGAGCCGGTTGGCGCCGGGATCCTGCGTCTCGGTCTGGCCGTCACTCATCGGGCATCACCTCTCACTGGCCCATCTTCGTGATGATCATCAGCGGGATCGCCGCGACCGATGCGACGGACAGGATCACCAGGTAGACCATCCCCAGTGTGTTGGCGAGCCTGCCGTTGACGTGCTTGCCCAGGTAGTCCGGGTCGTTGGCGACCACGAGGATCGGGAAGTACGTCAGGGGCAGCGCCAACGCGGAGAAGACCACCGACGCCTCGGTGATCAGCACCGGATCGACCTTCGTCAGCAGCACCGCCACCGAGCCCAGCGTCGCGAGCAGCACGATGACGTGGAACTTGGTCGCCTCCGTGGGCCGGACGAACTTGCCCCACTGGAAGCCGAAGTACTGGGCAAAGCTGTAGCCGGTCGACAGGCCGGTCTCGCAGGCAGCGCCGAACGTCGCCGCGACGAAGCCGACGAGCACGAAGGCCAGCCCGATCTTGCCCAGGGCGATGCCGACCGGCATCCCGACCTGGCTCAGCGCGTCGACGGTGATGCCCTGGGGCATCAGCGCCACGCCGGCCGAGCCGGCGATCGCCAGGGAGAGGATGCCGCCGAGGGGAAAGCCGATGAACACGTTCGCCCGCATCACGCCCAGGTGCTCGGTCGTCCAGTGCTCCTCGACACCGCCGGAGGAGAAGAAGAAGACCTCGTACGGCGTCATCGCGGCGCCGAAGAGCGCCACCGCGTAGAACGCGTAGGTCGTCCAGCCCTCCGACGCCGGCTTCGCCGCGGTGGCGAGCTGGTGTCCCAGGCTGCCCCAGTCGGGGCCGAGCTGCCACAGGGCGACGGCGAACACGATGAGGGCGAGCCCGAGCATGCCCAGCACGTTCTCGATGTAGCTGAACTTGGCGCGCCACAGGACCAGCCAGATGAGCAGCCCGACGAGCGGCACGATGAGCAGGTAGTTCACCGAGGAGACCAGCTCCAGGGACAGCGCCACACCGCCGATCTCCGCGATGAAGGTCAGGAAGGTGACCAGCATCGAGGCGACCAGGTTGGCCAGCCCCAGCCGTGGCCCCATCCGCTCGCGAACGAGGTCGAAGGTGGCCCGGCCGCTGACGGCAGCGACCCGCCCCGACATCTCGGCGTAGACGCAGATGCCGACGATGCCGACGATCACGACGAGCCCCAGGGAGAGGCCGAAGCGTGCACCGACGACGGCGTTCGTGACCAGGTCGCCGATGTCGACGAAGCCGCCGATGGCGGTCAGGATGCCGAGCGCGACGCCGAGGTACTTCTTCACAGGGACGCCCTCAGGTCGTCCAGCCGCGTGCTCATCGCCGCCAGCCGCTTGACCAGCCCGTCGTACTCCGCCTCGTCCCCACGGACCAGGGCGATCCGTGCCTCCGAGACCAGGTCACCGGCGTCCCCCAGCGCCTGCGACACCCGGTCCAAGGCATCGCGACGGCTGGCCGGCGGCTGCTGCGCAAGGATCGAGTCCGCAGCCTTGCCCAGCGCCTCCTCGCTGGTCGTGGCGGTGACCACGCCGTACGCGCCGAGCTGGCGCCCCTTCTGCTGCTGCTCGGTCGCCACCCGAACGGTCGCCACCTCACTGGCGGCATCCTCGAGTGACTGGCGGGCGGCGACGGTCCAACCCTCGGCGTCCGGCCTGTTGGGAACCAACCCGCAGCCGGTCGTCAGGAGGCCGAGCAGCAGCGCCAGGGACAGCGCCTGCACCGAGCGCCGCGACACGATCACGCGTCCTCGGTCGACGGTGGGTCGAGGGCCGTCAGCGGCCGCACCGCCGGACCCTCGATGACGGCGCCCTCGCGGTCGAACCGCGACCCGTGCAGTGGGCAGTCCCACGTCTGCTCGGCATCGTTCCAGCGCAGGGTGCCGCCCAGATGGGTGCAGAGGGCCCTGAGCCGGCAGCTGCCGTCCGCGGCGTCGGGACCGCCGGACTGGGCGACCGGGACGAGGCCGGACCGACCGACCTCGCCCTCCCCCGGAGCGGTCCGCGCGCTCGCCGGTCGTGCGTAGCCGGCCACCGCGGAGCGGACCGCCGCGGCGCCGACACCGGCGTTGAGCCGCAGCAGGCCCAGCGCGTTGCGGGGGTCGAGCACCGGCGGCCGCAGCGGAGCGGCCCAGGTCGGTCGGTCACCGAGGATGTCGCCGGCGAGCGTGCAGGCGGCGGCGACCGCGTTCGTCATGCCCCACTTGTCGTAGCCGGTGGCGAACCGCACCGTCCCCCCGGTGAAGGGCAGGACGCCGACCTGGGGCAGCCCGGCTCCGCCCGAGGTGTAGTCCTGCGCCGACCAGGCGTGGGTCTCCACTGCTTCGGGGAACCATCCGTGCGCCCAGCTCCGCAGCTCCCGGAGCAGCCGCGCCTCCGAGTCGGTCCGGCCGACCACGTGCCCGTTGCCACCGACGAGGAGCACCGGCCCGTCCGCGGTGGGGACGTCGCGGACCGAGCGCCCGGGGCGTCCCGCCGAGATGTACATCCCCTGGGGCGGTTCGACGCCACGGAAGGCGAGCAGGTAGGAACGGTTCGCCTCGAGCTGGGCGAAGGAGAGCCCGCGATCGAGGATCGGGGTCCCGGTGGCCAGCACGACGTCGTCGGCGTGCAGCACCCGGTCGTCGTCGAGCCGGACTTCCACGCCGTCGTCGCCCGGGTCGACGGCGCGCACGTGCCGGTGCGGGTGGACGGTGCCGCCGTGCTCACGCAGCTGCGCCTGCAGTGCCTCCACGACGTCGATCGGGTCGAACTGGAGCTGCTCGGCGAGCACCGTGGCGCCGTACGACGGAAACGGCGTGTCGAGCCGGTCGAGCCATCGCACCCGGAGACCGAGGGCGCGGGCCAGGTCGTGCTCCTTGCGTACCGCGTGCACCTCCTCCTGGCTGGCCGCGAAGGTGACCGCGTCGCGTTCCTGCGTCGCCACGCCGTGGGCGTCGCAGAAGCGGCGCAGCCACTCCAGGCCCTCACGGTTGGCGGTGAGGTAGGCCCGCAGCGCACTCCGCGAGGCGCTCCGGGACAGCCGGGACAGCTTGGTGCCCTGCAGCAGGGTGACCTTGGCGGTCGTGTGTCCGGTGGTGAGCCCGCCCACGGCCCCGGTGTCCACCAGTCCGACCACGCGGCCGGCGCGCGCGAGCAGCAGGCCCGTGGCGAGGCCGGTCAGGCCGGCTCCGACGACCAGCGTCTCGAAGCGGTCATTCGGCGGAAGGGGGTCGACGACCGGCTCGCGTGCACGGTCGAGCCAGAACGACGTCATGGACTCACTCATGGGCGGCACGTACCCCCAGATTGCGGCTCGGGTCGCGCGGCGCCGCGCAGCACGGTCTCGTCGAGGTGCTCCAGCAGCTCGGCGACGCCCGCGAAGACCTCGTCGGCCCCGGCTGCGCGCAGCTCGTGCTCACCGAAGCCGCCGCTGAGCACGCCGATGGCGTACTGGCCCGCGCGACCCGCCGACTCCATGTCCCACACCGAGTCCCCGACCGTCACACCGGCGCTGCCGCCGGCCTCCCGGAGGGCGACCTCGAGCAGGTCCGGTGCCGGCTTGGTGTGGTCCACGTCGGGAAGCGTGATCGCCGCCTCGACGGCGTGTGCGTCCTCGAACAGCTCGGTCTCCCGCTCGAAGTCCTCCGCACTGGAGGACGTCGCGAGCGCGACCTTGAAGCCCCGCTGGTGCAGCTCGCCGATCACCGACTCGGCGCCGGGCAGGCCCGTCACGAGGTGGTGCAGCGCGTGGTACTCCTGCTCGTGGATCCGGCGGATCTCGTCGCCGACGCCCTCCTCGACCTGCTGGCCCGCGACGTGCGCGACCAGCCGGTCGGCGCCCATCCCGATCGCGCGGTGCAGCCTCCACGTCGGCACCGCCACACCCACGGAGCGGAAGGCGATCGCCCACGCGACCGCGTGCTGGTAGTTGGAGTCGACCAGCGTGCCGTCGACATCGAGGACGACGGTGTCGTAGCGCGCGTCGGCTGCGTCCGGAACGGAGTCGGGCATGCCCGCTGGTGCCCGAAGCCGCCGTCGCCGAAACGTCGGTCAGTCGGCCAGCCGCACGAGCACCTCGTCGAAGCGCAGCTGCTCGAGTCCGAGCGGGTCTTCCGCGCCCTCCTCGATCTCCGCCCAGGTCCGCGGCGCCGCCACGGTGGGCACGTCGCGCCCCCGCAGGGAGTACGGCGAGATGGTGGTCTTCGCGCCGACGTTCTGCGACCAGTCCAGGAAGACCCGGCCACCCCGTCGCGCCTTGGTCATCTGCGAGACGACCAGGCGCGGGTGCTCACGCTCGAGCTCCTCGGCGACCTCCTTGGCCAGGTCGCGCACCTCGTCCGAGGTGCGCGAGCGGTCCAGACCGGCGTAGAGGTGGATGCCCTTGGACCCGCTGGTGACCGGCCAGCAGTCGAGGCCGAGCCCGGCGAGCCGCTCGCGGACCAGGACGGCCACCCGGCTGCACTCCATCAGGCCGGCCGGCTCGCCCGGGTCGAGGTCGATCACCATCCGGTCCGGGTTCACCGGCCTGCCCTCCTCGTCCACGGTCCACTGGTGCACGTGCAGCTCGAGGGCCGCGAGGTTGACCAGCCAGGTGAGCGTCGGCAGCGAGTCGACCACAGGGAAGCGCAGCTCGCCCTCCCGGCCGCTGGCCGAGCGGGACCCCGTGGTGGGCACGGTGACCACCCGCACCCAGGAGGGAGTGCCGGCCGGGACGTTCTTCTCGAAGAACGACTCCGCCCCGGTGCCGTGCGGCCACCGGATCCGAGTGGCGGCGCGGTCGGCGAGCGCCGGCAGCAGCACCGGCGCGACGCGGGCGTAGTAGTCGAGCACCTCGGCCTTCGTCGTGCCGGTCCGGGGGTACATCACCTTCTCGAGGTTCACCAGGGTGAGCCGCCGGCCCTCGACCTCGACGGGGACCTCGGTCCGTTCCGGCCGCGGGCTCACTCGGCGAGCT
>DASTFI010000027.1:0-7477 GCA_035708765.1 Marmoricola sp.
GAGACCATCGGCTTCTTGTCCGCGCGCTGCTCCGAGCCGCGGTTGAGCTGGGCGAGCGCCACGATCGGCACCTCGAGCTCCTTGGCGAGCAGCTTGATCTGCCGGGAGAACTCCGAGACCTCGACCTGCCGGGACTCGACCTTCTTGCCGGACGTCATCAGCTGGAGGTAGTCGATGACGATCAGCTTGAGGTCGTGGCGCTGCTTGAGCCGGCGGGCCTTCGCCCGGATCTCCATCATCGTCATGTTGGGGCTGTCGTCGATGAACATCGGCGCGCTGGAGACCTCGCCCATCTTGCGGGCGACCTTCGTCCAGTCGTCGTCGCTCATCGGGCCGTTGCGAATGTGGTTGAGCGGCACCTTGGCCTCGGCGGAGAGCAGCCGCATGGTGATCTCCGACTTCGACATCTCCAGGCTGAAGATGCACGAGGTGAGGCCGTTGTGGATGGACGCCGAGCGGCAGAAGTCCAGGCCCAGGGTCGACTTGCCCATGCCGGGACGACCGGCCACGATCACCATCTGACCCGGCTGCAGCCCGTTGGTGAGCTCGTCGAGGTCGAGGAAGCCGGTCGGGACACCGACCATTCCACCGTCGCGGTTGGAGATCGCCTCGATCTCGTCGAGGGTCGCCTCCATGATGTCGCTGAGCGGCGCGTAGTCCTCACTCTGGCGCTTCTCGGTGATCTGGTAGATCTCGGCCTGCGCGCGGTCGACGGTGTGGTCGACGTCCCCTTCGCCGGCGTACCCGAGCTGGACGATCTTGGTGCCGGCGTCCACGAGCCGGCGCAGGATCGCCTTCTCGCGCACGATGGCGGCGTAGTAGCCGGCGTTGGCGGCGATCGGCACGTTGGCCGACAGCGTGTGCAGGTACGGCGCACCGCCGATGCGCTGCAGCTCGCCACGCCGCTGCAGCTCCGCCGCGATCGTGACCGGGTCGGCCGGCTCGCCCCGCCCGTAGAGGTCCACGATCGCGTCGTAGATCGTCTCGTGGGCGGGCTTGTAGAAGTCGTGGCCCTTGACCTGCTCGTTGACGTCGGCGATCGCGTCCTTGGAGATGAGCATCGATCCGAGGACGGACATCTCCGCGTCCGGGTCCTGCGGCGGCATCCGGCCGCCCCAGAACTCCTGGGTGCCCTCCTCGTACGACGCCTCGCCGTAGTCGGCCCCGGCACGGCCGAAGGACTCCGTCACGCTCATCCCCGCGTGTCCCCTTCCGACTGGTTTCCCCCGACGTCCCGCCGCCCCGACGTTAGGGGCGACCTCCGACGCAACCTGCTCGTGGACCCCCGATGCGTGGCCCGACCGAGTGAGGTTAAGTCCCCCCGGGGCGGGGACAAAGCCGACAATCCACAGGCGCCTGTGGATAACTGTGCGGGCATGTGGAACACGCCGACCGGGCCTGTGCACAGGCTGTTGGCGCACCTGTGCACTCCGGCGACGGCCCGGCCGGCGCAACACCGCTGACCTGCACGTTTGCCCTTCCTGACCATGTGGACGGAAAGTCGTCGGCAACTTTCTTCGTCCCCGTTTCGTCATCTGGGATTCACCTGTGGCTATGTCGACAATCGTCCGTTCGGCTGATCGAAGCCCACAGAATTGACTAGTTATCAACAGGCGTAGGCTCGCCGCCGTGCCCGGGGAGACCACGGCCGGTACGGTCGGCCACACCAGTGACCGGGAGATCGCCCGACTCTCGGCGATCGCGTTCCTCACCCTGGTCACCGAGCCGCTGTTCCTGCTCGCAGACTCGGCGATCATCGGGCACCTGGGCACCCCCGAGTTGGCCGGTCTGTCGGTCGCCGCCGCCATCATCGGCACCGTCCTGAGCCTGTGCATCTTCCTGGCCTACGGCACCACCGCGTCGGTCGCCCGGCTCATCGGGGCGGGGAACGCCCGCTCCGCGTTCGCCCAAGGGGTGGACGGCCTGTGGTTGGCCGTGCTGGTCGGCGGCCTGGTCACCGTGGTGGGCGTTCCCCTGTCCGGTCCGCTGGTCGCGCTGTTCGGCCCGTCGCCGGAGGTCGCCGACCACGCCACGACGTACCTCCGCATCTCCCTCCTCGGCACCATCCCGATGCTGGTGGTGCTCGCGGCGGTCGGCGTCCTGCGCGGCACCCGCGACCTGCGCACTCCGCTGCGCGTGGCAGTGATCGCCAACCTGGCCAACATCGCGCTCAACTACCTGCTCGTCTACCCGCTCGACCTCGGTGTCGCCGGCTCGGCGATCGGCACCGTGATCGCCCAGACCGGCTCGGCCGTGGCGCTGGTCGCGGTGGTCGTCCGGCACGCCCTGAGCGCGGGCGCCCCGCTCACCCCCGATGTCGCCGGCATCGTCCGGGCAGCACGCGTCGGCGTACCCCTGATCGTGCGTACGCTCATGCTCCGGGTCGCGCTGCTCATCATGACGTACGCCGCCGCGGTGTTCGGCGCCGTCGACCTGGCCACCATGCAGCTCGCCCTGAGCATCTGGTCGTTCCTCGCGTTCGCCCTCGACGCGCTCGGGATCACCGCCCAGACCCTGGTCGGCAACGAGCTGGGCCGAGGAGACGTGGCCCGCGCCCGGGCGATGACCAACCGGCTGCTCTCCTGGGGACTGTGGCTCGGCGTGGCGACCGGACTCGTGCTGCTGGCCTGCTCGACCGTCCTGGGCCCGCTGTTCACCGACGACCACGACGTCCGCGCGCTGCTCACTCCGGTGCTCCTCGTCGCCGCTGTCGCGCAACCGGTGGCGGGCGTGGTGTTCACACTCGACGGCATCCTCATCGGCGCCGGCGACGGCCGCTTCCTCGCCTGGGCCCAGACCGCCGTCCTGGCCGTGTTCGCACCGCTGGCCTGGCTGGCGGTCAGCGGTCCCGCCTCGCTGGTCTGGTTGTGGGCCGCCTTCGCCGTCGGCTTCATGGGCACCCGATGCGTGTTGCTCATGGTGAGGGCGCGCGGGGACGCCTGGATGACGCTCGGCGCTGGATAGTCCCCGACGAAAGTGCTTGCTCCTGGCCGCCCCGGGAGCCCAAACGTCGGGGACTACCCGGCCCCACCCGCACCGGGCCACCTAGCCTTGGCGCCATGTCGCCGCTGCAGAGGATCGCCATGGGGATGGTGATCGTGGTGCTCAGCGCACCGCTGCCGGCGGACCCGTCGCCAGCTTGGCGGCAGTACGACGTGCTGGCGGACCCGCTCGGCTGGCTGCTGGTGATCGCCGGCGCCGCTGGGCTGGCCCGGACCGAGCGCGCCTTCGCGACCGTGCGGCTGCTGGCGCTCCTTGCCGGCGCGGTGAGCGTGGTGCTGTGGTTCCCGCAGGTCAACCACCGGCTCGAGGACTCTGGCGCGTGGGCGGCGTCGCTGCCCCAGATCGCCTTCTGCCTGCTCCTCTGCCGGGAGATCGGCGTGCGCGCCGCCGTCCTGGACCCACCGGACCAGCAGGCGGAGCGGCGGTTCGGGCTGCTCGTCTGGGGCTTCGTCCTGGTCGCCGTACTCCCCGTGGTGGCGCTGGGCGGCGGCGTGGTCCAGCTCGCGAACGCCACAGCCGTGGTCTCGATGCTGGTGAACCTGGCCCTGATCTGGTCGCTGTTCGGCTTCCACCGGCGCGAGTGGCTCGGCGGCCCGGGTCCGCTCGAGGTCCAGCCCGGTCGCCCGTCGCAGCCGGGAGAGTGAGGACTGACCGAACAGAACTGGGACTGACCGAACGTTGCAACATTCGGTCAGTCCCAGTTTCACAACCTAGGTTGGGCGGTTTCTGCCGGTCAGTGCAACACCGGGGTGAATGGTTCGGAGAGTAGCTGGTTGAGCCGGTAGGCCGGTGAGTGCCACTCGAGGGTCTCGCGGGGTCGGCCGTTGAGTTTGCGGGCGACCTCGTCGAGGTCGGCTTGGGTGAAGCTGCGCAGGCTGCTTCCTTTGGGGAAGTACTGACGCAGTAGGCCGTTGGTGTTCTCGTTCGAGCCACGCATCCAGGGCTTGCCGGGGTCGGCGAAGTAGATGTCCATGCCGGTGGCGAAGTGGATGTGGCGATGCTCGGCCATCTCCTTGCCGTTGTCCCAGGTCAGCGTCTTCTTCAGCTGGGCCGGAAGGGTGTTCAGGACCGGGACCACGGCTTGGGTGAACGCCTCGGCGGTGTGTCTTCCGGGCAGGTGGACCAGCATCGTGAACCGGGTGTGCCGCTCTACCAGCGTGCCGATCGCGGAGCGGTTCTGCCGGCCCATGATCAGATCGCCTTCCCAGTGGCCTTCGATGGCCCGGTCCTCGACACTGGGCGGACGCTCGCTGATCGAGATCGTGTTCTTCAGCCGCCCGCGGCGTTCCTCGGGTCGGTTGCGCGGCACCCGACGGGGGCGGCGGGTGCGCAGATGCGCCGCCAACTCCCGCTTCAGCGCTCCGCGGGACTGGACATAGATCGCCTGGTAGATGGTCTCGGCACACACATAGCCCGCCGGTTTGTCGGGCTCCTCGGGATGGTTCTCCACCCGCAAGACGCTAGCGATCTGCTGTGGAGACCAGCCCTCTCCAAGCTTGTCCTGCACCCACGCCCGCAACCCCGGGTCGGCCGCGAGCTTGGCCGGCTTCGGTCGTCGAGCCCGATCCTCGGCCTTGCGCTGGGCCCGCGAGGGCACATACCGCCCACGCCTGTCCGCGTTGCGCCTCAGCTCCCTGCTGATCGTGCCCGGCGGCCGTCCGAGAGCCCTGGCAATCTCGCAAACCTTCTTCCCGCCGGCAAACAGCAGCCCGATCTGCTCACGCTCGGCCGGACTCAACCGGCGATAGGCAACAGGACACGGCGAGGGCACTGGTGGGATCACCCCGCCAGCCTCACGGAACCACAGGTCCCCGACATCACGAGAAACGCCAATGGCTCGCGCCGCCTCAGCCGGACGATGCGTCCCAGCACGAACCAGCGCCCAGAACTCCCGCCGCCGAACCACATCGACTCGCACACCATGGGGCATACCCAACTCCTCAAACTCGAGGTGTTGCACTAGCCCCTAGAAACCGCCTTGTGAATCCGTTCAGGCAGGCACCACGTTGAGGTTGACCTTCGCGGTCACGTCGTCGTGCACCCGGACGGCAACGGTGTGGGCGCCGAGCGACTTGATCGGGTTGTCGACCACGATGGTGCGCTTGTCCACCTGGGCGCCGGCGTCGGTGATGGCGCCGGCGATGTCGGCGGCCGTGACGGCACCGAACAGGCGGCCACCCTCACCGGCGCGCACCTTGACGGTGTAGACCGAGCCCTCGAGCCGGGACTTCACCTCGGCCGCGTGGTCGGCGTCGCGCACGGCACGGGCGTCGCGGGCCTTCTTGATCGACTCGATGGTCTTCTCGCCGCCCCGGGTCCAGCGGATGCCGAAGCCGCGCGGGATGAGGTAGTTGCGGCCGTAGCCGTCCTTGACGTCGACCACGTCACCCGCGGCACCGAGCCCGGTGACCTCCTGGGTCAGGATGAGCTTCATGTCCCTCCCCTTCCTCAGCGAGCCGTCGAGGTGTAGGGCAGCAGGGCGACCTCACGGGCGTTCTTCACGGCCGTGGCGACGTCGCGCTGGTGCTGCACGCAGTTGCCGGTGACCCGACGCGCGCGGATCTTGCCGCGGTCGGAGATGAACTTGCGGAGCAGGTTGGTGTCCTTGTAGTCGATCGTGGACGCCTTCTCCTTGCAGAACTGGCAAACCTTCTTCTTCGGCTTGCGCATCACTGCCTTGGCCATTGTGGTGCTCCCTTTCTGGTGAGCCCGGCCCAGGGTGAGTACTGGCGCCGGAATGGTGGGCTTGGTCTTCTGGTCTGTTCAGTTGTGGACGGCCCCAGCTCTGGGAGGCCGCCGGACCGGCCGGTGACGCCGGTCAGAAGGGAGGCTCCTCCGACGGGGCCGGGTTCGCCCACGGGTCCTGACCGCCGGCCTGACCGCCGCCCTGGGGTGCGCCCTGGGGTGCGCCCTGCCAGCCGCCGCCCTGGCCACCCTGGCCCTGGGCGCCGCCCCAGCCGGCCTGGTTGCCCTGGCTCGCCTGGCCGCCACCCTGGTTGTTGTTCCACGGGTCGTCGCCGCCGCCGAAGCCACCGCCACCCCCGCCACCGCCACGAGAGGCGCGGGTGACCTTGGCGGTCGCGTACTTCAGGCTGGGGCCGACCTCCTCGACCTCGAGCTCGACGACCGTGCGGCGCTGGCCCTCGCGGTCCTCGTAGGACCGCTGCTTGAGCCGGCCGTGCACCACGACGCGCATCCCCTTGGTCAGGGACTCCGCGACGTTCTCCGCCGCCTGTCGCCACACCGAGCAGGACAGGAACAGCGCCTCGCCGTCCTTCCACTCGTTGGTCTGGCGGTCGAAGGTGCGCGGCGTCGAGGCGATCCGGAAGTTGGCCACCGCGGCACCCGAAGGGGTGAAGCGGAGCTCCGGGTCGTCGACGAGGTTGCCGACCACGGTGGTGTAGGTGTCGCCGTTGAGTGCCATCTGGTCTCCCAGGTTGTCGGGACGGGTGTCGCGGACGCTTCGCTGACGTCAGCGGGCGTCGGGACGAATGACCTTAGTGCGCAGCACCGACTCGTTGAGCGAGAGCTGGCGGTCGAGCTCCTTGACGGTGGCCGGCTCGGCCTGCAACGACACGACGGCGTAGATGCCCTCGGCGTTCTTGTTGATCTCGTAGGCGAGGCGACGACGGCCCCAGATGTCGACGTTCTCGACGGTCCCGCCGTCCTTGCGCACCACGTTGAGGTAGGTGTCGAGGGACGGGGCGACGGTGCGCTCCTCGAGGTCGGGGTCGAGGATGACCATCAGTTCGTAGGCACGCACGATTCGGCCTACCTCCTTCGGACTCGGCGGTCACGGACGTTCCGTGACAGGAGGAGCTCCCCACGTCTGCCCGGGGAGCGAAGATGAAGGGTACCAACCCCTCGACGTCCGGGCGAAATCGTCGACCCGGCGGCAGCGACCGGCACCTGTACGACGCCGCGCCGGACCCCGTGGTGGGCAGCATAGGGTTGGCCGGGTGACCGCTTCGCTCTCCCTCGGTGCCCACGTCGACCAGGCCGACCCGATCGCGGAGGCACGGGCCCGCGACACCGACGTCGTCCAGTTCTTCCTCGGCGACCCGCAGGGCTACAAGGGTCCCGAGGTGCGGTACGCCGGCGGGGCCGATGCCCTCCGCAAGGACGCCGAGGCCGCGGGGGTCAGCCTCTACGTGCACGCGCCGTACATCGTCAACGTCGCCACCACGAACAACCGGATCCGGATCCCCAGCCGCAAGCTGCTCCAGAAGCACATGGACGCGGCCGCCGAGATCGGCGCCCGGGGCCTGATCGTGCACGGCGGCCACGTGAACAAGGCGGACTCCCCGAAGACCGGGTTCGACAACTGGCGCAAGGCGGTCGAGGCGACGGACATCAAGGTGCCGCTGCTCATCGAGAACACCGCCGGCGGGGACAACGCGATGGCCCGCCAGCTCGACCGGATCGCGGGCGTCTGGGAGGCGATCAGCGCCGCCGAGGGCTTCGAGGACGTCGG
>DASTFI010000028.1:0-41203 GCA_035708765.1 Marmoricola sp.
GCGACCGCGAGCGTCGTCGCCGACATCGCCGAGCTGCAGCGGATCGCGGTGGGTGTCGAGCACCGCCGGCGCGGCCTGGCCAGCGAGCTGCTCGACGCCGTCGTCGCGACCGCTCGCGAGGGTGGAGCCGACCGGCTCCTGCTCGAGGTGCGCGAGGACAACGCCGACGCCCTCGCCTTCTACGCGGCACGCGACTTCGTCGAGGTCGACCGGCGCCGCCGCTACTACCGCGACGGCGCCACCGCAGTGGTGCTGCTCCGGGCCCTAGGGTAGGTAGTACGTCGGGTTCGGGAGCTTGTACGTCCGGTCGGCGTACCCACCGATCAGGTCGCTGAACTGGTCACCGAAGTTCCCGACGATCCTCAGGTGCAGGTCTCGCTCGATGTGCCGGCGGGTCTGCGACTTGTACTCGATCGTCGTGCACTTCGCCGTCGCGCAGTGGATGTACGACGGCTGCTGGCTCGCCCCCACCCCGGTCCACTTGGTGAAGTAGAGCCCGTCGGTGAACGCGCCGTCGTAGTACTTGTTGAGGTTCGCGATCGTGGCCGCCCTCTGGTTGTCGTTGCGGCCGGTCAGCCCGACGACCTTGCAGCCCCCGGCCTGCGCCGCCCGCACCACGCGGCCCATCCCCGGTGTCGCCGGGAACCGCTGGTCCTGGACCCACACGTCCTGGAGGGCCGGGTCGAAGTTGAACTTCATCGCACCGTCCTCCATGTCGTAGGTCCACAGCGTCGTGTCGTCGGCGTCGAAGACGAGGGCGGGCCGCTCGCCCGCGGCCACCGCTTGCCGGTACGCGCGATCGAGGTAGGCCTGCTGCTCCGCCTCGATGCGGGTCATCTCGGTGATGTAGGGCGAGGACGTCTTGTCCGCGATCCCGTCGCGGGAGGCGTTGTAGTAGCGGCGGATGGTCGCCTTGACCGAGTCGATGTTCGGGATCCGCTCGCCGCTGGCGGTCAGCCCGGTGGAGCCGTCGGGCGCCATCACGAAGTGCGTGCGGGGAGTCAGCCGTGGGTCCGGCTGGTGGCGGCGGGCGTCGGCGCCGGTCGGGGCGACCAGCACCAGCGTGCCGGCCAGGGCGGTGGCGAGGGAGGAGGTGAGCGCGGCTCGAACGAGCCGGCGCGGTCCGGAAGGATTCATCGTGACCTCGAGTCCGTGACGTGGCAGGGCGCCGTGACCCGAAGAACGTACGCCCGCCCCCTGCCCTTCGGGAACCCCCGGACTGGTCAGGTGATGGTCATCCCGCCGTCGACGGCGAGCGTCTGGCCGGTGATGTAGCCGGCGGCGTCCGAGGCGAGGAACACGACGGTGGCGGCCAGCTCGCGCGGGTCGCCGGTCCGTTCGGCCGGGATGCGCTGCTGCTGGGACTCCAGGTAGCCGTCGGGGTACTGCTCGGTCATCTCGCTGGCGAAGAACCCGGGGGCGACCGCGTTGACGCGAATGCCCTTGCGGCCGGTCCACTGCTGCGCCAGGTCACGCGTGAGGCCGATCAGTCCGGCCTTCGACGCGGCGTACGCCGCCTGGGGGAGACCCGCGGTGGTGAGGCCCAGCACCGAGGAGATGTTCACGACCGAGCTGCCGGCCTGCATCACCCGGCCGCAGGCCTGTGCCATCCAGTAGCAGCCGTTGAGGTTGACGTCGATCACCGCGCGGAACTGCTCCGGCGTCTCGCGCGTCGCCGGAACGGCGGTCCCGATCCCGGCGTTGTTGACCAGCACGTCGACCCGGCCGAACTCCGCCATGGCCGCGTCGACCAGCGCCTGGCAGGAGTCGGGGTTCGCGACGTCGGTGCCCACGCTGAGCGCCCGGCGCCCCGCCGCGCGCACGAGGGCTGCCGTGTCCTCCAGTCGCTCGACCCGGCGCGCCCCGAGCACCACGTCGGCGCCGGCTTCCGCCAGCCCCTGGGCGAACGCGACGCCGAGTCCGGAGGACGACCCGGTGACCAGCGCCACCTTGCCGTCGAGGCGGAACATCTCGGTGATGGTCATGGGCGCATCATGCCCGAGCGCCGCCCGGTCAGGAGATCCGGGCGGTGAGCGCCTCCCGGAACACCTCGGCGATGTCGCGCGGGTCGCGCGCCACGTAGCTGCTCCCGCCGGTCGCCGCGGAGATCTTCCGCAGCGCGGCGACGTCGGCGTCCGCGCTGATCCCGATCGTGATCACGGCGACCGGCTGGGTGGGCTTCTGCAGGCGCTGCAGCTCGGTGAGCAGCTCGTCGAGGCCGATGCTGCCGGGATCCTCGTTGCGTCCGTCGGTGAACAGGATGACGCTGTTCACCGACTTCGGGTCGTACGACGCCTGCACGTCGCGGAAGGCGGCCAGCACGGTGTCGTAGAGGCCGGTCGCCGTGCCCGGGATGAAGGTGATGTCCCCGAGTGCGCGGACCAGCGCATCGCGCTGGTCGCCGGTGCCGGTGGGCGTGTCGAGGCGCCGGATCGGCAGCAGCGGCAGGTAGTCGCGGTCGCCGTCGAGACCCTGGGAGAACTTCCAAACCCCGATCGCCGCCGCGTCCGGGAACAACCCGATCCCCGCGCGGGCCGCGGCCAGGGTGAGGTCCATCCGGGTGGCCGGACCGGAGGCGAATCCCATCGACCCCGACACGTCGAAGACCGCCAGTGCCCGGGTCGGCAGGGCCAGGCGGGCCCACAGCCGGAGCACCTCGGGCACGGACGCCGGGTTGACCGTGAGCGCGCGGACGGTGCCCACCCCGCGGCCCTCGAGCGGCGCGAGGTCGGAGCCGCGGAACCCGGCGTCGAGCAGCGCCTTGCGGGCCGGCGCCGAGCCGAGCGCGGTGCCAAGCCAGGACGCGGCCGCCTGCGCCTCGGTGCGGTGCCGGAGCGCGGTGACGACCAGGGGGTAGTCGAGGAACGCCGTGCCCGCGTCCGGCACGCTCAGCGCGAGGCCGGAGTCACTGGCGAGTGCGAGCTGCTCGCTGACGGCGGTGGAGCCGCCCTCGTCGGCGATCAGGGCGAGCCGTTTCGTGCCGTCGACCGTGCCGGAGGCACCGGCGTGGCGCTGCGCCACGGGCACCAGCATGCCGACGTAGGCCCGGTCGTCGGTCTGCTCGGCACGCGCACCGAGCAGGGGGACGGCCGCCGTGCTGTCCGCGAGGGGGTCGCCGGCGAGGAAGTCGGGCGCGGAGATCGCCTCGGCCCAGGAGGTGGCCGGGTCCGCCGACGAGGAGGCCACCACGATCGGCGACGTGGCGAGGGAGGGACTGGCCACGCCGGCGGCGATGTCGGCACCCGCCGGCCCCAGACGGGCCAGCCACGTCGAGGAGTCCGGCACCCACAGGTCCGGCACGTCGGTCCGGTCCACGAGGTTGCCCAGCACCCGGGCCGGTGGCACCGCCCCCACGATGATCCGATCACAGTCCAGCGCGGTCAGCGCGCGCTGCAGGGCGGGCGCGATCTCGGGCGCCGCGTCGAGGCGCAGCTCCTCGTCGGGGCACGAGGACGCGGCCGGGCTGGTCCCGCCGCCGGTCTCCCCGGCGCCCTCCGACGCCGGTGCGCCGAAGGACGTGAAGGCTGCCGCGACCGCCGCCAGTACGGCGACGAACGCGATGCCGATCAACCACGGCTCCGAGCGCCGTGCAGCAGGTCGTGACACCGTTCTCTCCCGTTTACCTAGTGCGTGTCCGGCGTGTTGTCGGGTGTCAGCCGCGGGCGCTGGTGCGTGCGCGCCAGGCCGAGCCCACCATGTCGTTGAGGCTGTGCCGCATCTTCCAGTCGAGGTCCCGCGCCGCCAGCTCGCCACTGGCCACGATGCGGTCGGGGTCACCGGGCCGCCGGGGACCGACCTCGGGTGCGAACGGGATCCCGGTGACGTCGCGGATGGTGTCCATGATCTCCTGCACCGACGAGCCGGTGCCGCTGCCCAGGTTGTAGACGGGCTCGAGCGGTTCCTCTGCGGCGAGCTTCTGGGCGGCGACGACATGGCTGGTCGCGAGGTCGGCGACGTGGACGTAGTCACGGACGCAGGTGCCGTCCGGGGTGTCGTAGTCGTCGCCGTTGATGCGCGGCGTACGGCCGCCCAGCAGTGCGTCGAAGACCAGCGGGAAGAGGTTGTGCGGGCTGGTGTCGTGCAGGTCGTCGCGGCCGGAGCCGACCACGTTGAAGTAGCGCAGCGAGGTGTGCCGCAGGCCCGTCGCGCGGCCCTCGTCGGCCAGCAGCCACTCGCCGATCAGCTTGCTCTCGCCGTAGGGCGACTCGGGCGCCACCGGGCTCTGCTCGGTCACCACGTCCTCGGCCGGCGTCCCGTAGGTCGCCGCGCTGGAGGAGAAGACGATCTTGTCGACGCCCTGGTCCCGCATGGCCTGCAGCAGCGAGATCGTGCCGGTGACGTTCTGTGTGTAGGTGTGCAGCGGACGCTCGACGGAGACCCCGGCGTACTTGAAGCCGGCGACGTGCACCACGCCCACCACGTCGTGCTCGGCCAGCGTGTTGAGGACCAGGTCGGTGTCGAGGATCGATCCCTCGACGAACGCAGTGGTGGCGTCGACGAACTCCCGGTGACCGCTGGAGAGGTCGTCGATGACGACGGAGCGCAGTCCCCGCTCCTGGAAGGCGTTGACCACGTGCGCTCCGATGTAGCCCGCGCCGCCGGTCACCAACCACGTCATCTGCCGCTCCTCTTGCCCGCTCCGGTACGACGGCCTGCGGCCGTCCGTCGGGACGGACTCTAATCGAGGAGACACGCCGGTGCTGTCGGAATGAACGGGTACCGGAGTAACGTCACGAGCGGCCCGCCGACGGGGCGGACCAACGGAACTCGGGAGGTCGCATGCTTCCGCTGGATGCCGGCTCGGCCCTTCGGCTCGACGCCCACTGGGTCGACTACCTGCTGGTGGCGGTCTACTTCCTCTTCGTCATCGGGATCGGCCTGATGGCCCGGCGCTCGGTCTCGACCAGCCTCGACTTCTTCCTCTCCGGGCGCTCGCTGCCGGCGTGGGTGACCGGCTTGGCGTTCATCTCGGCGAACCTCGGTGCGGTCGAGATCATGGGGATGTCCGCCAACGGCGCGGCGATCGGGATGCCGACCTTCCATTACTACTGGATCGGCGCGATCCCGGCGATGCTGTTCCTCGCCGTGGTGATGATGCCGTTCTACTACGGGTCCAAGGTGCGCTCGGTGCCGGAGTTCATGCTCCGCCGGTTCGGCCCGACGGCGCACCTGGTGAACGCGATCAGCTTCGCGGTCGCACAGGTGCTCATCGCGGGCGTGAACCTCTACCTGCTCGCCACCATCGTGCACAGCCTCCTGGGCTGGCCGATCCTCGTCTCGACCGTCGTCGCCGCCGCGATCGTGCTGTCCTACATCACCCTCGGCGGCCTGTCGGCGGCGATCTACAACGAGGTGCTGCAGTTCTTCATCATCGTGGCCGCCCTGCTGCCGCTGACCTGGCTCGCCCTGGACAAGGTCGGTGGCTGGGACGGGCTCAAGTCGAAGATGGCCGCCGCCGGCACCTCCGAGCAGGTGCAGTCGTGGCCGGGCAACCCGCTGACCGGGTTCGACTCCTCGGTCTGGTCGGTGATCGGCATCGTCCTGGGCCTGGGATTCGTGCTCTCCTTCGGCTACTGGACCACCAACTTCGTCGAGGTGCAGCGCGCCATGGCCAGCAAGGACATGGACGCCGCGCGCCGGGCCCCGGTGATCGGCTCGTTCCCGAAGATGTTCATCCCGTTCATCATCATCATTCCCGGCATGATCGCGGCCGTGCTGGTGCCGGAGCTGGCCAAGTACAAGGCCTCCGGTGGCAAGAGCGGCGGCGGGATCGACTACAACGACTCGCTGCTGCTGCTGATGCGCGACCTGTTGCCCAACGGGCTGCTCGGTGTGGCGATCGCCGGGCTGCTGGCGGCCTTCATGGCCGGGATGGCCGCGAACATCTCCGCCTTCAACACGGTGTTCAGCTACGACATCTGGCAGGAGTACATCCAGAAGGACCGGCCCGACGAGTTCTACACGTGGCTGGGGCGCTGGGCGACGGTGGGCGCCACGATCATCGCGGTCGGCACCTCGCTGCTCGCCGGCCAGTACGAGAACATGATGAACTACCTGCAGGTCCTCTTCGGGTTCTTCAACGCGCCGCTGTTCGCCACGTTCATCGTCGGCATGTTCTGGAAGCGGATGACCGCCACCGCAGGTTGGGTCGGGTTGGTCGGCGGCACGGTGGCCGCGGTCGTCGTGGCCGTGCTGAGCGAGGACGCGCTGGGTTCGTTGAGCACCGGCGTGCTCGGCCTGAGCGGTCAGGGTGCGGCGTTCGTCGCCGCCGGTGCTGCCTTCGTGGTCGACGTGCTGCTCAGCGTCGTCGTCACCATGGTCACCCGTCCCAAGCCGGAGTCGGAGCTGCGCGGGCTCGTCTACTCCCTCACGCCGAGGGAAGACTTCCTGGATGAGCACACCGGCGCCTGGTGGCAGTCGCCCACCAAGCTCGCCGGGGTCTCGCTGGTCATGGTCATCATCCTCAACATCATCTTCCGCTAGGAGGCGGCAGCCATGGCCAACGATCCGGACCGCACCCGCGAGGTCAGCGGGCTCTTCGACATCCGCAACATCATCGGCGCCCTGCTCGGCATCTACGGCATCATCCTGCTGCTCACCGCAGCGTTCGACAACGCCGACACCACCACCGGCAAGAACAGCGGCTCCGCCAACCTCTGGGTGGGCATCGTGCTGCTGCTGGCCGGGATCTTCTTCATCGGCTGGGCCAGGCTGCGGCCGGTCGAGGTCTCGGAGGACGTCGTGGAGGACATCGAGGCGCACGAGCGGAAGCCCGACTGACCTGCGCCGCGAAGGGGCGTACCATGGCGCCCATGAGGCAGATGCTGCTCCTTACCTAGCCACGCCGGCGCCCGTCCGGGCACCCGCGTGGCCGCCCCTCCTGCCCGAGGGGCTTTTTCATGCCTCGGGCCGAGACAGCGAGAGCACCTCACCCGCGAACGTCGAGAGAGCTGACCATGACCACCGAGAAGGTTGACCACACCGATCACGAGCGCGAGCCCGCGTCGTACGACGTGCACGCCGTGGAGGCGAAGTGGCAGTCGGTCTGGGAGGAGCTGGATCCCTTCCGCGCCGACGACGAGGCCGTCACCTCCGGTGAGCGCGAGAAGTACTACGCGCTGACGATGTTCCCCTACCCGAGCGGCGACCTGCACATGGGCCACGCCGAGGTGACCGCGCTGCACGACGTGATCGCCCGCTACCAGTGGCTGCGCGGCTACGAGGTGCTGAACCCGATGGGCTGGGACTCCTTCGGGCTGCCGGCCGAGAACGCCGCCATCCGCAACGACGAGCACCCGGCGACGTACACCTACGCCAACATCGAGACGCAGTACGACTCCTTCCGCAAGTACGGCCTGAGCTTCGACTGGTCGCGTCGGCTGCACACCTCCGACCCGGAGTACTACCGCTGGACGCAGTGGCTGTTCCTGAGGTTCCGCGAGCGCGGCCTGGCCTACCGCAAGGACAGCCCCGTCAACTGGTGTCCCAACGACCAGACCGTGCTGGCCAACGAACAGGTCGTCGACGGTCGCTGCGAGCGCTGCGGCGCCGAGGTGACCAAGCGCGAGCTGAACCAGTGGTACTTCAAGATCACCGACTACGCCCAGGAGCTGCTGGACGACCTGGACGTGCTGGCGCCGACCTGGCCCGACCGGGTCGTCACTGCCCAGCGCAACTGGATCGGCCGGTCCGAGGGCGCGCACGTCGACTTCCGGGTCGAGGGCCGCGCGGAGCCGATCACCGTCTTCACCACCCGACCCGACACCATCTTCGGCACGACCTTCATGGTCGTGGCGGTCGACGCCGGGCTGGCCGAGGAGCTGGTCACCGACGCGCAGCGGCCGGCGTTCGAGGCCTACCGCGAGGAGATCCGCAAGGCCAGCGACATCGAGCGGCTGGCCACGGACCGGCCGAAGACCGGCGTCGACCTGGGCGTGCACGCGACCAACCCGGTGACCGGTGCCCCGATGCCGGTGTGGGCGACCGACTACGTGCTGGCCGACTACGGCACCGGCGCGGTGATGGGCGTTCCCGGCGGCGACCAGCGTGACTGGGAGTTCGCCACCACCTTCGGGCTGCCGATCGTGCGCACCACCGAGCCGCCGGCCGGCTGGGACGGCGAGGCGTACGCCGGTGAGGGAGCCGCGGTCAACTCGCCGGCCCCGGGCGTCGACTCCGAGCTGGACATCAACGGCCTGTCCGTCGAGGAGGCGAAGCAGGCGACCATCGAGCACCTGCAGCGCATCGGTGCCGGCACGGGGACGGTGAACTTCCGGCTGCGTGACTGGCTGCTGAGCCGCCAGCGCTACTGGGGCGTGCCGATCCCGATCGTGCACTGCGCGACGTGCGGCGAGGTGCCGGTCCCCGAGGACCAGCTGCCGGTCGTCCTGCCCGAGCTCAGGGGTGCGGACCTGAAGCCGCAGGGCGTCTCCCCGCTGGCGGCGGCGCAGGACTGGGTGAACGTCGCGTGCCCGTCGTGCGGCGGAGCGGCGCGTCGCGACTCGGACACGATGGACACCTTCGTCGACAGCTCGTGGTACTTCCTGCGCTTCTGCTCACCCCAGGACGACACCCAGCCTTTCGACCCGCAGAAGGCCAACGCGTGGGGACCGGTCGACATCTACGTCGGCGGGGTCGAGCACGCCGTGCTGCACCTGCTGTACGCACGCTTCTTCACCAAGGTGCTGGCCGACATGGGGCTGCTGGACTTCCGCGAGCCGTTCTCGGCGCAGCTGAACCAGGGCATCGTCATCAACCAGGGCAAGAAGATGAGCAAGTCGCTGGGCAACGGCGTCAGTCTGGGGGACCAACTTGCGGCGTACGGCGTGGATGCCGTCCGGGTGACCTTGGTCTTCGCCGGGCCGCCCGAGGACAGCATCGACTGGGCCGACGTCTCCCCGGCCGGCTCGCTGCGGTTCCTGCAGCGCGCCTGGCGGCTGAGCGGCGACGTCACCTCGCCCGCCGGGACACCGGCGGACGGCGGTGACGTCGCGCTGCGCCGGGTCACCCACCACACCGTGCATGATGCCGCTGAGCTGGTCGAGTCCTACCGCTTCAACGTGATGGTCGCCCGGATCATGGAGCTGGTGAACGCCACCCGGAAGGCGATCGACAGCGGCTGCGGGCCGGCTGACCCTGCGGTGCGGGAGGCGACCGAGGTGGTCGCGGTCCTGCTGTCGCTGGTGGCGCCCTACACCGCCGAGGAGATGTGGGAACGACTGGGCCACCAGCCGACCGTCGCGCGCACGTCGTGGCCCACGGTCGACGAGACCCTGTTGGTCGAGGAGTCCGTCACCGCGGTCGTCCAGGTCCAGGGCAAGGTGAAGTCGCGCCTGGAGGTGGCACCGGACATCTCCGAGGCCGACCTCGAGGCGGCGGCGTTGGCCGACGAGGCGGTGCAACGTGCCCTGGCGGGCAAGACCGTCCGCAAGGTCATCGTGCGCACGCCCAAGCTCGTCAACATCGTCGCCGGCTGACGGCGTACTAGCCTCACCCCATGCCTGTCGCGATCGTCACCGACTCGACGGCGTCCCTCCCAGCTGACCTGGCGGCGACGCTGGACGTCGTGGTCGTGCCGCTACAGGTGGTCATCGGCGCCACGTCGTACGACGAGGGCGTCGAGGGCGGCGCCACGCCGGAGATGTTGGCTGCCGCACTCAGGGAGTGGGCCCCGGTCAGCACGTCGCGGCCGAACCCCGCCGAGATGCTCGACGTCTACCGGAAGGCCGCGGCTGCCGGTGCGACCGAGATCGTCTCCGTGCACCTCTCCGGCGTGCTGAGCGGCACCTACGAGTCCGCGCAGCTGGCCGCCAGGGAGGCCCCGGTGCCCGTGCTGGCGGTGGACACCCGACAGGTCGGCATCGGCACCGGCTTCGCGGTCCTGGCGGCGGTGGAGGCGCGCGACGCGGGTGGTGCCGCGTCGGACGTGGCCGACGCTGCCCGCGAACGTGCGGCGGCCACCACGTCGCTGTTCTACGTCGACACACTGGAGTACCTCCGTCGCGGCGGCCGGATCGGTGCGGCGGCGGCGCTGCTCGGCTCCGCCCTGGCGGTCAAGCCCATCCTGCGCGTCGACGACGGACGGGTGGCCGCCTTCGAGCGCGTCCGCACGGCCGGAAGGGCACTGGCCCGGCTCGAGGAACTCGCCGTCGAGGCGGCAGCCGACCATCGTGTCGAGGTGGCCGTCGCCCACCTGGCGAGCCCCGACCGGGCCGGCCAGCTGGCCGAGCGCCTCGGCGAACGGCTGGCCGAGGGCCTCGACGGGCGCTCGGTGCTGCTCGGCGAGGTCGGCGCGGTGCTGGGGGCCCACGTCGGCCCCGGCATGGTGGCCGTCTGCGTCGCCCGACGCGACGGCTGACCACGAGGCGTCCACAGGCCCCTTGCGCCGGCCGTTCGTCCACAAGCGCCTGATCGGCGCTGTCGGCGCCCCACCAGCGCTGCCTAGCGTCCTGGCCATGGGCAAGGACGCAGGTGAACCGGTCGCGGAAGTTGCCCGGCGGCGGCTCGAGCTCCTCGGGGAGGAGCTCGCCCGGGCCGGGCTCGCGCCGGTGCACGCGGACGAACCTGCGCCTGGCCCTGCTGTCCCGGCTCCGGACGCGGTGACCCCCGCCGTCGTCCCGGAGCCGGGACGGCATGCCCGGGACCGACGCTCCACGATCGGCCCGCGCTGGGCTGGGTGGGTCCACGACCGGCTGCCGCCGGCGCTGCAGGGCCGGGTGGCGTTGGGGGCCACCCACCTCGTGCTGCTCGGCGCCGTGCTGGCGCTGGCGCTGGCCGCCGCGGCGATCGTGGTGCTGCGCTCGAGTCCCGAGGGGCAGCAGATCGAGCGGGCGCGTCCCGCGCGGGCACTCGTCTCGACCGCCCCACGACCCGGCGCTGTTGGCGACCCGCCGGCCGCGCCCAGCGGCGCATCGAGCCCGGCGACCGTCGTGGTCGACGTGGCCGGCAAGGTGCGCCGACCCGGCGTCACCACCCTGCCCGCGGGATCGCGGGTGATCGATGCCATCCACAAGGCGGGCGGGCCGCGGCACGGGGTGAGCCTCACCTCGCTGAACCTGGCCCGCGTCCTCGTCGACGGCGAGCAGATCCGGGTGGGACTGCCGGACGTCGCTCCGCGAGCAGGCGGCGCGGCCGGGGCACCGGGCGCCGGTGCGGCGGAGGGGCCGCTGGTGAACCTCAACAGCGCCACCCAGGCGCAGCTCGAGGCGCTGCCCGGGGTCGGCCCGGTGACGGCGGGAAGGATCGTCGCCTGGCGGGCCGAGCACGGTGCCTTCACCAGCATCGAGGACCTCCTCGAGGTCGACGGCATCGGCGAGAAGACGCTCGCGGAGCTGACCCCGCACCTCACCCTGTGACGTCGGCGGTCTCCGATGACCGCCGCCGGCCCGACCTCCGGGGAGCGGCACTGGGCGTCGTCGCCTGGCTCGCCGCCCTCGCAGCACTGCACCTGCCCGGGTGGACCGTACTGGTCCTGCTGGCGGGCGCAGCGGCGGCCGCCGTCACGTTCCGGCGCGACCGGTGGCTCACACGCGTGGGCTGGCTGCTGGTGGCCACGGTCGTCTGCGCGACCACGGTCCTGCAGGTGGCCCGCGTGCAGCGCGCCGGGCTCGCCGGCCTCGTCGACGAGCGTGCCTCGGTGCACGCGCGGCTCACGATCACCTCCGACCCCGTGCTGCACGAGGGTCGGTTCCACCAGTTCGTCACCTTCCGGGCCACGGTGTCCGAGGTCACCGGCCGGGGTCGCCGAGTACGGCTGCGAGCGCCGGTGCTCGTGATCGCCGAACCGTCGTGGCGAGCAGCGCGGCTCGGTTCGGCCGTGACGACCGGTGGTCGTCTCGACGCCGCCGACGACGCAGCGCTCGCGGGCGTGCTCGTGACTCGCGGCCCGCCGGTGCTCGTCGAGGCCGTGCCGGCACCTCTCCGGGTGGTGGCCGGCCTGCGCGCGTCCATCCGCGAGGCCGCCGGGTCGTCGGGCGCGGCCTCGGCCCTCGTGCCCGCGCTGGTCGACGGTGACGACGCCGGCGTCGACGACGAGCTGGCAGCGGACTTCCGCACCGCCGGCATGACGCACCTGCTGGCGGT
The DNA here is from genome assembly GCA_035708765.1 of Marmoricola sp. Lineage (GTDB taxonomy): Bacteria > Actinomycetota > Actinomycetes > Propionibacteriales > Nocardioidaceae > Marmoricola. The sequence goes on from DASTFI010000028.1 coordinate 12,082, forward strand.
CAGCGGCACCAACCTGACCCTCATCGTCGGCTTCCTGCTGCTGGTGGCCCGCTGGGCCGGGGTCCGCGCTCGCGGGCTCCTGCTCGTCGGAGCGGTCGGGGTCGTGGGCTTCGTCGCGCTGGCCCGTACCGAGCCCAGTGTGGTTCGCGCGGCGGCGATGGGCTCGGTGGCGCTGCTCGGCATGGGCTCGAACGGCCGCGGCCCGGGCGTCCGCGCGCTCGGCGTCGCCGTGGCCGGCCTGCTCCTGTTCGACCCGTGGTTGGCCGACTCGGCCGGCTTCGCCCTGTCCGTCTGCGCCACCGCGGGCATCCTGCTGCTCGCACCAGGATGGCGCGACGCCCTGGTGCGGTGGCTGCCCCGGTGGCTGCCGTCCGGCACCGCGGAGGCGCTGGCCGTGCCCCTGGCGGCCCAGCTGGCCTGCACGCCGATGGTGGCCGCCATCTCCGGGCAGGTCAGCCTGGTGGCGGTGCTGGCCAACCTGCTGGCTGCGCCGGCGGTCGGTCCGGCCACGGTTCTCGGGCTCCTGGGCGGCGTCACCGCTGCCGTGTGGGAGCCGATGGGTCGCCTCGTCGCGACGCCGGCCGTGTGGTGCGCCGACTGGCTCATCGCGGTGGCCCGGGGGTCGGCGGCCTTGCCGCTGCCTGCCGTCGGCTGGTCCACCTCCCTGACCGGCCTCGTCGCGCTGACCGCCAGCTGCCTCGTGCTGGCGCTCGGCCTCGGGACGCTGCTGGCCCGTCGGTCGACGAGCCTGGCTCTCGCCTGCGCGGCGGTGCTGGTCATGCTCGTGCCGCTGCCCACGCCGGGCTGGCCACCACCGGGATGGGTGCTGGTTGCCTGCGACGTCGGCCAGGGCGACGCCCTGGTCCTGCGGGTCGGCGAGGGCAGCGCGGTGGTCGTCGACACCGGCCCCGACCCGGTGTACGTCGACCGGTGCCTGCGCCGGCTCCAGGTGCGCACGGTGCCCCTGGTCGTGCTCACCCACTTCCATGCCGACCACGTCGACGGACTCGCCGGCGTGCTCGACGGCCGTGAGGTCGGCGAGATCGACACCACGACGGTGGCCGATCCCCTGTCCGGCGTACGTCAGGTGCACGCGGTGGCGACGGCGCACGGGGTGCCCGTACGGTCCCTGCGGTACGGCGAGTCCGGCACGCTGGGTGCCCTGCGCTGGCAGGTGCTCGCGCCGTCGCGGGAGCGGTTCGCCGACTCCGGCTCCCCGCCCAACGACGGCAGCGTGGTCCTGCTCGTGCGCACCCGCGGCATCACGCTGCTCCTCATGGGAGATGAGGAGCGGCCCTCCCAGGCGCAACTGCTCGACGTCGCCCCCGACCTGCATGCGGACGTGCTCAAGGTGGCCCACCACGGCAGCAGCAAGCAGGACGAGGAGCTCATCGACGGCCTCGGGGCCGGCCTCGCGCTGATCAGCTGTGGCCGGGACAACGACTACGGGCACCCCGCCGCGTCCACGCTGCGGCTCCTCCGCCGGGCGGGCATGACGGTGGCGCGCACCGACACGCAGGGTGACCTGGCCGTGGTGGTGGACGGCAGCACGCTGCGGCTGCGGACCCGGATCCCGGTGGGGCGCCCGCCGCCCGGGGTCTGACCCCTCGTGGGGGAGGCGCGTGGCACACTGCGGCGCATGGCCGCCAGGACCGGGAGCGCACCCACCGCAACCACCGACGTGCTGGGCCGGGTCACCCTGGTCACCGGTCCGGAGGAGTTCCTCGCCGAACGCGCGGTGCAGGGTGTCCGGGCGGCGGTGCGGCAGGTGGACCCCGAGGCGGAGCTGAGCGACACCGTCGCCGACGCGCTCACCATGGCGACGCTCGGGGAGCTCGCCGCGCCCTCGCTGTTCTCGACCACCCGCTGCGTCGTGGTGCGCAACCTGGAGAACCTGCCCGAGGAGTCGGTGGCCGGGCTGCTCGAGTACGCCGCAGCGCCGGCCGACGACGTGGCCCTGGCCCTGGTGCACGGCGGCGGTCAGAAGGGCACCGGTGTGCTCAACAAGCTGCGCAAGCTGGCCACCGTCAGCGAGGTCAGGTCCGAGGCGCTCAAGGCTCGGCAGTTCCCCGACTTCGTCGTCAGCGAGCTGCGCGGCCACCGGGTCCGCATCGAGCCCGACGCCGCAGCCTTCCTCGTCCAGGCGGTCGGGCAGGACCTTCGGTCCCTGTCGGCTGCGGCGGGGCAGCTCGCCGGTGACTTCGAGGGCAGGACCCTCTCCATCGACATGGTGAAGACCTACTTCGGCGGGCGCGCGGAGGCGAAGTCCTTCTCGGTCGCCGACCATGCCCTGTCCGGAAGGGCGGCCAAGGCGCTCGAGGAGCTGCGCTGGGCGCTCGAGCGGGGGACGGCGCCGGTGCTGGTGACCAGCGCGGTGGCCTCCAGCCTGCGCAGCCTGGCGAAGTTCGTCTCGGCACCGCGCGGGATGCGCAGCGGTGACCTGTTGCGCGAGGTCGGCGTGCCGAGCTGGAAGCTCGACACGATCCGGGTGCAGGCCCGCGACTGGGAGCCGGCGGGCATCGGCCGGGCCATCCGGGTGGTGGCGCGCGCCGATGCGGAGGTCAAGGGTGCCGCCAGCGATCCGGCGTACGCCCTGGAGAAGATGGTCCTCGACGTGGTCCGCTGCCGCAGCGGCCGCTGACCCGGCGATCGGGTGGCGTGACGCAACAGGCACCCGTCCCGTGCGGGAGGGGTGCCTGGCGGCTGACCGGCCGCGGCCGGCGGTGGCTCAGAGCTTGGCGACGCGCTCGCTGATGGCGGACTTGCGGTTGGCAGCCTGGTTCTTGTGGATGACGCCCTTCGACGCGGCCTTGTCGAGCATCTTGCTGGCCTCGGCGCCGAGGCCCCTGGCCTTGGCGTCCCCGGCCTCGGCGGCCTCGCGGAACTTGCGCACAGCCGTCTTCAGAGCCGACTTCACGGCCTTGTTGCGCTCGTGCGCGGCCTCGTTCTGCCGGTTGCGCTTGATCTGGGACTTGATGTTCGCCACGTGCGGCTCGCCTGTCTCTTCGTCGGTGGTGCGGGAGGAAGCTCGGGTGTGGGCACACGGGTGCCCTGACACGAGGGGAAACGATACCAGCGGCGCGCGGGCCGGCCCAAATCGCGAGAGCGGTCACCAGCCCCGTCGCTGCGCCAGCCAGGACCAGGTCGCCTCGGCGTACCAGGACGCGTGCTGCCGGAGGTACGGCGACGCGCGCGGCACCGGCTTGCTCGAGCTGGCCAGCATGAACCCGCAGAAGGCGGCGAGCCAGGCGTCCACGTCCTCCGGGTCCGCGTCCCCGACGAGCTCCCGGGAGGAGAGCAGGTCGTCGACCGGGAGCCCGTCGCCGCGCGCCGAGACGAGCAGGAGCACGAGGTCGAGCCACGCCGGTCCGAGGGCCGGCCAGTTCCAGTCGCAGGCGAGCGCCCGCCCGTCGCGGGTGAGCAGGATGTTGTCGTCGCGCAGGTCGGAGTGCAGGAACCGGTCGCTGTCGGGCACCTCTGGGCACCGTGCTGCCAGGGCGGCCGCCTCGTCGCGGTGCGGCCAGTCCTCCGGCACCTGCGCCCAGCCGGTCAGCAACGCCGGGATGTCCTCCCACAGGGGCCGGAGGTCGAGCCCGGCCGGTGGCGACGCCGTCGCCGACGCGATCACCTCGGCCAGGTCCAGTGCGCGGTCCAGCTCGTGCGGCTGCCAGGGCCGCACGGGCGTACCTCCCTCGATCGCCTCGAAACCGAGCACGGTCCACTCGTCGTCCTCCACCCACAGCAGCCGCGGGGACGGGACGGTGTCGCCGAGCACCTGCAGCTTGCGGGCCTCCTCGCGGTAGGCGGCCGCGAACTCCTGTTGCGCCGTCCGGTTCGCTGCCTTGACGAACAGGCGGTTGCCGTTGGCCCCCGTGAGCACCGAGGCGAAGCCCGGGGTGAAGCCCGAGTCCTTCGACTCCACGTCCACGACCGCGGCGCCCAGCCGGTGCTCGACCAGTGCGCGCACGTCACGCGGCAGGAACCTCCACGCCATGCGCAGCGCCGTCTGACCGTGCGGCAGGGGTTCGACGCCGCTGACGCCGAGAGGTCCGGAGCTCATGGTGGCGAATTGAACCACCAGCTCCGGCGGATAACCGGTGGCGGGCCGGGGACGCCCGCGGAGAGACTCCCACCATGGCCCACTTCGTCCGCCCTGACGTCCGGTTCCGCGCGTCCTACCTCGCCGCGATGGCGGAGTACGCCGACGAGGGCCGCGGCGGCGACGGGTCGGGGATCGGCCACGACCTCGACCGGTACGGCGCCACGTGGGCCACGGAGGACGGCTTCGCCGCGTTCGTCGACGACAAGCTGCGCGAGGCGGTCGATCAGCCCCGGCCCGGCTGGGTGCACAACACCAACCTGTGGTGGGTCGACGGCCCAGAGGGCGCGGAGGAGTACGTCGGCCGGATGTCGATCCGGCACCGGCTCAACGACGGGCTCCTCGAGCTCGGCGGGCACATCGGGTATGACGTGCGCCGGTCCCGGCGTCGGCGGGGGCACGCGACCGCCATGCTCCGCGAGGCGCTCCCCGTGGCCCGCAGGCTCGGCATCGGGAAGGCGCTGGTCACCTGCGACAGCGACAACGTCGCCTCGCGCCGGGTGATCGAGGCCAACGGCGGGGTCCTGGAGGACCAGCGGGGGGACAAGCTCCGGTTCTGGGTGCCGACAACCTGATCGCGGGAGGGCCGGTCAGCCTGTCGCCGAGCCGGTCCCGGCGGCCTCCTCCAGCTCGACCAGGGCTCCTTCCACCGCGTCCGCGAGCTCGTTGACGTCGGGGGCCACCTCCGGAGTGGTCACGAAGCCGAAGTCCATCGAGTCGAGGTAGCTGAAGACGGTGACGTTGAGGGCGACGTCCAGCACGAGCGGGCCGATCGGGAGCAGCGACCGCAGCGGCGCGGTCGCCATGTAGAGCGGGAAGTCGGGTCCCGGCACGTTGGACACCACCAGGTTGATCGGTGCCAGCGAGTTGGACAGGCCGCTGGTCGTGTAGGCCCGCGACGCGACCTGCAGCAGTCCCGGTGGGCTCACGTCGGGCAGCTGCATGATCTGGCGGGCGCGCAGCGCCTTCGCCATCGCCTTCGCGCCCTGGGTGCTCGCGTGGATGGCGCGGATCCGGTCTCCCGCATCCGGCAGGTGGGTCGCCATGTTGACCGTCATCGAGCTGATCCGGTTGCCCACCTGACCTGTCTTGTCGTCGGTGCGGGTCGACACGGGGACCTGGGCGATGAGTGGCTTCGCCGGGATCCCCTCGCGAGCGTCGAGATAGGTGCGCAGCGCCCCCGACACCAGCGCGAGCACCACGTCGTTCAGCTTGACGTCGAAGGCGTCCTTGACCGCCTTCACCCGGTCCAGCTCGACGCGCGCGCCGGTGACCCGCCGGTGCGGGGTGAGGGTGGCGTTGAACCGCGTGCTGGGGGCGCTGAAGAAGCGGGGCGGCCGGTTGTCGAAGCCGCGGACGGCAAGCTGTTGGCCGATGGTCTGGCGCGCCAGCCGGGCGGCCCGGACCGGCGTCCGCACCGCGACGTTGACAGCCGTGTCGGCCAGCGCCTGCGCCACGCCGGGCGCCCGGGTGCCGATGCCGTGGACCACCTCGGTCGTCGGCTCGCGCGGCTCCCGGGTGACGTCGAGCAGGATCTCGCCCAGGCCGGCTCCGGAGACCCCGTCGACGATGGAGTGGTGCATCTTGGTGAGCGTGGCAACGCGGCCCTTCTGCAAGCCCTCGATCACCCACAGCTCCCACAGCGGCCGGGAGCGGTCGAGCTTGTAGGACATCAGCCGGCTGACCTGCTCGTCGAGCTCCTTGCGGGTCCCGGGCTGCGGGAGCCCGATGCGCCGGATGTGGAAGTCCGGGTCCAGGTGCTCGTCCTCGACGAACCACGGCCGGTCCAGCCCGAGGGGTGCCTCGACGACCTTCCAGCGCAGCTGTGGCAGCTGCGGGAGCCGCTCGATCACCAGCTTGCGGACCAGCTCGAAGCTGAAGTCGGGCGCATCCTGCGTCTCGTGGACGGCGACCGCGCCGATGTGCATGTGCCAGGCCGGCGTCTCGCCGTACCAGAACGCCGCGTCCACCCCGCTCATCCGCTTCATGACGGCAGCGTAGGACCACGAGAACGTGTTGCAGAAATGGTTCCAGCGGTCAAGACCGGCCGGGTGGCGGCCAGGTCTGGGGGCTGTCAGGTGGTCCCTGCGACACCGTGGGCGAGGGACTCCAGCAAGGCGTTGGTGAAGGCCGGGATGTCGTCAGGCTTGCGACTGGTGATGAGGTTGCCGTCGGTGACGACTTCCTGGTCGACCCACTGCGCCCCTGCGTTGCGCAGGTCCGTCTGCAGGCTGGGCCAGGACGTCACGGTGCGGCCCCGGGCCACTCCGGCCTCGGCGAGCATCCAGCCCGCGTGGCAGATGGCGGCGACCGGCTTGCCGCTCTCCACGAAGTCCTGGACGAACTGCACCGCCGCCCGGTCGCGGCGCAGGGCGTCGGGGTTCGCGACCCCGCCGGGCAGCACCAGGGCGTCGTAGTCGTCGATCGACGCATCCGCGACGGTCTTGTCGACCGGCTGGGTGTCTGCCTGGTCGAGGTGGCGGAACATCTGCACCTCGCCCGTGGCGGTGCTCAACAGCTCGGGGGTCGCGCCGGCCTTCTCCACGGCAGCCCAGGGTTCGGTGAGCTCGACCTGCTCGACCCCCTCCAGGGCGGTCAGGAAGGCGACCCTCTTCTGCCGGGTGGTGCTCGGGTTGTCCTGCTGGGTCATCTCAGTCATGCCCCACGGTGACCCCGCCCCGCCACCGCATGCGTCAGGGGGCGGCGGTCGCGTCGATGATCGCCCGCCGGCGCCGGGTGGCCAGCGCCACCCCGGCCACCGAGACGAGCAGCCCGAGCAGCTCGCGCCAGTTGAGCGTCTGCTGCAGGACGATCCAGGCGAGCACGGCGGTGACCGGGGGAGCGAGGAAGAACAGGCTGCCCGCCGCTCCGGCACCCCCGGTCCGGACCAGCGCGCCGAGCAGGACCAGCCCGACGACGGAGTTCACCACGCCGAGGTAGAGGACGACCACCAGGCCCTGCAACGGCTCGTGGACCGGGTCGGCGCCGTCGAGGGCCAGCCCGAGGAGCAGCAGCGGCGGCGCGGCCACGGCGAACTGGATGGCGGCGGACCACAGCGGGTCCGGTGCGTGACCGATCCAGCGCTGGCCCAGCGTGCCCAGGCTCAGGCAGAGCATGCTGAGCGCTCCCAGGCCGACGGCGAGGAGCCCTCCGGCCTCGTCGAGGTCCGGCCCCAGGACCAGGACCACGCCGCCGACCCCGATCACGAAGCCCACCACCTGGGTGCCGGTGATGCGTTCGCTCAGCAGGGCCGCAGCCAGCAGGAGGGTCAGCACCGGACTGAGCGAGTGGAACAGCGACGCCAGGGTGGCGCCGAGGCCCAGGTCGAAGGCGAGGTACATCAGCGCGAACTGCAGCCCGTTCATGACCAGGCCGACCCCGGCGATCCGGGCCATCGCGGGACGGTCGGCCGGGAGTGGCCTCCGCAGCGCCAGCGCCACCGCCGTGGCGACGACGGCGGCCACGGTGAAGCGCAGCCCGGCCAGGGTGATCGGGGCGATCGCCTCGACGCCGATCGGGCCGGCGATGTAGCCCGAGCACCACACCAGGATGAAGGCGGCGGCGGGCAGGAGCGGCAGCCGGATCGGCGGGCGGTGCAGGGGTGGTCACCTCCCGGGCGGCGCAGGTCACGGCGAAGTCATGATGGTACGGCGCGCTGCGGCCCTGTGGGAGGATGGGCGGCGTCCCCGAGAACGTCTTGAGAGTGACTCTGTGCCCACGAACGCGACCGCGCCACAGCCTGGCCGCACCGATCCGTCGATCATCCGGAACTTCTGCATCATCGCGCACATCGACCACGGCAAGTCCACGCTGGCCGACCGGATGCTGCAGCTCACCGGGGTGGTGGACGAGCGCGCGGCCCGGGCGCAGTACCTCGACCGGATGGACATCGAGCGTGAGCGCGGGATCACCATCAAGAGCCAGGCGGTGCGGATGCCCTGGACCGCGTCGGCGGGGGACCACACCGGCGAGACGTTCGTGCTGAACATGATCGACACGCCGGGCCACGTGGACTTCACCTACGAGGTGTCCCGCTCGCTCGAGGCGTGCGAGGCGGCGATCCTGCTGGTCGACGCCGCTCAGGGGATCGAGGCACAGACGCTCGCCAACCTCTACCTCGCCATGGGTGCGGACCTGCACATCATCCCGGTGCTCAACAAGATCGACCTGCCCAGCGCGGATCCGGAGAAGTACGCCGCCGAGCTGGCCGGACTGATCGGCTGCGAGCCGGACGACGTGCTCCGGGTGAGCGCGAAGACCGGGCTCGGCGTCGAGGAGCTGCTCAACGAGATCGTCTCCCAGACGCCGCCGCCGGTCGGTGTCGCCGACGCGCCGCCCCGGGCGCTCATCTTCGACTCCGTCTACGACACCTACCGCGGCGTCGTCACCTACGTCCGGGTCGTCGACGGCAAGCTGACGCACCGTGACCGGATCAGGATGATGTCCACCAACGCCGTGCACGAGATGCTCGAAGTGGGCGTGATCAGCCCGGAGCCGGTCAAGGCCGGTGAGATCGGGGTCGGCGAGGTCGGCTACCTCATCACCGGGGTGAAGGACGTCCGCCAGTCCCGGGTGGGTGACACGGTCACCAGCCAGCACCACGGCGCCAGTGCGCCGCTGGGTGGCTACAAGCACCCCAACCCGATGGTGTTCGCGGGACTCTTCCCCATCGACGGCGACGACTACCCCACGTTGCGCGACGCCCTCGAGCGGCTCCAGCTCAACGACGCCGCCCTCGCCTACGAGCCGGAGACCTCCGGCGCGCTCGGGTTCGGCTTCCGCTGCGGCTTCCTCGGCCTGCTGCACATGGAGATCGTGAGGGAGCGGCTGGAGCGTGAGTTCAACCTCGACCTGATCAGCACCGCGCCGAGCGTCGTCTACCACGTGGTGATGGAGGACGGCACCGAGCACGAGGTGACCAACCCCAGCGAGTACCCCGAGGGCAAGATCGCGGAGGTGCAGGAGCCCGTCGTGCGGGCCACGATCCTGAGCCCCAGCGACTACATCGGCGCGATCATGGAGCTCTGCCAGGCCAAGCGCGGCCAGCTCCAGGGGATGGACTACCTCTCCTCGGACCGCGTGGAGATGCGTTACACGCTGCCCCTGGCCGAGATCGTCTTCGACTTCTTCGACCAGCTGAAGTCCCGCACCAAGGGCTATGCGTCCCTCGACTACGAGCCGACCGGCGAGGTGCCGGCCGACCTGGTCAAGGTCGACATCCTGCTGCAGGGCGAGCCGGTCGACGCGTTCAGCGCGATCGTGCACCGCGAGTCGGCGTACTCCTACGGTGTCGCCCTGGCCGGCAAGCTGAAGGACCTGATCCCGCGCCAGCAGTTCGAGGTGCCCATCCAGGCGGCCATCGGCGCCCGCGTGATCGCTCGCGAGAACATCCGTGCCATCCGCAAGGACGTGCTGGCCAAGTGCTACGGCGGTGACATCACCCGCAAGCGCAAGCTGCTGGAGAAGCAGAAGGAGGGCAAGAAGCGGATGAAGATGGTCGGCCGCGTCGAGGTGCCCCAGGAGGCCTTCATCGCCGCCCTGTCGACAGGTGCGACGGGGGAGAAGAGCAAGAAGTGATGGCGGTCGGCTCCCGGGCACGAGGTCCCGGGAGCCGACGCGACCACCGATCAGGTCAGCGGACCGGGAGCGCGATCAGCTGACGGAGGTCGGCCGGGAGCCCCGCGCCGGCCGGCGCCGTCGCCGGAGCCAGGGACCGGGCCGACGTGCTCGGCTCCGGTTCCGGGGCCGGGACCGGCGGGCACTGGACGTCGGAGCCGCGGCCGGGCTGACGGGCGTCGAGCTGCCCGGTGAGCAGGTAGTCGGCGATCCGGTCGTCGGTGCAGCTGACACCGGACAGCGAACCGGCGTGGGTCGACCCGCCGACTCCCTCGATGAGCACCGACCTGGGGAAGAGCTGGCGCACCTTGATGGCTCCGGCCCACGGTGTGGCGGCGTCGTGCGTCTCCTCGATCAGCAGGATCGGCGGCACCTGGTGCCCATCGACCTTCACCGGCTTCTGCGCCTGGCCGCTCCAGTTGTGGCACGGGGCGTTGAACCACGCGTTCGCCCACGTCTCGAAGGGTGCGACCCGGTGCGTACGCCAGTTGTCCGCCTCCCACCGGGGCCACGCGGTCGGCCACCGAGCGTCCGTGCACTCGGTGGAGAGGTACACGGCGTACAGGTTGTCGTCGGACGGTCCGCCGTCACCGAAGATCGCCTCCACCAGGCCGTAGTCGCCGTTGACCGCGTCGGCGAAGGCCTGCGCGTAGACGTCCCAGCTGTAGACGTAGTAGCCGGCACCGAGGAAGACGTCGGTCCACTCGGCCGGGCCGATCTTCCCGTCGAAGGAGCTGGCCCGCGCCTGGTCGCGCATGTCGTACCAGAGCGCCCGCACCTGGTCGCCGTCCGTGCCGAGGTGGTACGTCGCGTCGTGGTCCGCGATCCAGTCGAACCAGATCCGCATGGACTTCTCGAAGGCGGTGTCCTGGTTGAGGTTGGCCTCGTACCAGGCGTCCTCGGGGTTGACCACGCCGTCGAAGACCATCCGCCGGACCCGGTCCGGGTGCAGGGTGGCGTACACCTGCCCGAGGTAGGTGCCGTAGGAGAAGCCGTAGTAGTTGATCTGCTCGGCGCCGAGGGCCTTGCGGATGCTCTCCATGTCGTTGACGTTGTCGGTGGTCCGCATGTGGTCGAGCAGCTCCCCGCCGGCCTCCGCGCAGTCGTCGGCGTAGGAGGCGGTCTTGTCGAGCCAGAACTGCTCGATCCCGGCGGTCGAGGGGATGTAGTCGGGCCGGTCGAGCGTCGTGTAGTGGCCGTCGCAGGAGAGCCGTGGCTCACTGGTGCCGACGCCGCGCGGGTCGAAGCCGATCCAGTCGTAGGGGTCACCGGCCTGGTGCGGCACGAAGGCGCCGATGCGGGCCAGGTTGAGTCCCGAGCCGCCCGGCCCGCCGGGGTTGACCAGCATGATCCCCTGGTAGTCGGCGTCGGACGTCTTGTGCTCGATGCGGGACACGCCGATCTTGATCTTCTGGCCGTCCGGGTTCGCGTAGTCGAGCGGCACCGTGAGCAGGCCGCACTGCGCGCCTGCGCGCTGCATCGAGGCGCTGGCGCAATCGCCCCAGTCGATGGGCGGTGGCTGGTAGTCGGCGGCGGTGCTCGCCGTGGAGGGTGGTGCGGTCGACGGCGGCGCTGGTGCGGCCTGTGCCGTGGCGACGGGGATGATCCCGAGGCCGGTGAGCGCTGCTGCGGACACGATGCTGGTGAGACGTCGCATGGGGGTTGCCCAGTCCTTCCGAGAGTGCCGAGACGGTCGCCGGGGGTGTGACGGCCGACACGGCCACCTTGCCAGCATCGCGGCCTGCCGGGAACCCCTCCAGTACGCCGCATAGGGTCGCGGTATGCGGTTGCCCGACGGTGTCCTCGGCATGTCCCGCCGAGGCCCCGAGTGGGCGAAGTTCGTCGACCGGCTGCCCGGGCTCGTCCGCGGCCTGTGCGACGACTGGGAGCTGCAGCGCGACGGCTGGATGATGCACGGATACTGCGCGCTGGTCGTCCCGGTCGTCACGGCGAGAGGTCATCGCCGGATCCTCAAGGTGGCGTTCCAGGATGCGGAGTCGGAGCATGAGCACGTCGCGCTGGCCCGCTGGGGCGGCCATGGTGCGGTGCGGATGGACCGAGCGGACCCGAGGCGGGGAGCGATGCTCCTCGAACAGCTGCGCGAGGTCTCCCTCGCCGAGGCTTGGGACATCGAGGCGTGCACCGTGGTCGGCCAGCTCTACGGCCGGCTGCACGTCCCGGCCCCCGGTCAGCTGCGTCCCCTGACGTCGTTCGTCGCAGCGTGGGCCGACGACATGGCCGCGCTGCCGCGCAACGCGCCGCTGCCGCACCGCCTGGTGCAGCAGGCCGTCTCGCTGTCCCGTGACTTCTGCAGCGACCAGGACAGCACCGGCACGATGGTCCACGCAGACCTGCACTACGACAACGTCCTGTCGGCCGACCGGGAGCCGTGGCTGGCGATCGACCCGAAGCCGATGAGCGGTGACCCGCACTACGAGCCCGCTCCGATGCTCTACAACCGGTGGCCCGAGCTCAGGGAGTCGCCCCTGGGTGCGCGTGCGGCGATCCGTCGCCGCTTCCACACCCTCGTTGACACTGCCGGTCTGGACGAGGACCGGGCCAGGGACTGGGTCGTGGTCCGGATGATGAACCAGGCCACCTGGCGACTCCTCGACCCTCCCGAGAGGAGTCGGTCGTTGCCGGACGAGGAGTTCCTGACCATGTGCGTCGCGATCGCCAAGGCCGTCCAGGACTGACTGCCAGCCGGCAGGGGTCGACTCCGATATCGGTGGGCGGAAGCACCGACGGGCTGGAAGACTGCCCCCATGTCCGAGTTCGTCACACCTTCCCGCGTGCTCTCCGTCAACGTCGGCCGGCCACGCGAGCGCTCGTGGGCCGGCATCGGGCGCACCTCGATCGACAAGCGGCCCGTCACCGGGCCGGTCGCGGCCCGGCTGCTCGGGCTCGAGGGTGACCAGGTGTCCGACACCCGGCACCACGGTGGCGTCGACCAGGCGGTCTACGCGTTCGCGCGCGAGGACCTCGACTGGTGGGGCCGCGAGCTCGGCACGACGCTGCGCAACGGGCACTTCGGCGAGAACCTGACGACCGTCGGCATCGACGTCAACGCCGCGGAGGTGGGGGAGCGGTGGCGGATCGGGACCGCGCTGCTCGAGGTGGCGTCCGTGCGCATCCCGTGCAACGACTTCAAGGGCTGGCTGGCCCACGAGGGCCTGGACAACCGGGCGTGGGTCAAGCGCTTCGCCGCCCGGCAGCGGCCGGGACCGTACCTGAGGGTCGTCGAGCCGGGAGTCGTCCAGGCCGGTGACCCGATCCTCGTGGAGGACCGGCCCGGTCACGGCGTCACCGTGAGCACCATGTTCCGGGCACTGACGAGCGAGCCGAGACTGCTGCCGGACCTGCTGCGCGTCGACGGGTTGGTGCTCGAGGCGCGCCGCAGGGCCGAGCGGTACGCCGCCGCCCGGGCGTTCACGGCGGAGGCCCTGCCCGAGCCGGCGCGCTGACCGGACCGGAGAGCGGCACAGGAGACCGGCACCGAGCAGCGGCACCGAGCAGATCGGGTCCGGGAGGGCCGCCAAATCACCCGAAACACCGGCGATTTGGCACCTCTGCACGCCAACCCTGGCCTTGTGATCTAGGTTACTGGCAAGTCCGTTGTCCGCATGCTGCCGAAGTGAGTGCCCTGATGCCCGTCACCGACACGTCCTTCATCGACAATCGTTCGCCGAACGTCGCCGCCCAGTTCCTCGACCGCGTCGCCCAATCTCCGGACCGCACCGCCTACAGCTACCCGGTCCAGGACGGCCAGCCCTGGGCCAAGGTCAGCTGGCGCGAGACCGGCGAGATCGCCGAGAAGCTCGCCGCCGGACTGCTCGCGCTCGGACTCGAGCCCGAGCAGCGGGTCGGCATCGCGTCGGGCACCCGGGTGGAGTGGATCTACGCCGACCTCGCCATCATGTGCGCGGGTGGTGCCACCACGACGGTCTACCCGAGCACCATGGCCGAGGACGTCGCCTACATCGTCGCCGACTCCGAGTGTCGCGTCGTCTTCGCCGAGGACGACTCCCAGGTGGAGAAGCTGCGTGCACACAAGGGGGAGCTCCCGCACCTGGGCAAGGTGGTGCTGTTCGACGGCACCGCCGACGGCGACTGGGTCATCGGGCTCGACGACTTGACCAAGCTCGGTGAGGAGCACCTGGCGTCGAAGCCGTCCGCGGTCAAGGACGCTGTCTCCGCGATCGAGCCCGACCAGCTCGCCACCCTCATCTACACCTCGGGGACCACCGGCCGGCCGAAGGGCGTGCGGCTCAACCATGCATCCTGGACCTACGAAGGCGCGGCCATCCAGGCCCAGGACATCCTCCACGAGGACGACGTGCAGTTCCTGTGGCTGCCGATGGCCCACTCGTTCGGCAAGGTGTTGCTCTCCACGCAGCTGGCCTGCGGCTTCGAGACGGCCGTGGACGGCCGGATCGACCGGATCATCGACAACCTCGCGGTGGTCAGGCCGACGTTCATGGGGGCCGCTCCGCGCATCTTCGAGAAGGCGCACGCACGGATCGTGACCATGCAGGCGGCCGAGGGTGGGGTGAAGGAGAAGATCTTCAACCAGGCCTTCAAGGTCGGCCGGGAGGTCGACCGGCGCAAGCGCGAGGGCAAGGCCGTGCCGCTGCACCTGAAGCTGCAGCACGCGCTGTTCGACAAGCTGGTGTTCGCCAAGATCCGCGACCGCTTCGGGGGCCGGGTCCGGTTCTTCATCTCCGGCTCCGCCGCTCTCAACCGCGACATCGCGGAGTGGTTCCACGCGGCAGGCATCCTGATCCTGGAGGGCTACGGGCTGACGGAGAGCTCCGCCGGATCGTTCGTCAACCATCCCGACGACTACAAGTTCGGCACGGTGGGTTCGGTGGTGCCGGGCAGCCAGGTCCGGATCGGCGAGCACGACGAGGTGCAGATCAAGGGCCCCGGCGTGATGGGCGGCTACCACAACCTGCCGGACGCGACCGCCGAGGCGCTCACCGAGGACGGCTGGCTGCGCACCGGTGACAAGGGGTCGCTGGACGCCGACGGCTTCCTGACGATCACCGGCCGGATCAAGGAGCTGTTCAAGACCTCCGGCGGCAAGTACATCGCCCCGCCGGCCATCGAGGCGAAGTTCAAGGCGGTGTGCCCCTACGCCAGCCAGTTCATGGTCTTCGGCAACGAGCGCAACTACTGCGTCGCGCTGGTCACGCTCGACCCGGATGCGGTGGCCGGATGGGCGCAGGAGAACGGTGTGTCCGGCGACTACACCGCGATCGTCAACGACCCCAGGACCGTGGCCATGGTCCAGGGGTACGTCGACCAGCTCAACGCCCATCTCAACCGGTGGGAGACGGTCAAGAAGTTCCGCCTCCTCGACCACGACCTCACCATCGAGTCCGGTGAGCTGACACCCTCGCTCAAGGTCAAGCGCAATGTCGTCGAGGGCAACTACGCCCCCCTCATCGAGGAGATGTACGCCGGCTGAGCGAGCCCTCGGCTCCCTGAACGTCCCGGTCTGACCGGGTTTGGGTCGTCGCTTCTGGCCCGTTCGGACCATGCCGCCCGGCTCCGGGCCGGTCTACCCTCCGAAGGAGCGGCGTGGTGCGGGCAACGGGGCCGGCGCGGTCTCGGCACCCGACGGCACAGGTGGGGAGTCGGCGATGACCGAGACGTTGGCGACACCCGCGGGCGTCCTGGGCGGCACCAGGGCGGCGCTCCGGGAGACGGGGGCCTCGCTACGCTCGGTGTTCGCGAACGCGAACCTGCGCCGGATGCAGCTGGCGTTGGTCGGATCCATGATCGGCGACTGGGCCTACGCGACGGCGGTCGCCGTCTGGGCCTACGGAGTCGGTGGCGCGACAGCGGTGGGTGTCTGGACTGCGATCCGGATGGCGCTCCTGGCGACGACCTCTCCCTTCACCGCCGGGCTGGCCGACCGGTTTCCCCGCAAGGCGGTGATGATCGGAACGGACCTGGTCCGGACCGTGCTGGTCCTGGCTGCGGCGGCGTGTTTGTGGCTGGACACCAGCGCGGCACCGATCTTCGTGCTGGCCACGCTGGCGTCGTTGTTCGGCACTCCGTTCCGCGCCGCCCAGGGGGCCCTCACCCCGGCCCTGGCCCGCACGCCCGACGAGCTCACCGCCTCGAACGGTGCCTCGAGCACGCTGGAGAGCGTCGCGTTCTTCGTCGGTCCCGCGGTCGGTGCGGCACTGCTCACCGTCGCCTCCGTCCCGACGGTGTTCGTGGTCAACGCGGTCACGTTCGCCTGGTCGATGCTGCTGGTCTCCAGGATCGCGCTGTCGACGACGGCGGCTGCCGAGGCCGACGGAGCCCCGCAGCCCGGAGCCCGGACCCCGGCGTCGACGGAGGCGCAGGGCGAGGCGCAGGGAGAGGTGCAGGGAGAGGCGCCGGGAGGGAACGAGGCCGGACCCAGCTTCCTGTCCGAGACCGCCGCCGGCTTCCGGACCATGTGGGCGGACAAGGACCTGTTGCTCGTGATCGTGCAGGCCTCCGTGCAGACGATCATCGCCGGAGCCAGCGTCGTCTTCACCGTGGTGCTCGCCGTGGAGGTGCTCGGGTCCGGACCCAAGGGCGTCGGATACCTCGACTCGGTGCTCGGCGTCGGGGCGATCGTCGGTGGCCTCTACGCCATCTCGCGGTCCTCGCGGCACAAGCTCGCCCAGGACATGACGCTCGGCGTCGTGCTGTGGTCGCTGCCGCTGCTGCTCGTGACGCTGTGGGCCGCACCCGTGGCGGCGTTCGCCGCGGTGCTGCTGCTGGGGTTCGCGAACCCGCTCGTGGACGTCAACATGTACACCATTGTCCAGCGGATCACCCCCGACGCGGTCCTGGGCCGCGTGCTGGGGGCGCTGGAGGCCTGCATCGTCTCCACGATGGCCCTCGGCTCGGCACTGACGCCCCTGTTGCTGCACCTGGTCGGTCTGCGCACCACGCTGGCGATCCTCGGTCTGGCCGTCACCGGCATGGCCCTGCTGGGACTGCCCCGGATGCGGGCGCTCGACCAGCGGTTGCGGCCGCCCGACTCGTTGCCGCTGCTGCAGCGCGTGGCCATGTTCGCGCCACTCTCGCCGGCCGTGCAGGAGTCCCTCGCCCGGCAGTTGCACCGCTTCGAGGTGCCGACGGGCACGGTGCTGCTCCGGATCGGAGACAAGTCCGACCGGTTCTTCATCATCGAGGCCGGTCAGGTCGAGGTCACCGACGCGGACGGCCGGGTGCTGCGGCACGAGGGCGCCGGCGACTTCTTCGGCGAGATCGGACTGCTGCGCGACGTGCCGCGCACCGCGACGGTCACGGCGATCGAGGACACCGTGCTGCAGGCCCTCGACCGCGACGACTTCCTGGCCGGGGTCTCGGGGACCGGCGACGCGCGAGCCGCGGCCGACGACGTCGTGCGGCGCCGGCTGGCGGTCTGACCCGCTGCCTCGTGGGCCGTCCCGAGCCGTCGTCCTGTGCGCCCGGTCGTAGGGTTCGGGCGTGCCCTCCACCCTTCCCGACGGCGACGTCGCACCGGCCGACGGCCGGCTTCCGGCGGCCAGTCTGGCATCGCTGGGGGAACGGGAGCTGGGCGTCTACGTGCACGTGCCGTTCTGCCGCGTGCGCTGCGGCTACTGCGACTTCAACACCTACACGTCGGCGGAGCTCGGTGGCGGGGCCTCCCAGGCGTCGTACGCCGACACGGCCCTCGCCGAGGTGGACCTGCTCGCGAGCGTGCTGCCGGGCGCACCGCCCGTCAGCACAGTGTTCTTCGGCGGCGGCACGCCGACCCTGCTGCCCAGCGCCGACCTGGTCCGGCTGCTCGCCGGGATCCGCGAGCGGTTCGGCCTCGTCGACGGCGCCGAGGTGACCACCGAGGCGAACCCGGACAGTGTCACGCCGGAGTCTCTGGCGCTGCTGCGGGAGGGCGGACTCACCCGCATCTCCTTCGGAATGCAGTCCGCAGTGCCCGCCGTGCTGTCGGTGCTCGAACGCACCCACGACCCGGAGCGGGTGCCCCAGGTCGTGGACTGGGCCCGATCGGCCGGCTTCGAGCAGGTCAGCCTGGATCTCATCTACGGCACACCGGGAGAGACCGCGGCCCAGTGGCGCCGCTCGCTCGAGTCGGCGCTGGCGTGCGAGCCGGACCACCTGTCGGCGTACTCCCTCATCGTCGAGCCCGGGACGGCGCTGGCCAGGCAGGTCCGAGCGGGCGTGCTGCCGATGCCGGACGAGGACGACCTGGCGGACAAGTACCTGCTGGCTGACGAGCTGCTCTCCGGCGCCGGACTGGAGTGGTACGAGGTCTCGAACTGGGCCCGCGACGCAGCCTCCCGATGTCACCACAACGAGCTCTACTGGACCTCCCAGGACTGGCTGGGCATCGGGCCGGGCGCCCACGCGCACGTGGGCGGGGTGCGGTGGTGGAACGTCAAGCACCCCCGCGCCTACGCAGAGCGACTGGCCACCGGTACGTCGCCCGCCCACGCCCGCGAGGTGCTCGACGCGTCGACGCGCGCGCTGGAGCGGGTGCTGCTGGAGGCGCGGCTGCGTGACGGCCTGGCGCTGTCGGCGGTGCCGGAGCCGGCGCGCGCCGAGCAAGTCGTGGCGGGCGGCCTGGCCACCCTGGAGCACGACCGGCTGGTGCTCACCCTGCGCGGGCGGCTGCTCGCCGACGCCGTGGTGCGCCAGCTGCTCGGGTGACGAGCCTTGTCGGGAGGAGGGAAACCGCCCCGGCCCAGAGGCCGGTGACGACAACGGCTGTGCCGGTGACGACCCCCCACAGCGTCCCCCCGGACACTCGGCGCCTGGGCATCGATGCGGCTCCCTCCTCCGTCCTGCATTGGATGGTGTCTGCTTCTCCGCGCCCTGCGGCACCACCTATCAGCCGAAATGCCGTAGTCAGTTCGGACCAGCCGGGCACGTCACCGTCGAGGCTCGGCCCTGCGGGAGGCTGGCTAGTGCCAGTCGCGGCGGTCCTCGATGGTCGGCGCGCCCTCGTCGATGGCGCTCACCGAGGACGCGACCGGCTCCCCGTAGCGGCGTCCCCCTGGCGGCTCGGTGCTGTCGCCGCCGGGCTCACTCGGCCGTGACGAAGTCGATCAGCTCCTCCACGCGGCCGAGCAGGGCGGGCTCCAGATCGGCGTACGAGGAGACCTTGCCCAGGATGTGCCGCCAGGCGCGGGCGATGTCGGCCTGGTCGCGGTGCGGCCAGCCGAAGCTCTGGCAGACGCCGTGCTTCCACTCCACGTTGCGGGGGATCTTCGGCCAGGACTCCACCCCCAGCCGGGCCGGCTTCACGGCCTGCCAGACGTCGACGAACGGATGCCCCACGACCAGGACGTGGCGACCGACGGGGGAGCGCGCGATCGACTGCGCGATCCGGCTCTCCTTGGACCCCGGCACCAGGTGGTCGACCAGCACGCCCACCTTGCGACCGGGACCGGGACCGAAGGCGCGCAGGTGGTCAGCGAGGTCGTCGACGCCCTCGAGGTACTCCACGACGACGCCCTCGACGCGCAGGTCCGTGCCCCAGACCTTCTCCACCAGCTCGGCGTCGTGGCGGCCCTCGACGAAGATCCGGCTTGCCCGGGCCACGCGCGCCGGGGCGCCGTCGACGGCGACGGAGCCCGAGGCGGTGCGCGTCGGCCGGGCCGGACCCCTGCGGGTCGGTGGCACCAGCTCGACCGGCTTGCCCTCGAGCAGGAACCCCGGGCCGAGGGGGAAGGTGCGGCGCTTGCCCCGCCGGTCCTCCAGCGTCACGGTGTCCAGGTCGCGCTCTACCTGGACGATCTCGCCGCACCAGTCCGTGGTGACCTCCTCGACGACGAGGCCGAGGACTGCGGGTGTCGGGACCGCGCGACCGCGCTTGGGGGCGCGCCAGTCGGTGGCCAGGATGTCGGTGCCGTAGCGATCGGAGCTCACCGGCCGAGGGTAGGGAACCGGCCGAGGCGGGGCACGGAGGCTCGCGGTGGGAAACCCGTTGTCCACGCGATGATCACGATATATCGTCACTATATCGAGAACTTCGCGCACCAGCGCGACGAAGACAGGGGTGGCGACATGCACCGGCAGAATCCTTCGGACAGTCCCTGGGCCGGCTGTGACCCGGTCCGACGACAGCAGGGCGAGCGTGCCGGCGGACCGGGTCGCGGCGGCCCGTGGGGCGGGAGCCGTGGCGGCTGGAGCGGTGGCTGGAGCGGTCCGCCCCCGTGGCTCGGTGAGCTGATCGGCCAGCAGTGGGGCCAGGGCGCACCCTGGGCCCAGCATCGCCGCCCGGCCGGCTCGCGGCGGCCGCAGGTCCGTCGCGGTGACGTGCGCACGGCGATCCTCGCCGTGCTGGCGAGCGCGGGCGAGCCCACCAACGGCTACCAGGTCATCCAGGAGATCGCCGCGCACAGCCGCGGGATCTGGCGACCGAGCCCAGGCTCGGTCTACCCGACGATCGCCCAGCTGCAGGACGAGGGCCTCGTCGAGGACGCCCCGGCCGGTCGGAAGGCGCTGCAGCTCACCGACGAGGGTCGCGCCTGGGTCGCCGACCACCAGGCCGAGATCGACGGACTCTGGGCCCCCTTCCAGGACCAGGAGCCCGAGGAGGAGCCGGACAACCTGCGTCAGGTCATCGGCCAGACCGTGGCCGCGATCGTCCAGATCGCCTCGACCGGCACCCCGGACCAGCGCGACCGAGCCGTGCGCATCCTCGCCGACACGCGCCGACGGCTCTACGGCGTGCTCGCCGACGGAGACCTCGACGAGGACGCAGCCGAGGACCCCGACGGGACCCGCCAGGACGGAGCCGACGACCTCCGCCAAGGGGAGGAGTGATGGACACACTGCGGCTCAGCGACGCCGAGCGCGAGGAGGCCATCGCCCGGCTCGGCGAGCACTACGCCGCCGGCCGGCTCGACAAGGACGAGTACGACGAACGCAGCGACGCCGTCTGGTCGGCCCGCACCCGCGGCGACCTGCGGCCGGTCTTCGCCGACCTCGAGGCCCCGGCGCCGGCGTACTCCGCCGCACCCGGCCAAGCGCTCGACCACCGCACCGGCCGGCCCCGGCTGCCCAGACCGGTCCTCCTCCTGCTCGGCGTGCTGCTGGTGATGAGCGTCGTCACCCACCTGCCGTTCATCCTCCTCGGCCTCTTCGTCTGGTGCCTCCTCCGGTTCAGCCCGCGCTACCACCACCGCCGCCGCTGGTGACCGACCCCGTTGAGAGGTCTCTCCCGCACCGTTGAGAGGTCACTCCCGCACCGTTGAGAGGTCAGCCCCGCGGTCATGAGTGGTCACTTCTTCCGGTCACGGCGATGCCCGGCTGGGAACACCGTGCAGTACTGACCACTCGAGGATGCAGAACTGACCAGTCGAGGGTGCAGAACTGACCTCTCGAGGGGGCACTACTGACCTTTCAACGGGTTTGTCAGACCAGCGGCAGGGTGCGCTGCGAGCGGGGCAGCTGGGCGTAGCCGCGGCGTACGGCGTGCTCGAGGGCGTCGGCGGGGAAGGGCCAGTCGGCTTCGCCCAGGGCCTGGTCGAGCGGGACCCCGCGGCCGGCGAGGCCGCGGACGGTCTCGGCGACGACGCCGATGTCGGCACGCTGCTGCTCGACGAAGTCACGGCCGACCGGGGCGCCGTGTCCGGGGACCACGATGGTGTCCGGGGCGACGAGTGACAGCACCAGGTCGAGGGTGAACGGCCAGTCCAGCGGCCAGGAGTCGTCGCCGTAGCCCGGGACGTGGCCACGCTCCGCGGACTCCTCGACCAGGTCTCCCGCGAACAGCACGTCGGCATCCGGCACGCGCACCACCACGTCGCCGTCGGTGTGCCCGCGACCGGGATGCACCAGCTCGACGAGCCGGTCGCCGAGGTCCAGGGCCAGCGCCGAGGAGAAGCTCCGTCCGGGCACCACCACCTCGGTCGCCGCGATCTCGGCGTAGCGGTCGTCGTTCGCGGCATCCTCGGCTGCCTGCTGCCGGACCTGCTCGGCGTGCTCCGGCAGGCTCGCGACGACCGCGTCGTGGCAGACGAGATCGGCGCCGACCTCGGCGAAGACGCCGTTGCCGAAGGTGTGGTCGAAGTGCTGGTGGGTGTTGACCACGTGCAGCACGGGCCCGGGGGAGATGCGGCGGAGGTCGCCGAGCACGGTCCGGGCTGCCGCGGTGGAGGTGTTGGTGTCGACGACCAGCAGGCCACGGTCACCGGCGACGACGCTGACGTTGACGTCCAGCCAGGGATACCGCGCCACCCAGCAACGGTCCGCAACTTCGGTGAACTCGGCCATACCGGCAGCCTAGGCACCGGCCCCGGGCTGGTCGAAGCCGGTACCATTGGCACTCGGAAACCAAGAGTGCCAACCCGCAGGTCGGCGCCGGACGTGAGGAAGGGGCAGCCGTGCAGGAAGACCGCAAGCTGGCCGTCCTCCGCGCCATCGTGCAGGACTACGTTGCCACGCAGGAGCCCGTCGGCAGCAAGGCGCTGGTCGAACGACACCGGCTCGGGGTCTCCCCGGCCACCGTCCGCAACGACATGGCGGCGCTGGAGGAGGAGGGCCTGATCGCCCAACCGCACACCAGTGCCGGCCGGATCCCGACCGACAAGGGCTACCGGTTCTTCGTGGACCGGCTCAGCCGGCTCAAGCCGCTCAGCGCCGCGGAGAAGCGCGCCATCGCGACCTTCCTCGAAGGCGCGCACGACCTCGACGACGTGGTCACCCGCAGCGTCCGGCTGCTCGCCCAGCTCACCCAGCAGGTCGCGATCGTGCAGTACCCCCAGCTGGCCAAGTCGACTGTCCGTCACGTCGAGCTGGTCGCGCTGAGCTCCAACCGACTGCTGACCGTGCTGATCCTGTCCAACGGCCGCGTGGAGCAACGGGTGGTGGAGGTGCCGGTCGAGCTCGACGACTCCCTCCTGCACGACCTGCGCAGCCGGATCAACCGCACCTCCGCGGGCCAGCGGATCGCCGAGGCCGCCGCGGCCCTCGCCTCGCTGCCCGACGACGTGGAGTCCGAGCGCGCGACGACGTACTCCGTGGTGGTGGCGACGCTCGTCGAGGCGATGTCGGACCACCGCTCCGACGAGCGCGTCGTGGTGGGCGGCACCGCCAACCTGGCCCGGTTCGGCGACAGCTTCGAGACCTCCATCCGGCCGATGCTCGAGGCGCTCGAGGAGCACGTCGTGCTGCTCCGGCTGCTCGGCGAGGCCTCGTCGTCGCAGGTCACCGTGCGGATCGGCCGCGAGGGTCCGTACGACGAGCTGTCGAGCACCTCCGTGGTGGCGACCGGCTACGGCAGCGACGAGGTGCTCGGCTCCCTGGGGGTGGTCGGTCCGACGCGGATGGACTACCCCGGTTCGATGGCAGCGGTGCACGCAGTGGCCCGCTACGTCTCGGACATCCTGGACGAATCCTGACCATCCACCGACTTCTTCGAAGAGAGACAGCCCGCACGTGAAGCAGGACCCCTACGAGACCCTCGGTGTCGACCGGCAGGCAGATGCGGACACCGTCAAGAAGGCGTACCGGCGCCTGGCGCGCCAGTACCACCCCGACGTGAACCCCGACCCCCAGTCGCAGGAGCGGTTCAAGGAGATCACCGCTGCCTACGAGGTGCTCTCCGACCCCGAGAAGCGACGCACCTACGACCTCGGCGGCGACCCGTTCGGCGGCGCCGGCGGCTTCGGCCAGGGCGCCGGCTTCTCCTTCACCGACATCATGGACGCCTTCTTCGGCGGCCAGCAGGCCTCGGCGCGCGGCCCCCGCCCGCGCACCCGGCGCGGGCAGGACGCCCTGGTCCGGCTCGAGGTCGAGCTCGCGGAGGCCGCCTTCGGGGTCACCCGTGAGCTGAAGGTCGACACGGCCGTGGCCTGCGGCACCTGCCACGGCTCGGGAGCGGCGCCCGGCACCTCACCCGTGCTGTGCGAGACGTGCAACGGCCGCGGCGAGGTGCAGGCCGTCCAGCGGTCCTTCCTCGGCGAGATTCGCACCGTGCGGCCGTGTGCCGCCTGCCGGGGCTACGGCGAGATCATCCCCGACCCGTGCCGCGAGTGCGCCGGTGACGGCCGGGTCCGCTCGCGCCGGGCGATCACCGTCAAGATCCCTGCCGGCGTTGACGACGGCACCCGCGTGCAGCTCTCCGGGCAGGGAGAGGTCGGCCCGGGCGGTGGGCCCAGCGGGGACCTGTACGTCGAGATCCACGTCGCGCCGCACCCGGTGTTCCGCCGCGACGGCGCCGACCTGCGTTGCCACGTGAGCGTCCCGATGACGGCCGCCGCGCTCGGCACCAGCATCGAGCTGCCCCTGCTGGAGGCCGACCTGGACACCGAGGACGTCGAGCTGGAGACCTCGATGCAGCTGGAGATCCGGCCCGGCACCCAGTCCGGCACCGAACAGGTGATCCGGGGCCGTGGGGTGCCGAGCCTGCGGACCGGCGTGCGCGGGGACATCGTCGTGACCATCGACGTCGAGACCCCCGGCAAGCTCGACGACCGGCAGCGCGAGCTGCTCCGGGAGCTGGCCGGGCTGCGGCACGAGGAGGCGCCCGACGGCAACATCGCGCCGACGCCGCGCGGCGTGTTCGGCCGACTGCGTGACGCGTTCAAGTGACGCTGCCCAGCTTCCTGCTCGGTGACCTCGCCGACCGTCGCGTCGGCGAGACCGTCGTGCTCGATGGTGATGAGGGGCGGCACGCGGTGGTGGTGAAGCGGATCCGCGCCGGGGAGCGGATCGAGCTCACCGACGGGGCCGGCGTCCGGGCGCGCGTGGTGGTCGAGTCGACCACCAGGGCCACGCTGGCAGGCGCGATCGAGGACGTGGTCCTGCTCACCCCCGAGCTGCCCACGCTCACCGTGGTGCAGGCGATCCCCAAGGGCGACCGCGGCGAGCTGACCGTCCAGGTGCTCACCGAGGTCGGCGCCGACGTCATCGTGCCGTGGGCCGCCGAGCGCTGCGTCGCGGTCTGGAAGGGCGAGCGCGCGGCCAAGGCGCACGGCCGCTGGGTGAGCACTTCCCGGGCTGCCGCCAAGCAGGCTCGCCGCGGGTTCTGGCCGGCGGTGGCGGACGTCGCCTCGACCGACGCGGTGGCCCGGCTCGTCGCGCAGGCCGACCTGGCCGTCGTACTCCACGAGGCTGCGGAGCAGCCGCTGGCCGAGCTCTCCCTGGACGGCGTCGGCTCGCTGGTGCTCGTGGTGGGTCCGGAGGGTGGGCTCACCGACGGCGAGGTGCGGCGGCTGGCCGACGCGGGCGCCCACGTCGTCCGGCTCGGTCGTTCGGTGCTGCGCACCTCGAGCGCCGGGCTGGCCGGCGCGGCGGCGCTGCTGTCGCGCACGCCGCGCTGGCGCTGAGGTTCACCGGACCGTGATGTCCTTGGTGTCCGTGTTGGTGCGGCCCTGGCCCGAGGCGTCGTCGTCGTGGACCACGAGGGTGTACTGACCCGGCGCGACGTTGCGGACCGTGAACGAGTACGGCGCCAGGGTGCAGCACTCGCGCGCGGTGGTGAAGTTGCGCTGGACGACCTTGCTGCCGGCCATCAGCTCCCACTGCACGTTGGCCTCGAAGGCGGCGGCCTGGCCGGTCACCGTGAAGGTGGGTTGGACGTCGCTGCCCTCGGCGGGACTGAAGATCTGGACGGGGGCCAGCGTCTGGTCGGGGTTGCCGGCCGTGAACGGCTCAGTCGCGGGGATCCCGAGCACACTGCGCGCCGGCTTGCCGTCGAGGAGGAGCCGGACCGGCTTGCGACCCTCGTTGACCGCTGCCTGCGCGGAGTACACCACCTGCTGGATCGCCATCTGGGCCTGGTCGCTGCTCATGCCGCTCGGCCGGTCCGCCAGCCGGGACTCGGCCAGGCTGACCGAGATGACGTGTCCGTCGTACTTCACCCACTGCGCCGTTGCGGGAGCCGGCCACAGCGTGCGGTAGTCGGAGTCCTGCGGTGCGCCGGAGACGGAGGCGGCCACGGTGGCCGTCCAGACGCAGGCCGCGTCGGCGCACACGTCCGCCTTGCGGAACTCGCGGAACAGCCGGTCACCTGCGAGGGTCTCGCCCGCGACGTAGACGGGCAGGGCGACCTGTCGGGTCGCCGGGCCGGGGTCGGTCGACGCCGAGGGGCTCGACGACGGGCTGGTCGACTGCGTCGGGGTGTCGGTGGGCGACGGCGAGGGACTGGTGCTCGTGGACTGGCTGTTGCTCGGGCTGGCGACGGGCGGGCCCTCGTCGCCGCGGTTGGTCAGCCAGAACGTCCCGCCGATCACGAGCACCATCGCGGCAGCGGCCGCGAGGGACAGGGGCAGCCATCTGCTGGCGGAGGTCGTGGTCATGGGGGGTGCTCCTTCCTCGCTCCTGCGGCGGATGTCCGCAGGGGTTCCATGGGGGTGGACGTCGTCGACGGCGTCGTGCAGCAGCCGCCGCAGGTCGTCGTCAGGAGTCGGGGTCATCGGTCCTCCTGCAGTTCGGGATCGAGGCGGGCCCGCAGCGCGGCGGTGGCCCGCGAGGCATGGCTCTTCACGGAGCCGGGAGCGATGCCGAGGGTCTCGGCGATCTCCCGCTCCGAGAGGTCGAGGAAGTAGCGCAGCACCAGCACCTCGCGCTGCCGGACGGGCAGCACGGCAAGGGCGTCGAGCACCCTGCGGCGCTTGCTGCCCGCGAGGACCGCGGTGTCCGCGCCCGGCGCGTGCTCGACCTCCTGCAGGGCGTGCCGGGCGACGACCGCGCGGTGCCGCAGCGCGGACCGAGCGCGGTTGACCACGCTCTGCCGGAGGTAGGCGTCGGCGTTGAAGCCCGGCCGGTCGAGTCGGTCCCAGCGCTGGTAGACCTCGATGAAGCAGTCCTGCACGACGTCCTCGGCCAGCCCGTGGTCGCGCAGCAGCAGCACGGCGAGGCGGACCAGCCGCACGAAGTGGGTGGCGTGCAGCTGCTCGAGCGCGGTGTCGGCGTCGATCGCTGCTCCCCTGCTCCGTGCCGGCCAGTGGGCCGGTCGCTGCGCCGGTCGGTGCGCCGGACTGATGGTCATCACGCTAGTGGGACGTCCACCCCGCACCGGTGGTTTACACGCCGCTTATGCTCGCGGACATGGCCGACACGGACCCGGACTGCATCTTCTGCAAGATCGTGGCGGGAGAGATCCCGTCGGAGAAGGTCCACGAGAGCGCGACGACGTACGCGTTCCGCGACCTCAACCCGCAGGCGCCGACCCATGTCCTGGTGATCCCGCGCCACCACTACGCCAACGCGGCCGAGCTCGCCCAGGGCGAGCCGGAGACCGCGGCCCACCTCTTCGACGCAGCGCGCGAGGTGGCCGAGCAGGAGGGCCTGGCCGACGGCTACCGCCTGGTCCTCAACACCGGCAAGGCGGCCAACCAGCTCGTCTTCCACGTGCACATGCACGTGCTCGGTGGCCGGACCATGGGCTGGCCCCCCGGCTGAGCCGGGCGCAAGGGAGATGTCGAGGTGCGCCCGCTCCCGTAACATGGGGGCGTCAGCCACTGTCGACGTGAAGGGCCGCCCGTCCGGGCATTCATGAGCGAATCCAGCAACCCCGGTACGACGCACACCGTCGTCGTGCCCAACAGCATCAACATGGTGGCTCTCCTCGGGCCGGGCGATGAGCACCTCTCCCTCATCGAGAAGGCGTTCGACGCCGATGTGCACGTGCGCGGCAACCGGGTGACCCTCAAGGGCGAGCCGGCCGAGGTGGCGCTGGTCGAGCGGTTGCTCGAGGAGCTCGTGACGCTGCTGCGCACCGGCCAGGGGCTGACCGGCGAGACGGTCGGGCGGGTCGTCACCATGCTCCGCGCCGAGACGTCCGAGCGGCCCGCCGAGGTGCTCTCCCTCAACATCCTGTCCAACCGGGGTCGCACCATCCGACCCAAGACGCTCAACCAGAAGCACTATGTCGACGCCATCGACAAGCACACCATCGTGTTCGGCATCGGGCCGGCCGGCACCGGCAAGACCTACCTGGCGATGGCCAAGGCGGTGCAGGCGCTGCAGGCGAAGAAGGTCAACCGCATCATCCTGTCCCGGCCGGCCGTCGAGGCAGGAGAGCGGCTCGGGTTCCTGCCCGGCACGCTGACGGAGAAGATCGACCCCTATCTGCGGCCGTTGTACGACGCGCTGCACGACATGGTCGACCCCGAGTCGATCCCCAAGCTGCTCGCCTCCGGCACCATCGAGGTCGCGCCGCTGGCGTTCCTGCGGGGCCGTTCGCTCAACGACTCCTTCATCATCCTCGACGAGGCGCAGAACACCACACCCGAGCAGATGAAGATGTTCCTCACCCGGCTCGGCTTCGGCTCCCGCATCGTGGTGACCGGTGACATCACCCAGACCGACCTGCCCAACGGCACGAAGTCCGGGCTGCGCGTCGTGGAGGGCATCCTCGACGGGCTCGAGGACATCTCCTTCAACCGCCTCACCCCCCACGACGTGGTGCGGCACCGCCTGGTGGGCCAGATCGTGGCGGCCTACGAGGAGTTCGACACCCGGCGCACGAGCATCCGCGGCTCCGACCAGGGGTCCCGATGACGGTCGAGGTGCTCAACGAGTCCGGTCGCGAGCTCGACGCCCGGCGCACCCAGCGGCTGGCCGCCTTCGTGATGGACCGGATGCGGGTGCACCCGCAGGCGGAGCTGTGCATCACGGCCGTCGACGAGGACACCATCGCCGAGCTCAACCACAAGTGGATGGAGAAGGTCGGGCCGACCGACGTACTGGCCTTCCCGATGGACGAGCTGCGCCCGGGCCAGGTCAACGAGGAGCCCGAGGAGGGCGTGCTCGGTGACCTGGTCCTCTGTCCGGCCGTGGCCGAGCGACAGGCCGAGGACGCGGGCCACACCACCACCGACGAGCTCGACCTGCTCACCGTGCACGGCATCCTGCACCTGCTCGGCTACGACCACGCCGAGCCCGAGGAGCACCAGGAGATGTTCGGGCTCCAGGCGCGACTCCTCGGCGAGTGGCTCGGCAGTCCGCAGGCGCGCCCTCCGAGGCCGGCGGGGGAGACCCCCTGAGATGAGGGCCGACAGTCCCGGCCTGCTGATCCTGGTCGTCTGCCTGGTGCTGGTGGCCGGACTCCTCAGCGCGGCCGAGGCCGCGATCTCCGGCTTCTCCAAGGCCCGCGCCGAGGAGCTGCGGCACGAGGGACGTCCCGGTGCGCCGCGGTTGCTGCGCATCCTCCAGGACGCTCCGCCCTACCTCAACGCCACGCTCTTCCTGCGCCTGCTCGCCGAGATCGGTGGCATCGTCATCGCCACCCTGATGATCCGCACCGCGGTGGGCAACGACCGGTGGGCGGTCGTCGGCATCAGCGTCGCGCTCATGCTGCTCGTCTCGTTCGTGGTGATCGGCGTCGCGCCGCGGACCCTGGGCCGTCAGCACCGCGAGCGCATCGCGGTGGCGAGCGCACCGGTGATCATCGCCCTCGCGCGGATCCTCGGTCCGGTC
>DASTFI010000029.1:0-4723 GCA_035708765.1 Marmoricola sp.
CGGGCACCGCCCACCTCCACCACGCCGCCATCGCACCTCCTGATCGGGACACGACGGCGGTACCCAATAATCCCCGGCATGGAGTACGCCGAGATCGCGCGCGCCACCACCTCCCGCGGCGAGGTGGTGCTGCGCTCGCGGCAGGAGCAGACCGGGCTCGTGCTGGAGCTGCGGGTCAACGGTGTCTTCGTGATGGACACCCAGGAGACGACCACCGAGCAGGCGCTCGCGACGACCGCCCTCGAGCTGGTCGAGGACCCGCGCAACGTCCTCGTGGGCGGGCTCGGCATGGGCTACACCGCGCACGCCCTCCTCGGTGACGTCCGCGTCGAACGGGTGGACGTGGTCGAGATCGAGGGCGCCCTGATCACCTGGATGCGCGACGGCACCGTCGCGCACGGCCCGTCGCTGCTCGCCGACCAGCGGATCCGGATCGTGGAGGCCGACATCGCCACGGCGGTGCAGGAGGTGCACGAACCGACGTACGACCTGGTCCTGCTCGACGTCGACAACGGTCCGGGCCAGCTCGTGCACCAGCAGAACGCGCAGGTCTACGAGACGGCCTTCCTCGAGCACTGCCGGGACATCCTCAGCCCCGGCGGCATCCTGGTGATCTGGTCGGCCGATCGCGACCGCCGGCTCGGCGACCGGCTGCGCCAGGTCTTCGGCGGCTGCGTGGAGCGCTCGTTCCCGGTCGTCCTGCAGCAGCGGGAGACGGAGTACTGGCTCTACGCGACCGGGCCGGCTCGAGGGAGCGATACCGTCGAGGCATGACTTCGGCAGACGGCAGCACCCGCATCGAGCACGACAGCATGGGGGAGGTCGAGGTTCCCGCCGACGCGCTCTGGCGCGCGCAGACGCAGCGTGCGGTGGAGAACTTCCCGATCAGCGGTACGACGCTGGAGCCGGCCCACCTGGTCGCGATGGCCCGTGTCAAGCGCGCCGCCGCGCAGACCAATGCCGAGCTGGGGGTGATCGGCCAGGAGCAGGCGGACGCGATCGTCGCCGCGGCCGACGAGATCATCGCCGGGGAGCACCACGAGCACTTCCCCATCGACGTCTTCCAGACGGGTTCGGGCACCAGCTCCAACATGAACATCAACGAGGTGCTCGCCTCGCTGGCCGCGAAGGCCGGCGTCGAGGTGCACCCCAACGACCACGTCAACGCCAGCCAGTCGTCCAACGACACCTTTCCCACCTCGATCCACGTCGCCGCGGTCGAGTCCGCAACCGGGCTGCTGGTGCCGGCGCTGGAGCACCTCGCCGAGGCGCTGGAGCGCAAGGCCACCGAGTTCGCCGGCCTGGTGAAGTCCGGCCGGACGCACCTGATGGACGCCACCCCGGTGATGCTGGGCCAGGAGTTCGGCGGCTACGCCCGCGTCTGCCGGCTGGCGGTCGAGCGGATCCGGGCGTCGATCCCGCGGGTGGCGGAGCTGCCGCTGGGCGGCACCGCGGTCGGCACCGGCATCAACACCCCAGCAGGCTTCGCCGCGAAGGTGATCGCCCGGATCGCCGCCGACACCGGCCTGCCGTTCACCGAGGCGCGCGACCACTTCGAGGCCCAGGGCGGTCGCGATGCGCTGGTCGAGCTCTCCGGCCAGCTGAAGACCGTCGCGGTGGGGCTGACCAAGATCTGCAACGACCTGCGCTGGATGTCCTCCGGCCCCACCACCGGCCTCGCCGAGATCCACCTGCCCGACCTGCAGCCCGGGTCGAGCATCATGCCGGGCAAGGTCAATCCCGTCCTGCCGGAGGCCACCCTGATGGTGTGTGCGCAGGTGATCGGCAACGACGCCGCGATCACGGTCGCCGGGGCGAGCGGGTCCTTCGAGCTCAACGTGCAGATGCCGGTGATGGCCCGCAACCTGCTGGAGTCCGTGCGCCTGCTCGCGACCTCCTCGCGCACGCTGGCCGACCGCTGCATCGACGGCATCACCGCCGACGCCGAGCGGATGCGGCGCTATGCGGAGAGCTCGCCGTCGGTCGTCACGCCGCTCAACCGCTACCTCGGCTACGAGGAGGCGGCCAAGGTGGCGAAGTCGGCGCTGAAGGAGGGCCGCACGATCCGCGACCAGGTGATCGAGATGGGGTACGTCGACCGCGGCGACCTCACCGAGGAGCAGCTCGACGCGGCCCTCGACGTCGAGTCGATGACGCATCCCTGAGACGTTCGGTGATCCTTCGCTCCCTGGTCGGCGGCGCCCAGCAGACAATCAGCGTCGACGGCCGGACGATGTCGTACGACGAGCTGCTCGGGGCCGCGGCAGCGAGCGCGCGCGGCCTGGGCGCCGGGCAGCGGGTCGCCGTCGTCGCCACGCCCACGATGGAGACCGTCGTCGGTGTCGTCGGCGCACTGCTGGCCGGCGCGGTCGTGGTCCCGGTCCCCGCCGACGCCGGCCCGGCCGAGCGCGAGCACATCCTTCGCGACTCGGGCGCCGAGCAGAACGGGCCGGTCGACGTGGGCGCGCGAGCGCCGTACCGGCCGGTCGACGTCGACCCCGAGCAGCCGGCGCTGGTCCTCTACACCTCCGGCACGACAGGTCCACCCAAGGGCGTGCTGCTCTCCCACCGGGCCATCTGTGCCGGCCTCGACGGGCTGGCCGACGCGTGGGCGTGGGGTGCGGCCGACGTCCTCGCCCACGGCTTGCCGCTGTTCCACGTGCACGGGCTGGTGCTCGGCGTGCTGGGTCCGCTGCGCTTCGGCAGCGGCCTGGTGCACGTCGGCCGGCCGACGCCCGACAACTACGCGGGTGCGGCGCTGCGGGGAGCGACGATGTGGTTCGGTGTCCCGACCGTCTGGTCGCGTCTCGCCGACCGGCCGAGGGCTGCCTCCGCGCTGTCCGGGGCACGGCTGCTGGTCTCCGGCAGCGCGCCGTTGCCGGTGCCGGTGTTCGAGCGGATCCGGGAGCTGACCGGACTGGAGGTCGCCGAGCGCTACGGCATGAGCGAGACCCTGATCACGGTGGCCACCCGGGCCGACGGTGTCCGCCGCGCCGGCTGGGTCGGGGTTCCGATCGCAGGCGTGGACGCGCGGCTCCGCGCCGAGGACGGCGCCGCCGTGCCGCCCGACGGCGACACGGTGGGCCGTCTCGAGGTGCGCGGCGCCACCTTGTTCAGCGGCTACCTCGACCGCCCGGAGGCCACCGCCGCTGCCTGGACCGCGGACGGCTGGTTCCGCACCGGTGACGTGGCCGTGATGGCCGCGGACGGGGCGCTGCGCATCGTGGGCCGGGAGTCGGTGGACCTGATCAAGTCCGGTGGCTACCGGATCGGTGCCGGTGAGGTCGAGTCCGTGCTCCTGGGACACCCGGCCGTCGACGAGTGCGCGGTGCTCGGTGAGCCCGATCGCGACCTCGGCCAGCGGATCGTGGCCTACGTGGTGCCCCGCGGTCCCGTGGCTGCGGACGAGCTCATCGCCCTGGTCGCCGACGCCCTCTCGGCGCACAAGCGACCGCGCGAGGTCCGGTTCGTCGAGGCGTTGCCGCGCAACGAGATGGGCAAGGTGCAGAAGTCACGGCTGGGCCGGCCCACGGGAAGCCCCGAAACGCCGCCGCAACGCTAGGGCGACGTAGACCAGCGCGACGAGGGCAGGCACCTCGATGAGCGGACCGACGACGCCGGCGAGCGCCTGCCCGCTGGTGACCCCGAAGACGCTGATCGCGACGGCGATGGCCAGCTCGAAGTTGTTGCCGGCTGCCGTGAACGCGAGGGTGGTGGCGCGCTCGTAGGGCATCTCGAGGACGTAGCCGAGCGCGAACGACCCGACCCACATGAGCCCGAAGTAGGCCAGCAGCGGCAGCGCGATCCGGGCCACGTCGAACGGCCGGTCCGTGATGGTGTCGCCCTGCAGGGCGAACAGGACCACGATGGTGAACAGCAGCCCGTACAACGCCAGCGGGCCGATGGCGGGCAGGAACCGGCCCTCGTACCAGTCCCGGCCCCTGGTGCGCTCCCCGACGGTGCGGGTGAGGAACCCGGCGAGCAGCGGGATGCCGAGGAAGACGAGGACACTGGCGGCGATGTCCCACACCGACACCTCCAGGCCGGTGGTGGCGCCGAGCCCCAGCCACTCGGGGAGCAGCTCGAGGTAGAAGTAGCCGAGGCCCGCGAAGGCGACGATCTGGAAGACGGAGTTGATCGCGACGAGGACCGCGGCGGCTTCGCTGTCGCCGCAGGCCAGGTCGTTCCAGATGAGCACCATCGCGATGCAGCGAGCCAGCCCGACGACGATCAGGCCGGTGCGGTACTCGGGAAGGTCGGGGAGCAGCAGCCACGCGAGGGTGAACATGACCGCCGGCCCGAGGACCCAGTTGAGCAGGATCGACGTGACCAGCAGGGTCTTGTCGGCGGTGACGTGGCCGAGCTCGTCGTAGCGCACCTTCGCCAGCACGGGGTACATCATCACCAGCAGTCCGAGGGCGATCGGCAGCGACACCGACCCCACCTCGACGCTGGACAGGGCGGTGTCGAGACCCGGGACCAGCCGTCCGAGCACGAGGCCGAGCACCATGGCGGCGCCGATCCAGACAGGCAGGAGCCGGTCGAGGGTGGCCAGCCGGTGCGTGACCCCGGTCCTCCCGGGCACCCCGGGACGCGAGACCTCGTGGAGGGCCTGCCCCATCAGCAGGCGCCGGCCGGCGCGGCCACAACCGCCGTGGCGAACAGGCCCATCAACGCCTGCATCGCTTCGGGCCTGGCCTGGTAGTACACCCAGGTGCCGCGC
>DASTFI010000030.1:0-7332 GCA_035708765.1 Marmoricola sp.
CTCAGCCGTCGCCGAGCACCAACCGGGCCAGCTGGGCCAGCTCCGGGGTGAGATCCGGCTCGTGCACGCGCGCGCTGGCCGAGGGCAGCTCGAAGTCGTAGACGAACCGGTCCGGCCGGGGCGCGGTGTCGGGCAGCGCGCTGAAGTCGACGCGGGCGAGGAGGTCGCGCGCCTCGCCGGCGACGTGCTCGTCGCGGTCGAGGTCGAGGTGGCCCTCGCGGACGATGCCGGCGAAGCCGCCGCTGCGGCGGACGACGAGGGTGCCCGTCGCCACGGGGCTGTCGCGGTTGCCCGGCGCTCCCAAGGTGGGCGCACCGGGAGTGGCGTCGCCGAGCAGTCCGACCTCCTGCCACGCGGAGCGCACCGTGTCCTGGTGGTCGCTGGCCGCGGACACGGTCGCCGCCGCGAAGGTCGCGAAGTCGCAGTCCGCCGGGAGACCGGACGTGAGTGCGGCGTACCAGATGCTCCCCGCTCCGTCCCACGACGTCCCGCCGATGCCGGTGGCGGCGAGGTAGAAGGCTCGGTTGGGGATGCCCGAGTTGAGGTGCACGCCGCCGTTGTCGTCGGTCGTCTCGACGTAGTCCACCATCGAGCCGACCTGCGGGTCCTTGCCCAGCCGCGGGTCGTCGTACGCCGTGCCCGGGGCCTTCATCGAGCGCAGCGCCTTGCCGTGCACCGACGGCAGGAAGATGCCCTCGCCGATCAGCCAGTCGGCCGCCGCCGCGTCCTGGCCGAGCACCCGCTGCTTCACGCACGAGCCGAAGACGTCGGAGACCGACTCGTTGAGTGCACCCGACTGGCCGGAGTAGGTCAGGTTGGCGGTGTACTGCGTGACGGCGTGGGTGAACTCGTGGCCGAGCACGTCGACCGGCTTGGTGAACCGCTCGAAGATCTTGCCGTCACCGTCGCCGAAGACCAGCTGGGTGCCGTCCCAGAAGGCGTTGTCGTAGTCCTTCTCGTAGTGCACCGTCGCCAGCACCGTCGCGCCGTTGCCGTCGTACGACGAACGGCCGAGGTCCTCGAAGAGCGCGAGGGTGGCGTCGAGCCCGGTGCCGGCCTCGTCGACCGCCGGGTCACCGGAGTCCGGGTCGCCGGAGTCCGGGTCGCCGGCCGACCGGACCAGGTCACCGGGGAGCGAGGAGGTGTTGTGTGCGTCGTGCACCTGCCAGGCCGCCGCCCCGGTGACCGACTCGTGCGGCGATGCCGTTGCCGGCCCCCGCGCGGCCCGGTCGGCCCGGAGCCGCTCGTCGATCTCGCGGGTCCGCCGGCCACAGTGGGCGAGGTCGTCCTCGCCGGTGGCCGCGATCCGCTCGAGCAGGTATCCCGGGATGAACGCGCAGCGCATGCCTCAGGCCTAGCACCAGGTCCGAAGGGTGTCGAGCCGGCCGGGCCGGATAGTCCCCGACGTTTGTGCACGTCTGGCACGTCGAAAACTGCACAAACGTCGGGGACTATCCGGGTGTGGCGGTCAGTACGCGCCCGCGGACGCCAGCACCGCCCGCACCGTCTTGAGCATGATGACCACGTCGGTGACCAGCGACCAGTTGTCGACGTAGTAGAGGTCGAGCCGGACCGACTCGCTCCAGGACAGGTCACTGCGGCCGGAGACCTGCCACAACCCGGTCATGCCGGGGCGGACCAGCAGCCGGCGGTGCACGTCGCGCTCGTACTGCTCGACCTCGGTGGGCAGCGGCGGGCGTGGGCCGACCAGGCTCATGTCGCCCCGCAGGACGTTGAGCAGCTGCGGCACCTCGTCGATGGAGTAGCGCCGCAGGAACCGCCCGACCGGCGTCACCCGGGGGTCGTCCTTGATCTTGAACAGCACCCCGTCGTGCTCGTTGTGGGCCTCGAGCGCCGCCCGGATCCGGTCAGCACCGTCGACCATGGAGCGGAACTTGAGCATCCCGAAGCGGTCGCCGTGCAGGCCGACCCGGGACTGCCGGTAGAACACCGGACCACGGTCGGTGAGCTTGATGACCAGGGCGACCGCGAGCATCGGCAGCGCGAGCAGGACCAGGATGGTGCCGGCCACGAGGACGTCGAAGGCGCGCTTGACCCAGCCGCCGGCGCGGTCGACCTGGGGCTCGTCGACCTGGACCAGCGGCAGCCCGGCGACGTGGCGCAGGTGCACCCGCGGACCGGCGATGTCGGTCAGCGACGGCACCACCAGCATCTCGAGGTGCTGGCCCTCCAGCGCCCACCCGAGGCGCCGCAGGTCGGCCGCGGAGCTGTAGGAGCCGCCGGCGACGAGGACGGTGTGCGCCCCCAGGGCACGCGCGGCGGCGGGTACGTCGTCGGCGTCGCCGACCACCGGCACGCCGATGTCGGAGCGGTCGGTCGCTCCCGGCGTGCACATGCCCACCACGTGGTAGCCCATCCAGGGAGCGCGGGCGAGCACGTCGACCAGCTCGCGCACCGCCGCCGGCGAGCCCACCGCCAGCACCCGCTTCACGAGCCGGCCCCGCGCACGGGTGCGGTGCAGCGCCTTCCGGTCGGCGTACCGGGTGACGAGCAGCGCGGAGGTGCCGAGGGCGAAGAAGATCAGCGGGTAGCCCCGACTCGGCTGGTGCGGTGCCAGGAAGCCGCCGAAGACACAGACCGCCAGGGTGAGCACCGACGCCACGATGATCGTGCGGAACTCCTCGAACCCCGCGCCGTACGTGCGCCGCCGGTAGCCGCCCGCCCCCACGAGGGTAGCCATCCAGAACAGGATCAGCAGCGGTCCCTGCAGCGGGCCCCACTCGTAGGGGTACGGCGTCGCGGCCCACCACTGGTCGACCCAGCCGCGGGAGTACCACGCCAGGACGGAGGAGACGGTGAGGACGCCGGCGTCGAGGAGGAACACCCCGAAGACGGCCTGCCGCAGGCGGGCACCGAGCCGGTCCGGAGGCACGGCCAGCGCGCGCAGGGCCTCCGGCCGCGGACGCGGTACGACGATCGCCGGGCCGACGCCGGCACGGGGGCCAGCGCCCTGCGCCGGGATCACTCCCGAGGCCTTCCCCGCCACCGGCGCCGGGCCGGACCTGGGTCGGACCTCGGTGCTCACGACAGGGGTAACGGCCCAGTCAGCGTCGAGTCACGGCCACCAGCGCCGGGCGCACGTCGAGGAGGTAGACGAAGGAGGCGACGGTGCCGATGATCGACACCAGGCCGAGCGGGCCGGGCAGGACGATCTCGGCGACCACGCTGAGACCGGTGATCCACAGCCACGCAGCCTTGGTGAGCTTGTCGGCCGCCGGGTAGGCGTCCGGGCGGCGACTGAGGGCGTCGACGAAGACGAACGCCTTCACCACCAGCAGCACGACCCAGACGACGAACGTGACGCCCATCTGGAACTCGAAGACACCCATGGACCCAGCCTAGAAGACGACCGCGCACACGGACAGCGATCCTGCCGTGACCACGAGCACGAACCTGCCCGACCCTGCCCGACCGTGCCCCGGCCCGGACACACAGAAGGGCCCCCGGACCGGGGGCCCTTCCCACCCTGGCTCTGCTGGGGGAGGGAGGGAACTCAGCAGAGCGGGAGTGCAAGCCTCAGGCAGAGGCCTTCGTGGTGGTCGACGTGGTGGTCGACTTCTTGGCGGTGGTCTTCGTGGCAGTGCTCTTGGCCGGGCGCTTGGCCGGGCTCTTGGCGGTGCCCTTGGCCGGCGCCTTCTTGGCGGTGCTCTTCGACGCCGGGCTCGTGCCGGCCGGGCTCTTGCGGGCCGAGCTCTTCGACGCCGGGCTCTTGCCGGCGGGGCGGTTGGCCGCCTCGGTCGCGATCACCGAGCGACGGGTGGAGGACTTGGCCGGCGCGCTCTTGACCGCGGCGACGGCCTTCACGCCGTCCTTGCGGAGCGCGGCGACGAACTTCTC
This sequence comes from Marmoricola sp., assembly GCA_035708765.1. Taxonomy (GTDB): domain Bacteria; phylum Actinomycetota; class Actinomycetes; order Propionibacteriales; family Nocardioidaceae; genus Marmoricola. The sequence goes on from DASTFI010000030.1 coordinate 3,859, forward strand.
ACCACGCTGGGCGAGGTCGGCGTAGGTCGCGTTGAGCTCCTCGAGCGCCTCGTTGAGCTGGGCCTCGACCCGGCCGGGGAAGTCCAGCGCGTCCTTCTGCAGCTCCTTGAGCCGGGCGTCGAACTTGGTCTGGGCGGCCTTGGCCTGGCCCTGCAGCTCGTCGAGGCGAGCGTTGACCAGGGTGACGGCGCGGCCCTGCAGCGCCTTGGGGTCGCGCTCCACCTTGGTGACGCGCTTCTGCACGTCCTTGAGGCGCTGCTGCGCGCCCTTCTGCGCCTCGTTGGCGTAGGCCCGGGCGTGGGCGACGGCCAGCTCGGTCGCACCGGCGACGGCGTAGAACGGCTTCACGGCCTCGCTCTTGAGCTGCTGGACATTGATCTGGGTCTTGGCCATCTCGTCACATTCCTTCGGTTGGGTGCTCCAGCTCCGCGTCCGCGGGCTGGGTCGGGGTGCGGCTTGCGCCGCCGTCGCCGGAGCCACGCGGGGCCTCCGAGGCCTCGGTGACCACGCGGAACGCCTGGTAGACGTCCAGCAGCGACTGCTTCTGCCTCTCGGTCAGGACGGGGTCGGCAAGGATCGCCAACTCCACTGACCGCACCTGACGATCGTCAGGGTTGAGGATCCCGGCCTGCACGTAGAGCTGCTCGGCGGAGATCCGAAGCGCCTTCGCCAGCTGCTGCAGCACTTCGGCGGACGGCCGGCGAAGCCCTCGCTCGATCTGCGAGAGGTACGGGTTCGACACACCGGTCTGCTCGGCGAGCTGCCGCAGGGACAGCTCGGCAGCCACCCGCTGCTCGCGGAGGTAGTCGCCGAGCGACTCCACGGTCTTGCCGACCTTCGACTTCCTGGCCATGCCGCCATTGTGCTAACTCTTGTTAGCACAATCAAACCAGGTGCTCGCCGAGAGCGGGTGAGTCGAGTCACAGAGTCCTTGAAATCAAGGCGATTCGCTCGTCGTCCACCGTGCTTGCCACGGCTAGCGATGTCAACCTGTCCGACAATCCCGGCTGGCCCGGTCTAGCCTCGCGGCATGCATCAGGTGATCGCCGAGGTCGTCCGCTCCGGATTCGTCGAGGGCCACCACCACGGCTCCGTACTGGCCGTGGGGCCCGCCGGCGAACAGCTGTACGCCGCCGGCGACGTGACCGGCCAGATCCTCCCGCGCTCCTGCAACAAGCCGGTCCAGGCGCTGGGCATGCTGCGTGCCGGGCTCGACCTCGACGGCGAGCTGCTGGCGCTGGCTGCCGCGTCGCACTCCGGCGAGAGCATCCACGTCGCGGGAGTACGCCGCATCCTCGCCGGCGCGGGGCTGGCCGAGGACGACCTGCAGTGCCCTCCCGACTGGCCGCTGGCGCGCGACGTGCACGACGAGCTGCTCCGCGCCGGCGGGCAGAATTCCCGGGTGCTGATGAACTGCTCAGGCAAGCACGCCGCCATGCTCGCCACCTGCCTCGCGAACGGCTGGCCGACCGACAGCTACCTGGCCGTCGACCACCCACTCCAGCAGGCCATCTTCGCCACTTTCGCCGAGGTGACCGGCGAAGAGGTGGCCACGAGCGCGGTCGACGGCTGCGGCGCGCCACTGCTCTCGACGAGCCTGACCGGGCTGGCGCGGGCCTTCGCCCGGATCGCCACCGCCTCCGACGGACCGGAGCGGAAGCTCGCCGACGCGATCCGGCAGCACCCCGAGTACGTCTCCGGCACGACCCGCGACGAGCGCACCCTGCTGGGCGCCATCCCCGGCGCGATCGGCAAGGTCGGCGCGGAGGCGTGCTACGTGATCGCGATGCCGGACGGGCGGGCGTTCGCGCTCAAGGTCGACGACGGCTCCGACCGGGCCCGCCCGATCGTGATGGCCGCGCTCCTCCGCAAGCTCGGCGTCGACACCGAGCCGGGCGTGGACACGGCCGCCGTGCGGCGTACGGGCGAGCACGTCCTGCTCGGCGGCGGCGACCCGGTCGGCGAGATCCGCGCCGTCCTCTGACGGTGCGGGGCCGCGCCGGCTCGTGGGCCAGGCTGGCTCGCCCACTCGCACGCTCGTAAACCAGCATGCGAATGTCGCGGAAGGGGCGGGTGAGCACCGCAACCGCCTCATCCGCGACATTTGCATGTCGGTCTGCGCGCCGACGGCCCCCGACCCGTCTGGCACGATTGCCCGGTGTCCGCCCCGCAGTACTGCCCGCATCCGCGTGAGCTCGACGACCTCGAGCTGCTGCTCAGCGGCGCGCTCGCCCCGTTGACCAGCTTCGAGCCGAACGGCCCGGTCAGCCTGGAGCTGCCCAGTGCGCTGGCCGGCGCCGACGCGGTCGAGCTCGTCGATCCGGAGGGACTGCCACTGGCCACCTGGACCCCCTCGTCGCTCGAGCCCCTGGCTCGGCCGGCGTACGGCGCGTTCCGGCGGCTGCACCTCACCCCGGCCGAGGCCCGCCGCGCCCACGCCGAGGCGCTCACCGTGCCGGTCGCCGGGGCGCTGACCCGCGAGGACCTGGACACCATCGCCCGAGAACGCGCCGGCCGGCCCGTCGTGCTGCTGGCGCTGTGCGGGCACAGCACGCCGCAGGACCTGACCCCGGTGGGTCTCGTGCGCACCGCGATCGCCGCAGCCGAGCTCCTCGGAGACGCGCACGTGGTCGCCGCGCCGCTCCCCTCCCACGGCGACGCCGAGACCGACCACGAGCTCGGGCAACGGGTGACCGCGAACTACGCGCCCGGCGAGGTGCTCGCCCCGACCGGCCGCGGCGAGCTGCCCGAGAGCGTCGCGGCCATCGTGGCGCAGGACCGACCCGAGCAGCCGGGGGTCGTGGTCTTCTTCACGGGCCTGTCCGGCAGCGGCAAGTCGACCCTGGCCCGGGCGCTGCACGACCGCATCCTCGAGCACGGCGGCCACACCGTCACCAGCCTCGACGGCGACGTCGTCCGCCGCAACCTCAGCAAGGGACTCAGCTTCAGCAAGGAGGACCGCGAGACCAACATCCGCCGCATCGGCTGGGTCGCCGCGGAGATCTCCCGCCACCACGGCATCGCGATCTGCTCCCCCATCGCACCGTTCGACGAGACCCGCCAGGCGGTACGACGGATGGTGGCCGACGCCGGCGGCGACTTCGTGCTCGTCCACGTCGCAACCCCCCTGGAGGAGTGCGAGCGGCGGGACCGCAAGGGCCTCTACGCCAAGGCGCGCCGAGGCGAGATCCCGGAGTTCACCGGGATCTCCTCGCCCTACGAGGAACCCGAGGACGCCACCGTCCGCGTCGACACGACCGGCCGGACCGTCCAGGAAGTGGTGGATGACGTGCTGACCGTGCTCTACGGCGAGGGCTACCTCTCCCCACCCCTCATCGAGCCCTACGCCCCGGTCGACCAGCCGTTGGTTGAGCCCGTCGAAGCCCCAGGAGCCACACGGTGAGCGAGCTCCTGACCACCGACGCACTCTCTCTGCTCATCGTCAGCTTCGGCATCGGTATCGTCGTCGGGTTG
>DASTFI010000031.1:0-10544 GCA_035708765.1 Marmoricola sp.
TCGCGTGGCGCATCATCACCAGGACCCGGTCTCCTTCAGGCACAGGCAAACTCTGTCAGTCCCCGCCAAGCCGTGTCACCGGCCCTTCCGTGCCATCTCCGGGTCCCGTACGGGCGCAGCAACCTCACCCTTTCGCGGCAGGCGCCTTCGGAGCGGTGCCCTGCGCGGTGCCCTTCTGCGCCGTGGTCTTCTGCGTGGTCTTCTGCGTGGACTTCTGCGTTGTCTTCTGCGTTGCCTGCTGCGTTTCCTTCCGGGCCGGCGCACGCTTGGCGGCGGCGTTGCGGCGCTGCTTCGGGCGGGCCCAGAGCCCGCCCCGGCCGGGGTCGTCGCCGACTCCCTTGACCTCCACGTAGGGCAGCGACGAGACCAGGTCGCTCAGCTTGCCGAAGCCGTAGGTGCGGGAGTCGAACGAGGGCTGGCTCTTGACCAGGTAGCTCCCGATCTCGCCCAGCGACGACCAGCCGTCGTCCTTGGCCGTCTGGGCGAGCGCCTTGGTGACCATGCTCTGCAGCTTGCCGTCGTCGGCGGAGGCGGGGGATGCGTCGGAGGTCGGCTGGTCGTCCAGGTTCTCCAGGTAGGTGAACTGGTCGCACGCCTCGACGAACGGCTGCGGCGTCTTGCGCTGGCCGACGCCGTAGACCCGCATCCCGGACTCCTTGAGCCGGGTGGCCAGCCGGGTGAAGTCACTGTCGCTCGACACGATGACGAACCCCTCCACGTTGCCGGAGTAGAGCAGGTCCATCGCGTCGATGATGAGGCCGGAGTCGGTGGAGTTCTTGCCGGTCGTGTAGGCGAACTGCTGCACCGGTGAGATCGCGTTGGCGAGCAGCTGCTCCTTCCAGCCGGCGAGCTGCTGGGTCGTCCAGTCGCCGTACGCGCGACGCACCGTGAGCACGCCGTAGCGGGCCAGCTCCTCGATCAGCTGTCGGGCCTGCTTCGGCGAGGTGTTGTCGGCGTCGATGAGCATCGCCAGCCGGCGGTTGGCATCAGTCGGTGCTTGGGTCATGTGTCCTCCTGGTGGTCAGTCTGCCCGGTCGTCCCGGCGAGGCCGAGCCAGGAGGTCACGCCCCCGCCGGCCAGCAGCCCTGCGCAGATGATCATCGCGTGCCGGAACCCGGGCGTGAGCAGCGCGGGGTCGCGGTACTCCGCACCAGCGAGCCCGACGATCGCCGGGAGTGCCGCCACGGCGAGCAGCGAGCCGCTGCGGGCGACCGCGTTGTTGATGCCGCTCGCGATGCCGGCGTGCCGGTCCGGGGCCGCGGCGAGCACGGCAGTGGTCAGCGGGGACACGAGCGTGGTGAGCCCGAAGGCGAAGAGCAGCATCCCGGGGAAGACTTCGACCCAGTACGGCGCCCCGCCGTCGACGCCGGCCAGCAGCAGCACCCCGATGGCGCAGACCAGCGGACCGAGCGTCATCGGCAACCGCGGTCCGCTGCGGGCGGCCAGCTGGGCAGCCCGGGAGGAGAGCAGCAACATCACGATCGTCACCGGCAGGGTGGCCAGTCCAGCTGCCAGCGGGCCGTAGCCGGCGCTCACCTGCAGCTGCAGCACGACCAGGAACAGCACCGCTCCGAGGGCGCCGTAGACGAGCAGAGTCATCAGGTTGGCGGCCGTGAAGACCCGGGACCCGAACAGGTGCAACGGCACCATCGCCCCGCCCCGCCGCTCGAGCAGCACGAAGGCGAGGACCCCCAGCAGCGTGCCGGCGGCGAGCAGCACCGTCACCGCGACGGGCAGCTGTCGCCACGCCGTGAGGACGTAGGTCAGCGCGCCGAGGGTCGCCGCCGCGACGACGGCGCCGAGCACGTCGAAGCGGCCGCCGGCCTCCTCGTCACGGCTCTCCGGCACCGCACGGGCGAGCCACAGGACGAGCACGCACAACGGCAGGTTGATGCCGAAGATCCAGCGCCAGGTCGTGTGCTCGAGCAGGAAGCCGCCCAGGAACGGGCCCACCGCGGTGGCGATCCCCGAGACGCCGGCCCAGGTGCCGATCGCGGCGGCCCGGTCGCGGCGCCGGAACGACGACTGGATGATGGCGAGGGCACCGGGGGTGAGCAGGGCGGCGAAGACGCCCTGCACCACGCGGAAGGCGATCAGCTGGCCGGGGTCCTGGGCGAAGGCGCACAGCAGGCTGGACAGGCCGAAGCCGGCCACGCCGACGACGTACACCCGGCGACGGCCGAGGCGGTCACCGGCCGCCCCGCCGAGCAGGATCAGCGACGCCAGGCTCAGCAGGTAGCCGTTGACGATCCACTGCAGCTCGGCCAGCCCGGCGTGCAGGTCGGCGCCGATGGTGCGGACCGCGATGTTGACCACCGTGCCGTCCAGCAGGGCGATGCCGGAGCCGAGCACCACGGTCGCCAAGGTCCGGCGGCCCCGCGGCGAGGACCGCTCCAGCAGCTCCGTCACCCCGGAACGGTAGCGGGATCCGGGTCAGGCGCCCATCGCGTGGTAGCCACCGTCGACGTGGACGATCTCACCGGTGGTCGCCGGGAAGAAGTCGGAGAGCAGCGCCACGACCGCCTTCGCGGTCGGCGTCTGGTCGCCCTGGTCCCAGCCGAGGGGGGAGCGTTCCGACCAGTTGGCCTCCAGCTCCTCGAACCCGGGGATCGCCTTGGCGGCGAGGGTCTTCAACGGCCCGGCGCTGACCAGGTTGACGCGCACGCCCCGTGGCCCCAGATCGCGGGCGAGGTAGCGGGAGGTGGACTCCAGACCGGCCTTCGCGACACCCATCCAGTCGTAGGCGGGCCACGCGACGGTGGCGTCGAACGTCAGGCCGACCACCGAGCCGCCCTCGGTCATCAGCGGCAGGCAGGCGCGGCTGAGCGCGGCGAACGAGTACGCCGAGACGTGCAGCGCCTGGGCGACGTCCTCCCAGGGGCCGCCGAGGAACTTGCCTCCCAGCAGGGTCTCGGGGTTGCCGTAGGCGATGGAGTGCACCACGCCGTCGAGGCCGTCGACGTGCTCGCCGAGCAGCTCCGGGAGCCGGTCGAGGTGCTCCTGGTCGGTGACGTCCAGCTCGAGCACCGGGGGCTCCTGGGGCAGGCGGGCCGCGATCCGCCGGGTGATGTTGAGGGCCCGCCCGAAGTTGGAGATGACCACCTGCGCGCCCTGCTCCTGAGCCACCTTCGCCACCGCGAAGCCGATCGAGGAGTCCATCGTCACGCCCGCGACGAGGATCCTCTTGCCCGCCAGGATCCCGGAGGTCGAACCGCTCGCTGCCATCAGTGCCCCATTCCCAGTCCGCCGTCGACGGGGATCACGGCCCCGGTCACGTAGCCTGCGTTCTCCGACGCCAGCCAGGTGACCGCGTCGGCCACCTCCTGTGCGGTGCCCATCCGCCCGAGCGGGATCTGCTGCCGGTACGACGCCTGCTGCTCGTCGGGCAGCACCGCGGTCATGTCGGTCTCGATGAAGCCGGGCGCGACCACGTTCGCCGTGATCGACCGGCTGCCCAGCTCGCGGGCGATGGAGCGGGCCATCCCGACCAGGCCTGACTTGGAGGCCGCGTAGTTGACCTGCCCGGGTGAGCCGAGCAGACCGACGACGCTGGAGATGAACACGATGCGACCGCGCCGCAACCGGAGCATCCCCTTGGCGGCGCGCTTGGCGACCCGCCACGACCCACCGAGGTTGGTCTCGAGCACGTCGCTCCAGTCGTCGTCGGACATTCGCAGCAGCAGCGTGTCGCGGGTGATGCCGGCGTTCGCGACGAGGACCTCCACCGGTCCCTGGTGCTCCTCGACGGCGGCGAAGGCGGCGTCGACGGAGGCCGGGTCGGTCACCTCGCAGTGGACGGCGAAGGCGCCGTCGGGGGCCTCGCCGGAGCGGCTGGTCACCGCGACCTGGTCGCCCGCGGACAGGAACGCCTCGGCGATGGCGCGGCCGATGCCGCGGTTGCCGCCGGTGACGAGGACAGATCTGCTCACGGCGTCGACGCTAGGGATTACCCCCGGGTATCCGAAATCGCCGCAGGGCCTGTCCTACTCGTCGTCCTCGAGGCGGAAACCGACCTTCAGGCCGACCTGGAAGTGCTCGACGGTGCCGTCCTTGACCTGGCCGCGGACCTGGGTCAACTCGAACCAGTCGAGGTGGCGCAGGGTCCTCGCCGCCCGCTCGACGCCGTTGCGGACGGCCTGGTCGATGCCGTCGGGAGAGGTGCCGACGATCTCGGTGACTCGGTAGGTGCGGTTCGACATGGTCCCAGCGTAGGCCCACTCCGCCAGAAGTCGGCGCCGCCCGGCGACGTACGATCGAAACCATGGCAAGACGGCAGCGGCGACACGATCCGGACGTCGTCCGGATCACCACCGCACCCGTGAGCCGCCGGGCCGACATCCGGCACCGGGAGGTTCGCTACGTCGTCTCGATGACGATCCGCACGCTGTGCTTCATCGGCGCCGTCGTCGCCGGGCCCGGCTTCGGGCTGCACTGGCTGATGTGGGTGCTCATCGCCGCCTCGTTCTTCCTGCCCTACATCGCGGTGGTGATGGCCAACACCGCCAGTCCGATGATCGGTGCCGACCTCGACGAGCCGGTGCACCAGTTCCCCGAGCTCGAGCATCCCGACCGGAAGGACCCATGAGCGACGTCTGTTCGGCAAAGGGGTGTCCGGCACCGGCGCTGTGGGAGCTGCGCTGGAACAACCCCAAGCTCCACACGCCGGAGCGGCGCAAGGTGTGGCTCGCCTGCGACGAGCACCGGCAGAGCCTGGGTGACTTCCTCGGGGCGCGTGGCTTCCTCCGCGAGGTGGAGCCGCACGAGCCAGGCTGAGGGCGTCAGCCGCCGATGGCCGACATCGGCCGGGCCGGCTGCAGGAACGACTCGTCGTCCATCCCGTGCCCGGGACGCTTGCCCACCATCGCGAACACCCACCGCTCGGCGATCTCCTGGTCCGAAGCACCGTCGCGCAGCGCGCTGCGCAGGTCGGACTCCTCGCGAGCGAACAGGCAGTTGCGGACCTGGCCGTCGGCGGTGAGCCGGACCCGGTCGCAGTCGCCGCAGAACGGACGGGTCACCGACGCGATCACCCCGACCGTGGCGGGACCACCGTCGACCAGCCACTTCTCCGCCGGGGCGCTGCCCCGCGGCTCCTCCGCCGGCGACAGCGCGAACGCCTCCTGCAGCGACGCCAGGATCTCCTCGGCCTTGATCATCGCCGTGCGCGACCAGCTGTGCTGGGCGTCGAGCGGCATCTGCTCGATGAATCGCAGCTCGTAGCCACGTTCGATGCACCAGCGGAGCAGCTCGGGCGCCTGGTCGTCGTTGGCGCCCCTGAGCAGCACCGCGTTGACCTTGACCGGGGTGAGCCCCGCTCCTGCGGCGGCCTCGAGCCCGGCGACCACGTCGTGCAGCCGGTCGCGCCGGGTGATCGCGGCGAAGTCCTCACGACGCACGGTGTCGAGGCTGACGTTGACCCGGTTGAGGCCGGCGTCGGCGAGCGCCCGGGCCGTGCGCTGCAGGCCCAGACCGTTGGTGGTCAGCGACGTCTCGGGCGACGGGTGCAGCTCCTTGGTGCGCCGGACGATGTCGACCAGGCCCTTGCGCAGGAGTGGCTCGCCGCCGGTGAACCGGACCTCGGTGATGCCGAGCATCTCCACGCCGATCCGGACCAGCCGGACCACCTCGTCGTCGGTCAGCACCTCGGGCGTCGGCATCCACTCCAGCCCCTCCGCGGGCATGCAGTACTCGCAGCGGAGGTTGCACCGATCGGTCAGGGAGACGCGCAGGTCGGTGGCGACGCGGCCGTAGCGATCGGCCAGGGTGAGGCTGCTCACGAGGTCAGTCTACGGATTGCCGGTGACGGCTACCGTGGCGCCGTGACGTTCCTGTTCAGCCGCCGCTGGGTGCTGTTCGCGATCGTCGTCGCGGCGGCCGCCTGGGGAGCCACGCAGCTCGGTCAGTGGCAGTTCCACCGGCTGGACGACCGACGTGCGCAGAACGCGATCGTCGCCCGCAACCTGGCCGAGCCACCCGTGCCGTTCGACGACGTGCTCGCCGTCGGTGCGCCGGTCCGGGACGACGAGGAGTGGCGACGCGTGACTGCGCGGGGCACGTGGGACGATGCGCACACCATCGTGCTGAAGTACCAGACCCGCAACGGGGCCGCCGGCGTCGACGTGGTCACTCCCCTGGTCACCGACTCGGGCACGGCCGTCCTGGTCGACCGCGGCTGGATGGCGACGGACAATTCCGGCGCGCAGCGGCCCGAGACGCCCGCGGTGCACGAGGGCCAGGTCACCGTCACCGGCTGGGTGCGCCAGGACGCCGCCGGAGGCGCCACCCAGGTCTCGGACCTCGCCACCCGGGCGCTCTCCAGCCGAGCAGCCGCCGACGTGCTCCCCTACCGCCTCTACGGCGGCTTCATCGACCTGGACAAGCAGAGTCCCGACCCACTGCACCGGCTCGGGGCGCACGAGCTGCCCGACGACACCAGCGAGGGACCGCACTTCTTCTACGGCCTGCAGTGGTGGTTCTTCGGTGCGCTTGCGGTGTTCGGCTTCCTCTACCTCGCCTGGGACGAGCGTCGGGTCCGCCGACAGGCGCTCGCCGAGGTCTCCGGCTCAGAGGGCGCGCAGGAGTCCGCCGTCGACCGGAAGCATGGTGCCGGTCACGAACGATGAGACCGGGCTGAGCAGGAAGGCCGCCGCCGCGGCGAACTCCTCCGGACGCCCGTAGCGGCCGAGCGGGATCTGCTCCTCCCAACGGGCCCGCGCCGCCGCAGCGTCGCCGGACGCCTCGTCGAGCTCGGCCACCCGGCCGGTGCCGATCCGGCCCGGGAGCAGGCCGTTGACCCGGATGCCCCGAGGGCCGAGCTCGTCGGCCAGCGACTTCGCCGTCATCGCCAGGCCCGGCCGCAGGCCGTTGGAGATGGCCAGCCCGCCCAGCGGCTCGCGCACCGACGTGGACAGCACGAAGGCGATGGAGCCGTCGTCCTCGATCGCCGTGGCCGTCGCGCGGGCCACCCGGACGGCGCCCAGGAACACCGACTCGAACGACGCCCGCCAGTCCTCGTCCGCGGTCTCCATGACCTTCCCCGTGGGCGGCCCGCCGACCGAGATCAACGCCCCGTCCAGCCGCCCGAACGAGTCGCGCGCGACCGCGACGAGGAGGTCCTCGGCGCCGGGCTCGCTGTTGTCCGCCACCACGCCGACCGCGCGATCACCCAGCTCGTGGACCGCCTCGTCGAGGGTCTCCTCGGTCCGGCCGGACAGCACGACCCGGGCCCCCTCGGCGACGAGCAGCTCGGCGGTCGCCCGTCCGAGCCCGCGCGCGCCTCCGGTGATGATGAAGACCTTGTCCTGCAGCTGGGTGTCCATGGGCACCAACCTAGAACCTCAGGCGACCGGCTTGAACTGGGTCTCGTACAGCTCTGCGTAGGTGCCGCCCTGCCCGAGCAGCTCGGCGTGGGTGCCCCGCTGGACGATCCGGCCGTCCTCCACGACGAGGATCTGGTCGGCGTTGCGGATCGTGGACAACCGGTGCGCGATGACGAGCGAGGTGCGCCCGGCAAGGGCCACGTCGAGCGCCACCTGCACGGCGTACTCCGACTCCGAGTCGAGGTGGGCGGTCGCCTCGTCGAGGACGACGATCGCGGGCGACTTCAGCAGCAGCCGGGCGATCGCCAGCCGCTGTCGCTCGCCCCCGGAGAGGCGGTAGCCGCGGTCGCCGACGACGGTGTCGAGCCCGTCGGGCATGCCCTCGACGAGCCGGGCGATCTGCGCCCCGCGCAGCGCCGCCCAGATCTGCTCGTCCGTGGCGTCCGGGTCGGCGTAGCGCAGGTTCTCCCGGATGGTGTCGTGGAACATGTGCGCGTCCTGGGTGACGTAGCCGACCACGTCCTCGAGCGACTCGAGGGTGACGTCGCGGACGTCGTGGCCGTCGACGCGGACCACCCCCCGGGTGACGTCGTACAGCCGGGCGACCAGGTGCGTGATCGTCGTCTTCCCCGCTCCGGAGGGGCCGACCAGGGCCACCATCTGGCCCGGCTCGGCGGTGAACGTGATGTCGTGCAGCACCTCGCCGTGGTCGCGGCTCTCGACCCGGGCGACGGTCTCCAGGCTGGCGAGGGAGACGTCCTCCGCCCGGGGGTACCCGAACGCCACGTGGTCGAACTCCAGCCGGGCCGCGGTCGGCGGCAGTACGACGGCGTCGGGCCGCTCCTGGATGGAGGAGGGCAGGTCGAGCACCTCGAAGACGCGGTCGAAGCTGACCAGTGCGGTCATCACGTCGACCCGCACGTTGGACAGGCCCTGCAGCGGCCCCAGCAGGCGCAGCAGCAGCGTGGCGAGTGCTGTCAGGGTGCCGATCGTCAGCGTGCTGTCGACCACGAGCCAGCCGCCGATCCCCCAGACCAGGGCGGTCGCCAGCGCCGGGATCAGCATCATGGTGGCCGCGAAGATGCGCGTGACCAGGGAGATCCGGATGCCCAGATCACGCACCACCCCTGCCTTCGCCGCATAGCGGGCGTCCTCGTCGGCCCGGCGGCCGAACAGCTTGAGCAGCAGCGCACCACCGACGTTGAACCGCTCGGTCATCAGGTTGCCCAGGTCGGCGTTGCCGTTCATCTGCTGCCGGGTCAGGCCGCTGATCTGGTTGCCGACCCAGCGGGAGGCCAGCAGGAGCAGCGGGAAGAGTGCGAGGCAGGCCAGCGTGATCTGCCAGCTCAGGGCCACCATCGCCACACCGACGACGAGCACCGAGATGGTGTTGGAGACCGTGCTCGAGAGTGTCGAGGTGAAGGCTCGCTGGGCGCCGATGACGTCGTTGTTGAGACGCGACACCAGCGCACCTGTCTGCGTCCTGGTGAAGAAGGCCAGCGCCATCCGCTGGACGTGGGCGAAGACCTGCGTGCGCAGGTCGAAGATCAGGTTCTCCCCGATGCGTGCGGAGAAGTAGCCGCTGATCACCCCGAGCAGCGCGTCGACGACGGCCACCCCGGCCATGGCGACCGCCAGCCACGCCACCACCGACAGGTCGCCCGCCAGGATCCCGTCGTCGAGCAGGTGCTTGACCAGCAGCGGGGTGACCACCACGAGCGCAGCGTCGACGACGACCACGCACAGGAAGTTCGCGATCAAGCGGCGGTGTGGCGCGGCGAAGTCGAGGACCCGGCGGAACGTCGCCCGGGTCAGCTTCTGGCTGACCACCGAGCGGTCCGCGCGCATGCTGCGCATCGCCGGTCCCATCGGGTGCATCGCGCTCATCGGTGTCCTCCTCCGTGCCGGACTGCTATCCGGTCTGTGCTGGCGTCCCGGGTGTGGCCGGGCCACCGGCGAGTGCTGCGAACCGGCGGGCCTGTGCCTCCCGCTCCGCCCGGCACTGCGCCGCGAGGTCGTTGTCCGGAGCCCCGGCCAGCAACGCCTTGGTCTCCCGCACCGCGCCCACGTCGTTGGCCAGGATCGCGGCCGCCAGGTCAGCCGTGGTCGCGTCCAGCTCGTCGGCGGGCACGACGACCGAGGCGATACCGGTCTCCCGGGCCTCGGCCGCACCCACGAGCCGGGCGGTCGCACACATCTCCAGTGCCCGCGCCGGTCCAACAAGATCGACCAGCGGCTTTGTTCCCGTGAGGTCCGGGACCAGGCCCAGGGCCGGCTCCTTCATGCAGAACTGCGCGTCCTCGCAGACCACCCTCAGGTCGCAGGCCAGCGCCAACTGGAAGCCGGCGCCGATGGCGTGGGAGTGCACCTGGGCGATGGAGACCCAACGCGGGTCGCGCAACCAGGCGAACCCGGCCTGGTAGGACTCGATCGCCGCCAGGATCTCCTCCTCCGGCGCGGTCATCGGCACCTGCTCCTCCCCCGGCAGCCCTTCGGGGCCGAACAACCGCAGGTCGATGCCGGCCGAGAAGCAGTCACCGGCGCCCTTGAGCACCACGACGCGGACCTCCTCGGGGAGGTTGGCCCCGATCGCCGCGAGGCCGTGCCACATCGACGGCGTCTGGCTGTTGCGCCGGTCAGGCTCGTCCAGCGTGATGGTCGCGACCGGCCCGTCGATGTCGAGCTGCAGCCGGGCCTTGGCGAGGGTGTCTGCATCGGGAAGCATGCCGTTGAGGATAGGCGTCGGCGCGGGGTCGGGTCGCAACCGCTTCCCCTGGCAGGTTCCGGCCAGAAGGCAGTCCACCGTCCGGGTCTGGTGCTGACCGCGGGGACGCCCGGCGTACGCCGCCAACTGCCTTCCCGTGGGCACAGCCTGACCGATGCCCGGAGGGCCTACGCCAGCGCCACCAGGTCCGCGTAGTCCGGCGTCCAGAGGTCCTCGACCCCGTCGGGGAGGATCAGCACCCGGTCGGGCTCAAGGGCGTGCACGGCACCCTCGTCGTGGGTGACGAGCACGATCGCGCCCTCGTAGGAACGGATCGCCGCCAGCACCTCCTCCCGGGAGGCCGGGTCGAGGTTGTTGGTCGGCTCGTCGAGCAGCAGCACGTTGGCCGAGGACACGACGAGGATCGCCAGCGCGAGCCGGGTCTTCTCGCCGCCGGAGAGCACCGCGGCCGGCTTGTGGGCGTCGTCGCCGGAGAACAGGAACGAGCCGAGCACCGACCG
>DASTFI010000032.1:0-3423 GCA_035708765.1 Marmoricola sp.
CTCCACGTAATGCCGCACGAACGCCACCGCCCCTGCCTTGGTGTCCTTCCGCGCCGCATCCGGGAGGGGCGGCGGCGTGGGCGCCGTACTCGACGGGGAGGGCGACGGCGACACGGACGGCGACGGAGACGGGGAGGACGACGGGTCGCCCCCGCAGGCCGCCGTCGCGAAGACCGCACCCACCAGCACGCCGGCGCCGATGACTCGCCGCATGGTCGACCCCTTCCGATCCCGAGACTGCGAAGAGTTTCCTACCCATCCACCCCGCGACGGAACCCTCCCGGCCGATCTGTGGACAACTACGCTGCCCGGGTGGCCGGCTACTCAGGGACGCCGCTGGAGCGGAAGCTCGGCGTCAAGGACGGGATCACGGTCTTCCTCGACCGGGCGCCGGCCGGCTTCTCGCTCGAGGCGGACACGGTCAGCCGGCTGCCGAAGTCGCTGGAGCTGTCGCTCACTTTCCACATCGAGGCCGCCACCCTGGAGACCCGACTACCGCAGCTCGTCGACCGCACTGTCCCGGCCGGAGCGATCTGGGTCTGCTGGCCCAAGAAGTCGGCGGTGAAGGCCGGTCTGGTCGACGTCGGCGAGGTCGTCGTACTCGACGAGAACACCGTCCGCGAGATCGGCCTGGCCGCCGGCGTGGTCGACGTGAAGGTGGCGGCGATCGACGAGGTCTGGTCGGGACTGAAGTTCGTCCGGCGGCTGCGCGACCGGTGAGCTCTGGTCGGGTCGCGGGTGCGGGTGAATACTCGACGGATGACGACCGACGAGGGCATCCACGCGAAGATCTCCGAGCTCGTGGCGCAGGAGAAGGCGCTGCGCGCCCAGCTGCAGGACGGTGAGATCGAGCCGGGGGAGGAGCACCAGCAGCTCCACGAGCTCGAGGTGCAGCTGGACCAGTGCTGGGACCTTCTTCGCCAGCGCCAAGCCCTGCGCGAGGTGGGCGACGACCCCGACGCCGCGAGCGTCCGCCCGGCCAGCGAGGTCGAGAACTACCGCCAGTGACTCCCGGCCAGCTGTAAAGCGGTGTCCGTGACGCTGAGTGGGTGGTGTGCGCCTTGTTCAGCGACGGTAACCCCGCGTTACAGGGGCGATCCCCCTACCGAGCCGCCCGCTTCCCGGCTACCCCCTTGGGCGCCCGCGGGGGACGCGGGTCGGCGGTCTGGCCGCGCAGGACGAGGAACGTCTTGTGGCCCAGGATCAGCGCCAGGAACAGCGCCCCGGTCGCGCCGACGGTGGCGACGAGGAGGAACAGCCAGGCCGGGCCGTTGCCGGCGCGCGCCTGGGCCCCGAAGTCGACCGCGACCCAGACCAGGAAGCCCCACGCCACGATCGTCAGCGTCAGGCCGGTCGCCAGCAGGAGCAGGCGGCGGGGGACCGGTCCGGAGCGGGGTCTGGCCGCGACCTGCTCCCCCGCATGCTTTCCCACAGGGGCCATTGTGGCCGACCGCCCCAGCGGCTGTCAGGGGGATGCGCGAGCACCCTCCGCGATCGGCTGGGGACGAGCCCCGACACGCCCGGGAACAGCTGGTCGAGGGCCCGATCACACCGCTGACCTGCGGCTTTGACGTCGTACCAGAAGTACGTCGAAAAACTTTCCGGAGCCGGTTGCGCCCCTAGGGGCGGCGGCGTACGGTTCCCACTACATCTAGTAGTTACATCGTTGTGGTTTTCCACATGTGGTGCACAGGCAGAGGGCCGCTTCCCACAGGAAGAGCCGGTTTTCCCGCCGTTGTCCACACGGAATCCACAGGCCGACGCCGCTGTTGTACCCGAGAGGAGGGACACCAGGATGCACTGCCCCTACTGCCGCAGCACCGACACCCGGGTGCTCGACTCCCGGGTCGCCGAGGACGGCTCCGCGATCCGCCGCCGGCGCACCTGCCAGGAGTGCGAGAAGCGGTTCACCACGGTCGAGCAGATGCAGCTGACCGTGCTCAAGCGCAGCGGTGCGGCCGAGCCGTTCCACCGCGACAAGGCGATCAACGGGGTGCGCAAGGCGCTCAAGGGCCGACCGGTCTCCGAGGACGACCTGGCCCGGCTCGGCCAGCAGGTCGAGGACGCGCTGCGGTCCGGCGGCTGGGCCGAGATCCCGGCGCACGAGGTCGGCCTGGCCATCCTCGGTCCGCTGCGCGAGCTCGACGAGGTCGCCTACCTGCGGTTCGCGTCCGTCTACCGGGCCTTCGAGTCCGCCGACGACTTCGAGACCGAGATCGCGATGCTCCGGGCCGAGCGGAGCTCGACGCCGCCCGAGGTGCCGGAGACCGACGCGTTCGTCGTACCGCACCAGACCCAGCCAGCCACGATCAACGGCGGCTGACCCCCAGACTGCCCGGCGCGTTGTGGGGAAGCGGCGCGCCGGGCACACCACATCAAGCACCACCAGCAGCAGCACGACGATCAACACGACGATCAACACGACGATCAAACGGAAACCAGGGATCAGAGGAGAGCCATGACCGAGACGGTGAGCGGGACCGCGAAGGCAGCCGGCAAGAAGACCAAGGGCGGTGCCAACAACGGGGGCCTGAAGATCGAGCGGGTCTTCAGCACCGACGGCGTGCACCCCTACGACGAGATCACCTGGGAGCGCCGCGACGTCCTCCAGCAGAACTGGAAGACCGGCGAGACGGTGTTCGAGCAGAAGGGCGTGGAGTTCCCCGACTTCTGGAGCCTCAACGCGAGCACCATCGTCACCACCAAGTACTTCCGCGGCGCCGTCGGCACCGACGTCCGCGAGTGGAGCCTCAAGCAGCTCGTCGACCGAGTCGTGAAGACCTACCGCGCGGCCGGTGAGCAGCACGGCTACTTCGCGAGCACGGGAGACGCGCAGGTGTTCGAGGAGGAGATCACCTGGCTGCTGGTGCACCAGTACTTCTCGTTCAACTCCCCGGTCTGGTTCAACGTCGGCACCCAGTCCCCGCAGCAGGTGTCCGCGTGCTTCATCCTCTCCGTCGACGACTCGATGGACTCGATCCTGAACTGGTACAAGGAGGAGGGCTTCATCTTCAAGGGCGGCTCCGGCGCCGGCCTGAACCTCTCCCGGATCCGGTCGTCCAAGGAGCTGCTGTCCAGCGGCGGTACGGCGTCCGGGCCGGTGTCCTTCATGCGCGGCGCCGACGCCTCCGCGGGCACCATCAAGTCCGGTGGCGCCACCCGCCGCGCGGCGAAGATGGTCGTGCTCGACGTCGACCACCCCGACATCGAGGAGTTCGTCGAGACCAAGGCGCGCGAGGAGGACAAGATCCGCGCGCTGCGCGACGCCGGCTTCGACATGGACCTCGGCGGACGCGACATCACCTCGGTGCAGTACCAGAACGCCAACAACTCCGTCCGGGTGACCGACGAGTTCATGCGCGCGGTCGAGGACGGCACCGAGTTCGGGCTGCGCTCGCGTACGACGGGCGAGGTGATCGAGAC
>DASTFI010000033.1:0-130998 GCA_035708765.1 Marmoricola sp.
TGTCCAGCCCTGCAGGGTCGGCCTTCTCGGCGTCCTCGACGGTGATCTCGCGGTCGCCGAAGGGCAGCACCTTGCCCGCGGACCGGGCCGAGGCGAAGAAGCGGACCTGATCGCCCGGGCCGAGGGAGTTGAAGGGGGCCCTCTCGAGCAGGATCTGCCGCATGGCGACGCCCACCTGGCCGGTGGCGCCCACGACGCCGATGCTGACACCCATGCCACTCACCTTCCGGTCCCGCCGTAGACGACGGCCTCCACGTCGTCGGCGTCGAGGTCGAACGCCGAGTGGGTGGCGGCGACCGCGGCGTCCACCTGCTCCTCGGTGACGACCACGGAGATGCGGATCTCCGAGGTGGAGATCATCCCGATGTTGACGCCGGCCTCGGCGAGGCAGTTGAAGAACTTCGCGGTCACGCCGGGGTGGGAGCGCATGCCGGCACCGATCAGCGAGACCTTGCCGATGTGGTCGTCGTAGAGCAGCGACTCGAAGCCGATCGCCTCCTGGAGCGCGTCGAGCGCCTGCATCGCCTTCTGGCCGTCGGCGCGCGGCAGCGTGAAGGAGATGTCGGTCAGGTTGGTCGCGGCCGCGGAGACGTTCTGCACGATCATGTCGAGGTTGGTCTGCGCCATCGCGAGGGCGTCGAAGATGCGGGCCGCCTCGCCCACCTTGTCGGGCACGCCGACCACCGTGATCTTGGCCTCGCTCCGGTCGTGCGCGACGCCGGCGATGATGGCTGCTTCCATGTCGTTCTCCTGGTGGTCCTGGTCCTCGATGCTGCCACTCACCACGGTCCCCTCGAGCTGGCTGAAGGAGGACCGCACGTGGATCGGGATGTCGTAGCGGCGGGCGTACTCGACACAGCGCAGGTGCAGGATCTTCGCGCCGCACGCCGCGAGCTCCAGCATCTCCTCGTAGGTGACCCGGTCGAGCTTGTGGGCGGTCGGCACGATCCGCGGGTCGGCGGTGAAGACGCCGTCGACGTCGGTGTAGATCTCGCACACGTCGGCGTCGAGCGCGGCGGCCAGCGCCACCGCGGTCGTGTCGGTGCCGCCCCGACCGAGCGTGGTGATCTCCTTGGTGTCCTGGCTGACGCCCTGGAACCCGGCGACGATCACGATGTGGCCCTCGCCGAGCGCCGAGACCACCCGTCCGGGGGTGACGTCGATGATCTTCGCCTTGCCGTGGACCGCGTCGGTGATGACCCCGGCCTGCGAGCCGGTGAACGACCGGGCCGTGAAGCCGAGGTCGGAGATCGCCATCGCGACGAGCGCCATCGAGATGCGCTCACCGGCGGTGAGGAGCATGTCGAGCTCGCGCTCGGGCGGCAGCGGGCTGACCGCCGCGGCGAGGTCGAGCAGCTCGTCGGTGCTGTCGCCCATGGCCGAGACCGCGACGACGACGTCGTTGCCGGCCTTCTTGGCCTCCACGATCCGCCGGGCGACCCGCTTGATGGCAGAGGCATCGGCGAGGGAGGAGCCGCCGTACTTCTGCACGACAATGCCCACGAGTCGACTCCTGACGGTGTTGCGGGACCGCGTGCCGGCCCCGACGCGGTGACCGGGTGCGGGCATCGCGCCGGTCTGCTGACTGCTCGATTCTACGGGTTGGCCGTCGGTGTCCCCGTGCTCGTCCACGGGCAGGGAGCCCGCTTGAGCAGCATCGCCGCGCTCGACGTGCGGGTCCCGGCCCAGGCCGTCAGGACGCGGTGGGATCGTCCTCGAGGACAGCGTCCGCGGCTTCGAGCTGCTCCTCCTCGCCCTCGATGTCGGTGTCGAGGCGGTCGTGGGCGACCACGGAGTGCAGCGCGGACAGGACACCGCAGGCGCTCGAGCCCCAGGACGCGAGGTAGGAGTACTGCCACCACCAGAGCGCCTCCTCCAGGTTGCCGGCGCGGAAGTGCCGCAGGCCATTGACCACGTCGGTCGCGATGGCCGCAAGGTCGTCGGAGAGCAGGGCCGGGAACGTGTCCGGGTCGTACGGCTCGAAGTTGTGGCTGTAGGTGTCGACGTCACCGAGCAGCTCGGCGAGCCGCAGCCGCATCTGGTCGAGGTCCGGATCGGGGCCGACGTCGGGCTGGTACTCCTGCTCCGGCTCGAAGTCGCGCTGGGCGCCCAGCCGGGCCCCGGCG
The DNA here is from genome assembly GCA_035708765.1 of Marmoricola sp. Classification (GTDB taxonomy): domain Bacteria; phylum Actinomycetota; class Actinomycetes; order Propionibacteriales; family Nocardioidaceae; genus Marmoricola. Next base: position 2,127 of record DASTFI010000033.1, read on the forward strand.
AGCAGCAGCTGGCTCACCTCGAGGAGCAGCAGCGGGATCGCGGTGCCGGGCCCCTCCTCGCGGGAGATCGCCTGGAGCGAGACGAGGAACGCCTCGGAGGCATCCGCGATCTGCTGGCCGAACTCGTCGAACTCACCCATGGGCCCCACCCTCTCCTGTCATCCCGTTCGGCGCTCACTCGCCAGCACTGCGGCGACCGGCGAAGGCCCGACCCAGGGTCACCTCGTCGGCGTACTCCAGGTCACCGCCCACCGGTAGTCCACTCGCAAGTCGCGTCACGCGCAAACCCATCGGCCTGAGCATCCGGGTGAGGTACGCCGCAGTGGCGTCGCCCTCGATGTTGGGGTCGGTGGCCAGGATGATCTCCTCCACGGCTCCGTCCTCGAGCCGACGCAGCAGCTCGCGGATGCGCAGCTGGTCGGGGCCGATGCCCTCGAGCGGCGAGATCGCGCCCCCCAGCACGTGGTAGCGGCCCCGGAACTCACGGGTGCGCTCGATCGCGACCACGTCCTTGGACTCCTCGACCACGCAGATCAGGGCTGCGTCGCGGCGCGGATCGCTGCAGATGCGGCACTGCTCGGACTCGGCGACGTTGCCGCAGGTGCTGCAGAACCGCGCCTTGGCCTTGACCTCGAGCAGCACCTCGGCGAGCCGGCGGACGTCCTGGACGTCGGCCGCCAGCAGGTGGAAGGCGATCCGCTGGGCACCCTTGGGGCCGACGCCGGGCAGCCTGCCCAGCTCGTCGATCAGGTCCTGGACGACCCCCTCATACAACGGAGGGCCCTCCACCACCGAGGCCCTCGAGACCCCCGGCGAGCGGGCCGAGGGTCTGGGCGGCCACGGCGTCGGCCCGGCCCTTGGCGTCACGGAACGCAGCGACGACCAGGTCGCCCAGGTCGCCGACGGAGTCGTCGTCGGCGCCGTCGAAGGATCCGGTGGGGATCCGGACCCCGGTGAGCTCACCGGTGCCGGTCACGGTCACGGTGACGCCGCCGGCGGTGCCCTCGACGGTCTGCTCGGCGAGCTCCTGCTGGGCGGCCATCAGCTGGGCCTGCATCTGCTGGGCCTGCTCCATCATCGCGTTGAGGTCGAAGCCGCCCTCGCCGAAGGGGTTCTGGGTCATGTCGGGTCTCCTGCTCGGTCGGGTCGGTGGGCTCGGGGTTGCACGGCGCCAGGGCCGACGCGCCGCCTCGCGCCCTGCTCACTCATGGGTGATCTCGTCGATGACCACCGCGCCCAGCTCACGGGCCAGCAGCTCGGTGCTGTCCAGCCCGCTGTCGTCGGCGTCGGGGTCGTCGGGACTGACGTCGGCGTCGAGGTCCTCGGTGTCCTGGGGGAGGGCGCCGGACCGGGTCGGCGCGATCTTGCTGCGCGCGGCCGCGATGGACTCCGGGTTGGCTCGCTCGCGGGCCGACGGTGCAGGGTGGGCAGCGGCCGTGCTGCCCGAGGGCTCCGGGGGCGCCTCGGCGACGGGCCCGTCCGAGGCCCAGTCGGGCGGCCCGTCGGGAGCCGCGTCCGGCGCCTCGGCCGCCACGGGTTCGGGACGCGTGGACGCTGCGGGCGGGTCCGGCGTCGCATCGGTTGGTTCGGTGGACACCGACGGGCGCACCACCCGCGGGGCCGTGTCGCGCCCCGGCTCGGCAGACGGGTCCACGATGGCCTCGACCCGCCAGTCGGAACCGATCGCGTCGATCGCGGCCTGACGAAGGATCTCGTCGGAGCCGCCGCCGAGGAACGAGTCGCGCGCTCCGGAGCTCTTGAAGCCGACCGTCAGGACGTTGCCCTCCAGGCCCAGCACCTGGGCATTCTGGCTCAGCAGGATCCAGGTGAACCGGCGCAGCTGCTTGACCCGGTCGAGGATGTCCGGCCACACCCGGCGCACGTCGGCAAGGCCGAGTGCGCTCGGCGCTGCTGGTGCCGGTCCTGTTGCTTCCGGCCCTGTGGGTGCCGGTCCTGCTGCTGCCGGTCCTGTGGGTGCCGGTCCTGTGGGTGCCGGTCCTGTGGGTGCCGGGATCGGCGCCGGCTCGGTTGTCGGCATTCTGACCTCGGCGTCGACGTCGGCGTCGACGTCGACGGTCGACGGAGCTGGGGTGGGGGCCGCTCGCCCGGTGGGGGCGGTGCCCTCGGACGGCACCTCAGCAGCCGGGGCCGCCGGGGTGGACGCTGGAGTGGACGCTGGGCTGCGGGACGCTGCCGGGGCCGGCGCGGGCGCCGTGGCCTCGGGCGGAGTCGTCGGCGCCACCGGAGGCGGCGTGCTGGCCTGGCCCCCGGCCATCCCGAAGCGTCGCTCCAGCCGGTCGAGCTTCGCCTGCACTCCGTCGACCGAGTGGTCCGCACCGGGCAGGAGGACGCGGGCACAGACGAGCTCGAGCAGCAGTCGGGGTGTGGTCGCGCCGCGCATCTCGGTGAGCCCCGCGGCCACCACGTCGGCGGCCCGCACCAGGTCTGCCTTCCCGAACCGCGCCGCCTGCGCCACCAGCCGCTCGGCCTGGTCCTCCGGGGCGTCGATCAGCCCGGTGGCCGAGGCGTCCGGCACCGCGGCGACGATGACCAGGTCGCGCAGGCGCCGCAGCAGGTCCTCGGTGAACCTGCGGGGGTCCTGGCCGGTCTCGATGACCTTGTCGACCACGCCGAACACGGTGCCGCCGTCACCGGCCGCGAATGCGTCGACGACCTCGTCGAGCAGCGCGTCGGGGGTGTAGCCGAGCAGCCCGGTGGCGATCTCGTAGGTCACCCCGGCCGAACCGGCGCCGCCGATGAGCTGGTCGAGCACCGACAGCGAGTCGCGGGCCGAGCCCGCTCCGGCGCGGACGACCAGCGGCAGGGCGGCCGGCTCGATCGGCACGCCCTCGCGCTCACAGATCTCCGCGAGGTAGTCGGTGAGCACCCGCGGCGGGATCAGCCGGAACGGGTAGTGGTGCGTGCGTGAGCGGATGGTCGGGATGACCTTCTCGGGCTCGGTGGTGGCGAAGATGAACCGGAGGTGCTCCGGCGGCTCCTCCACCAGCTTGAGCAGGGCGTTGAAGCCCTGCGTGGAGACCATGTGGGCCTCGTCGATGATGTAGACCTTGTAGCGGCTGGCCACGGGCGCGAAGAAGGCCCGCTCGCGCAGGTCGCGCGCGTCGTCGACACCGCCGTGCGAGGCAGCGTCGATCTCGATCACGTCGATGGACCCCGGGCCGCCGCGGGCCAGGTCCTGGCACGAGCGGCACTCGCCGCACGGGTCGGCGACCGGTGCCTGCTCGCAGTTGAGCGTCCGGGCGAGGATGCGGGCCGAGGTCGTCTTGCCGCAGCCGCGCGGCCCGGAGAAGAGGTAGGCGTGGTTGACCCGGTTGTTGGCCAGCGCGGCGCGGAGCGGCTCGGTGACGTGCTCCTGCCCGATCACCTCGGCGAACGTCTCGGGCCGGTAGCGTCGGTAGAGCGCCAGCCGCCCGGGCGACCACTCCTGCGGGTTCTCCGTCACACGTAGACCCTAACGACCGTCTCCGACACCCGGCAGGCCGAGCCGCCAGCTCCGGACGACGTGGCAGTTCCCGGCGTCGTACCACGCGAGGTCGAGACGTTCGGCGCGGCAGCGCGTGGGCAGGGCCGAGCCGAGCATGGCCCGCGTCGACGCCTCGCCCACCGTGTCGGAGACGGCATCCAGGGTGAGGTGCGGCACCACGTCGGGGAACGCACCGCCGTACGGCGCGAAGCCGGGGAACTCGGCCACGAAGCGCTCCGTCAGCGACCGGAAGGGGCCGTCGGGCTCGGGCCGGAGGTGGATGATGCCGTTGGGGAAGGTGCCGGTGCGGTCGAGGACGAAGTCGAAGGCAGGGGTCTGCGCCGCGATCCGGCCGATGCGTTCGGCGACGGTGTCGTCGAGCCGCGGCACGAAGGGGCCCAGCACCGTGACGTGGGCGTGCGTGAAGGCCGGATCGGCGGAGAGGTAGTCGGCGTCGTAGTGCACGGTGCGGGCGCGGACGAACTCCTCGAGCTCGGGCACCGGCACGAGCAGCACACTGTGGCCCACGAGCGTCGAGCCTAGACGGCGTTTTGGGCCGTCGTACGACCCTCACCTAGACTCTGCGGCAACCCCCCATGCGGCGGTATCCCACTGAACTCCCCCAGGGCCGGAAGGCAGCAAGGGCAGGTGGGCTCTATCGGGTGCGTGGGGGGCCTTTGCGTTCGCCCGGCCCCGGGCGCCGGTCATCGACGGCGGTGTCCGATTTCGTGGCCTCCGCGGGTGCAGGTAATCTCTCCGGCGGAGGATTCGCCTAGTGGCCTATGGCGCTCGCTTGGAAAGCGGGTTGGGTTAACGCCCTCGCGGGTTCGAATCCCGCATCCTCCGCCAGTGTCCCGAGATGTCCGCCGATGTCTCGGGACGACGTCTTTGACAGACCGACCCGGTCCGGTGGGGGTGAGTGCGGTGGATGCGTCGGTGGCCCGTCCCCGCACGGGCAACCCAGCGCGCCGACGGCGGCTGCTCGTCGGGCTGGGCGTGGTGGCCCTCTTCGCCCTTCTGTACGTCGCCGCGTACGCGTTCACCAGCGACCGCATCCCCCGCGACGTGACCGTCGCCGGCGTCGACATCGGAGGCCTCAAGCCCGCCGCGGCGGCTCGGGTGCTCCGTGACGAGCTCGTCCCGCGCACCGAGCGCACCCTGGTGGCGCACCTCGGCGACACCGAGGTCGAGGTCGACGCCGCGGACACCGGTCTGCGCGTCGACGTGGCCGGCACGGTCGCGGCCGCAGGGGGCGGACGCAGCCTCAACCCGGTCCGGATGTGGGAGGTCCTCACCGGCGGCGAGAAGGTCGAGCCCGTGCTGATCGTCGACGAGTCCGAGCACGCGGCGGCCCTGTCCCGGCTGCAGGAGCGGGTCGGACAGGACCCGGTGGCAGGGACGGTCGAGTTCCGACGGGGCCGGGCGGTCCCGGTGCTGCCGCGGGTCGGTCGCGAGCTCGACGACGGCGCCGCCTCGGAGGCGTTGCGCGACGCGGTCGTGGCCCAGCGGCCGCACCTGCAGCTTCCGGTGCACGACGTGCCCGGCAAGGTCGACCGGGCGGAGGTGCAGCGGGCACTGCAGCAGTTCGGGCAGCCCGCCATGTCAGCACCGGTGCGCGTCGAGGTCCCCGGTGACGCCGTCCGTCTCACCCCGGCGCAGATCGGCCCGGCGCTGAGCATGGTCGCGCGCGACGGTCGGCTCGTCCCGCAGCTGGACGCCGACACCCTCACCAGGAGTGCCCGCGGGCCGCTCGGCAAGCTGATCGACGAGCCGAAGGACGCCACGGTGGTGCTGCGCAACGGCTCGCCGCAGGTGGTTCCCGCGGAGGCGGGCACCGAGGTGGACCTGAAGGTGCTGGCCGACAAGCTCCTTGCCGTACTGCCCCGCGAGGGAGCAGCCGCCCGGACCATCGCGTTGGAGGCGACGACCACGCCCGCGGAGTTCAGCACCGAGGAGGCCCGCGCGCTGGGGATCACGGAGGTGGTCTCGGAGTTCACGACGTACTTCCCGCACTCGGACTACCGCAACACCAACCTCGGCCAGGCGGCGCGCAACATCAGCGGCACCGTGCTGCGTCCCGACGAGACGTTCAGCTTCAACGACGTCGTCGGTGAGCGCACCCGCGCCAACGGCTTCATCGAGGGCTACATCATCAGCAACGGGGTGCTGAAGAAGGACTTCGGCGGTGGTGTGTCACAGGTGGCCACCACGACCTACAACGCTGCCTTCTTCGCCGGACTCGAGGACATCGAGCACCACCCGCACAGCCTCTACTTCTCGCGCTACCCGATGGGGCGTGAGGCGACCGTCGCCTGGGGAGCGCTCGACCTGCGGTTCCGCAACGACACGAAGTACGGCGTCCTCGTCGAGGCCTGGATCGTGCCGAGCACGCCGTCCTCGCAGGGCGAGATGCACGTGCGGATGTGGAGCACCCGGCAGTGGGAGATCACCGCCGGCCTCTCCGACCGCTACGACTTCACCCAGCCCGAGGTGCGCTACGACGACTCACCGAAGTGCGAGGGACAGGAGCCGGCGCAGGGCTTCTCGGTGGACGTCTTCCGGCACTTCGCCCGCGACGGCGAGCGCGTGAAGACCGAGAAGGACCACGTCGTCTACGACGCCATGGACGAGGTCCGCTGCCGCTGACGGTTGCCTCAGCGATCGGTCCAGGTCCACCCGTCACTGAGCACCAGGCGGTTCAGCTCCGTGCGCCGCGGCTCCTCGCGCTCGAGCACCCGGTCCACCTCGGCGTCGGGCACGAGGGGGATGCCGTGCTCACGCAAGGGTTCCAGGTCCGGCGGTGGCGGAGGGCCCGCCGGCGGCGCCCACCCGACCCCGTGCACGGTGGTGAGGTAGCGGCCGATCCCGTGCCGCAGCGGCCGGGTGACGTTGCTGTCCGGACGGGCCGCGGGCTGCACCATGGTGGTGAGGAGCAGCAGCGCCTCGTCGAGGTCGACGATCGCCTGGGAGGCGGCCAGCGCCCGATCACGCGCGTGGAAGTAGTGCAGCACCGGGTAGGCGAGGTGCTGCTCGGCGCCGTTGACCACGTCGTCGGTGAGGCCGAGCAGCTGCTGCTGGAAGAACGCGCTGAACGCTCCGTCGCGCCACCCCCGTACGACGATGGCGCCGGCGTCCTGGCCGAGTCCGTGGATCCGGATGGCCAGTGAGCGGCGCCGGACGACCGCCGAGACGACGGCGACCAGGTAGGTGATGGCCAGCGTGACGAGGAACAGGCCGGTGAAGCTCGCCAGCACGGACACGAGCCGGTCCGTCGTACTGGTCACGACCACGTCACCGGTGCCGAGCGTGAACACCGTGTAGCCGGCGTAGTAGGCACTGTCCAGCACCCCGGCCGACCGGCCCGATCGCACCTCGACCACCGCACCCGACCCCGCAAACACCAGGCTCCAGCCGACCCAGAGCAGCAGCACCCAGATGAGCACCGTGGTGACGAGCAGCAGCGGCCCCGCCACGCCGAGCAGGGCCGAGCCACGCCGCCGGTGCAGCCCGAGCAGCACCCGCCACAGGAGCGCCAGCAGCCGGCTGCTCAGCGGTCCGCGCCCCCAGGAGACGGTGAGGGTCGTCATGAAGGCGTCGGTGAAGACGAGCAGCACGAGCAGCGCGCCCACGACGATCGCGGCCGGGCCCATCCGTTCTCCCGTCGGTCGGATCCGAGGTCAGGGCTCGGTACCCGACAGCGGCGACGTCATGGGCGGCAGCGCGTGGACGGGCGTGCGTGCGCGACGTGCTGCGGGGTGGTCGTCATCGCGGCCTGTCATCGCGGCCTGTCATCGCGGCCGGGGCGCAGGACGTCCCGCCGCGACCGAAGGTCAGCGACGCTTCGTCGGGCCCCTCATGACGATGATGTCGCGCGGGTCCATCGCACCGGAGTTGATCATGCCGCGACCATCGCGTCCCGCTTCGCCGCGGGCACCATCAGGTGGGTCTGCTCCGAGCCGCACCAGCAGGTGTAGAGCAGCTCGACGCCGGCCTCGGTCTCCAGGACGGCCTTGACCTGGCTGGGGAAGATCAGCTGGCGCTTCTCACAGGCCTGGCAGTGGTTGGTGAACAGCACGTCAAATCCCCTTCCTCGGTGTGACGACGGCGTCGCGGGACGCACCTCTGGCGACCCTCACGAGAAAAGTATGTCGTTCTTCAATCAATAGGGGTAGCCTTGGTTTCCTTGAGCAGCCAAAGGAGATCTCTATGCTTTCCCTGCACCAGCTGCGCTGCTTCCTCACCGTCTACGAGCACGGCTCCCTGACCGCCGCCGCCGAGGAGCTCGGTTATGCGCAGCCGAGCATCTCCGAGCAGGTGCGCAACCTCGAGCGCACCTTGGGCGCGCGCCTGTTCACCAGAGTGGGCCGCGGAGTGGTGCCCACGAGTGCGGCCGAGGAGCTTCGTCCCCACGCGGAGCGGACCCTGGCCGCCGCCGAGGCCGCCCGGCTGGCGGTGCAGAGCGTCAGCACCATCGAGACCGGCACCATCCGGTTCGGCATGTTCGGCATCGCGCGCATCTACTTCGGCGCGCAGCTCATCGCCGACGTGCTCGAGCGGCACCCTGGCGTGCGCGTCGAGCTCGTCGGTCAGAACTCCATCGAGGTCCAGGAGGACCTGCGCCGCGGGCGCATCGAGGCGGCGATGATCTCCGTCCCGTCCGTCACGGTGGAGGGACTGCACATCACCCCGGTCGCCACCGACGAGCTGGTCTACGTCAGTGCACACGCCGACCGGCTCACCGGACCGGTGACGCCCCAGCGGCTGGCCTCGGCGCCGCTGGTGATGTCGGACACCACCTGGCGGGCGACCGACTCCACCCGGATCCGGCTGCGCCGGATGCTCCACGAGGCCGGCCTCAACACCCGCACCCGCATCGAGGTGGAGGACGTCGAGACGGCGGTGCAGGTTGCCGGCATGGGCCTGGCGGACACGGTCATCCACAAGGGCGTGGCCGACCTGCTGCTGCCCCGCCTCGCCCCCGCGGCCGGCTACGTCTCGCTGCGTCCCCGGATGGCGGAGACCCTCGCGATCGTGCGCCGCCGCGGCTCGACCGTGTCTCCGGCGACCCAGCTCATGATCGAGCTGGCGACCCGGCGGATGCAGGAGGCCGGGCAGCCGGTACGGCGGCCGCGACCGTCGACGACCTGAGCCGCAAGCTCGGCAAGCTCGGCTCGGGCTCGAGCAAGCTCGGCTCGGGCTCGCTCAGTCGTCGTGGTCGCTGCGCTCGACGACTCCCTCGCTCGCCACGAGCACGAGCAAGCTCGGCTCGGGCTCGCTCAGTCGTCGTACGCCGTGCCGCGCTTGAGCTTGAACGACGCGAGGTCCTTGGTGGAGAAGGAGACCTCGAACGTCCGGCGGTAGCCGGTGTGCGCGATCCGCCAGCCGGCGTCCGTGCGAACGTAGCGGTCCTCGTAGAACGCGGCGCCCTCGAGCGCGAAGTCGTGCTCGGGGACGTAGACCTGGTCGAAGAGGTACCACGTGCCGGTCGCCTCGTCGCCGTCCACCTCGATCTCCGGGTGGTGCGCCTGGTGCAGGGAGAACAGCCCCGGTCCCATGTTCTCGCGCATGAAGGCCACCAGGGCGTCACGATCAGCGAAGGTCAGCCCCGCGTAGTCACCGGTGGCCTCCGGGACGAAGCAGTCGGCGTACTCGTCCCAACGCTTGGTGTCCAGGGTGCGGAAGTAGCGGTACTTCAGCTGCTGGATGGCGTCCCGGTCGTCGCGCAGGTCAGTCACGGTGCCATCCTCGCGCCCCGCCCCCGGAGCACGACAGCCCGCTTCCGCTGACTGGAACGCCGGCCGGGCGGCCCGTCAGGTTCGCAGCCAGACGTACTCCACCTCCGGCCGGCCGCCGCCGCCGTACCGGGACCTGCGCACCACCAGCCCCGAGTCGGCCAGGTGCTCCAGGTAGCGCCGTGCCGTCACCCGCGAGGAGCCGACGACCCCGGCCACCTCGGAGGCCGACACCCCGGCCCGGGCATCGCGCAGGCACTCCGTGACGACGCGCAGCGTCTCGGCGCTCATCCCCTTGGGCAGTGCCTCGGCGCCGCCGGCCGAGCGGAGCAGGCCGATGATCTGGTCGACCTCGTCCTGGACGACCTGGGGCTCGGTCTCGCCGAGCCGGGAGCGGTAGGCGGCGTACTGCTCGAGCTTGGCCCGGAATCCGGCGAAGGTGAACGGCTTGAGCAGGTAGAGCACCACGCCCTGGGCCACCGCCCGCTGCACCATCTCCAGGTCCCGCGCCGAGGTGACCGCGATGACGTCGCAGAGGTGGCCGGCGCTGCGCATGCGCTGCAGCAGCTCGAGCCCGTGGCCGTCGGGCAGGTTGAAGTCGAGCAGCACGAGGTCCACCCCGCCCTCCCCGAGGAGGCGCAGCGCCTCCACGCCCGACCGCGCCACGCCGGCGACGTCGAAGCCCGCCACCCGGGTGAGGTAGGTGGCGTGGGCATCCGCGGCGATCGCCTCGTCCTCGACCACCAGGACCCGGATCGCCATCAGGCCGGGATCCGCACCGTGAAGGCGGCGCCGCCGAGGTCGGACCGGCCGACGGCAACCGTGCCGCCGTGCTTGCGGACGACCTGGGCCACCAGGGCCAGGCCGAGGCCACGCCCCACTCCCGGCTGGCCACGCTTGGTCGTCCAGCCACGCTCGAAGGCACGGGCTGCCTCGTCGCCGGGCAGGCCCGGGCCGTTGTCCGCCACCACGAGGTGGAGCCGCGAACGCGTCGTCTCCAGCCGTACGACGACCTGCGCGTCGGGCCGCCCGGACACGGCGTCGATGGCGTTGTCGAGCAGGTTGCCGAGCACGGTGACCAGCTCGCGCGCCGGCAACGGCACGTCCTCCACCCGAGATCCCCCGGCGAGGGTCAGCTCGACGCCACGTTCGGCAGCCTGCGCGGTCTTGCCGAGCAGGACGGCGGCCACGACGGGCTCCTCCACGGCGGCCACCACGCGATCGGTCAGTGCCTGCGCGGCGGCCAGCTCCCCGGTGGCGAAGGCCAGCGCCTCCGGGCTCCGCCCCATCTCGATGAGCGACACCACGGTGTGCAGTCGGTTGGCGGCCTCGTGGTTCTGCGAGCGCAGGCTCTCCGCCAGGCCACGGACGGTGTCGAGCTCACCCGAGACTGCCTGCAGCTCGGTGTGGTCGCGCAACGTGATGACGGAGCCGACGGCCCGTCCCTCGAGGCGGGCGCCGGCCTGGTTGACGACCAGCACGTGCTCGTCGACGAGGTGCAGCGCGTCCGGTCCTGCGGTTCCGGCGAGCAGGGCGTCGGCCAGCACGTCCGGAAGGCCGAGCTCGTCACAGCGGTGCCCGACAGGGTCGTCGGCGAGCCCGAGCAGCCGCTGCGCCTCGTCGTTGGCGAGCACCACGCGGCCGTGCTCGTCGAGCAGCAGCAGGCCTTCGCGGACCGAGTGCAGCACCGAGTCGTAGTACTCGTACATCCGGGTGATCTCGGTTGCCCCGAGCCCGTGGGTCTGGCGGCGCAGCCGCCGGCTGATCAGCCAGGCGCCCAGACCGCCGAGACCGAGCACCACCAGACCGGCCAGCCCGATCGCTGTCAGCTGCCGCTGCAGGGCTCGGTCGACCTTCTGGAGCGTGATGCCCACCGACACCAGGGCGACCACCCGGTGTCCGTCGAAGACCGGGACGACCGCGCGCACGGACCGACCCAGCGTCCCGGTGTGCTGCTGGGTGAACACCTCGCCCTCGGGTGCGTTCCCGAGGTCGCCGATGAAGTGGCCGCCGATCCGCGCCGGGTTCGGGTGGGAGTAGCGGGTCCGGTCCAGCGCCATCACCACGACGAAGTCCGTGCCGGTGTCGCGGCGCACCTGCTCGGCATAGGGCTGGATCGTCCTCGACGGGTCGGCCTGGCGCAGGGCCCGCAGGATGGTCGGAGCGTCCGCCACGGCCTCCGCGACGTTCACCGAGCGGGTCCGCGCGGACTCCAGCTGGTCACGCCGGGCGTCGACGAACGCGAGGGCGACCGCGCCGGCCACGACGACCACGACCACCAGCACCTGCAGCACGAAGATCTGCCGGGCAACGGACCCGCGTGTCCTCGCGACCATGGCATCCCTTCTCACGACGCGGCCGGCTCCGCCGCCACCAGCGTGCCCAGGCGCACCGCCCGGCTCCGCGCCGCCCCGTCTTGAAGATGCCGCGGACGATCTCCCGGGCCGCGGTGCGCATCACCTGGCGGAAGGCCGTTGACTTCACCACCTGCTCGACCATCGAGTCCGGCTCCCTGCGCGGGCGCCGGGACGACCGGGCGGGCTCGGGCTCGCTCTTCGCGGCGCCTTCCCGCGCGCTCTCCTCCGCCGCCTTGGCCGCCCCCTTCTCCAGCTTGGCCGCGAGCTTCTCGCGGGCAGACTCCCGATCGACCGGCTCGGCGTACTTGGCGAACAACGGCGAGGAGGTCACCGCCTTGTCCAGTGCCGCCGGCTCGGCCGCCGCCATCAACGACTCGGGCGCGCGCAGCCGGGTCCAGGCCACAGGTGTGGGTGCACCGCGCTCGTTCATCACGGTCACCACCGCCTCGCCGATGCCCAGGGAGGTGAGCACCTCCGCCAGGTCGGGGTAGCCGCTGGTCGGGTAGGTGTCGACGGTCTTCCTCAGCGCCTTTGCGTCGTTGGGCGTGTGGGCGCGGAGCTGGTGCTGGATGCGGGAGCCCAGCTGGGCCAGTACGTCGTCGGGCACGTCGGTCGGGGACTGGGTGACGAAGACGACGCCGACCCCCTTGGAGCGGATCAGCCGCACGGTCTGCGCGACGGAGTCGAGGAAGGCCTTGGAGGCGTCGGCGAAGAGCAGGTGCGCCTCGTCGAAGAAGAACACCAGCTTGGGCACCTCGACGTCACCGACCTCCGGCAGATCGTGGAAGAGGTCGGCCAGCAGCCACATCAGGAAGGTGGAGAACACCGCCGGCCGGTCCTGGAGATCCGGCAGCTCCACGAGGGAGATGACGCCATTGCCACCACCGGCGCCGGTGGAGCCGGGCAACACGCGCAGGAAGTCGGCCGTCTCGAACTCGGGCTCGCCGAAGAAGGCGTCGGCTCCCTGGTCGGAGAAGGCGATCAGCTCGCGCAGGATCACTCCCGCCGTACTGCTCGACAGCCCGCCCAGGTCCTCGAGGTCCGCCTTGCCCTCGTCGGAGGTGAGGTACTTGACCACCTCGCGCAGGTCGGCCAGGTCCAGCAGCGGCAGCCCGGCCTTGTCGGCGTAGTGGAAGACCAGGCCGAGCGAGGACTCCTGGGTGTCGTTGAGGCCGAGCACCTTCGAGAGCAGCACCGGGCCGAACGCGCTCATCGTGACGCGCAACGGGATGCCGGTGCCGTGGCCACCGAGGGCGAAGAACTCCACCGGGAAGCCGCGACCGCGCCAGTCCTGGCCGACGTCCTTGGCCCGCTCGGCGACCTTCTCGTTGCTCGCGCCCGGTGCCAGCAGGCCCGAGAGGTCACCCTTGACGTCGGCGGCGAACACCGGGACGCCGGCGTCCGACAGCTGCTCGGCGAGGAGCTGCAGGGTCTTGGTCTTGCCGGTGCCGGTCGCGCCGGCGACGAGCCCGTGCCGGTTGAGCATCCCCAGGGGAATGCGGATCCGTACGTCGGAGAGTGTGGCGGCGTCGAGCATCAGCGTGCCGAGCTCGAGGGCGGGTCCTTCGAAGGCGTAGCCGTCGGCTACCGCCGTGCTGAGGGCGTCGTCGGTCATGGCTCGGACTCTAGACGGCGAAGCGCCCCGAGCGCGCTGGCTGCGCGGGACCGGTCGGGCGTCTCGACGCTGTTCCTATGATGAGGCGATGATCTTCAAGCGCGTCGGTGACCACCGCCCGTATCCCGATCATGGCCTCGGGCCTCGGGACTGGGCCGCGTTGCCGCCGCGCCCGGTCCGGCTCGACGACCTGGTGACCACGAAGGACACCCTCCAGCTCGCCGCGCTGCTCGACGAGGACTCGACCTTCTTCGGCGACCTGTTCGCCCACGTCGTGCAGTGGCGCGACGAGCTCTACCTCGAGGACGGCCTGCACCGGGCGTTGCGCGCGGCCCTGCAGCAGCGGCTGGTCCTGCACGCGCGGGTGCACGAGGCGGGCGAGTGACGTGGTGATCCGTCACCGCCACCTGGTCGCGGCGGCGTCACTGCTCGCCGGCGTCGTGGTCCTCGGCGTGATGGCCGTCATCGGCTATCAGCAGCTCACCGAGCCGTTCGGGGCCGACCCCGAGCCCACCACGAAGAGCGCGACCTGTCCCGCCGGCGAGCACGAGGTCGTACAGCGGCTGCTGCGCCGCGGTCAGGTGAAGGTGAGCGTCTACAACGCCGGCGGCGTCAAGGGCGCTGCCGGGCGGACGATGAAGGCGCTCGAGCGCGCGGGCTTCCGGCCCGGCGAGGTGGCCAACGCACCCTCCGATGTCACGGTGGCCAGGGCGAAGGTGTTCGCGAGCGCGAAGGACCAGCAGGCCGCGGTCCTCGTCGCGCGCTTCCTCGGCCGGGGCACCCAGGTGGTGGAGTCCGACAAGGACTACGGCCCGGGGGTCGACGTCTTCATCGGCTCGAAGCAGGGCCCGGTCAACCCGAGGGCGCAGAAGACCGTGCGGCTCGCTGAGCCGGTCCACACCTGCGTGGCCGACAAGGGCAAGTGACCCCGGGCCCAGCATCGGCTCAGCCTCGATACGGGTCGTTGCCGAGCCACTGGGCCAGCCGCCCACCCACGGAGACCGCGTGCAGTCGCTTCTCCGTCTTCTCGCGCAGCTTGCGCGGGGTGACGACCAGGACGTCGTCGCCACGACGGAGCACCGTGCGGAACTCCGGCACCTTGACCCGTCCGTCGCGGACCAGGAGGGTGACCGAGGCACCTGCTGGCAGCCGGAGCTCGCCCACCTCGACCCCGTGCAGCCGGGACCGCTGCGTGATCGTGAGCATGAGCAGGTCCGCGGCGATCCGTTCGAGGGGCGCCGCCTCGACGTCGAGGTCCCGCGGCTCGCTGCGACGGGCGACCTTGAGCAGGCGGGCGACCAGGGGCAGCGTGGGCGCGGTCAGCACCGTGTAGATCACCACCATCACGAAGACGATGTCGAACAGGTGCTCCGCGTCCGCGACGTGCTCGGAGAGCGGGATCGTGGTGAGCACGATCGGGACCGCACCGCGCAGCCCGGCCCAGCTGATGAAGCCCAGCTCGCGCGCAGACATCGGCTGCAGCACCGAGGAGGCGAGCACGGAGAGCGGCCGGGCGACGAAGGTCAGCACCAGGCCCGCCGCCACCGCCAGGCCGACGTGCTGCCAGGTGATCCGCCCGGGCGAGGCGAGCAGCCCGAGCATGACGAACAGGCCGATCTGGGCCAGCCAGGCCATCCCCTCGGCGAAGGAGCGGGTGGCGGCTCGGTGCGGCAGCTCGGCGTTGCCCAGGACGAGGGCGGCGACGAACACCGCCGCGAACCCGGAGCCGTGGATGGTCGCCGTTCCCGCGTAGGCCAGCACCGTGAGGGTCAGGACGGCGAGGGGGTAGAGGCCGGACGACGGCAGCGCCGCGCGCCGCATCAGCCAGACGCCCGCGAAGCCGACCAGCAGGCCACCGGCGACGCCCACGACGAGCTCGAAGACGACCAGGCCCAGGAAGCCGAGCACCGTGTGGCTGCCGCCGACGCTGATCAGCGTCACCAGGACCACCGTGGGGGCGTCGTTGAGCCCGGACTCCGCCTCGAGCGAGGCGCTGAGCCGCCGGGGCAGCGGCACCCGGCGCAGCACGGAGAAGACGGCTGCCGCGTCGGTGGGCGAGGTGACCGCGCCCAGCAGCACGGAGTTCTGCCAGCTCAGCCCGAGCAGGAAGTGGGCCGCGAGGGCGACCACCGCGACGCTCACCGCGACGCCGATCGTCGCCAGGGACACCCCCAGCCGGATCACCGGCCGCGTCTCGGGCCAGTCGGTCGTCAGGCCACCTTCGGCGAGGATCACGACGAGCGCGGCGAACCCCAGCGCGTTGGCCAGCTGGGCGTCCTCGAAGCCGATCCCCACGCCGCCTTCACCGAGGCCGACGCCGATGAGCAGGTAGAGCAGGAGGCTGGGCAGGCCGGCGCCCACGGAGGCCCGGACCGCCAGGATCGCGACGAGGAGGACGGCACATCCGGCCAGCAGCGCGTGGTTGAGCGTGTCCACGTCGAGCGTCATCGCGGGGTTCGCCCCTCCCGTCGTCGATGCCATGGGCACCGTGGCGTCGTGGCGCAGCTGTTGTCAGGGCGATTCTAGGGGTGAGACCTTCTAGAACTCGTTCTAGTTCGGTGGCTAGCATCGCCCCATGACGACCGAGCTCCCCGACCCCATCGACGCCGCCACCGTGGACGCGTGGTCCGACGAGGTCGACGTCGTGGTCGTCGGCTTCGGCATCGCCGGCGGCTGTGCGGCCCTGGAGGCGGCGCGCGCAGGGGCGCGCGTCGTACTGCTGGAGCGAGCGGCGGAGTACGGCGGCACCAGCGCCATGGCCGGCGGCCACTTCTACCTCGGCGGCGGCACCGCGGTGCAGCAGGCGACCGGCATCGAGGACAGCCCGGAGGAGATGTTCGCCTACCTGATGGCGGTCAGCCGGGACCCCGACGAGGACAAGATCCGGGCGTTCTGCGACGACTCGGTCGCCCACTTCGACTGGATCGAGGCGCTCGGGATCCGGTTCGAGCGGTCGTTCTACCCCGAGAAAGCGGTGATCCAGCCCGGCACCCAAGGACTGATGTACACCGGCAACGAGAAGGTCTGGCCCTTCCTGGAGAGGGCCAGGCCGGCGGCGCGTGGCCACAAGGTGCCCCAGCCGGGCGACACCGGCGGCGCCAAGCTCGTCCTCGACGCCCTCGCCGACCGGATCACCGAGACCGACGTCGACGTGCGCTACGAGACCGGCGCCACGAACCTCGTCGTCACCGTCGGCCCCGAGGGCGACGGTGCGGTCACCGGTGTCGCCTGGCGCCGCTTCGGCGAGCGCGGCGCCATCAGGGCGAAGGCGGTGGTCATCGCGGCCGGAGGGTACGTCGGCAACGAGGACATGGTGCGCGCCCACACTCCGCAGCTCGGCTCGAAGCTGATGCCACTCGCCTCGACCTACGACGACGGCCTGGGCATCCGGCTCGGCGCCTCCGTCGGCGCCGAGCTGCGGATGATGGACCAGGCCTTCATCACCGCACCGTTCTACCCGCCGTCCCGACTCGTCACCGGCATCGTGGTCAACAACCAGGGCAGGCGCTTCGTCGCCGAGGACAGCTACCACTCGCGCACCTCCGGGTTCGTGATGGACCAACCCGACCGGGCCGCCTACCTGATCGTCGACTCCGAGCACGTCGAGCACCCGGACTTCCCGCTCTGCCCGTTCATCGACGGGTGGGAGTCGGTCGAGGAGATGGAGGCGGCGCTCGGCATCCCGGCGGGCAACCTGGTGGAGACGCTCGCGTCGTACAACAAGCACGCCGCCGACCGGGAGGACCCGGACTTCCACAAGCAGCCGGAGTGGCTCGAGCCGCAGGACCACGGACCGTGGGGGGCCTACGACCTGACGCTCGGCAAGGCGCTCTACGCCGGCTTCACCCTGGGCGGCCTGCGGGTCGACGTCGACGGACGGGTGCAGCGTGCCGACCGCTCCGTCATCCCCGGCCTCTACGCCGCCGGCGCCTGTGCGGTCAACATCGCCCAGGACGGCAAGGGCTACGCGTCCGGGACTCAGCTCGCCGAGGGCTCCTACTTCGGCCGACGGGCCGGCCGGCACGCGGCGACGCCTGCACGCTGATCCAGTGGCGACCCGGGGCGCCGCGACCGCACGGGCTCATCGCAGTGCGACACATTGCGCCCGCTGGTGTGGCTCATTGAACACCCGACCCGGCTTCGGGTCATCTGCTGTCAAAGCGTTGTCTAGCCCATTAATCCGGACATTTCACCCGACCTGTCGAACTGCGCCACCCCGCCGGCCCCGGCGGCCCACGATGTGCCCACGGGGATGGAGAAGTCGTCTCCGCACCAGGGTTTGGCCGGCCGCCTGTCCAGGCGCTGCCGGGGCGCGTCGAAGGGGATCTTCATGTCTGTCTGCTCTGTTCCTCGGCGTCGGTGGCGCGCGCCACTCGCCTTGACGGCTGCGCTCGGCCTGCTGCTCACCACGTTCGGCGCTGCGGTGGCCGACACGGTCACGGCGAGCAGTGCGGACTTCCAGGTCGTCGCGAACGTGAACAACCTCAGTGTCTCCGTCGGTCAGACGAAGACGGTGCGGCTCGCCTACGGCGCCACCGGCGGTGACTCCGTGAGCGGTTGCAACCTGAGTGGCAGGGGCTCCCACGACCTGACGCTGAACGTGCAACAGGTCGCGGTCCCTCCGACCACCGGCAACATCCTGCAGCTGCCGTCATCGATCGTCTTCGACTCCTGTGGCGACGTCCTCAACCTGAACGTGAAGGCACTGCAACCAGGCTCGACCCGCGTCCAGCTCGGCTTCGCCAGCGGGCCGGGTACGACGACTGCGGCGGACTACGACCTGTCGGGCGCCACCTTCGTGGTGAACGTTCCCTCGCCTGACACGACTCCCCCGTCGATCGCGTACACGCTGTCACCCCAGCCGAACGCCGCAGGGTGGAACAACAGCGACGTCTCCGTCGACTGGACCGTGAGCGACGCCCAGTCGGCCGTGTCGAGCAGCTCCGGCTGTGCGGACACCAGCGTGAGCACCGACACGGACGCCGCCGGCACCTCGCTCACCTGCACAGCCACCAGCGCCGGTGGTGCGGCGAGCGAGACCGCCGTGGTCAAGCTGGACAAGACCCCTCCCACGGTGACGCCCGTGGTGAGCGGCACGGTCGGTGACGACGGCTGGTACGTCGGGGACGTCGACGTGACCTGGCAGTCCACGGACGGCGGCGCCGCCGGCATCGACAGCAGCAGCCCCGGGTGCGCCGGCTCCACGCTGACCACCGACACCGCGTCGCAGACCTACAGCTGCACCGTCACCGACCGGGCCGGCAACAGCACCACGGCGAGCACCACGGTGAAGCGCGACGCGACGACACCGCTCATCACGAACACCGTCAACGGCACCGCAGGGAGCAACGGTTGGTTCACCGGCGACGTCGACGTCGACTGGACCGTCACCGACGCCACCGCCGGCCTCTCCGGTGACACCGTGTGCGACGACGCCGCACTCACCGCCGACAGCGCCGCCGCGACGTACGCGTGCGACGCCGTCGACAACGCCGGCAACGAGGCCCACGCCTCGGTCACCGTCAAGCGGGACGCCACCGCGCCGACCGTGACGCCGCACGTCACCGGCACCGAGGGCCAGAACGGCTGGTACACCACCGACGTGGCAGTCAGCTGGACGCTGGACGACAACCTCTCCGGCGTCGACCAGTCGACGGCCGAGGGTTGCACCGACGGCAGCGTGACCACCGACACCACCGGAGCGGGTCAGACGTTCACCTGCACGGTCACGGACAACGCCGGCAACCGCACCAGCGAGTCCGTCACGGTCAAGCGGGACGCCACGGCACCGTCCGTCTCGCACACCATCACCGGAACCGTCGGCGACAACGACTGGTACACCACCGAGGTCGGCATCAGCTGGACGTGGTCGGACGCCACCGCGGGCGTCGCAACGACGTTGAACTGCGACCCGGTGACGCAGTCGACGGACACCGACGGCACGACGTACACCTGCACGGTCACCGACCTCGCCGGCAACAGCGCCCCCGACACGGTGACGATCAAGGTCGACCGGACCGCACCGACGGTCACCCCGGTCGTCACCGGGACCGAGGGACTCGACGACTGGTACACCAGCGACGTCGGGCTGACCTGGACCTACGGCGACGGTGCCGACCGGACGGTCGAGGTCGTGGCGGGCTGCGACGACCAGGTCGTCACCGCCGACACGGCCGGCGACAGCTTCGGCTGCTCGGTGAAGGACGCCGCCGGCAACGCCGCCTCCGGACAGGTCGTGATCAAGCGGGACGCCACGGCGCCGACCGTGGCGGGCTCCTACTCCGGCACCCCGGGCAACCACGGGTGGTACACCGGCACGGGCGACGTGACCTGGACCCTCGGCGACGAGACGTCAGGAGTCGCGGCCGCCACCGGCGAGGGCTGCGGCACGACTGCCGTCGACGCGGAGACGGACGGGACCGGCTACACCTGCAGCGTGCGGGACCAGGCGGGCAACCTCGGTCAGGGCCAGCTCACCGTGAAGCTGGACATGACGGCCCCGGAGGTCTCGGAGCACGTCGACGGGATGCTCGGGGACAACGACTGGTACCGCGGTGACGTCTCGGTCACGTGGGACGTGACCGATGCGCTGTCCGGCATGGCGCAGGGCACGGTCACGGGCTGTGGCCCGGCGACCCTCGCCAGCGACAGCGCCCGCGCTGACTTCACCTGCTCTGCCGAGGACGCCGCCGGAAACTCCACCGGAAAGACCGTCACCGTCAAGCGCGACGCCACGGCACCGCACATCGACCAGTCGGTCGCTGGACCCTTGGGCGACAACGGCTGGTACACCGGCGACGTGACCGTCGACTGGACCATCACCGAGGGCATGTCGGGGCTGGCGGCCAGCACGGACTGCGTCGACGCCGGGTTGACCGCCGACGCCGGTGAGACGACGTTCGGCTGCCACGCCGTCGACAACGCCGGCAACGAGGCGAGCGACTCCGTGACGCTCAAGCGGGACGCCACGGCGCCCGCCGTCGAGGTCTCCGTCACCGGCGACCAGGGGGACGACGGCTGGTACACCGGCGACGTCAGCGTGCACTGGACGGTCACCGACAACCTGTCCGGAGTGGCCACGACGACCGACTGCGGCGACCAGAGCGTGACCAGCGACACCGCTGGGGCGACCTTCACCTGCGCTGCCACGGACGAAGCCGGCAACCGCACCACGACGTCGGTCGTCGTGAAGCGGGACGCCACCGCGCCGTCGGCCTCGGCGCTGCTCACCGGCACCCTCGGCAAGGACGGCTGGTACACCTCGGACGTCACGGTCTCCTGGACACCGTCCGATGCCACCTCCGGTGTGGACGACAGCCGCACCACGTGCGCTGCGAGCAGCCAGACGACCGACACGACGGGCAGCGAGTTCAGCTGCACGACGACCGACCAGGCGGGCAACCGCCACACCGACACGGTCACCGTGAAGCGCGACAGCACCCCGCCGGTCATCAGCTGGACCGCGGGTCCCGCCGCCGGATCGTCGTACGACTTCGGCGACGCCATCCCGACTCCGAGCTGCTCGGCCACGGATGCGACCTCCGGTGTCGACGGTGGTTGCGCCGTGACGGGCGGCGGCTCGGCCGTCGGGCAATGGACCCTGACGGCGGCGGCGACGGACCGGGCCGGCAACCAGGCCCACTCCGACCGCAGCTACACGGTCAACGCCTGGACGATCGACGGCTTCTACCGTCCCGTCGACATGGGGGCGAACGTGGTGAACTCGGTGAAGGCCGGGTCCACGGTGCCGCTGAAGTTCAACGTGCTCAAGGGCGGGACCATGCTCAGCGCCGGCATCGGCGCCAGGTTCACCGCGATGAAGGTGAGCTGCAACGGCGACGCGCTCTCAGCCTCGGTCGACGAGTTCACCACCACGGGCAGCACCAGCCTGCGCTGGGACAGCACCTCGGAGCAGTGGATCCAGAACTGGGCGACGCCGAAGACCGGGAAGGGCTCCTGCTACCGCGTGGACCTGACCACGCTGGACGGCTCCTCGACCTCCGCACTGTTCAGCCTCAAGTAGGAAGCCCTCGAACGGCCGATCGGACTGCGGGTCCCCACCAGCCAGGTGGGGGCCCGCAGTTCGTCCGGGTGGGACCGCGCCCGAGGTCACTGCCTCGCACGGGCTAGCGTCGGGATCATGACCACCGGCTCCCCCGCGCGCCTCCAGGTGGCGCAGCGCGCCAACGTCCCGCCCTTCCACGTGATGGACCTGCTGGCCGCGGCGACCGCGCGGCAGGGCACCCACGGTGACCTCGTCAACTTCGTCGCCGGCCAGCCGTCGACCGGCGCACCCAGGGCGGTGCGTGCGGAGGCCAAGCGGCTGCTCGACGAGGACCTGCTCGGCTACACCGTCGCCACCGGGGTCTTCCCGCTGCGCGCGGCCATCGCCGAGCACCACCGCCGGTGCTCCGGCATCGACGTGAGCGCCGAGGACGTGGTGGTCACCACCGGCTCCAGCGGCGGCTTCCTGCTGTCGTTCCTCGCCGCCTTCGAGCCGGGCGACCGCGTCGTGATGGCGCGTCCCGGCTACCCCTGCTATCGCAACGTCCTGACGGCGCTGGGCTGCGAGGTGGTGGAGGTCGACTGCGGCCCGGAGACCCGGTTCCAGCCGACCGTCGAGCTGCTCGAGTCGGTCGACGGACCGGTGCACGGGCTGGTGATCGCCTCCCCCGCCAACCCGACCGGCACCATGATCGACCCCGACGATCTCGCGGAGATCGCCCGCTGGTGCGACGACACCGGCGTGCGGCTGATCAGCGACGAGATCTACCACGGCATCACCTACGGCGTGCCGACCTCCTCGGCCTGGGAGACCTCCCGCAGCGGCGTCGTGTTCGGGTCGTTCTCCAAGTACTTCTCGATGACCGGCTGGCGGCTGGGCTGGATGCTGGTGCCCGAGGACCTGCGCCGGCCCGTCGACGTACTCACCGGCAACTTCACCATCTGCCCGCCGGTCCTTTCGCAGTACGCCGCCGTCGCCGCCTTCACACCGGAGTCCTATGCCGAGCTCGACGGGCACGTCGCGCGCTATGCGGAGAACCGCCACCTCCTGCTCGACGGGCTGCCGCGCCTGGGCATCGACAAGCTCGCGCCGGCCGACGGCGCGTTCTACGTCTACGCCGACATCGGCCACCTCACCGACGACTCCTACGGCTGGTGCCTGCGGCTGCTCGAGGAGACGGGCGTCGCCACGGCGCCCGGCATCGACTTCGACACCCAGCAGGGCAACCGCTTCGTGCGGCTGTCCTTCGCCGGCAGCGCCGTGGAGATCACCGACGGCCTGGAGCGGCTCGCTCGCTGGCTGTGACCCGCAGCCCAGGACCGCCGAGGCGTCACTTCCGTGCAGCCCAGGACCGTCGAGGCGTCACTTGCGTGCAGCCCAGGAGTGCCGAGGCGTCACTTCTTACGATTGAGGAACGCCGCCATCGCTTCCCGGGCGCCGTCGGAGGCGAACAGCCTGGCGCTCAACGCCCGCATCTCCTCGGCGTGCGCGTCGATGTGCGCGAGCAGCTCGCCCGCCAGCACCTGCTTGGTCTCGGCCAGCCCCTGCGGATGTGCCTTCAGCAGCTCGGCACAGGCCTCCTCGACGGCGGCGTCGAGCCGATCAGCCGGGACGCTGCGGGTGACCAGGCCCATCGCGGCGGCCTCGTGGGCGTCGAACGCGCGGCCGGTGAGGAAAGTGTCGTACGCCGCCCGGCTGGCCAGCCTCGGCAGGACGGTCAGGCTGATCACCGCCGGCGCCAGCCCGAGGCGGGACTCGGTGAAGGCGAAGGTGACGTCGTCCTGGCAGATGGCCAGGTCGCTGGCCGCGACGATGCCGAGGCCGCCGGCACGCACCGGACCGGCGAGCCTGGTGACGATCGGCTTGGGGTGCGTGACGATCGTCCGCTGCAGCTCGACGAGCGCCTTGGTGCCCTCCTCCATCCCGCCTTGGGCCGCCTCGGAGAGGTCCGCCCCGGAGCAGAACACCCGGTCGGCGCTGCGGAGGACGACCACCCGGGCATCGTCGGACTCCGCCGTGCGCAACGCCTCGAACAGCTCGGTGACCAGCTGCTTGCTCAGGGCGTTCCGGTTGTGCGGCGAGTCCAGCGTGATGGTGCCGACCTCGTCCGCGACGTCGTACCTCACCAGCGCGCTCATCGCGCTCCTTCCGTCGTGGGGAACCCCTGCATTCAACCTCAGTAGGACTTCGGCAACCCCAGCGAGTGCATCCCGACGAAGTTGAGGATCATCTCGCGAGACACCGGCGCGATCCGACCGGCGCGGGCGGCGACGAGCAGGCCGGCGACGCCGTACTCCTGGGTGATCCCGTTGCCGCCGTGGGCCTGCACCGCTCGGTCGGCCGCGTCGCAGGCGGCCTCGGCGGCGGCGTACTTCGCCATGTTCGCCGCCTCGCCCGCCCCCATGTCGTCGCCCACCTCGTAGAGCGCGGCGGCCTTCTGGGTCATCAGGCGAGCCAGCTCGATCTCGATCTTCGACTGCGCCAGCGGGTGCGCCAGGCCCTGGTGGGTGCCGATCGGCGCGTCCCACACCGCCCGGTCCTTGACGTACGACGTCGCGCGGTCGAGCGCGTAGCGGGCCAGCCCGGTGGAGAACGAGGCAGCCATGATCCGCTCCGGGTTGAGCCCCGCGAAGAGCTGCACCAGCCCGGCGTCCTCGTCGCCCACGAGCGCATCGGCGGGGAGCCGCACGTCGTCGATGAAGAGCTGGAACTGCCACTCCGGGCTGACGATCTCCATCGGGATCTTCTGGTAGGACAGCCCCTTCGCGTCCGTCGGGACGACGAAGAGGCACGGCTTGAGCTTGCCGGTCCTGGCGTCCTCCGCGCGCGCCACCACGAGCACGTTGCTCGACTCGTCGACACCGGAGATGAAGACCTTCTGCCCGGTGAGCACCCACTCGTCACCGTCGCGGCGGGCGGTCGTGGTGATCTTGTGGGAGTTGGTGCCCGCGTCCGGCTCGGTGATCGCGAACGCCATCGTCTCGGTGCCGTCGCAGATGCCGGGCAGCCACCGGCGCTTCTGCTCCTCGGTGCCGAACCGGGTGATCACCGTGCCGCAGATCGCCGGGCTGACCACCATCATCAGCAGCGGGCAACCCTGCGCCGCGAGCTCCTCGCAGACGGCGGCGACGTCGCCGATGCCGCCACCACCGCCGCCGTACTCCTCGGGGATGTTCACCCCGAGATAGCCGGCCTTGCCGATCGCCAGCATCAGCTCGGTGGTCTTCTCGCCGTTGCGGGCCTTGTCGACGAAGTAGTCGCGTCCGTACGTCGAGGCCAGCTTGGCCACCTGGCGCCGAAGCTCCTGGCGCTCCTCGGTCTCGGTGAAGTTGGTCATGTGTCGTCTCCGCTCTTGTCGGTTGGGCTCGTCGAGACCACGGCCAGGACGTCGCCCGCCGCTACCTGTTGTCCGACCCGCACCTCGAGGGCGACCACGCCGTCGCCCGGTGCCTTGATGGCGTGCTGCATCTTCATCGCCTCGAGGACCAGCAGCGTGGCACCCGTCGCGACGGCCGCGCCCTCCTCGACCGGGATCGCCGTCACCGTCCCGGGCATCGGTGCCAGCAGCGAGCCGGCGGCCACCTGGTCGGCCGGGTCGACGAACCTGGGCAGCTCGCGCAGGCTGCCCCGGACGAGCACGGAGTCGAGGTGGACCTCGCGCGTGGACGGCTCGATGACCACACCGACAGGCAGCCGGACGCCCTGCAGCTCGAGGACCACCTGGTCGGCGGACGCGTGCAGGACGCGGATGTGATCCCGGTTGGGGAGCCGGTAGCCGATCCGGCCGGCGCACCACTCGGCCACCAGCGGTTCGTCGTACCCGCGCGCGGCGAACTCGCTGCGTTGCGGTTGTGACACGACGTTGCGCCAGGCAACCGGGATCCCCTGCTGGACGATACGACGCTCGCGGTCGTGCTCGGCCAGGGCGACCGCCGCGACGAACGGCGCCAGCTCAGGGTCGAGCGACGGCCCGAGGTCGCGGAACTCGCGCCGGCGCGTCTCGAGGAGGTCGGTGCTCACCTCGCCGGCGACGATCCGCTCGTCGGAGCAGAGCGCCTCGAGCAGGTCGCGGTTGGTGACCAGCCCGTGGATCCGGCTGCGCCGCAGCGCCCCGGCGAGGGCGCGGAAGGCGCTCGCCCGGTCCGGTCCCCAGGCGATCACCTTGGCCAGCATCGCGTCGTAGAAGGTGCTGACCTCGTTGCCGGAGGCGAAGCCGGAGTCCAGGCGGATCCCGTGGGAGGGCAGCAGCCCGAAGGCGCCGTCGTGCGGGATGTCCAAGGTGGTGAGCCGGCCGCTCTGCGGCTGGTAGTCGGCAGCCGGGTCCTCCGCGTAGAGCCGGACCTCCACCGCGTGGCCTCGAGGGTTGAGTGCGGAAGTGGCTGTTCCAGCGACCACTTCCGCACTCGACAGGCCCTCGGCCACGCGCAGTTGCAGCTCAACCAGGTCGACGCCGAAGACCAGCTCTGTGACCGGGTGCTCGACCTGGAGGCGGGTGTTCATCTCGAGGAAGAAGAACCGGTCGGTCTGTGCGTCGTAGAGGAACTCCACCGTGCCGGCACCGCGGTAGTCGATCGCGGCCGCAGCGGCGCGGGCGGCGTCGTGCAGGGCGGTGCGGGTGGCCTCGGGGAGTGACGGGGCCGGAGCCTCCTCGACGACCTTCTGGTGGCGACGCTGGATCGAGCAGTCACGCTCGCCGAGCACCAGCACGCCGCCCTCGTGGCCGACGACCTGCACCTCGACGTGCCGCCCACTCTCGACGTAGGGCTCGACGAAGACGCTGCCGTCACCGAACGCGGACTCCGCCTCGGCCGCGGCCGCGGCGATCTCGGCGGGGAGGTCCGCGAGCGAGCGCACGATCCGCATCCCGCGTCCTCCGCCGCCGGCGGAGGCCTTGACCAACAGGGGCAGGTCGTCCTCGGTGGCGGTGTCCGGGGTCAGGTTCCGGAGAACCGGCACACCGGCCGCCTCCATCAGCTTCTTGGACTCCACCTTGGAGCCCATCCGCTCGATCGAGTCCGCCGAGGGCCCGACCCAGGTCAGGCCGGCCTGATGGACGGCCCGCGCGAAGTCGGCGTTCTCGGAGAGGAACCCGTAGCCCGGGTGGACCGAGTCCGCTCCCACCCGGCGGGCGGTCTGCACGATCAGGTCACCGCGCAGATAGGTCTCGGCCGGGCTGTTGCCTGGGAGCCGGACGGCCTGGTCGGCCTCGTGGACGAAGGGCAGGTCCGTGTCGGCGTCGGAGTACACCGCGATCGTCTCGATACCGAGCCGACGGCAGGTGGCCATGACGCGGCGGGCGATCTCGCCCCGGTTGGCGACGAGAAGTCTCCTGATCACAGTCGGAACACCCCATATCCCTGTGCGCCCTCGATCGGCTGCTTGGTGATCACGGACAGGCAGATCCCCAGGACGGTGCGGGTGTCCCGCGGGTCGATCACCCCGTCGTCGTACAGCATCCCGGAGAGGAAGAACGGCAGGCTCTGCTCCTCGATCTGCGCCTCTACCAGCTCCTTGACCCCGGCGAACCCGTCGGCGTCGAACTCCTGGCCCTTGGACTCGGCGGACTGGCGGGCCACGATCTCCAGCACCCCGGCGAGTTGCTGCGGCCCCATCACCGCGGACTTCGCGCTCGGCCAGGTGAAGAGGAAGCGCGGGTCGTAGGCGCGGCCGTTCATCCCGTAGTTTCCGGCGCCGTACGACGCCCCCATGATCACCGAGAGGTGCGGCACGGTGCTGTTGGAGACCGCGTTGATCATCTGGGCGCCGTGCTTGATGATCCCGCCCTGCTCGTACTCGGCGCCGACCATGTAGCCGGTGGTGTTGTGCAGGAACAACAGCGGTACGTCGACCTGGTTGGCCAGCTGGATGAACTGGGCCGCCTTCTGCGCCTCCTCGGAGAACAGCACGCCCTGGGCGTTGGCGAGGATGCCGACCTGGTGCCCGTGGATCCTGGCCCAGCCGGTCACCAGGCTCGACCCGTAGAGCGGCTTGAACTCGTCGAAGACGACCTTGTTGTCCAGGCTGATCCCGTCCGCGATGTGCGCGATCACCTCGCGCGGGTCGAACGGCTCCTTGAGGTCCTCCGGGATCAGGTCGAGCAACGCATCGGGGTCGCCGGCGGGTTCGGCGTACGACGTCACACCAGCCCCTTGTTTCACAGGTTCTCCTGTGAAACTTCCACGCCGGCCGCCCCGGTTGAGCCGGGACACGATCCGCCGTCCGATCCGGATCGCGTCGTGCTCGTCCTCGGCGAGGTAGTCGGCCAGCCCGGACACGCGGGCGTGCATCTCCGCGCCGCCGAGGGACTCGTCGTCGGACTCCTCGCCCGTCGCCATCTTGACCAGCGGCGGGCCGCCGAGGAACACCTTGGCCCGCTCCTTGAC
Organism: Marmoricola sp.; assembly: GCA_035708765.1. Taxonomy (GTDB): domain Bacteria; phylum Actinomycetota; class Actinomycetes; order Propionibacteriales; family Nocardioidaceae; genus Marmoricola. The sequence goes on from DASTFI010000033.1 coordinate 29,703, forward strand.
CATCACGGTGTAGTCGCTCATCCCGGGCACGTAGGCGCCGCCGGCAGTCGAGTTGCCGAAGACCAGCGCGACCGTGGGTCGCTTCGCCGCGGAGGCACGGGTGATGTCCCGGAACAGCTTGCCGCCGGGGATGAAGATCTCCTTCTGCGTCGGCAGGTCGGCGCCCCCGGACTCGACGAGCGCAACGGTGGGCAGGTCGTTCTCCTCGGCGATCTGCGAGGCGCGGAAGATCTTCTTGACGGTCCAGGGGTTGCTCGCGCCGCCCTTCACCGTCGGGTCGTTGGCGGTGATCATGCACTCGACGCCCTCGATCACGCCGATCCCGGTGACCACGCTGGCCCCGACCGGGAAGTCCGATCCCCAGCCGGCCAGCGGCGACAGCTCGAGGAACGCGCTGCCCGGGTCGACGAGCAGCTCGATCCGCTCCCGTGGCAGGAGCTTGCCGCGCGCGTGATGCCGTTCGACGTACTTCTCCCCGCCCCCGGCCACCGCCCGCGCCTGCTCGGCCTCGAGGTCGGCGACCTTGGCGAGCATTGCGTCGCGCCGCGACTGCGGCTCGGTGTCGGTCGTCGTCATGGCGTGTACCCCAGCAGCTTGGCAGCAAGGTCGGTGAGCACTTCGGTCGCTCCTCCTCCGATGGGCAGGATCCGGGAGTCCCGGTAGTGGCGCTCCACCTCGGTCCCGTGCAGGTAGCCGGTACCGCCGTGGAGCTGGACGGCCTGGTCGACGACGTACTCGCATGCCTCGACGGCGGTCTGCTTGGCCAGACAGGCCTCCGCGATCACGTGTTCCCCGGCAACGTGCCGCGCGGCGACCTCGCGGGTGTAGGTGCGCGCGACCTCGATCTGTCGACGCATCTCGACGAGCCTGTGCCGCACCACCTGGTTGGCGACCAGCGGCCTGCCGAAGGTCTCTCGTTCACGGCAGTACGACGCCGTGAGCGCCAGCGAGCGCGAGGCGATGCCGTAGGCGTGCACGGCCAGACCGATCCGCTCGACGACGAACTGCTCGGCGATCTGGTAGAAGCCGGAGTTCTCCTCGCCGACCAGGTTGCCAACCGGGACTCGGACGTCGACGAAGGACAGCTCGGCGGTGTCCGAGCAGTGCCAGCCCATCTTCTGCAACGCCCGGTCAACGGTGAAGCCGGGCGTGTTCTTGTCGACGACGAGCAGCGAGAGGCCGCCGTGGCCTGGTCCCCCGGTGCGCACCGCCGTGGTGACGAAGTCGGCACGGACGCCGGAGGTGATGAACGTCTTGGCGCCGTTGACGACGTAGTGGTCGCCGTCGCGCACTGCCGTCGTACGGATGCCCGCGACGTCGGAGCCACCGTCGGGCTCGGTGATCGCGAGGGAGCCGACCAGCTCCCCGGCCAGGGTGGGCCGGACGTAGCGGTCGACGAGGCCGGCGCTTCCGTTCGCGGCGATGTGAGGGAGCGCGATGCCATGGGTGAACAGCCCGGCCGCGAGCCCGCTGGAGCCGCCGGCCTCGAAGAACGCCTCCTGCATCGCCAGGGAGTCGAGCTGGTCGCCCCCTTGACCGCCGACCTCCTCTGGGAAGCCGACTCCGAGGAGCCCCGCCTTGGCCGCGCTCACATGGAGCTCGCGCGGGATGAGGCCCGCGTCCTCCCAGTCCTGCAGGTGTGGGGCGACCTCGCGCTGCACGAAGGCACGCGTGCTCCCCTGCAGCGCGCGGCGCTCGTCGGTCAGGAAGGTCATCGGCTCGCCGTCCGCTCGGACATCAAGGACGTTCCCGTCACTTCGCAGCCGTTGCAACGGCTGTGAGCTGGCGGTTTCACAGGTGAACCTGTGAAACCACACGCCCTCACAACAGCTCCTGCGGGATGTGCACGTGCCGGGCCCGCAACCACTCCCCGACAGCCTTGGCCTGGGGGTCGAAGCGGGTGCTGGCGGCGACGCCGTCGCCGAGGAGGCCGCGGATCAGCACGTTGACGCCACCGAGGTTGGGCAGCGGGTGCACCTCGACGTCGAGATCGGCCGCCTCGGGGAGCCACTGGCGGACCTGGTCGGGGGTGACGATGCGCAGCAGCCAGGTGACCCGCACGTTGCGCTTCTCCGGTGCCTCGGAGCCGACCCAGAGGCCGACGTTGGCGTCGCCGCCCTTGTCACCACTGCGGGCGTGCACGAAGGTGCCCAGCGGCATGGAGACCTTGGGCGCGTCGTGGACGAGCGAGGTGCTGTCGGCCGGCGCCGGGACCGGTTCGGCGACCCGGGCCAGCTCGGTGGGTTGCGCGATCTCCACGGCCTCGTCGGAGCCGACCAGGTGCAGCCGTTCGGTGACCGCGCCGCGGTCGACGTACGAGGCCCGGTAGATGCCGTAAGGCGAGCCGCGGCCGGGCGGGGCGGTGAGCGTGAAGCCGGGGTACGACGCCAGCGCGAGCTCGACCACTGCCGCCGAGAACGCCTTGCCCACCTTCTCCGGGTCGGGGTCCTTGGCGGTCACCCGCAGGAGGCACGAGGCCGCCTCCTCGGTCGGGGCGTCCGGCGCCGGCAGCCGGCCCACGGACCACTCGAGCGACGCGGGCGCCGCCGCGGCCAGCCGGGCCTCCAGCTGGGTGCGCACCCAGTCGGCCTTCTCCTCGATGTCCAGCCCGGTCAGCACGAGCTCGAGCTGGTTGCGGTGGCCACCGAGCTCGTTGACGCAGACCTTGAGGTGCTCGGGTGGCGCCGAGCCACGCACTCCGGAGACGCGCACCCGGTCCGCGCCCTCGGTGGTGAGCCTGATCGAGGAGAGGTCGGTGGTGACGTCCGGACCGAGGTAGTGCGTGGACTGCACCTCGTAGAGGAGCTGGGCCGTGACGGTGTCGACCGAGACGATCCCTCCGGTGCCGTGGTGCTTGGTGATGACCGAGGAGCCGTCGGGCGAGACCTCGGCGATCGGGAAGCCCAGCGGGGTGGCGTCGCGCTGCATCCGCAGGAAGCCGGAGAAGTTGCCACCCGTCGCCTGGGTGCCGCACTCGATGACGTGGCCGGCGACCACGGCGCCGGCGAGCTCGTCGTACGACGTCGGGGACCAGCCGAAGCGCCATGCGGCCGGCCCGACGACCAGGGAGGCGTCGGTGACGCGGCCGGTGACCACGATGTCGGCGCCGGCCTCGAGCGCGGCGGCGATGCCGAAGCCGCCGAGGTAGGCATTGGCGGTGAGCGCGTCGCCGAGGCCGAGCTCGGCAGCACGCGGAGCGAGGTTGTCGCCGTCGACCCACGCCACCTGTGGCGAGAGGCCCGCAGCAGAGGCGGATTCGGCGATCCTCGCGGCCAAGCTCGCCGGGTTGAGGCCGCCTGCGTTGGCGACGATCCGGACTCCCTTCTCCAGGGCGAGCGCCAGGCAGTCCTGCAGCTGGGCGAGGAAGGTGCGGGCATAGCCCAGCGAGGGATCGCGCAGCTGGTCCCTGCCGAGGATCAGCATGGTCAGCTCGGCCAGGTAGTCGCCGGTGAGCACGTCCAGCGGGCCGCCCTCGAGCATCTCGCGCATCGCCGTGAGGCGGTCGCCGTAGAAGCCCGAGCAGTTCCCGATGCGCAGCGGCTCAGCCATCCCGGGTCTCCCGTCCGCCGCCGGGTGGCCCCGCGAAGGCCTGGGCGACGTCGAGCCAACGGTCCGCGTCGGCGCCCACCGCCGTGAGGGCGAGGTCGCCGCGGTGGCGGCGCTGGGTGACCCGCAGGCAGAAGTCGTACGCCGGCCCGGTGACCCGCTGTGTCGCGTCGGCCGGACCCCACGTCCAGGTCGCACCGGAGGGTGCGAGCAGCTCGACCCGGAAGTCCTCGGCGGGGCGCTCCAGGGAGTGGACGTCGAAGGCGAAGTTGCGGGTGCGCACGCCGAGGTGCGCGACGTGCCGGATCCGGTCGGTCGGCTCGGGCACGGCGTCCAGCGCCTCCGCGACGTCGAGGCCGTGCGCCCACGTCTCCATGAACCGCGCCGTCGCCATCGACGTGGGGCTCATCGGCGGGCCGAACCAGGGCAGCTTCTCGCCCTCGGGGAAGCCGCGCAGCGCTCGCGCCAGCGCGGGGCGGGCCGCTCGCCACCGGCGCAGCAGTTCTGCCGGGTCGACCGCGCCACCCTCGAGCGCGCGGGCGTCGACGAACGCGGTGGCGTCGGCGATCGCGTCCAGCACGACGGCGTCCCAGGCCAGCTTGTCCGTCGCCGCCAGGACGGCGACCTCGTCCGTCCAGGCCAGGTGTGCGACCTGCGTCGCGATGTCCCAACCCTCGGCCGGGGTGGGCGTGCGCCACTGCGCTGCCGAGAGCGACGACACCAGCGCGTCGAGGGCGTCACCCTCGGCGGCCAGGTCGGCGAGCACACCCTCGAGGACCGCGTTCACGAGAGCTCCAGCTCGTGGTCGAGGGCATCGGCCCACTCGTCGAGGATGCTGCTGCGGCGGGCGGCGTCGTCGCTGAGCGTGTTGGCCAGCCCGAGCCCGCGGATCAGGTCGAGGGTGGCCTGGATCAGGGCGCGCACGTGCGGATCGCGGTCGTCGACGCCGAGCGCCGTGACGGTCTGGCGGTGCACGTCCCGACCCACCCGCTGCTCGAGGGGCGCGACCGCGGCGTGCAGCTGCGGGTCGGTGCGGGCGGCGACCCAAAGCTCCAGCGCGGCGACGAAGACCGGGCCGGTGAACTGCTCGACGAGCATCTCGAGCACGGCGCGTGTCCTGCGGCGCCCGCGAGGCAGTCCCTCGACCGCTGTCATCAGCTCCTCCCCGCGACGCTCGCTGAGGTGCTCCACCGCCGCGACGACCAGGTCGTTCTTGGTCGGGAAGTGGTGCAGCTGGGCACCGCGGGAGACCCCCGCCCGCTCGGAGACCAGCGTCGTGGTGGTCCCGCTCCAGCCGTGCTCGACCAGGCAGTCGACACAGGCCTCGAGCAATCGGCGACGCATCGTCCGGCTGCGCTCCTCCTGCGGGACGCGGGTGGTCGTCATGGGGCCATCGTGCCGTCGTACAAACAAACAGTCAAGCCTGACTGTTGAACTGAATTGACCTCTCGCGGGGACACGAGTGACCTCTCGTCGGTGCAGAACTGACTTCTCAACGGGCCAGTAGGGTGCGCGCCATGGGGAAGCGCCGGTTCCGGGCACCACAGGTGCGGCGGTTCCTGATCTGCGTGGTGGTCACCGCGACTATCAGCGGGCTCGTGGCGCGCGGGTTCGGCGAGGACGTGACCGGGTTCGTGGCGAGGATCCCGGCCACGGGTGCGGGGTTCGCCTTCCTGGGGTGGCTCTTCGGCGGTCCTCCGGTCCTGCTCGCGGCCGTGGCGTGGAACGACCGGCTCCGGTTCGACGTCGAGCAGCGCAGGTTCCGCGCGGTGTTCTACGGGATCTGGTTCGGCCTCGGTGGCTTCGTCGTGCCGGGGCTCGTCGGCGATCGCGAGGCGATCTTCGGGACTGCCGCCCCGACCGGCACGGAGCTGGCCTTCGGCTGGGCGTGCGCGGCGGTCGGCAACGCGGCCGCGATCACCTTCGCCACGGGCATCGGGCACGTCCGCCGCCAGGCAGCAGGCGACGGCGAACCACCCGAGAGCGAGCTGGCCACCCGGTTCGTCGAGAGCGCCTGGGCGGTGCTCCTGCTGCTGGCGATGCTGTTCGCCGTCTACGGCGACCGACTCGGGCTCCGCTGAGCACCGGGGCGACGTGCGGTCCGGGTCGGAAGCACCGTGATACCGCGGTGCAACCCCCGTGAAACCGTGCTCCGCCATGCTTGCTCTCGCCGACCGGGCAACCGTCCGGTCCGCAGACGAGAGGAGGGGCCCATGACCGGACCCACCCCACCCGCAGTGCAGGCGACCGGACTGGTCAAGCAGTTCGGCGACTTCCGGGCCGTGGACGGCGTCGACCTGACCGTCCGGCCCGGTGAGATCTTCGGCGTCCTGGGCCCCAACGGCGCCGGCAAGACGACGATGCTCAACATGCTGGCGACGCTGCTGCCCATCGACGCCGGCACTGCCGAGCTGTTCGGGGTCGACGTACGCCGAGAGCCGCACCGCATCCGTCAGCTGCTCGGCGTCACCGGGCAGTACGCCTCGGTGGACGAGAACCTGACGGCGACCGAGAACCTCTGGCTCTTCGGGCGACTGCAGGGCATCCCGTCCCGCGACGCCCACGCCACCGCCCGTCGGCTGCTCGAGCAGTTCGCGCTCGAGGAGGCCGCGGGGAAGCCGATCTCGCAGTTCTCCGGCGGCATGCGCCGGCGCCTGGACCTCGCGGCCAGCCTGATCACCCGGCCACCGCTGATCTTCCTCGACGAGCCGACAACCGGCCTGGACCCGCGCACCCGTGGTCAGATGTGGGACACCATCCGCGGCCTGGTCAGCGACGGCTCCACCATCCTGCTGACCACCCAGTACCTCGACGAGGCCGACCAGCTCGCCGACCGCATCGCCGTGATCGACCGTGGCCACAAGGTCGCGGAGGGCACCCCCGACGAGCTGAAGAGCTCGGTCGGCGACTCGACCCTCCAGCTCCAGCTCGCCGAGGACGCCGACCAGGCCGTCGCGCTCGACGTGGTGCGCCGCCTGCTCGGTGAGGAGCCCGCCCTGACGCCGGAGTCCGCCCGGATGAACGTCGCCCTCGACGAGGCCGACCGCGCCGCCGACGTACTCATCGGCCTGCGGCAGGCCGGCGTGAGCATCCGCTCGGTGAGCGTCGCCAAGCCGACGCTCGACGAGGTCTTCCTCGCACTGACCGGCCACGACACACACGCCGACGAATCCGATGACGACCAGGAAGAGGTGGCCTCATGAGCACCCTGACGACGAATCCCGGGGACCGGACCGCACCGCGGGAACGGATCGACGCCCTCTCCGTGGTGGCAGCCACCCAGTCGCGGGTCAGCCCGGGCGACGCGTTCAGCCAGACCATGACCCTGGCCTGGCGGGCCACCCGGAAGATGCGGCGCAACTTCGAGCAGATGTTCGACGTCACCATCCAGCCGCTGCTGTTCACCGCGATGTTCGCCTACATCTTCGGCGGGGCGATCTCCGGCGACGTGAAGTCCTACCTGCCGCTGATCATCCCCGGCCTGATCGGGCAGACCGTGCTGACCGCGTGTGTCGCCACCGGCGTGCAGCTGCGCGAGGACATGGACAAGGGTGTCTTCGAGCGGTTCAAGGTCCTGCCGATCTCCCGGATCGCACCGCTGGCCGGTCCGATGGTGGCCGACCTGCTGCGCTACCTGATCGCGTCCGTGCTGACCTTCGCGACCGGGATGGCCATCGGCTACCGCCCCGGCGGAGGTGTCCTGGGTGTGCTCGCGGCGGTCGTGCTCGCCATGGTCGCCGGCTGGTCCCTGGCGTGGATCTTCACCTGGTTCGGCACCGTCGGACGCAGCGCCCAGGGCGTGCAGGGGATCTCGCTGATGGTGATGTTCCCGCTGACGTTCCTGTCCAACGCGTTCGTGCCCACCGAGACCATGCCCGGGTGGCTCGGCGCCTTCGCCGACGTCAACCCGGTCTCCCACGTGATCTCCGCGATCCGCGACCTCGCCAACAGCGGCCAGGTGACCGGCGAGGTCGGCTGGGCGCTCCTGGGCTGCGCCATCGTGGTGGCGATCTTCGCGCCCCTCTCGGTGCGGAGCTTCAGCCGGAAGATGTGAGCCGGTCCAGGATGCGGTCCGCCTCCGGGAGCAGGCCCGGAGCCGGGCGGCCGGCGTACTCGGCGACGAGCGGCCCGAGCCGACCCGGCGAGGTGCGCTCGGCCAGTGCCACCAGGCCCGACCAGCTCATCGTCGGGAAGCTGCGGTTGTAGCCCCAGCGCTCCCCGATCGCGAGCAGGCGCAGGCCGTCGGCCCCGCCGTCCAGCCCGCCGTCCAGCCCGCCGTCCAGCCCACCGTCCAGCCCGCCCTGCTCCGGGCCGGGGTGCGAGGCGACGCTGCCGGAGCGCAGCAGCCACGCGCCCAGCGCCACCAGGAGCACGCCGTTGAGGGGCAGGTCGGGGTACGACGTGCCGAGGTTCGGTCGGGTACCGCGGAGCAGGAGCCGGGCGAGCTCGTCGGCCCGGGCGTCCGGACCCGGCGGCTGGTGATGGACGTGCGCGACCAGGGACGCGGCAGCGGCCAGCAGCAACCACGGGGTGAAGTCCAGCCCCGGGCCGGTGCCCTGCGCGGCCGTCTCGACCGCCTCGTCGTAGCGGCGCAGCCCTCCCGCCGTGTCACCCCGGGCCAGGGCCACCTCCGCGCGGGCCGCCTGCAGCACCATGCGCGAGCCCATCTGGCTGCCCTCGCCGCTCTCGGCGACCTCGTCCAGGATGCGTTCGCACGCGTCGACGTCGCCGTCCAGCAACGGGGCGAGCGCGGTGCCGATGCGCAGCGAGCGCGCGTCGTCCACGGCGTGCAGCCGCAGCAGTCGCGGCCAGGCCTGCTCGGCGTGCCAGGCGGCCCCGCGATGGTCGCCGAGCACCATCCGGAGCTGTGCCAGCTGTGCGTGCAGGGTCGCCTCGAGGTACGGCGTCAGCGGTCGGCACTCCAGCGCGTCGCGGGCATGGTGTTCGGCGGCTCGCGGATCACCGTTGTTCTCGGCGGTGATCGACGCCCAGAGCAACAGGACGCCGGCCGATGCGGGGTCGGAGCCACGCGCCACCTCGACGAGCCGGTCGGCGCGCTGCTCGCTCCCGTCGGCGAGGAACAGGGCGTAGGCCGCGCGCGCCCACGGAGTGTCCGGCTCCCCCCATCCGAGCATCGCCTTGCGCAGCTGCTCGAGTCGCCGGTCCGGCATCCAGCTCAGGTGCACCAGCAGGATCGACGCGGCGTCGCGCGCCGCACCGAGCAGGGCGGGCGGCGGGTCCCACCCCGCGAGGAGCTCCTCGGCAGCGTCCGCCACGGCGAAGACCTTGGGGTGGTTGCCGGTCATCGTCCACAGCGAGCCGAGGGTGCTCAGCAGCGGCGCGACCAGCTCGACGTCGCCCCGGCCCAGCGCCCGGCGGAGCACGTCGGTGAGGTTGTTGTCGTCGCGAGTCAGCCGGTCGACCCGGGCCTCCTGGTCGTTGGCCAGCAGCAGATCGGCGTGCCGGCGTGCCAGCCCCACTGCCCACGCGTCCTGCGCCTGCCAGGCAGCCGCTCGCTCCCCCGCGGCGTCGAGCTTGAGGAACGCGAACTCCCGGATCGTCTCCAGGGCCCGGAACCGGGTCGTGCCGTCGGGCTCGCTGACCGTCAGGAGGGACTGCTCGGCGAGCCGGTCGACCAGGTCGCTGGCGTCGCTGCCCAGCAGACAGGCAGCGTCCTGGCCGCCGAACCCGTCGTGGAAGACCGAGAGCCAGGCCAACGCACGTTGCTCGGCCGGGGTGAGCAGGTCCCAGGACCACTCGATCACCGCCTCCAGCGTCCGGTGCCGCGCGGGCAGCCCGCGATCGCGTCCGCGGAGCAGCTCGAACCGGCGGTCCAGTCCGCGACGCACCTCACCCACCGACATGGTGCGCATCCGGGCCGCGGCGAGCTCGATGGCCAGCGGCAGGCCCTCGAGCTCGGCGACGATGGCCGCGACCTCGCCCTCGTCCAGCCTTCCGTCGGGCCGGGCCGCCGTCGCGCGCTGGCGGAACAGCTCGGCCGCGTCGTCACCGGCCAGGGCCGGCAGCGGGTAGACCTGTTCGGCAGCGATGGCGAGCGGCGCCCGACTGGTGACGAGGACCCGCAGCTCCGGACTGCCGGCCACCAGGTGGGCGACGAGGTCGGCGACCGCGTCGACGAGGTGCTCGCAGTTGTCGAGGATGAGCAGGGTGGGCGCACTGCCGAGCTGGTCGACGATCCGGGCGCGCACGTCTGCGCGTTGAGCCGGGGTGAGGGTACGCCGGCCACTGACCGAGTCCCGCACGCCGAGCGCGGAGCCGACCTCGCCGACCAGGTCGTCGGCTGCCGTCACGCCGACCAGCTCCACGAAGTGCACCACCGGCTGCCCCGCCTCACGACCGAGCACGTGGGCCAACCGGGTCTTGCCCAGGCCACCGGGTCCGACGATCGACACCACGCGCGCCGAGCCCAGCAGGGCGTGCAGGCGCCGAAGGTCGCGCTCGCGGCCGAGCAGCTCCGTGGCGGCGTACTGCACGCCTGCGCGCACCGGCCGGTCGCGCAGCAGCAGCGAGCGGTGCAGGCGCTGCAGCTCGGGGCCGGGGTCCGCCCCGAGCCGGTCGAGGAGGTCCTGGCGGTGCGCCTCGAAGCGCGCGAGTGCCGCAGCGGCCCCGCGGACGACCGCCTCACTGTGCAGCAGGTCGGCCAGCAACGCCTCGTCGTCCGGGCGCCGGGCGACCGCCTCGAGCAGGGCGGGCAGTGCGGCCTCGTGGTCACCGACCCGGCTGCGGGCGCGCGCCTGGATGGCCCGGGCCGCAGCGAGGTCACGCCGGGCTCGGCTCCGCAGGTCGCCCAGTGGGCCGGACGCTTCGTCATCGACCGAGCCGGCGGCCAGCGCGAGCGCCGTCTCGGCCAGCGTGGCGGCCCGGACCGCGTCCCCGGCCAGCGCAGTCGCAGCCTCGGCGCTGAGCGCCGCGAGCGCGGTCACGTCGACCTGGTCCGCGGGCACCCCCAGCCGGTACCCCAGGCCCTCCCGCACCACGGCGTCCGGGCCACACGTGGCGCGCACCCGGGAGACCAGCACGTGCAGCGCCTTGGCCGGGTTGGCCGGCAGCGCGTCGCCCCACACCCGGTCGGCAAGCGGTTCGGCGGCCACCACCCCGCCCGTCGACGCCAACGCCGCCAGCAGCGCCTGGGGCCGATCGCCGACCACCGGCTCACCCCGCCAGCGGACGCCGTCGAGGAGGCTCAGCACGATGGGCACCCGGTCAGGCTACTCAGGGTGGGGCTACCGCCCACGTGGTTATTCGCCGGTCACCAGCGGCCACGGCCCGGGCGTAGATTTCGCGCCATGAACCTCTTCGAGTTCGAGGGCAAGCGCCCCACCGTGCACCCGGACGCGTTCGTGGCCCCGACCGCCACCCTCGTCGGCGACGTGACCGTCGAGAAGGGCGCGTCGGTCTGGTACGGCGCGGTGCTGCGCGCCGACATCTGCTCGATCGTGGTTCGCGAAGGCGCCAACGTGCAGGACAACTCGGTGGTCCACGGGGCCCCGGACGTCCTCGTCGAGATCGGACCCGGCGCCACCGTCGCACACACCTGCATCGTGCACGGGGCGGTGCTGGAGGACAACGCGTTGCTCGGCAACGGCAGCACCATGCTGGACGGCTCCCGGCTCGGCGCCGGGTCCATGGTCGCGGCCGGTTCCCTGGTCTCCCCCGAGACCCAGGTCCCCGCCGGCGTGCTGGCCGCCGGGACGCCGGCGAAGGTCAAGCGCGACATCGCCGGCACCGGCGCGCAGTTCTGGGTCGAGACCAATCCGGCGTACTACGCCGAGCTCGCCCAGCGCCACCGGGCCGGCACCCACCCGGTGCCCGTCGAGGGCTAGGAGCAGTGGCCACGCCTGCTCAGCCGCGGTGGGTCCAGGGACCAGCACGGACCGTGATCCCACCCGCCGGGACCGCGGCGGACGCACCGCCGGGCAGGTAACGATCCAAAAAACTTGCGAGCGTCCCGTCTGTCCCCTGCCGGGATCAGCGCCGCGGTGTCACACTTGACAGTGCCGTTCTGGCAGGTGTCGCCCCGCCGCCCCGATCCCCCCAAGAGGCGGGGCGACACTTTAATCTTCCCGCTCGGCTCACCGCTTGCCGCGATCGAGGAACGCATCCATCCGGGCGTGCTTCTCCTCGGTCTCGAACAGGATCGCCTGCGCGACGTTGTCGAAGACGGGGTGGGACTCCCGTGGGGCTCGCAGCGCGAGCTTGGTCAACCGGAGCGCCAGTGGCGCGTTGCGCAGGATCCGGTCGACCCAACGGTGCGCGGTGGGCAGCAGCGCGGCGGCGGGCACCACCTCGTTGAGCAGCCGTACGGCGAACGCCTGGTCGGCGTCGAGGGTGCGCCCGGCCAGCATCAGCTCCTTGGCGAGCGGCTCGCCGACGAGCTCGGGCAGGCGCCAGGCGGCTCCGGCTGCTGCCAGGATGCCGAGCTGGCCCTCGGGGTTGCCGAACCGCACCGTGGGGGTGCCGATCCGGAAGTCGCAGGCGTAGGCGAGCTCGGCGCCGCCGCCGATCGCGGGACCGGCCACGGCTGCCACCGTGGGCAGCGGGAGGCGGGCGATCCGGTCGAACAGGCCGCTGTTGATGCCGGCCAGGGCGTCCAGCCGGTTGCGCTGGCGCAGCTGGGCGATGTCCGCACCGGCGGCGAAGATCTCCGTCCCACCGGTGAGCATTAGCGGGCGCGGCTCGCGCTCCAGGTCGGCGCAGACCCGGTGCAGGCTCTCCACCATCCCGGCGTCGATGGCGTTCTTGACCTCCGGCCGGTCCAGCGAGACCAGCACCCGATCGTCGAGGTGCTCGACGCGGATGCCGTCGTACGACGTCGTGGATCCGCTCACTGTTCCTCGGCCCAGTCGTAGAAGCCCCGACCCGACTTCCGGCCGAGCTCGCCGCGCTCCACCATGGCGACCATCAGCTGCGGCGGGGCGAACCGGGGACCCAGCTCCTGCTCGAGGTAGCGGGCGATGCCCAGTCGCACGTCGATGCCCACCAGGTCGGTGAGCTTGAGCGGGCCCATCGGGAACCCGTAGCCGAGGGTCATCGCGGCGTCGATGTCCTCCGCGGAGGCGACGTCCTCCTCCAGCATCCGGATCGCCTCCAGCCCGATCGCGACGCCGAGCCGGCTGCTCGCGAAGCCGGGAGCGTTGCGGACGGTGACCGGCGTCTTCCCCCAGCCACGCACCCAGCCCTCCGCCCGCTCGCGCAGCTCAGCCGTCGTGTGCTCGCCGAGCACCACCTCGACGAGCTTGCTCGCCGGGACCGGGTTGAAGAAGTGCAGCCCGATCATCCGCGAGGGGTTCGGGACCGCCTTGGCCAGCACGTCGAGGGAGATGCTGCTGGTGTTGCTGGCGATCACCGCGTCGTCGGCGACGTGCTCCGCGATCCGGCCGAGCGTCTCGAGCTTGAGGTCGAGGTCCTCGGGGACCGCCTCGACGACCAGGCCGGCGCCGGCCAGGGCAGCCGCGTCGGTAATGGTGCTCAGCCGGGCGACCACCGGTCCAGCGTCGTCGAGCTGACCGCGCCGGACGCTTCCCGCCACGGCGTGCTCGACCCGGTCCCGTGCCGCGCCGGCTGCCGGCTCGTCGCGTTCGACGAGGACGACCTCGGCGCCGGCGAGGAGCAGGGCGTGCACGATGCCCGCCCCCATCCGGCCGCCACCGACGACACCGCACCTCGTCGGCAGACCGGCGGTCACCGGCCCACCCGTTCCCGACCGGCGGAAGTGATGACCCGGTCCTGCTTGTCGGTCTGCAGCAGGGGCGGGTCGGCGCTGTAGAGCCGGGCCAGCGCGGCCCGGTCAAGGCCGACCTCACGCGCGAGCTGGTGCATCTCGAGCTTGTTCATCCGGCCGTCCGGCGCCGCGGCGACCTGTCGCAGCAGCGCGGTCGCCGGGTCGTCGACGTCGCCCAGGCCGTCACCGTCACGGGCGGGCGGCGAGAGCAGCGCCTCGAGCTGGACCAGGATGCCGCGCAGCGCCTTGCGCAGCACCTGGAGCTCGGAGTCCTCGGTGGGCGCCCCGCCGCTGCCCTGCCAGGTGCGCTTGGGATAGCGGCGCAGGTACTCCTGCTCCAGCTCCAGCATCCGCGCGGTGTGGTTGGCGAACTGCTCGGCGGTGCCGTGCAGGAACACCCAGTTGCGGGTGTCGTGCGCGTGCTTGCCCTGCTGCTCGAGCTCCGCGTCGCTGAGCTCGGTGGCCGGTCGGCCCTGGTTCTCCGGGCGTTCCTGTGCAACGGTCATCGGTGGCCTCCTTGGCTGACGGGGCGGAGCTTCTTGCGGTAGTCACGTCCGTTCTCGACGTACTCGCGGACGGCGAACTCGATCCACCGGTGCTGGTCGTCGGGATCCACCGGGCGGATGGTCGCGGGTACGCCGAGCGCCAGGCTGCCCTCCGGCACGTCGGCGTCCTCGGTGACCAGCGCCTGGGCGCCGACGACGCTGCGCGCACCGATCCGGGCCCGGTTGAGCACCACCGAGCCGGAGCCGATCAGGCAACGGTCCTCGACGGTGCAACCCTCCAGGTGCACGTTGTGCCCCACGACGCACTCGTCCCCGATGACGGTCGGCCACTGCACCGTGGTGTGCAGCACGGTGCCGTCCTGCACGGAGGTGCGGGCCCCGATCCGGATGTCGCCGAAGTCGGCGCGCAGCACCGCGCCGGGCCACACGGTCGACTCGGCACCGATGACGACCCGGCCGATGACGACTGCGTCCGGGTGCACGTAGGCATCCGGGTGGACGTCGGGCTCGGCATCACCGAAGGCGTAGATCGGCATCAGGCACCGTGCTCCTCGGTCAGTCGGGGATCCTCGATCGCGTAGACGTCCAGCGCGTTGCCGCCCAGGACCAGCTCGGCAGTCGCGTCGTCGAGGCCGAGGTCGACCACGGCACGGGCGTTGGCCGCGGTGCCCGGCACGCCCGGCCAGTCGGTCGCGAAGATCCACTTCTGCGCCAGCCGGCCGAGGTCGAATCGCGCGTAGTAGTCCGGCAGCCGCTTCGGGGGCAGCCCGGACAGCTCGATCCACACGTGCGGGTTGCTCAGCGCCATGAACGCGGCGGCGTCGTACCACCAGCCGCGACCGCCGTGGGCGAGCACCACGTCGAGGTCGGGGAAATCGCGGACCACCGGCAGCAGCCGGGCAGGGTCGGCGAGCTCGTTCATCGACCCCGGAAAGCTGCTGGTGCCGCAGTGCACCACCAGCGGCACCCCGCGCTCGACGAGCACCTGGTAGGCCGGGTAGAGCATCGGGTCGGCGCACGAGAAGCCGCCGTGGACCGGGTGGAGCTTGAGGGCCGCCGCACCGTGGTCGAGCTGGCGGGTCAGCTCGTCGGCGATCGGGAAGTGCAGGTGCGGGTTGACGTTCGCCACCGGACGGAACCGCCGGGGGTTGTGCTCGACGATCGGCAGCAGGTCGTCGAACAGCTGCAGGCCGGTCGCCTTCGGGCTGTACTCGCAGAAGAGCAGCGCCACGTCGACGCCCTCCTCCTCGAAGAGCTCGTCGAGCCTGGCCGGCACCGGGAGCCCGTCGGCATCCCACACGGCGCGCAGGATGCCGTCCCGTCCGAAGTCCTCGGCCCACTGCAGCCACGCGGGCTGCAGGCTGCCCAGCACAGGGACGTGGACGTGCGCGTCGACGAGCAGGTGGTGGTCGAGCATCGTGGGCCGCTCCTAGAGTCCCTGGACGAACGGGGTGTCGACCCCGATCTCGCCAGTCTTGTGGGCGCCGCCCGGCGCGCCAAGAGGCTCGTCGCGACCGGGCAGGACCTCGACGAAGAAGCGACGGTTGTCCTCGACGTGCTCGGCCTCCTCGTCGGGCACCCGGCGGTCCTGGCTGATGGCCTCGACCGGGCAGACCGGCTCGCAGGCGCCGCAGTCGATGCACTCCTTGGGGTTGATGTAGAGCTTCCGCTCACCCTCGTAGATGCAGTCGACCGGACACTCCTCGGTGCAGGACCGGTCCATCGTGTCGATGCACGGCCCGGCGATCACGTACGGCATGGCGGGTTCTCCTTCACTGTCGGGCTGTCCTGGGCGCCCCGGTGCTGTGGGCAGCGTCTCAGGCAGGCACCGGTACGGCGTGCGGCTGGTCGGTCGAGTGGCCCGGGAAGAGCTGTGCGTCGGGATCGATGTGCACGGCGGCGTTGTTCACCGCGGTGGCGACCTCGCCGAAGCCGACCGCGATCAGCCGCACCTTGCCCCGGTAGTCGGTGATGTCCCCGGCCGCGAACACGCCGGGCACGTTGGTGCTCATCGTGGTGTCGACGACCAGGTGCCGGTTGTCGTGCAGCTCCACGCCCCAGTCGCGAAGCGGCCCGAGGTTGGCGGTGAAGCCGAGTGCGGCGACGACCTGCTGGCAGGACAGGTGCCGCGGCAGCTCCGCGCCCTTCACCTCGACCACCGCCTTCTCGACGCCGGCACCGCCCTCGAGGGCGGTCACCTGGGCGTTGGTGATGATCTCCACGCGGGAGGCGCGCACCTGCTCCACGCTGGCCGCGTGCGCGCGGAACGCCTCGCGGCGGTGGACCAGCGTGACGCTCGCCGCGACCGGCTCCAGCATCAGGCACCAGTCGATCGCGCTGTCGCCGCCGCCGACGACCACGACGTCCTTGCCGACGTACGCGTCCTTGCTGGGCACGAAGTAGTCGAGTCCGCGGCCCAGGAAGTCCTCGCCGGCCGGGAGCGGGCGCGGGGTGAAGGTGCCGATGCCACCGGTGACGATGACCGCTCCGCAGGTGACGTCCGTGCCCGCGCTGGTGCGGACGACGAGCTTGTCGCGGCCGTCCGCGTCGACCGTGCGCGCAAGGTCCTGTGCCTCCTGCCCGAGGAGGTACGTCGGGCCGTACTGGGCAGCCTGCGTCACCAGGCCGGAGATCAGGTCACGCCCCGAGACGACCGGGAAGGCGGCGATGTCGTAGATCTCCTTCTCGGGGTACATCGCCGTGACCTGGCCGCCGACCTGGCTCAATGAGTCGACGACGGCGACGGAGAGTCCGCGCACGCCGGCGTAGTAGGCGCCGAACAGCCCCACGGGGCCGGCGCCGACGATGAGGACGTCGACCTCCACCTGGCTCATGAGGCCGCCCCCGCGACGTCCGAAGCGGGCTCCTCGGCCAAGGATGCCGCGGCGATGGGTTCGCTGTCGCCGACCATGGCGCGGACCTTGAAGCGCTGCAGCTTTCCGGTGGCGGTCTTGGGCAGCTCGTCGACGAAGATCACCTGCCGGGGCGCCTTGAAGTGGGCCAGCCCGTCCCGGCACCAGCTGATCAGCTCGTCACCGCTGGCGCCGTCGGCGACGACCACCACCGCGACCGGCTTGTCCAGGCCGTCGGCGTCGGGGACTCCGATCACCGCGGCCTCGCGCACCCGGGGGTGCTCGAGGAGCCGGCTCTCGACCTCGGCGGGAGACACCCAGATGCCACCGGCCTTGAGCATGTCGCTGTTGCGGCCCAGGCACTGGTAGTAGCCGTCCTGGTCCTGGACATAGGTGTCGCCGGTGCTCAGCCAGGAGCCCTGGAACACCTGGCGGCTGGCGTCGGTCCGGCGCCAGTAGCCCACGGCGATCGAGTCGCCCTTGACGAAGAGCGCGCCGGGCTGCCCGACGGGCACGGGAGCGCCGTCGCCGTCGCGGACCTCCAGCTCGTAGCCGGGCACGGGCCGCCCGGTGGTCCCCGGCCGGATGTCGCCGGGCGCGTTGGACAGGAAGATGTGCAACGCCTCGGTCGACCCGATCCCGTCGAGGATCTCCACCCCGAACCGGTCGGTGAACCGCTTCTGCAAGGGCGCCGGCAGCGGCTCCCCCGCGCTCGCTCCCCACCGCACGGTCGCGAAGGTGTCGTCAGGCAGGTCGCTGGCCGACAGCGCGGCGTAGAACGTCGGCACCCCGAAGAACAGCGTCGGCCGGTCTGCCCGCATACGCTCGGCGACCACCTGTGGGGACGGCCGCCGGGGCTCCAGGATCGTGGTCGCACCCACGGAGAGCGGGAAGAACACCGAGTTGCCGATCCCGTAGGCGAAGAACATCTTCGCCACCGAGAACGTGCGGTCCTCGGGGGTGATGCCCAGCACCTGCTTGCCGTAGGTCTCGCAGACGTGCCTGATGTTGGCGTGCCGGTGCATCGCCGCCTTGGGCTGGCCGGTCGTGCCGGACGTGTAGAGCCACAGCGCCCAGCTGTCCTCGTCGGTGGGGACGACGGACTTGAGCTCCTCGTCGGCGGCGGCGCCGGAGGCGACGAAGTCCTGCCAGCTGTGCACCTGGCTGTCGGAGGCGTCCCGCAGGCCGCCCGGCTCGCCCACCTGGAGCACGTGCTCGACGTCCGGTGCCTGCTCCAGCGCGATCGCCGCCTGGTCGGCGAACTCCTCGGTGCACATGAGCACGCGCGCGCCCGAGTCGGCGAGGATCTTGCCGAGCTCCTCGCCGGTGAACATCGACGACACCGGCACCGCGACCGCCCCGGCGGTGAAGGCGCCCAGGATGGTGGCGAGCATCGGCACGTCGTCCGCGGCCACCAGCATCACCCGGTCGTCGCGGCGCAGGCCCAGCCCGCGCAGGCCGGCCGCCACGTCACGGACGAGCTCACCGAGCTGGCGATAGGTCAGCTCCTGCTCGCTGCCACGGACGACGGGGTGCTCGCCCCGACCTTCGTCCACGTGGCGGTGGAGCAGGTAGTCGGCTGCGTTGAACGTCGACCCCATGGCTCACACCCGCTTGTAGTCGTAGTTGCCGCGCTGCCCGCTGCCGTAGCGCCGCAGTGCGCCCTCCGGTCCCGAGGCGTTGGGCCGGATGAAGATCCAGTTCTGCCAGGCAGTGAGCCGGCCGAAGATCTTGGTCTCCATCGACTCCGGACCGACGAAGCGGTGGTTGGCCTCCATGCCGGTCAGCGCGTCCGGCGAGAGCGAGGCGCGCTCCTCCAGCACGATGCGCAGCTCGTCCTCGAAGTCGATGTCGTCCAGCGCCATCGTGACCAGCCCCACGGCCTCCGCGGCGCGTGCGTCGAGCCGCTCGCCCTTCGCGGCCCGGGCCTTCTCGAGGTCGTCGTCGTGGCCGTAGAACCGGGACGCGAGCCGGGTCAGGCCGTTGCCCATCGGGTAGCGGGCAACGGAGCCGGTCGCCGGCTCGTTGCTGTCGGTGAGCACGACGGTCGCGGGCTCGGCGTCCGGGTCGATGTCCTCGAATGCGCCCTCGAGCATGTACTGGCGGTCGGCGGCCAACGCGAGCTCGAGGAGCAGCCCGGCGAAGCAGCTGCCGGGCTCGATGACGGCGACCAGGCTGCGGCTGGTGACGTCGAGGCGCTTGAGCAGCCGCTTGTGGAAGTGGTTGACCTCGTTGACGAACCAGTCGTCGGCCAGCTCCGCCAGCTGGGCGTCGTAGGCCAGCACCCTGTCGGTGTCACCCTCGGTGCGGAGCACCCAGGTGCCCAGCTCCTGCTCGTTGGTCCGCAGCCGCAGCACCAGGTCGTCCAGCGCCCGGGTGACCGCGAGTGGCCAGTAGTCCACGCCCTGCCGCAGCACGGCGTCCGCGTCGGCGGGCGGCCCCTCCGCGGGTCCGTGCACCGTGATCTCCACCCGCCGCGCGTCGCGGTCGAGGCGGGCGGTGACGTAGGGGTAGGTGATCGCGTCGCCGTCCTCGACGCGGTCCAGCGGCGTCAGCTCGACGCCCTGCGACCCGGCACGGCCCGAGCGGGCGGCCGCCTCACCGGCACGACGCGCGATCTGCTCGTCCCACTCCCGCTTGGGGAAGGTCGCGTCGATCAGGCCCCACTGGACGGCGGTGTCGCCGCGGTACCCCTCCGACTTGGTGGCGAACAGGTCCGCCCGGTCCTTGCGGACGTGCCGCTTGTCGACCACGCGGGTCAGCCCGCCGGTGCCGGGCAGCACGCCCAGCAGCGGCACCTCCGGAAGCGACACGGTCGAGGACCCGTCGTCGATGAGCACGATGTCGTCACAGGCCAGGGCCAGCTCGTAACCGCCTCCGGCCGCAGTGCCGTTGAGCGCGGCGATCCAGGTCTGCCCGGAGTGCTCGGTGGCGTCCTCGATGCCGTTGCGCGTCTCGTTGGTGAACTTGCAGAAGTTGACCTTCCACGCGTGGCTGGACTGCGCGAGCATCCGGATGTTGGCGCCGGCGCAGAACATCCGGTCGAGGCCGCCGGTCATCACAACGGCCTTCACCTCCGGGTGCTCGAAGCGGAGTCGCTGGACCGCGTCGTACAGCTCGATGTCGACGCCGAGGTCGTAGGAGTTCATCTTCAGGTCGTAGCCGCCGACCAGGCCGCCCTGCTCGTCGACCGCGAGGGACACGGTGGCGACCTCCCCGTCGATCTCCAGCTGCCAGTGCCGGTACTGCGAAGGGTGGGTGTCGAAGGACACCAGCGGCGGCGTCACCGCAGCGGCGTCGGGGTGGTCGACGGGCGGCGCGGCGGCCGGCTCGTGCGTCTGGTCGTGCTGGACGGCGGTCATCGGATGCACCTCTCGCTGGTGGACTGGGCGGCCGGGTCCGGACGACGTCGTCCGGGAGACGGGGGCGGAAGGCGGTGACGCCTCCCTCACGAAGCACTGCATCAAATACTCTACGGATCTTCAACGATTCGTCAAGACTCTGTGGAATAATACCCGTGGGTCGCACCCTCGATCGACGGCGACGCCTGCGAGGATGTCCCGGATGCCGACCAGGAGGTGACGTGACCGAGACCCGACCGACGCAGAGCTCCACCGCGGTGAACCGCCGACGCGAGATCGGCTCGGCGAGCGCGCGGGCGCTGCTCCTCACCGTGCTGGGCGAGTTCGCGCTCTCCCGCGACGAGCCGGTGTGGACGGCGACGATCCTGGAGGCACTCGGGCTGCTCGGGGTCGAGGAGCGCGCCGCCCGGCAGGCCCTGGCCCGCTCCAGCGGCGAGGAGCTGCTCACCTCGCAGCGCCACGGCCGCCGGGTCGCCTGGTTGCTGACGGAGAAGGGTCGCACCCTTCTCGAGGAGGGCACGGCACGCATCTACGGCTTCATGCGCGAGCACCACGCCTGGGACGGCAGCTGGCTGGTGCTGACGGTGTCGATCCCGGAGAGCCAGCGGCAGCTGCGGCACCGGTTGCGCACCCAGCTCACCTGGCTCGGCCTGGGCTCGCCGACGTCCGGACTGTGGGTCAGCCCGGACGCCACCAAGGCGACGCCGGTGCACCGCGTCGTCCGCGACCTCGGGCTGGACCAGCAGTCCTTCGCGTGGGTGGGGCCGGCGACGGGTATCGGCGAGGAGAGCCGGCTGATGGCGGCGGCCTGGGACCTCGACGAGGTCGAGCAGCGCTACCTGGAGTTCCTGGAGTCGTTCGCGGACCTACGGACCGAGTCGGCGGTCGAGGCCTTCTGCGCGCAGGTCGAGATCGTCCAGGCGTGGCGCCGCTTTCCCTTCATCGACCCTGACCTCCCACGGGAGCTGCTCGACCACGACTGGCCGGGCCCGCGCGCCGCAACGGTCTTCCACGACCGGCACGCACGCTGGCACCGACAGGCGCAGCAGGAGTGGGACCGGATGCAGCGCGAGGCAGGCAGCCGGACCTGAGGGCCGGCTGGTCGCCGACGATCGCCGCTGGCCCGGTACTGGTGGCCCGGTACTGGTGGCCCGGTACTGGTGGCCCCCTACTGGTGGCTCAGTACTGGTGCTGTTCGAGGTCGACGTAGCCGCCCTGCTCCTCGTGGCCGGGACCGCGCCCCGACGGGTCCGCGCCGACGTCGTACGCCTCGGCTGCCCGGGTCGCCGGTCGTGAGGGGGCCGCCGTGCTGCCGACGCGCTTGCGCAGGTCACCGTCGGATGGACCACGGAACCCGCGTACGACGAGCCAGTCGTGCACCATGTCGCGTTGCGCATGCTCGCGGATGCGGTTGTGGATGTAGTTGATCCCGCGGTCGGCGGCCTCACCCTCGAGCTGGGCCAGCGCATAGCTGCCGACACCCTGCTCCTGCGCGGACGGATCGACCGCGAGCAGGATCTCGGCGTCACCGCCCCAGGTCGTGTCCAGCCGGGCGTAGGCGACGGCCCGGTCGCCCCTGAGCACCGACCACCAGTCGCCGGGCAGCTGGTCACCGGGCGCGAACTCCAGGACGAACGCACCCTCGGGCGCACCTCCGATGACCCGCTGCTTCTCCGCGTCCCACACGGGGGACTCCTCGCGGACCCACCTGAGCTCCATGACTCTCCTCATCCGCTTGCGCCGTCCGTTCGGGCCCGGCGCCGGGGCGTCGCCGTCAGGCGACGCCCTCCTCCGCGAGGTGGACATAGTCGAATTCGACCGGCTGGTCGTTGATGCCGGTCTTCGGCGCGGCGATCCAGCCGGCGAACTCGCCGTACTCGTACTCCGGCACCATCAGCGCGGCGACTGCCTTGCGGTCCTCCGCGGTGGGCAGCCAGTCGGCCTGCCGCTGCTCCCAGGTGGCGTCGTCGAGCACCTCCCCCTGGGGGCTGATGCGGTGAGCTGCGTACACCCCGACGCGGCGGTTGAAGCCCTCGTGCGGGAGCGTCAGGCGCTGCTCGAGGCCGGCGTCCTCGAGCTCCTGGTTCCACCGCCGGACGCCGTTGGCGCAGTCGGCGACGTACTCGTCGCGGAGGTCGAGGTTGAGCGCGCTCAGCATCGGCACCTCCTTCTCGACGATCTGGCCGTCCTCGACGACGTTCATCATGCGGGTGTCGTCGAGCAGCACGTGGTCGTCCTTGCGCCGGGTCTCCTGCCAGCGGCCCTTGAGGCCGGAGGAGTAGTAGTTGCCGGCGTTGGTGGACTGCTCGGAGCCGAACAGGTCCATCGAGACGGAGAACTGGAAGTTCAGGTATTTCTGGATGACGTCGAGCGGGATCACGCCCGCCTCGAGGAGCCGGTCGTGGTCGTCGGTGCCGAGCTCCTTGATCATCTGGGCCGTGCGCTCCACCGTGCGCTGCACGCCGGTGGTGCCCACGAACATGTGGTGCGCCTCCTCCTTCAGCATGAACTCACACGTGCGAGCCAGCGGGTCGAAGGCGGACTCCTTCAGCGTGCCGAGCTGGTACTTCCCGTCGCGGTCGGTGAAGTAGGTGAACATGAAGAACTGCAGCCAGTCGGTGGTCTCCTCGTTGAACGCTCCGAGGATGCGCGGGGAGTCGATGTCACCGGAGTTGCGCTTGAGCAGCTGCTCGGCCTCCTCGCGACCCTCGCGGCCGAAGTAGGCCTGCAGGAGGTAGACCATCGCCCACAGGTGCCGGCCCTCCTCGACGTTGACCTGGAAGAGGTTGCGCAGGTCGTAGATGCTCGGCGCGGTGTTGCCCAGGATGCGCTGCTGCTCCACCGACGCGGGCTCGGTGTCGCCCTGTACGACGATCAGCCGCATCAGGTCGGCGCGGTGCTCGCCGGGGACCTCCTGCCAGGCCGGCTTGCCCTTGTGCTTGCCGAAGTTGACCTTGCGGTCGGGGTCCTGCTCGGCCAGGAAGATGCCCCAGCGGTACTCCTCCATCGGCACGTGGTCGAAGTGCGCCCAACCGTCGCGGCCGACCGCGATCGCCGTGCGCAGGTAGACGTCCTTGGTGGGCAGGGCCGGTCCCAGCGTCGTCCACCAGTCGAGGAACTTCGGCTGCCACGCCTCGAGGGCCCGCTGCAGCCGCCGGTCCTCGGCGAGGTTGACGTTGTTGGGGATGCGCTCGGTGTAGTCGATCTTGCTCAGCGGTCCACTGGGCGTGGGCGCCGGTCCGGTGCGAGGGTCGATGCTCATGGGGGAGTCCGCTCCTGGTGGGTCGTGTGCGTTACATACGTTCTACACTGTAACCGCCGGTTCGACAAGAGTGTGTAGACCTTTGGTGGTGGCCGGACGCTCGGCTCAGGTCGGCTCACCGGCGTCGCCAGCGGTCAGCAGGCCAGCCAGGCCCGGTCCGCCCTGGACGGCCGTGCGCTGCAGGTGGTGCCGGACGGCACGCAGGCCGCCCTCCTCCTCGCCACCACCCGCGCGCCCCGGGCCACCGTGGACCAGCTGCGGCATGGGGATGCCGTGACCGGTCGACTCGGCCGCGTCGTCCCGGTCGAGGACCAGCACCCGGCCGTGGTGGGCGGCGATGCCCAGCACGGCCTGCCGGACGAAGGCGTGGTCGTTGCTGACCACCGAGGCGGCCAGCGAGCCCTCGCCGCGGGCCACCAGGTCGATCAGCTCGCCGGCGTCGCGGTAGGGCAGCAACGTGCTCACCGGGCCGAAGGCCTCGACCTCGTGCGGTGCCCGCGCCGACCGCTCGGCGCGCAGCAGCAGGGGCGAGAGGAACGCGCCCCTCTCGTCGTCGGCGCCCACCACGTCGACGCGGTCGGGATCACCGAAGACCAGCTCGGCCTCCTTGCGGAGCCGGTCCACCCCGGCCCGGACGTCGTCGCGCTGGTCGAGCCCGACCAGGGCACCCATGGTGACCCCCTCGGCTCCCGGCGCGCCCACCACGACCTTGCCGAGCCGGTCGGTGACCGCGTCGGTGACGGCCTGGAGCTGGCCCTCCGGCACGAAGGCGCGCCGGATGGCGGTGCACTTCTGGCCGGCCTTCGTCGTCATCTCGGTGACCAGCTGGTCGACGTACAGGTCGAACTCGGGCGTGCCCGGCTCGGCGTCCGGGCCCAGGACGGAGCTGTTCAGCGAGTCAGCCTCTGCGGTGAACCGCACCGATCGCTCGGTGACCGCCCGGTCGGCGCGCAGGCGTGTTGCAGTGCTGGCCGAGCCGGTGAAGCCGACGAGGTCCTGGCCGCCGAGCGCGTCGAACAGGCCGGGGACCGGCCCGCTGACCAGCTGGAGGGCGCCTTCGGGGAGCACGTCGGCCTCGAGCATGATCCGCACGGCGTGCTCGGTGATGAAGGCCGTCTGGCTGGCGGGCTTGACGATGCTCGGCACACCGGCGATCAGGGCCGGCGCGAGCTTCTCCATCATCCCCCAGACCGGGAAGTTGAACGCGTTGATCTGGACCGCGACACCCCGGCGGGGCGTCAGGACGTGCTGGCCGAAGAACGTGCCGGCCTTGCCCATCTGGATCGGCTCGTCCTCCACGACGACGTTGCCGTCGGGCAACCCCTTGCGGCCGAGACCGGCGTAGACGATGGCGGTGCCGAAGCCGCCGTCGACGTCGACCTTGCAGTCCGCGCGGATCGAGCCGGCACGGGCGGAAAGGTCGTAGAGCTCCTGCTTGCGCTCCGAGAGCGCCAGCGCCAACGCCTTCAGGGTGCCCGCCCGCTCCTGGAAGCCGAGCGCCCGCAGGGCCGGTCCGCCCACCTCCCGGCCGTGCCGCACGGCGCCGGCCAGGTCGAGTCCGTCCGTGCTGACTCGCGTCACCAGCTGACCGGTGACGGCGTCGAGCACCGGACTGCCTGCACCTCCGCCGGTGGTCCAGGCGTCGGCCAGGTAGCTGGGCAGGATCTGCGACATGGGGTCTCCTCGAGCGTCACGAGAGTGGGACGTCAGGAGTTTATACGACACTTGCATGTCGTCACGATTCTCGATTGTAGAGAATCGTCCGGTGCGGCGGCGTTCCCCGGCGGGCGCCGGAGACGCCAGCCGGGGTCAGTCCCTGGGGTAGAGGTTCTGGACCCGCAGCTGGCCGCGAGCGACGACCCGGTCGTCGGCGTCGTGCGTCTCCACCACCCACAGCTGCTGCAGCCGGCCCTGGTGCAGCGGCGTCGCGGTCGAGTGCAGGGTCCCCTCGGTCACGGCACGGAAGAAGTCGGTGTTGTTGTTGACCCCGACAACCTTGCCGCGATCGCCCAGCCACATCGCCGCGCCGACACTGCCCAACGTCTCGACCACGCTGCAGTGCACGCCACCGTGGACGATTCCGTACGGCTGGTGGAGATGCGCAGCCGCCTGCCAGTGGGCGGTGACCCGGTCTCCGGACACCTGCTCGAGCTGCAGTCCGAGGTGTTCCACGAACGGGCCGGTGACCTCAGCGGTGGTGAAATCGACCGGAACGCCGTGTGGCTCAGACAACTTTGACATGCTTCCATCATGGCGAAACCGGCGCGGGCCGTCCCGCCCGGGGCCACCCCGGACACCCTGCTGCGGGGAAGCCCGACCCGCACCGGAGACGTCGCAGCGGCGCCAGCGCAACGAATATTTGACGCAATTGTTGACTTTCGCACAGATGTTGTGGATGGTTTACGCACTCTATGATCCCCCTCACACAGGAGCACCCATGCCCGGACCGCTTCGCCGACGCCCGCGTCGTCTTGCCCTCCTCGCACCACTGGCCGCACTCTCGCTGACCGTCGCCGCCTGCGGTGGCAGCCTCTCGGAGGACGGCGGTGACGGTGACGGCTCCGACACCGTCAAGATCGGCCTGGCGCTCCCGGCATCGGGGGTCTACGAGCCGCTCGGCGTCGACATGACCCGCGGCTTCGAGCTCTACCTCGACCAGCACGACGGCAAGCTCGGCGGCAAGGACGTGAAGATCGTCAAGGGCGACGAGGGCGAAGGCCCCGACACCGGCGTCCCGGCGGTGCAGAAGCTGGTCACCCAGGACCGCGTCTCCGCCCTGGTCGGCATCGTCAACTCGGCGACCGCGCTCGGCGTGAAGGACATCGTCAGCCAGGCCAAGGTGCCGCTGATCGTGGCCAACGCCGGCGCCGACGAGGTCGCCGACGGACAGCCCTACGTGTGGCGCACCTCCTTCACCAACGGTGGCGTCGGCGAGGCCCTGGGCGGCGAGGTCGCCAAGGAGCTGGGCAAGGAGTCGGTCTACGTGATGGCCGCCGACTACGCGGCCGGCCACGAGTCCGTCGAGGGCTTCAAGAAGTCCTTCCAGGCTGCGGGCGGCAAGATCGCCGGCGAGTCCTTCACCCCCTTCGGCACCACGACCGACTGGCAGCCGTTCCTGAGCAAGGCGCAGAACTCCGGCGCCAAGGCCGTGTACGTGTTCTACGCCGGCGGTGAGGCGGTCAACTTCGTGAAGCAGTACAACGCCTTCGGCCTGCACGACAAGATCCAGCTCTACGGCGCCGGCTTCCTCACCGAGGGTGGCGTGCTCGCCGCACAAGGCGACGCCGCGGAAGGCGTGCGCACCTCGCTGCACTACAGCAACCTGCTCGACACGGCGGAGAACAAGGAGTTCGTCGAGGCGTACACGGCGGCGTACGACGGCGAGCAGCCGACGGTGTACTCGGTGCAGGCCTACGACGCCGCGGCCGTGCTCGACAAGGCACTGGCGGAGGCTGACGGGACCAGCGGCGAGGACATCGCGAAGGCGCTGGACGGCGTGGGCGAGATCGACAGCCCGCGGGGCACGTGGAGCTTCGACGAGAACCACAACCCTGACCAGCCGTACTTCCTGCGTGAGGTCCAGGCCGTCGAGGGCGGCTTCGGCAACGCCGTGCTGAACCAGCTCAACTGACCGGTCCCTCGGACCAGCCGGAAGGAACCGAACCACCATGGGTTGGCTCGATGCGAACACCCTCAGCATCCTCAACGGACTGGCACTCGCGGCCCTGCTGTTCCTGATCGCAGTTGGCCTGTCCCTGGTCTTCGGAACGATGGACGTGCTGAACCTGGCACACGGCGCCGTCTCCCTGACGGGCGCCTACATCGGAGTCGCCGTGCTGGGGCCGGGCGCCGGTGCCGGGCAGTTCGTGGTCGCCGTACTGGCCGCGGCAGCCGTGGGACTGGTGCTCGGCGCCGGCCTGGCGGTGCTCACCGGGGGTGTCCGCGACCACCTCCGGCAGGCGCTGCTCACCCTCGGCATCGCCATGATCGCTGCCGACGTCCTCACCCAGGTCTTCGGCGCCGACGTGCAGTCGGTGTCGGCGCCGCTGGGCCTGGACGGGTCGGTGGAGGTGCTGGGCAAGACCTACCCGGTCTACCGGCTCTTCGTGATCCTGCTCAGTGTCGTGATCGGCGTGGTGCTCTACGTGGTGCTGGAGCGGACCCAGGTCGGCGCCCTC
The DNA here is from genome assembly GCA_035708765.1 of Marmoricola sp. Taxonomy (GTDB): domain Bacteria; phylum Actinomycetota; class Actinomycetes; order Propionibacteriales; family Nocardioidaceae; genus Marmoricola. Next base: position 57,151 of record DASTFI010000033.1, read on the forward strand.
GTCCGCGCCACGGTCGCCGATCGCGGCATGGTCGAGACGCTCGGCGTCCGGAGCCACGTCGTGCTCGGCGGCGTCTTCGCGGTGGGCGCAGCACTCGCCGCGGTGGGCGGGATGCTCGCCGGACCGGTGCTCGGCGCCCAGCCGGGGCTGGACAACACCGTCCTCCTGCTGGCGCTCGTCGTGGTCGTCGTGGGTGGGCTCGGGTCCATCCGCGGCGCCGTCCTGGGTGCCATCCTCGTCGGCGAGGTGCAGACCCTCGGCGTGGCGCTCCTTCCGGAGCAGGCGTCCTTCCTGCTCTTCGGTGCGATGGCCCTCGTGCTGCTGCTCAAGCCGGCGGGCCTGCTGCCGGCGAAGTACGGCGCCGCGGCCGGGAGCCACGCATGAGCGCGGGCGTGGTCGCCGAGCCGGCCATGGTGTCGAGCCGGTCAAGCGTCGTCCTGCGCCGTGTGCTCCCCGCGCTGGTGCTCCTCGTCCTCGCGGTCCTGCCGTTCCTGGTCGCGTCGTACCCCATCAGCGTGGCCGGCCGCATCCTGGCGTTCGCGCTCCTGGTCGTGAGCGTCGACCTGCTGACCGGCATCACCGGACTGCCGACCCTGGCCCAGATCGCCTACTTCGGGATCGGCGCCTACACCGCCGGCCTGGTCGGCATCCACTGGACGACGAACCTCTTCGCCCAGCTCGGCGTCGGCATCGTGGTCGCGGCCGTCGTCGCGCTGGTGACCGGCGCGGTGGCGGTGCGCACGTCCGGGATCGTGTTCCTCATGGTCACCCTCGCGATCGGCGAGCTGACCCACAAGGTCGCCGACAGCATGTCCCTGGTCGGCGCGAGCAACGGCCTGGCCGGGATCCCACCGGGCACGGTGCTCCCGGGCGGAAGCCCGCTGCTGCTCGCCGGCTACCTGTACTGGTGGGCCCTGCTCGTCTTCCTGCTCGGCGTCGCGGTCGCGGTGGTCGTGTCCCGCTCACCGCTCGGGCGCTCGATGCGCGCGGTGCGGGAGTCGCCGACGCGGCTGGCGGCGGTGGGCCAGCGGACCTACGTCGTCAAGCTCGTCGCCTTCGTGATCGCCGGCGGCATCGCCGGCGCGGCCGGCACCGCGTGGACCGTGCAGACCCGGTTCGTCTCACCCGGAGACCTGGCCTTCTCGGTCTCGGCCATCGCGCTGCTCGCCGTGGTCTTCGGCGGCGCCGGCACGCTCTGGGGCCCGATCGTGGGCGCGAGTATCGTCATCCTCATTCGCGACTGGCTCTCGCAGTACGTCGCCGGTCACGGGGAGCTGATGCTCGGGGTCCTCTTCGTGATCGCGGTCTACGTGATGCCGCGAGGCATCGCCGGGGTCATCCGCGGACGCAGGTCAACGGCGCCGGATTCCGCAGCCGACGACCCGCGCGTGGAGGCAGCCGCATGACCGCGACGACGGAGGCCACGATGAGCCAGGCGACACCCGAGACCACCACCGACGCCGTCGGGGCCCGGGCCACTGGGACCCAGCCCCTCCTGCAGGTGTCCGGACTGCGGGTGCAGTACGGCGCCCTCACCGCCGTCGACGACGTGCACCTCGCCGTGGGCGCGGGTGGCCGGCACGCCCTGATCGGCCCCAACGGCGCCGGGAAGTCGAGCCTGTTCGCCGCCCTGGCGGGCGCGAACCCGGCCGCGACCGGACAGATCTTCCTCGACGGCGTGGACATCAGCCGGTACGACGAGGCGCGGCGCGCGACGGCGGGTCTGGTCCGGACCTACCAGCACTCCAACCTCTTCCCCGCGCTCACCGTCCTGGACAACGTGCGGATCGCGACGGAGAAGGCGCACGGACAACCGCTGCGGCCATGGCCGAGCCGTCGAGCCGACCGCGCCATCACCGAGCGGGCGCAGGCAAGCCTCGCCCAGGTGGGCCTGGCGGGCCGGGCGGACGAGGTGGTGTCGTCGCTCAGCCACGGCGAGCGCCGCCAGGTCGAGGTCGCCCTCGTGCTCGCCTGCCGCCCGCGGATCGTGCTCTTCGACGAGCCGACCGCCGGCATGTCCGCCGCCGAGACCCAGCGCTTCTCCGACCTGGTCGAGTCGCTGCCGTCCGACGTGGCCGTGGTGATCATCGAGCACGACCTGGACGTGGTCTTCCGGCTCGCCGACCGCATCAGCGTGCTGGCCACCGGGCGGATCATCGCCGAGGGAACCCCTGAGGAAGTCCGCGACGACGCCGCCGTGCAGGAGGCCTACCTGGGCACCGGCCGTGGCGAGGAGCCCCTGTTCGGAGAGCTGTCATGACGGTGGTCGAGAACGCACGCGAGCATGCCTCCGAGCCGGCGGCGTCGGCACTGCTGGAGGTCGTCGACCTGGTGTCGGGCTACCAGGGCAGCCGCGTCGTCGACGAGGTGACGCTGTCGGTCGGCACCGGTGAGGTGGTGGCCCTCCTCGGCCGCAACGGGGTCGGCAAGACCACGCTGCTGGAGTCGATCATGGGCATGGTCCGGCCGACCTCGGGCAAGGTCCTCGTCGGCGGCCGGGACCTGCGCGGCAGGATGCCGAACGCGATCTCGCGGGCGGGCGTGGCGATCGTGCCGCAGGGCCGACGCATCTTCGCCCCGCTCACCGTCGAGGAGCACCTGCGGATCTCGCGCCGCAAGGGCGGGTCCTGGTCGGTGCCGGACGTCTACGACCTGATGCCGCGGCTGGCCGAGCGCCGTACCCACCTGGGCTCACAGCTCTCCGGCGGTGAGCAGCAGATGCTCTCGATCGGTCGCGCGCTGTTGTGCTCCCCGCAGCTGATCCTGCTCGACGAGCCCTCCGACGGGCTGGCGCCGGCCATCGTCGAACAGGTCGGGCGGGTGCTGCACGACCTCGCCGCCAGCGGTCTCGCGCTGCTCGTGGTGGAGCAGGACCTGCGGCTGGCCTTCGACGTCGCCGACCGGGTCCTGGTGATGGCCAAGGGCCAGATCGTGCACCGGGGCTCCGTGCCGGACTTCCGGGCCGACGGGGCTCGCGCGCGCGCCTTGCTGGGCCTCGGCTGATCGCCCGCCGGGAGAACGACTCCGCGCTGCGGTGCCAGCAGGTGGCACCGCAGCGCGGAGCTGTGTCGACGCGCGGTGGGTGCGTCAGGCGCCGAGGTCCTTGGCGACCCGGCGGTGAGCCTCCCAGATCTCCTCGGGGAGTCCGTCGAACTGGGCCAGGTGCTCCTCGCGGAAGCCGATCTCCTGGCGCCAGCGCTCCTCGTCGATGGTGAGGATCCGGTCGAGGTCCTCGGCCGGCATCTCGAGGCCGTCGAGGTTGAGCTCCTCCTTGGCCGGGATGACGCCGACGGGGGTGTGCACGCCCTGGACCTCACCGTTCTTGAGCTGCACCAGCCACAGCAGGGCCCGGAGGTTCTCCCGGTAGCCGGGCCACAGGAAGTGCCCGTCCTCGGGGTCCTTCTGGAACCAGTTGACGTGCGCGAAGATCGGTTGCTCCTTGGCCGAGCCGATGATCTTCAGCCAGTGGGCGGCGTAGGCGCCCTCGGGGTAGGACAGGAACGGGCGCATCGACATGGGGTCGTAGCGGAGCACGCCCTCCTTGCCGTCGGCGGCGAAGGTCGCCTCGGCGCCCAGGGTCAGCCCGTCGTAGACGCCCTCGGCGACGTCGGTGATCGCGCGGACCAGCGGCTCACGGTCACGGGTCCGGCCGCCGAAGATGATCGCGTCGATCGGGACGCCCTTGGGGTCCTCGAAGTCCTTCGCCACGTTCGGGACGTTGTCCAGCGTGGTGGTGAACCGGCTGTTCGGGTGCGCCCACGGCGCGTCCTTCTCCGCGTCGTCGCGCTCGGAGACCAGGTTGCCCTTCCAGTCGCGCCAGCCGGTGACGTCGGCGGGCCGCTCGGGGGTCTTGCCCTCCCACCAGACCTCGTGGGTGTCCGCGTTGTAGGCCACGTTGGTGAACAGCGCCTGGGTGCCCGGGGCGATGGAGTCGAGCGCGGTGGGGTTGGTCAGCTCGTTGGTGTCCTTGGCCACGCCGAAGACGCCGTTCTCCGGGTTCATCCCGTAGAGCTTGCCGTCGTCGCCGACCCAGAGCCAGGCGATGTCGTCGCCGTAGAACTCGACGTAGTAGCGGTCGCCGAGCGCGTCGGGAGCCAACGTCATCGCGAGGTTGGTCTTGCCCGAGGCGCTCGGGAAGCCACCGCAGACGTGGTACTTCTTGCCGGTCTCCTTGTCGGTGATGCCGAGCAGCATGAACTGCTCCACCAGGAACTTGCCGGTCGACCAGCCGTCGTACGACCCCTGGCGCAGGCCGTGCGCGATCTTGCCGAGCAGCGCATTGCCGCCGTACGACGAGCCGAAGTGCAAGATGGTGCGCTCGTCAGCGACCGTCACGAAGTAGCGCTGGTCGTCCGGCGTCCCCTGGCCGAGGTTCGGCAGGTCGCCGGTGACGTGCACGGCGCGGACGAAGTTGTCGGGCTCGTCGAGCTCGTTGATGTACTTCGCGGCGACCCGGGCCATCCGGATCATGTGGAGCACCACGCAGCGGTTGTCGGTGATCTCCACGCCGGCGGCGTACTGCTCGAGCGGTGAGCCCGGGGGCGACATCAGGTAGGGGATGACGTACATCGTCTTGCCGACCGACGCGCCGCGCATCTTGCTCTCGAGCAGCGGCTTCATCTCCGAGGAGGGCCGCCAGTTGTTGTAGACACCCTTGTCGGCGGGGTTGTCCGTCGCCACGATCGTGCGCTCCTCGGAGCGCGCAGTGTCCTTCTCGAAGCTGCGTGAGTAGTAGAGCCCCTCGCCTGCCGGCTGGAGCTCACCTGCGTCCAGAGCCTCCTGGACCAGGCGCGCGTCGTCGGCAGCACTCACGACCTCGATGCGGTCGGCGCCGGTGACCCCCGCCCAGTGCTCGACGTACTCACGCACGTGCGGGTTGGTGAGCCCACCCTCTTCGAGCGCCTTCGCCACATCCACCATGTCTTACACAAGCCCTTTCGGTCAGGCGATGACTGGGAACCGCTACGTCACTGGGGCGGCACACCGGACTGGGTGAATGTAACCCGCTGTCGCGGGGTGGGCCTATTGGATCGTTCAAGCGTGGACAGCGGCGACGGGTCGTGTGCCCATGTGGCCGAAGTCCCCACGGAGGCCAGCACACCAACCCGACCGATTGGGAGGGTCCCGAGGTCGTCCGCTAGCATGTTCCGGTCCTCGGGCGGAGACGCCTGGGGCGGGCGCCCGTAGCTCAACGGATAGAGCATCTGACTACGGATCAGAAGGTTGGGGGTTCGAATCCCTCCGGGCGCGCTTTCCGATGTCCCGAGACGCCGTTGGCAGGTGTCTCGGGACATCGTTGCCTTGCCGAGGGTCACAACCCGCTGGAGCGCGTAGTTGTCCGTCGGCTCCGGGTCGCCGATTGGGAGGCCGTCGGCGCCCTATGACCGCCGAACGGGGCGTCGTCAGGCGTTGGCGGCCACGCCGGGGTGGTAGCGCTTGACCAGCTGCAGCGTGTTCCGGTCGGTGTGGTGCATCTCCTCGCCCGTGGCCTCGAGCCGCAGCATCAGGTCGGAGGTGTAGCTGAACGACGCGTCGTCGTTGAAGCTGAACGTGCTCTCGAAGCTCTTCAGCTCCGCACGCCGGGAGAGGTACTTGTTCTGCAGGATGCCGTAGTTCGGGTCACCGGGCGTCGCCTTGAAGGTGAAGGACCGGTCGCGCGGCTCGGCGTCCCCGCCGGCCAGGATCGCGATGCCACGGCCGAAGACCACGTTGCGCATGACCTGGCCGGTCTTCTTCTCCCACAGGAGGTAGCCGACCTCGTCGTGGAACGGGTCCATCGCCTCCTCGCCGTGTCGCCAGGCCTTCATCTGGTAGGTCAGCCCCTGCAGCTCCTGCTGACCGTTCTCCTGCGTCGGGATCGGCTTGAACCAGGCCTTCTCGAAGTAGCTCGTCTCCTGCGTCACGTCGTCCTTGTTGTGGTAGGAGAGGTCGACGCCGACGTCTCCCTCCCACTCACCGACGAGGAAGGTCAGGGGGCCGAGCTTCTGGGGTCCAAGGATCATGTTCAATGTCACATCTCGCTACTCGTTACCGGGTCTGGCCGCCGCTTGCAGCCATGGCCACCGTAGCGGCGCGCCGCCGAGCGTCGACATGGACCCTTCCCGGTGGCCGCTCGCGCACGCGGGACATTTGTCCCGTGCGGACCGCCACAAACGCATCTGCCGCGAGTTCGCCGCGGCTCCTAGCGTGGAGACCGCCTCGACCGAGGTGATCGACAGGCGAAGGGACGGCGACATGAGCCAGGTGCAGGACGCAGCCGCGACGGAGCGGCGCCGGGAGGCGGCTGACCTCTACCTCGTGGTGGGGCTGGAGGTGGCCGCACTGCTGCTCTGGGCGGCGTACGACGCAGCGGACGTGCCCCTCCGCGCGACGGTCGGCGACGGCGTCGAGACGCTCGGGGTCGCGGCGGTCGTGATCACCACGAGCCTGGTGACCGTGGCCGGCATCGGCCTGCGGTGGCTGCTGCGCAACCGGGACGGCGGCCTGCGGCTCTGGAGCCGGATCGCCGGTGCGCTGTGGGTCGTCTCCTTCCTCGGTCCCCTCGGCGCACCCACGAGCGAGTCGATGTTCGCGCTCGCGTCGTTCCACCTGCTCGTGGGTGGCGGCATCTTCTTCGGCGTACGCCGGATCCACGGCCGCTAGCGTGGTTGCGATGACGCGTTCGCTCCACCTCGACCGGTGCACGCTGCAGCGCTCTGCCGGCGTGCTGGTCTGGGTGCCGGTGCTGCTGCTCGGACCGCTGCTCAGCCTGCCCGACGGCCTGGTCCCCACGCTCGCCGCCGTCGCGCTCGTGCTGGTGTTGGCGGCCTCGGCGACGTCAGCCGCGCTGGGTCAGCCCGGGCTCGCCGGGCCGGCACTGCTCGTCCTCGCGCTGGCCGTGCTGGCGTCGACGGCGTTCGGCGCCGGCTGGCTGCCGGTCTGGGTGCTGCTGGCCATCACCTCCCCGACGGTGCTGCGCGGCCGGTGGTTGCTCGCCGGTCTGGCGCTGGTCGTCGCCGGCTCCGTGCTGGCGGCCTGGGCCCTGGGCGTCGACGGCACCACCCTGCAGGTGCAGGGGTTCGTGGTGTCCCTCTCGGGCGCCGCGACCACGAGCTTCGTGCGGCTGACCGAGACCGTGGAGGAGCTGCGCCGCACCCGGACGGAGCTGGCCAACCTCGCCGTCGCCAAGGAGCGTGAGCGCTTCTCCCGCGACCTGCACGACCTGCTCGGCCACACCCTGTCGGTGATGGTCGTCAAGGCGCAGGCCGTACGACGCCTGGCAGCGAGCGACCCGGCCGCAGCAGCCGAGCACGCCGCCGACATCGAGGAGGTCGGCCGATCGGCGTTGATCGACGTGCGCCAGGCGGTGGATGCGATGCGCGCGCCCTCCTTGTCCGAGGAGCTGGCCGGGGCCCGCCGGGCGCTCGAGGCCGCCGGGATCAGGGCCACGGTCGTCGGTGAGCCCCAGGCACTGCCCTCCGGCACCGAGGAGGCACTGGCCTGGGTGGTACGGGAGGGCTCCACCAACGTCCTGCGCCACTCCGGCGCGGCGCGCTGCCGCATCGAGCTCTCCGACGGCGCAGAACGGGTGACGCTGACCGTGCGGGACGACGGTGTCGGTGGACCACGGCCGCCGGCCGGGCGGCAAGGCGGACTGGAAGGCCTGCGTCGGCGCATGCTCGCCGCCGGTGGCCAGCTGGAAGCGGGCCCGGACGAGAACGGCTTCCGGCTGGTCGCGTCGGTCGCACGGGACGGCCGATGATCCGGGTGCTGCTCGCCGAGGACCAGGCGATGATGCGCGGCGCCCTCGCCGTACTCCTCGACCTGGAGCCCGACATCGAGGTCGTCGGCCAGGTGGCCGATGGCGCCGAGATCCTGGCGGCTGCGCGCGAGCTGCGACCCGACGTCGCGCTCCTGGACATCGAGCTGCCCCACGTCAGCGGCCTCGACGCGGCGGCCGACCTGGTCGCCGAGCTGCCTGGCTGCCGGGTGGTGATGCTGACGACGTTCTCCCGGCCGGGCTACCTGCAGCGGGCGATGGCCGCGGGCGCCCACGGCTTCCTGGTCAAGGACGGCCCGGCGGACGGACTCGCGGCGTCGGTGCGACAGGTGGTCGCCGGGCGGACCGTGATCGACCCGGAGCTGGCCGGAGCCGCGCTGCGCACCGGTGCCTCACCGCTGACCGACCGGGAGCGCGACGTCCTCGCGGCTGCAGAAGACGGCTCGACGGTCGCCGACATCGCCCGGGCGCTCTTCCTCTCCGAGAGCACCGTGCGCAACTACCTCTCCGCCGCGATCGGCAAGACCGGCACCCGCAACCGCACCGAGGCGGCGCTGCTCGCCCGGCACAACGGCTGGCTGTAGCCGGCGGCGCGCACCGACCGGTGCGGCCGGTCGGAGGTGCGGCGCCTGTGCAGATCTGTGAAGATCGAGCCGTGAGCACTGACTACGGCGCCGAGCAGCGGGAACTGCTGGAGGGCGCGGCCGGAGCGCTCTACCAGGAAGCGGTGAAGACCGGGTCCCTGACCGGCCACGACGCCCGGTGCCAGAAGGGCGAGCCGGCCTTCGACCTGCTCTTCGACCTCGGCCTGCTCGCCTACGACCGAAAGCTGAAGTCGTGGCTCCCGGTGGACCCGGCCACGGTGCAGTCCCGGGTGGTGGCGCCGATGGGCCAGCGCGCCGCCGAGCTGCTCTCGGAGTCCACCACGTGGGCGAACATCTTCAGCTCCCTGGGTCAGTCCTACCGGCGGTCTGCTCCGCGCGAGGCGCCGGTCGTCGAGCTGCGCGGGCTCTCCAACATCAACCGGTTCATCACCGCGACCGTCGGCGACGCCGAGAAGGAGCTGCTCACCGCCCAGCCGGCGGGCGCTCGGCCGGCCAAGGTGCTCGACACCGCGGTCGAACGAGACATCAGCGCGCTGAAGCGGGGCATCCAGATGCGCACGCTCTACCAGCACTCGGCGCGCCGCAGCCAGGCCACCCGCGACTACGTCGAGCAGGTACGCGCGCACGGCGCGGAGGTGCGCACCCTCGACGAGTTCTTCAACCGCCTGATCGTGGTCGACCGCACCGTGGCGATCGTGCCGGGGCAGGAGGGCGACGCGGTCGCCGTGGTGATCCACGATCCCAACCTCGTCGCCTACCTGGCCGACATCTTCGAGCGCTACTGGGAACGGGCCCGGGACTTCACCGACCGCGAGCTGAACACCCAGCGCGACATCGCCGACGACGTGCACAACATGACGGTGCGGATGCTGGTGGAGGGCCACAGCGACCACGCCAGCGCCAAGCGTGTGGGGGTGAGCACCCGGACCTACGCCGGCTACATCGCCGCGCTCAAGGACGAGTACAGCGCCGACACGCGCTTCCAGCTCGGCTACGCGATGGGCCAGCAGCAGGCCCGCACCGGCAAGATCTCCCGCGCCCACGACGAGCCGGACTGAGACGAGCCGGACTGAGACGAGCCGGCCTGAGATGAGCCGCGCCCACGACGAGCCGGACTGAGACCAGCCGGGCTGTTCAGCACCCCGGAACGGAGAAACGAGGGCGGAGAGGCTTGCTCTCCGCCCTCGTCACAGACGAGACGGCCGGGGGGTGGCAAAGGGACTCAGCCGGGGGGTGGGACAGGGTCCGCGTCTCGCGATTGTGGGATCATCCCCAGCCGGTGTCCATCTTGTGGATCGTGGGGATGGCCGTCGAGGCCGTTGCCGGGATTGCGCTTCCGGCCAGGAGTCCTGCGGCCATCAGCACCGCGGCCACTCCCTTGACCAGTCCTGAAAACTTGCTCATCTCTCGATCCTCCTGACGATCGGGGAACCGCCCTTCCCCGAGGGGGCATGCATTCAGTGTCGCCGAGGTGGTGCGCACTTGCACCCGGAATGTCCCCTCATGAAAGTGCACTGCATCTTTCTGCAAGTGCCGCCGCGAGGCAGGAATGTGCAAAAACGGACAGCGTCGTGCTCAACCACTGTCAGACGGGTGATCAGGCATGCGGACGCCGGCGACGAGCCGCGGATCGGGGCGGTGGAACCGACGGTCGGGCAGCCAGCGCTGCACCACCTTCATCGCGTCGAACCACATCGGGCCGGCGGTGGTGGACCCGTGCGCGGCATTGACGTACTGCCCGGCGAGGGTCTGTCCGTTGAGGCTGAGCCAATGGCCCTGCCGATCGGCGCCCGCGATCATCGAAGCCGCGACCAGGTTGGGGGTGTACCCCATGAACCACACCGCCCGGTGTCCGTCGGTGGTGCCGGTCTTCGCGGCCGACGGCTGGTCCAGGGCGAGCCCGGCCTCGTAGCCGAACCCTCCCGGCTGCTGGAGACCGCGCAGGATCAGGTTGACGGCGTCGGCCTGGGCCGGCGTGAGCACCCGCTCACACTGTGGCGCGATGCGCTCGACGAGCGTGCCGGCGCGGTCGTGGATCGTGGTCACCGGTCGCGGCGCGCAGTGGACGCCGCGCGCGGCGAAGGTGGCGTACGCGCCGGCCATCGCGAGCGGATTCGTGGCCACCACACCCAGGGTGAACGACGGCACCTGCTGGTTGTCCGGATCGGTCAGCCGGATGCCCATCTGCTGGGCCAGGCGGTAGGGACGGCACAGTCCGGTGCGCAGCTCGAGCTGGGCGAAGAAGGTGTTCACCGACAACCGGGTGCCGGAGTAGAGGTCGAAGGTGCCCGAGCCCGTGGAGTTGCGCGGCTTCCAGATGGCGTCACTGCGCAGGTGACCGCGGCATCCGCGGTAGCGCCGGACGGGGATCTCCACCTGCTCGGGGGCCCGGATCTGCGTCGTGAGCGGGATGCCCTGCTGGATGGCCGCTGCCAGCACGAACACCTTGAACGTCGACCCGGCCTGGAAGCCGTTGGAGTCGCCGTACTTCGTCGGCACCACGTAGTTGAGGAATGTCTCGCCCTTCCGGACGTCGTCACCCATCGGTCGCGACTGCGCAACGGCCCGTACGTTGCCGGTGCCCGGCTCGACGAGCGCCAGGGCGCCGATGGCGCGGTCGGTGGGCAGCACGTGCCGGCGTACGGCGCTCTGCGCAGCGTGCTGCATCCCGGGGTCGAGGGTGGTGCGGACCGTCAGGCCGCCGGTGCGCAGGCGGTGCAGGCGCTGCTCGCGGGTGTCGCCCAGGGACGGGTCGTGCAGCAGGTACTCCAGGACGTAGCTGCAGAACCACGGTGCGTACGACGCCGCGCAGCCACGCGGGATCGGCTGGACCCGGAGTCCCAGCCGGCTGCGCTGCGCCTGCTCCGCACGCTGGGACGGGACGGCGCCCACCTGACCCATCCGGGCGAGGACGACGTTGCGGCGCTCGAGCGCTCGACGTGGGTGCTGGGTGGGCGCGTACCCGCTCGGGTTCTGCACGAGACCGGCGAGCATGGCTGCCTGGCCCAGGGTGAGCTGTGCGGCGTGCGTGGAGAAGTAGTGCCGGGCCGCTGCCTCGATGCCGTAGGCACCGTCGCCGAAGTACGCGAGGTTGAGGTAACGCTGCAGGATCCAGCCCTTGGTGTGCTGGCGCTCCAGTGCCATGGCGTACCGCAGCTCGCGGAACTTGCGCTGGTAGGTCTGCGCGGTGGCGGCCTGTCGCTCCTCCGGGGTGTCGGCGCGGCTCAGCAGCATCAGCTTGACCAGCTGCTGGGTCAGGGTGGAGCCGCCCTGCACCGTCCGGCCGTGACGCTGGTTGGCGACGAGGGCCCGCAGGGTGCCCTGGACGTCGAAGGCGCCGTGCTCGTAGAACCGGGAGTCCTCGATCGCCACGATGGCGTCCCTCATCACCGGGGCGATCTTCGCCAGGGGCACCGTGATCCGGTACTGCTCGTAGAACCGGGCAAGCACCCGGCCCCGTCCGTCGAGAACCCGGGTGCGCTGGACCAGCGGCTCGGCGGCCAACTCCCTCGGGAGGGCGGCCGTCGCCTCGGCGGCGGCACGCGAGGTGAAGCCCACCAGGCCCACGAACGGCAGCGCGAGTCCGGCGGTCAGCACGCCGATCAGCGCCGAGACCAGCAGGATCGCCAGGCCCCGGGCGAGCCGACCGCCCAGGCTCGGCGCGTCCGGCCGCTCGGTTCGTCGCATCGTGCCGGGTACCCGAACCGGACCGGCGGCATGAGAACGGCCGGCCCAGCGGCCTGTGACGGCCGGGTCCGATGGACCCGGCCGTCGGTGATGTCGGGGACATCGGTTCCGCGGAGGTGGCGGGATTTGAACCCGCGAGAGGGCGTTACCCTCAACCCGCTTAGCAGGCGGGCGCCATAGACCGGACTAGGCGACACCTCCCGACAGCGAGGCACACGTTACCGGCAGCGGAGCGGGCGAAGAAATCGACCGGTGCGCCGGCGGCGGGAGCGCCTCAGGCCCGGCGTCCGCGACGCGGCTGCGCGCCCCGGTCGAGGCGGCGGCGCAGCTCCTCGACGAACTCCTCCTGGTCGCCCTCGATGAAGCCGACCGGCACCGTGGTCGTGCTGCCGTCGCGCAGGCGCAGGACGACGACGTCGTCGCCGGACTCGGTGGCGGTGGCCAGGTCGAGCACATCAACCCACCGCGCCTGCGCGGTGCCGACACCACGGACGAAGCGAACCCGGTAGCCCTGGTCGTCCAGCCGGACGATGGACCACCGGCGCACGAGCAGGAACCCGAGCCCGAAGACCGCGACCACGACGAGCCCGACCAGCACGCTCAGGATGTCCGGCGGCAGGCGCAGCACGGCGACCAGCACGGTCATCACGAGCAGCAGCACGGCGATCACCACGAGGGCGGCGCCCATGAGCCGGGCCCGCAGCCGCGGCGCGAGGCCGTAGCTGCGCAGGTCGTTCGGCGGGCCGCTCGACGGGCCGCTCGACGGGCCCTTCGAGGAGCCGGGCGGGGAATTCGGTGCCGGGGAAGCGTCAGTCACGAGAGCAATTCAACGACCTGGTCCGGTGCGCCGCCAAATCGGCCGACTTGCGAGGCGCCCCTTGTGAGGGGGTGTGCGGTGGGTCACACTGGTGAGTCACCCCTCGTGCCTCGGGCACGACCGGACTCGCGGAGGTGGTGGCCATGACGACCCTCGAGGAAGCGATCGCGGAGCTGCAGGACACCTTGAAGAGCGGCCCCGAAGCGCCCAACGGCGTCTGGCGCTGGCGACTGCGCCAAGGCTTGTCCGGCGTCCGGGACGCGCTCGACAGCGAGCACTTCGGCAGTCGTGACGGCTGGCTCAGTGCACGCAGCCGTTCCTCCGACCGGGACCGCGCTCGGCTGCTCGCCCGCATCAGCGCGATCGGGCCCGGGGTGCTGCAACGCCTCGACGCGGACACCCTGCGCCGCGAGGTCGGTCGACTCCTCGATGACATCGAGCGCTACCGGCAGCGCGTGCACGACCTCATCTACGACTCCGTGGCGCTCGAGATCGGCGGCTCCGAGTAGCGCCTGCTCAGCAGCTTCCGGACGTGTGCGGACGCGTGGTCGTTCGACGTCCTGCACCCAGCAGAGGGGGCGGGATTCGAACCCGCGGTGGGTCTCCCCACGACCGCTTTCAAGGCGGTTCCGATAGGCCACTCCGGCACCCCTCCGTGCCCGGTTGCCCGGACGGGGACCCAGTCTAGGAGGCCGGTACGGCGCGGCGCTCAGGCGTCGTCGAGGACGACCAGCACGTCGCCCTCCTGGACCACGTCCCCCGGCTGCACCCGCACGTCGGCGACAGTGCCGGCACGCTCACACAGCACCGGGATCTCCATCTTCATGGACTCCAGCAGCACCAGCGTCGTTCCCGGCTCGACCTGCTCGCCAGGTTCCACGGGGATGGAGAGCACACTGGCCACCATCTCGGCCATCACCTGCGAGGACGTCATGGCGGGCAACGTACTCCCCACGACCGGTTACTCGCGCGTTCGAGGACGCCTGACAGCTCACCGGAGCGGCTGGAAGCGGCCGGGTTCGAGACGGTGCGCGGCCGCCTCCTCGTGGCGACGTGCGCGCCGTCCGTGCGTGCCGGTGAGCACCTGCTCGCCACGGATCACCAGGTAGCCCAGGGCGAGCCCCACCACAAGGCTGTACAACCCGCTGAGCAGCGTGGTGCCGAGCGGGACGCCCGGGTTGACCAGGCGGGTGGCTGCAGTGGCGGTGGCGGCCACCCCGAAGGCGCACACCCACCAGCCCTGGCGCCTGCGGGCCCGGGTGAACACGCCCCACACGAGAGCGGGGTAGCCCAGTAGCGCGGCGATCGGGTGCGGGACGGCGTGCAGGTGCTGGCGGAAGCCGTCCCGGATGCCGTCGACGAAGGCGACCAGGTCGGGCGCTCCCCAGCGCGCCAGCGCCTCGCTGTAGGCCAACGCCACGGCGAGGACCAGCACCGCCACCGCGGCGAGCACGTAGCCGCGTCGGCCGAGGCCGTGGAAGCCGGCGCCGAGGCGGTAGACCAGCCCCATCGCGGCCAGCAGGGACAGCCCGAGTACGACGTACCCGAACCTTCCGACGGCGACGTCCACCCCGACCGCCGAGCTGGACGGGACCGGCACGAAGGCGACCACGCACAGCGCGCCGATGGCGGCGACCACGGTGGCGACCAGCACCTCCCGGGTGGCCAGGCGGAAGCTGGCGGCCGGCTGCGTCGCCAGCACGGCCAACGTCCCGGCGACCACGGCCGAGCCCACGGCCGCACCGGCCAGCAGCGCCGGCCACGCGGTCCAGAAGGCCGCCAGCGAGAGCACCCCGGCCAGCGCGACGGCCCACCAGCCTCGACCACCGGAGCGCACCGCCAGCCCTCCGGTCAACATGCACGCGAGCACACCGGCGGAGAGCTCCCGGACCAGCGACGGGATCTCCGGGACCCAGCGCTCGACCCCCACGCCGACCGCGCCGGCGACGAGCAGGATCAGCCACGCGGCCCGGAGCAGCCGGCCGAACGGCACTCGCTCGGCCTGCACCCGGCTGTGCCTCGTCCGGTCCGGGCGACGCCGTCCGCTGCCCGGCTGTCGGCCCGACGGCGCGTCCGGCGAGCGGTCCGGCGCCGCACCGGCGGGAACGCGGGACGTGGGCGCCGCGCTCGACCGGGCACCGGTGCGCGGACCGCGCTCCGACCGACGGGCGCCGCCGCGCGGCGACGAGCCGCGCGCTGCTCTCGGCGGCGTCCCGGGCAGGGCGCGTTGCCTCGGCTCCGGCCGCGCGACCCGGGCTCCGCCGCTGCGACGACGCCCGCTGGTCGGGTCGGAGTCACGCACGCGTGCACCTCCCGGGCAGTTCTTGGGATCGGGACGTCGGAGCCGCTCCCACTGACGCCGCAGGATAGCAACGGGGACCTGTGCCCGACGGGGTCGAGCACGGGTCCCTGCGGGCGTCCCCGACGGATTCCCCGAGGGCGTCCCGGACGGAACCCGGGTGCGGCCCGCGGGTCACAGGCGGCGGTTCGACAGTGACGGGTTGCCCTTCCTCGTCTCGGCGACGGCGCTCAGGTCGAGGGTGGCGTGCAGCACCTCCTCGCCGTCGCCCGCCTCGGCAACGACGTCCCCGGTGGGCGCCACGACGAGGGAGTGGCCGGTGTAGCGCGGTGCCGGCTGGGCGGCTGCCACCAGCCAGCAGACGTTCTCGATGGCCCGGGCCCGCGCCAGCGTGCGCCAGTGCTCGAGCTTGCGTTCGCCGGCCACCCACGCCGCCGGCAGCACCAGCACCTCGGCTCCCGCCCCTGCCAGCGCCCGGCCCAGCTCGGGGAAGCGCAAGTCGTAGCAGGTCATCAGACCCAGCCGGGCACCCCTGGCCTCGACGGTCGTGGGCTCCAGCGGACCCGGGTGCACCCGCTCGGACTCGACGTAGCCGAAGGAGTCGTAGAGGTGGATCTTGCGATAGCTGGTGACCCGGTCCTCGTCGGCGAGGACGAGGGTGTTGAAGGGACGCGCGGGATCCGGACTGGTCTCGAACATTCCGGCGAGCACCGCGACCCCGGCCTCGGTGGCGCGGCTCCGCAGGGTGGTCGCGAACGGGCCGTCGAGGGGCTCGGCGTACGGCGCCAGGTCGCTGCCCTGCTGACCGAAGTCCCGGGCGAACGCCTCGGGCAGGACGACGAGGTCGGTGTGCTCCGCCGACCTGGCGAGCTCGCCGACCCGGCTCAGCGCGTCCCGGTTGACCGCCGGATCGAGCGCCGAGGCGTGTTGCCACAGCGTCACGCCGAGAGTGCGCGTGGAGTCAGCGGTCATGCCTCCAGCGTGCCAGAGGATCGCCACCGGCGGCAGCCGCGTCTGCCAGACTCACCCTTCGTGGAGGACGACCTGGACCGGCACGCACGGGTCGGCGCCGTGGTGCTGGCCGGGGGAACCGGCGCCCGGCTCGGGGGCGCCGACAAGGCGTCCATCGAGATCGGCGGCACCACCCTGCTGGAGCGGTCCCTCGAGGCGCTGCTCGACATCGACGAGGTGGTCGTGGTCGGGGAGCCGGTGCCGACCAGCCGACCGGTGACGTTCACCCGCGAGGACCCGGCAGGCGGCGGACCGGCGGCCGGGCTCCTGGCCGGGTTGCGCGCCTTCCCGCGCACCCCGACGTGGCTGGTGGTGCTCGCCGTCGACATGCCGGGGGTCACCACCGCGACCGTCCGGCGGGTCACCAGCGGACAGCGGCGCGACGGCGCCCTGCTCGTCGACGACGAGGGCCACCGGCAGCCGTTGTGCGCCGTCTACGTCACCGCCGCACTGGTCGCCAACCGGCCGCCGTACGAGGAGGAGCACGGGCTGCCCCTGCACCGCCTCCTGGACGGCCTGGACCTGGGCGAGGTGCCGGCCGAAGGCATCGAGAGCAGGGACGTCGACAGCTGGGCAGACCTCCGGGAGCTGCGCCAGCACCTCGATCCGGGGGCCTGACGCCAAGGCGGACGGACACAACGGGCTCGGCCGGGCGCGGATGAGGAACGGGGTATTTGGTGCAACGCCCTTGCGACACCCCGCCCCGAGTAGGCAGATTGGGGTGCGTGAACCTCCACGACTGGATCGACGAGCTGTGCGACGCCCTCGACGTCGAGGTCGACCTCGACGAGGCACTGATCCTCGACGTGGCCCGCGAGGCGGCGCACAACGTGCAGCGCCCGGCAGCTCCCATCACCACGTTCCTGCTGGGCTACGCGGCGGCGCAGCACAATGGCGACACCGACGAGGTGGAGCGACTCTCCGCGGTCGCGATCGACCTCGCCCGACGCTGGGAGAAGTCGGCCGACGACCTGGCCCACGAGGACGACGACCCGGAGATCGAGCAGGAGCTCGAGGACGTCGACGCCTGAGCCGGACCCACCGCCCTAGGCTGGTCCCATGCGTGCTGCCATCGTGCCGGACCCCGGCGGACCCGACGCCCTGAAGGTGGTCGAGCTGCCCGACCCCGAGCCCCGAAGGGGTGAGGTGGTCCTCGACGTCGTGGCCAGCGCGGTGAACCGGGCCGACACCCTGCAGCGCCAGGGCTTCTACCCACCACCGCCCGGCGCCTCGGACATCCTGGGGCTCGAGTGCTCCGGCCGGGTCCGCTCGGTCGGCGAGGGCGTCGAGGGCTGGCAGCCCGGCGACGAGGCGTGCGCCCTGCTGGCGGGCGGCGGGTACGCCGAGCAGGTCGCCGTACCCGCCGGTCAGCTGATGCCGGTGCCGGACCGGGTGGATCTCGCGGTGGCCGGCACCATCCCGGAGGTCGCCTGCACGGTGTGGTCCAACCTCCTCATGGTGGCGGCGCTCCGACCGGGTGAGCGACTGCTCGTCCACGGCGGCGCGGGCGGCATCGGCAGCTTCGCGATCCAGCTCGCCACCGCCCTGGGCGCACGGGTGTTCGCCACCGCCGGCACCGCGGAGAAGCGTGCCCGGTGCGAGGAGCTCGGCGCCGAGCGGGCGATCGACTACCGCGAGGAGGACTTCGTCGCCGTCCTGAAGGAGACCGGGGGCGCCGACGTCATCCTCGACAACATGGGCGCGAAGTACCTCGGACGCAACGTGTCGGCGCTCGCCACCGAGGGCCGCCTGGTGATCATCGGGATGCAGGGCGGCACGAAGGCAGAGCTCGACATCGCCACGCTGCTCCGCAAGCGCGGCGCCGTGGTGGCGACGTCGCTGCGCAGCCGACCCGTGGCCGAGAAGTCCGCGATCTGCGCCGCTGTCGTGGAGCATGTGTGGCCGCTGTACGCCGAGGGCCGGATCGAGGCGCCGGTGGGCGCGGAGTTCCCCCTCGACGAGGTGGGCCGGGCACACGCCCTGATGGAGAGCGGCGAGCACAGCGGCAAGATCCTGGTCCGGATCGCGTCGTGAGGGACTGGTTACGCTGACAGACATGTCCCAGCCCGAGCAGCCCGCCGACCCGCGTGTCGTCATCGTCGACCCGGAAGGCCAACCGGGGGTCGCACACGCGGACGAGGAGTCCCGCGAGAGCGACCCGACCAGCCTGGTGGAGGAGCCCGCCAAGGTCATCCGCATCGGCCGGATGATCCAGCACCTCCTCGAGGAGGTGAAGTCGGCCCCGGTCGACGAGCCCGGCCGCACCCGCCTCGCGTCGTTGCTGCACACCTCCATCACCGAGCTGAAGGAGGGCCTGGCGCCCGAGCTCGACGCCGAGCTCGACCGGCTGATCGCGCCGTTCGAGAGCGACACCCCCACCGAGTCGGAGCTGCGGATCGCCCAGGCGACTCTCGCGGGCTGGCTGGAGGGCCTGTTCCACGGCATCCAGTCGGCCATCTACACCCAGCAGATGGCCGCTCGGACGCAGCTGGAGCAGATGCGCGCACTGCCTCCCGGTGTGATGGAGCAGATGCGTCGCCAAGCTGGGCAGGGCGGCTCGCCCGAAGGCGCGCCGGAGCCGGGGCAGGAGCGCAGCTCGGGTGGCATGTATCTCTGACGCCTGACGCCTGACGCCTGACGCCTGACGCAGGCCGACAGGAGTTGGAGCTGGCGTCGCGCGGGTCACCCCGCGCTCGTCCGACCGCCGCGGCGAGTGGTCCACCAGGCGGCCCCGCCGGCCAGGACCAGCGCAGCAACGCCGACGGGGATCCACCACCAGTGCCCGTGGCCGGGCTCGTCGAGCAGGATGCGTCCACCCGGACCGGGTCGTGCGGCGGGCCAGCGAGTCGCTCGAGCCGCTGCTCCAGCTGCGCCGAGGAGATCATGGTGCCACCGCACAGCGAGGCGCTGATCCGTCCGCGGTGGAACCCGTCGACGAAGAAGACGTAGCTCTCGCCGCTCCGCAGGAAGTCCGGGCCGCACGCGGCTCCGCCCTCAGCCTCCGAGTATCCGCTCCAGTACGACGGCCACGCCGTCCTCGTCGTTGCCCGGGGCGACGTGGTCGGCCGCGTCGAGCACGGTCCGGTGGGCGTTGGCCATCGCGTAGGACGTGCCCGCCCACCTGAGCATCGGCAGGTCGTTGGGCATGTCCCCGAACGCCACCACCTCGCTGGCCGGGACGCCGCGCTCGTCGGCGAGGAGGGCCAGCGTCGATGCCTTGGTGACCCCCTTGGCGCTCATCTCGAGCAGGGTCGAGGACGAGCTCCAGGTGATCTCCAGCAGGCCTCCGACCAGCTCGTCGGCAGCGTCCCAGAAGTCCTGCGGCCCCAGCTCCTCGTGGCGGGCGAGCAGCTTGACGATCGGCGAGCCGTCGGCGACGAGCGCGGTCAGGTCACCGCGCCGGCTGCCCTCGGGCACCTGGTAGCGCTCGAGGAACTCGTGCTCCAGCCCGATCCCCTCGAGCGACTCGACGGCGAACGCCGAGCCGGGGACGGCGGTACGCAGCCGGTCGGCGACGTCGACGACCGTCGCTGCCTCGATCTGCCGCACGCGCAGCGCCCGGTCGCCGGCCACGTCCCACACCAGTGCACCGTTGGAGATGACGGCCTGGCCATGACCGCCCACGTGCTCGAACACCTCGCGCGCCCAGCGCAGTGGGCGGCCGGTCACGAAGACCACGTCGATGCCGGCGTCCTCGGCCGCGACCAGCGCTCGCCGGGTGCGCTCGCTCACCGACCCGTCCGACCGCACGAGGGTGCCGTCGAGATCGGTGGCCACCAGGCGCACGGGCATCGTCACCGCCGGTCGGGCAGCGGACGGGCCATCACCAGGTTGCCCTCCTCGTCGGAGCCGCGCAGCTCGGTGAAGCCGCACTTGGCGAGCACCCGGACGCTGGCCCGGTTGTCGGGCTCGACGCTGGCGCGGACCCGCACTCCGGCCCGGTCGGCCTCGACCAGCAGGCCCTGCAGCGCCTCGGTGGCCGCACCGTGGCCGCGCGCGTCCGCCACCAGGCCGTAGCCGACCTCGACCTCGGCGGTGCCGTCACCTGCTGCCTCCGGGGGACCGAAGAAGCCGATCGAGCCGCACACGAGCCCGTCGAACGTGCGGACCACGTGTCGTGACCCCCAGCTGCGCTCCGCGGCCGTGACGTCCGCGCGGACCATCGAGACCCCGTCCAGATCGTCCTGGCGGGGGTAGTCGGGGTGCCAGTCGGGCTTCCGGCGCCCGGCCAGCATGCCGGCGGCCTCCTCGGCACTGATCAGCCGCAGCTCGAGGCGAGCGGTGGTCACGGTCTCGGGCAGCACCGGTCGCCCGATGTCGGACAGCGGGTTGCCGGTCGACGAGGACGGAAGGGTCCCACCGGTGTCCTCAACCACGGGGTGCCTCGGGGAACCAGCGACGCAGCTCGTCGGCGGCCCCGTCGTCGTACACCGTCCCGGTGACGAAGTCGGCCGCCTCGCGGACCTCCTCGACCGCCTGGCCCATGGCGACCCCACGGCCGGCCCACCTGAGCAGCTCGATGTCGTTGCGGCCGTCGCCGATCGCCAGCACGTCGGCCTGCTCGACGCCCAGCTCGCGCGCGACGTACTCGACGCCGAACGCCTTGCTGATGCCGACCGGGGCCAGGTCGAGCCAGGCCGTCCAGCCGACGACGTAGTCGGTGCCGTGCAGCCCCAGCGTCGCCGCGAGAGCGACGAAGTCCTCCGCGCTCGCGTTCGGGTCGCGGATGATCACCCGGCTCACCGGCTCGCCGACCAGCTCGTCGACCTCGGCCCGGATCATCTCGCCCGACAGCTCGCCGGTGGGAAACGGCTTGTTGAGCTTGTAGCCGACGCCGCGCTCCTCCACGGCCACCATCGCCTCCGGGTGGTGCTCGAGCACCTGGCGGACCGCCTCGCTGGCGTCGAAGGTCTCCTCGTGCACGACCTCCAGCGGCGGGTAGCGGAAGATCACCGCGCCGTTGGACGCCACCACCCAGAGCCGCTCATCCCGCCCAGAAGCAGCCGGCAGGTCCAGCAGGTCGGCGATCCGGATCATGCCGTGCGGTGAGCGACCACTCGCGAGCACGACGTGCGCGCCGGCCCCGAGGACGTCCTGGACGGCGTCGTGCAGGACGTCGGGGATCTGCTCGTACGGCGTGTCTGCCCCGTCGACCCACTTCAGGAGGGTGCCGTCGATGTCGAGAGCGACCAGCCGGGGGGTCCAGCTGCCCGGCTCGGTGCCGCGGTCCACCGGCGCTGCCTGCCGTGTGTCCTCCTGCCCGGTCACGCCAGCGGCTCCAGCACCTCGCGGCCCAGGAACTTCTGCAGCGCCTCGGGGACGCGCACCGACCCGTCGGCCTGCTGATGGGTCTCGAGGATGGCCACGATGGCCCGCGGGATGGCGGTCAGCGTGCCGTTGAGGGTGGCCACCGGGACCGTGTGGCCGCCGTCCCGGGTGCGGATGTCGAGCCGACGGGCCTGGAAGTCGGTGCAGTTGGAGGTCGAGGTGAGCTCGCGGTACTTGCCCTGGGTCGGGATCCACGCCTCGCAGTCGAACTTGCGCCGCGCGCTCAGGCCGAGGTCGCCCGCCGCGGTGTCGATCACCCGGTAGGCGAGCTCGAGCTTGTCGAGGAAGTCCTTCTCCCACTGCAGCAGCCGCCCGTGCTCCGCCTCGGCCTGGTCCAGCGTGGTGTAGACGAACATCTCCACCTTGTCGAACCAGTGCACCCGGATGATGCCGCGGGTGTCCTTGCCGTGCGAGCCTGCCTCCTTGCGGAAGCAGGGGCTGAAGGCGGCGTAGCGCAGGGGGAGGGCGGATCGCTCCAGAATCTCGTCGGAGTGGTACGCCGCCATGGCGACCTCCGAGGTGCCGACGAGGTAGAGGTCCTCGCCCTCGATGCGGTAGACGTCGTCGGCTGCCTGGCCCAGGAAGCCGGTGCCCTCCATCGCGCGGGGCTTCACCAGCGCGGGCGCGACGACCTGGGTGAACCCCGCCTCGCGGGCCTGCTCCATCGCGAGGTTGACCAGCGCCAGCTCGAGCTCGGCGCCCACCCCGGTGAGGAAGTAGAACCGCGCGCCGGAGACCTTGGCGCCCCGGTCGAGGTCGATGGCGCCCAGGAGCTTGCCCAGCTCGACATGGTCGCGCGGCTCGAAGCCCTCGGCAGCGAAGTCACGCGGCGTGCCGACCGTCTCGAGCACGATGAAGTCGTCCTCGCCTCCCGGCGGCGCCTCGTCGGCGGCGATGTTGGGCAGCGCCAGCAGCGCTTCGCGCCAGTCCGCCTCGGCCCGGTCCTGCGCCGCCTCGGCGGCCTTCACGTCGCCCGAGAGCGACTTGGTGCGCACCAGCAGCTCCTGCTTCTCCTCGCCCTTGAGCCCGGCGATCTGCTTCCCCAGGGACTTCTGCTCCGACCGCAGCCGCTCGAACTCCGCGATGGCGTGCCGGCGGGCCTCGTCGGCGGCCACGGCCCGGTCGACGCCCTCCGCGGACAGTCCCCGCTTCTCCTGGGCGGCACGCAGCAGGTCCGGGGCGTCACGGAGCAGTCGGGGGTCGATCACACCGGAAGCCTATCCAGCGGCTCGACCGGTTTTCTCGGTGCGGGCCGCGCGACGCCGTACGGCATAATCACGCCGCGTGATCGAGACCCCCCGCCAGCGCTGGACCGTGGTGTCCTGGGCGCTGCTGTGCACGGTGGCGTTCGCCGTGCTGGCCGTGCTCGTGGCGGTGGACTGGCAACCGCTGGAGGATCTCGACCGGCAGGCGGGCCGGTGGCCCTTCGACACCACCGTGAGCAACCCTGCGCTGCAGTCGTTCTGGGTGTGGCTGGGTCGGCTCACCGGCACGGTGGCGATGACCGTGGCGACGCTGATCGCGACCGGGCTGCTGTTCGCGAAGCACCACCGGCGTGCTTCAGCGTGGCTGCTCGTGTTGATGGCGCTCGAGTTCGCGGTGTTCAGCGGCCTGAAGCTGCTGATCGCCAGGGAGCGACCGCACTGGGACGACCCGATCCAGGTGCTCACGACGTACTCCTTCCCCTCGGGCCACGCGACCTCGATCTCCGCAGCGATGGGGATCGCCGTCGTGCTGGCGATCATGCTGGTCCGGCGACGGGGCGTGCGGCACCTGCTCGTCGCGGCCGCTGTCGTGCTCGGTCTCTTCGTCGCCGCGGACCGGATCTTCCTGGGCGTGCACAACCTGTCCGACGTGGTGGCCGGGGTGCTGCTCGGGTCGGGCCTGGTGCTCTGGTCGCTGCTCATCTTCGACCCCCGCCCCCGGTCGATCGCCCTGGCCAACGAACCGTTGCCGGAGGCGCTCGAGGCGACCCGCACCCGCACCCTGGCCGGCATCCTCAACCCGAGCAAGGTCGACGACCCGGCCGGGTTCCGGATGATGGTGGACAAGATGGCGGAGGAGTCCGGCTGGGAGAAGGTGCTGTGGTGGGAGACCACCGTGGCGGACACCGGCTACCGGATGGCGCACGAGGCGGCGGTGGCCGGCGTCGACCTGGCCCTGGCGATCGGCGGCGACGGCACCATCCGGGCGGTCTGCGAGGAGCTGGCCGGCACCGGCATCCCGGTCGGGATCGTGCCCGCGGGCACCGGCAACCTGCTCGCCCGCAACCTTGCCATCCCGCTCTACCTCCGCGCGGCCGTCGACGTCGGGCTCAACGGGCAGGACCGCGCCATCGACATGGTGTCCGTCACCGGTGACGACATGGAGGACGCCACCTTCCTGGTGATGGCCGGGATGGGCTTCGACGCCGCGATCATGGAAGGGGTCAACGAGGAGGTCAAGAAGCGGATCGGCTGGCTGGCCTACGTGTGGTCGGCCCTCAAGGCCTTGATGTTCCCGGTCATCCGGGTCGAGATCTCCGTCGACGGCGGCCCCTTCACCACGCACCGGGCCCGGACGATCGTCGTCGGCAACGTGGGGCACCTGCAGGCCGGGATGCCGCTGATCCCCGACGCGACCATCGACGACGGGGTGCTCGACGTGGTGCTGCTCTACCCGCGCCGGTTCCTCTCCTGGCTGCCGCTGGCCGCACGGGTGCTCACCCGGAACAAGCGCACCGACGAGACCATCACCCGGATGAGCGGCCGCCAGGTCGTCGTCCGCACCCACACCTCGGCGCCGCGCCAGCTCGACGGCGACCTGATCGCCCCCGGCAAGGAGCTGGTCGCCGAGTGCGTGCACGGCCGCCTCCTGGTGCGGGTGCCCCGATGAGGTGGCCGGTGAGGTGGCCGAGGAGGTGGCCGAGGAGGTGCCCCGGTGAGGTGCGCCCTGACGTGACCGCGACGTGCCCCGGCCGTCACGGCCTGGCGGCGTCCACCGCCTCCTGCTCCTCGGGGGAGAGCTGCTGGGCACAGGTCCAGCCGGTGACCTGCTTGGCGTAGGTGCGGGCGTCGTTGCGCCCGTGGATCGAGGTCAGCACCGAGCCGTTGCCGTGGTCGTCCAGCACGGCGAGCGACCAGGACAGGTGCCCGCCCATGTCGCCGAAGGCGTCGTAGCGCACCACCGCGAGGTGCTTGAGCGCGTGCGCGTTCTCCGCCCGCAGGGCGGCCACCTCCTGGCGCAGCCCGTGGGTGTCCTCGGGCAGGTCCGCGGCGGCGGCGCTCTGGCGTCGGCGCAGGCGCTGGGCCTCGGTCGACCGCCGCAGGGCCGATGCGGCGAGCAGCAGGGAGGCGAGGGCGAGCAGCAGGGCGACGACGGCAAGGGCGGTGCTCACGTCGGCTGATCCTAGGCAGCGCCGGAGCCTGCTGCGCGCAGGCGCGGCGCACGCGCGGCGGCCGCATGGGAAACTGGCCCGCGTGACCGCAGGACGCATCGCCTACCAGGGAGAGCCGGGCTCGAACTCCCACATGGTCTGCAGGCAGGCCTACCCCGACTGGGACTACATCGCGTGTGCGTCGTTCGAGGACGTCTTCGCCGTGGTCGAGGGCGGCGACGCCGAGCTCGCGATGATCCCCATCGACAACTCCATCGCCGGCCGGGTCGCCGACATCCACCACTTCCTGCCGACGTCCGGGCTGCACATCATCGGCGAGCACTTCCTGCGCATCCAGTTCAGCCTGCTCGGCGTGCCCGGCGCCAGCCTCGACTCGATCCGGACGGTGCACAGCCACGTCCACGCCCTGGGCCAGTGCCGCAAGGTGATCCGGCAGCACGGGCTGGCCGCGGTGATCTCCGGCGACACCGCCGGCGCCGCCCGTGAGGTCGCCGAGGCCGCCGATCCCAGCATGGCGGCGATCTCGCCGCCGTTGGCCGCCGAGATCTACGGCCTCGAAGTGCTGCAGTCCGACGTCGAGGACGAGGACCACAACACCACCCGGTTCGTGGTCCTCTCCCCCGAGCTGGTGCGGGCGCCAAGGGACCGGGGGCCGGTGGTGACGAGCTTCATCTTCAACGTGCGCAACCTCCCCGCCGCGCTCTACAAGGCGCTCGGTGGCTTCGCGACGAACGGCGTCAACATGACGAAGCTGGAGAGCTACATGGTCGGCGGCCACTTCGCCGCCACCCAGTTCCTCGCCGAGGTCGACGGCCATCCCGACGACACCCCGGTGCGCAACGCGCTGGAGGAGCTCGCCTTCTTCACCACCGAGATCAAGGTGCTCGGGGTCTACCCCGCATCTCCCGCCCGCACCCGCTGACTCCGGATCACTCCTGCGTGTCCGGCGCCTGCATGATCGCGAACATGGCGCCCTGCGGGTCGGCGAAGAAGCCCATCCTCCCCACGCCGGGGACGTCGAAGTTGGGCGCCAGCGTGCTGCCGCCGAGCTCGCCGATCCGGGCCGCGGTGGCATCGGCGTCGGTGACGTTGAAGTAGACGTTCCAGTGCGGTGGCACGTCGGGCATCATCGGCGCGACCGCGCCACCGACAGTGCGGCCGTCGACGTCGGTGATGCTGGTGTACGTCGCCCCCTCGCCCATGTCCATCGTCTGGGAGCCGGTGCCGACCACCTGCGCGTAGAACTCCAGCGCCTTGGGCACGTCCGGGGAGACCAGCTCGTTCCAGATCGGCGTACCCGGCTCGTTGGCGCGCTCGGTGCCGATGCTGCCCTTGGCCTGCCAGAGGTTCACCCGCGCCTCGGTCGGGTCCTTGACGGCGGCCATCCGGCCCAGGTCCATCACGTCGAACGGACCGGCCTCGAGGCTGCCGCCGGCACCGGCCACCTTCGCCGCCGCTGCGTCGACGTCCTCCACGGTGAGGTAGACGCCCCAGAACGCCGGATGGCCAGCCGGCCCGGTCATCTGGGGGCTGATCCCGCAGACGGCGTCTCCCTGGAGCCGGCCCATCAGGTAGACGCCACCGCCGGCCTCCTCGGGCAGGGGGTCCTCGGTGATGTCCCAGCCGAAGACGTCGGCGTAGAACGACGCGGAGGCGTGCTGGTCGGGGGTGACCAGCTCGACGTAGCTGGGCGTCCCGGGTCGGTAGGAATCGAGCTTCGGCATGTTGGCTCCTCGTTGTCGGACGACCCCTACCGGAAGTCAACACCCGACCCCGGCGGAGGCCAAGAACTTTGTTCGTCCGCGCCCCCGTAGGTTGGCCGGGTGGACTTCGCCGTGCTCGCCCTGACCTTCGGCGCCATCTTCGTCGTCGAGCTCCCGGACAAGACCTTCATC
The DNA here is from genome assembly GCA_035708765.1 of Marmoricola sp. Taxonomy (GTDB): domain Bacteria; phylum Actinomycetota; class Actinomycetes; order Propionibacteriales; family Nocardioidaceae; genus Marmoricola. Next base: position 83,928 of record DASTFI010000033.1, read on the forward strand.
GCCGCCCTGGTGCTCTCCACCCGGTACCGGCCGCTGATGGTCTGGATCGGTGTGGGGCTGGCGTTCCTGGTGCAGACCCTCATCGCGGTGTCGGTCGGCCAGGTCGCGACCCTGCTGCCCGAGGGGGTCGTGAAGGGGGTGGCGGCGGCGATCTTCCTCATCGGCGGGGCGCTGCTGCTCCGGGAGGCACCGAAGGCGGACGCCGAGGAGGCCGAGACCGAGCAGGAGTACGCCGCCAAGGCGACCGAGACCCGCACCGGCTTCAAGGCCGTGCTCGCCTCCTTCCTGGTGCTCTTCGCCGCCGAGTGGGGTGACCTGTCCCAGCTGCTGACGATCAGCCTCGTGGGCAGGTACCACGAGCCGGTCGCGGTGTTCCTCGGGGCGTGGGGTGCGCTGCTGACCGTCTCCGGGCTGGCGTGCCTGGCCGGGCGGTTCCTGCTGCGCCACATCAGGCTGGCGCTGATCCACTACCTCGGCGCGGCGGTGTGCTTCCTGCTGGCCGGGTTCACGGTCTACGAGCTGTTGGTCTGACCGGCCGCCTCGATCGGAGGACCGCGGGGGCATATCGTTCGCGGCATGACCCCGGCAACCACGCCGCCACCCAGCGCTGCGCCGACCCCCGGCACCACCCCCGCCGTGGGCGCGGACAGCGAGGTCGGCCGGCTTCGCACGGTCATGCTGCACCGCCCCGGACCGGAGCTGAAGCGGCTGACCCCCCGCAACAACGACAAGCTGCTCTTCGACGGGATCCCGTGGGTGAGCCGGGCGCAGGAGGAGCATGATGCCTTCGCCCAGGCCCTGCGCGACCGCGACGTCGAGGTGCTCTACCTCACCGACCTGCTCACCGAGACGTTGGTCGGCCCGGAGGCGCGAGCTGCCGCGATCGCCTCGGCGCTCGACAGCCTGCACCTCGGCGACACGCTGCGCGACTACCTGCGCTCAGCGCTGACCGACATGGCGCCGGAGCAGCTGGCCCGCACCCTCACCGCGGGCGTGCGCAACGACGAGGTGCGCGGCGGTTTCGGGCTGGTCACGTCGCTGCTGCCCGACGACGAGTTCGTCATCGACCCGTTGCCCAACCTGCTGTTCACCCGCGACTCGAGCGTGTGGATCGGCGACCGGGTGGCGATCACCTCGCTGGCGATGCCGGCGCGGGCCCGCGAGACCCAGCTGACCGAGCTCATCTACCGGGTCCACCCCCGCTTCGCCGGTGTTGCGTCCATCCACGGCTGGCACCACGAGTACGTCGAGGGCGGCGACATCCTGCTGCTGTCGCCCGGCGTCATCGCCGTCGGTGTCGGTGAGCGGACCACCCCCGCAGGTGCCGAGCGGCTGGCCCGACAGGTGCTGGGCAGCGGACTGGCGCACACCGTCCTGGCGGTGCCGATCACCCAGGAGCGGGCCACCATGCACCTGGACACCGTGTGCACCATGGTCGACGTCGACAAGATCGTGATGTACCCCAACGTCGCCGACCAGCTGCGCGCGTTCGCGGTCACCTCCACCGAGCCGGGGGAGCTGCACGTCGCCGCGGCGGAGCCGTTCCTGGTGGCCGCGGCGAAGGCGATGGGCATCGACACGCTGCACCAGATCGACACCGGGCTGGACCCGGTCACCGCAGAGCGCGAGCAGTGGGACGACGGCAACAACACCTTGGCCATCGCGCCCCGGGTCGCCGTCGCCTACGAACGCAACATCGAGACCAACACCCGCCTCGAGGAGGCCGGCATCGAGGTCATCGCCATCGCCGGCTCCGAGCTCGGCTCGGGCCGCGGCGGTCCGCGATGCATGTCGTGTCCTATCCTTCGGGACGACCTCACCTAGGGGGTGCCACGGGTGCTCGGGACCATCCTCGCGCTGGGCGGCGGCGGCTTCTCCATGGAGCCGGAGAACCCGCTGCTCGACGACTTCCTGCTCTCGCTCGCGCGCCGGCCGGCCGGCCGGCCGCGCATCTGCTTCGTGCCGACGGCCAGCGGCGACGCGGACGGGTACGTCGAGCGGTTCGAGGAGGCCTTCGCCGACCACGCGGACACGTCCGTGCTGCGGCTGTTCCGACGCACCGAGGAGGACCTGCGGGCGTTCATCGGCCGGCAGGACGTGGTCTTCGTCGGCGGCGGCAACACGGTCAGCCTGCTGGCGGTCTGGCGGTCGCACGGGCTCGACAAGGTGCTGGTCGACGCCGCCGCGGACGGGGTGGTGCTGGCGGGCATCAGCGCCGGCATGAACTGCTGGTTCGAGGCCTCCGTCACCGACTCCTACGGCGAGGACCGGCTCGACCCGCTGCCGGACGGGCTCGGGCTGATCGCGGGCAGCGCCTGTCCGCACTACGACGGCGAGGAGCAGCGCCGCCCGTGCTACCGCGAGTTCGTGGCCACCGCCAAGCTTCCCGGTGGGTACGCCGTCGACGACGGCTGCGCCCTGCTCTTGCGCGACGGCGAGCTGGTCGAGGCGGTCTCGTCCCGCCGCTCGGCACGGGCGTTGCGCGTCTCCATGGACAACCAGCGCCTGGTCGAGACACCGCTCGACGTGCGCTACCTGGGCTGACCGGCGAGCACGCTCGTCGACGGGGGAATTGGAGCGCCCGGCCGATGTCGACGGGGGATGCAACAACGACCGGGCGCAGGTAAATCTAGGCGACCCGACCGGCGCACACAAGTCTGCGGTTGAAGATTATCGAAACGGACTCCGAGGTTTCGTTTCTCAAAGTTCGCCGCCCTCCCCGGGGCCGCGGAACCCCGTCTCGAGGGCGCTCAGCGCAGGGTCAACTGGCGGCTGGCCAGCCCGGCCCGGGTGGACCGCTCGTCGGCCGACAGCGGCTCCGCAGCGCCCAGCACGGCGGCCAGCCGCTCGGCGAACCGGTCGACCGGTCCGGCCAGCGCAGCGGCGTCTGCGTCGACGGTCCGGTCGCCGTCCGGGGCGACGGGCACGTCCCACACCGGCACCAGCAGTCCGTGGGCGCGGAACATCCCGATGAGCCGGGCGCCCTCGACCAGCCGGTCCTCCCCGGCGTGGTGCAGCCGGGCCAGGGCGTCGAGGAGCGCGTCCTCGTCCTCGGGCATCACCCAGCGCAGGTAGGCGTGGTCGCCGATCGTGGTGAGGTAGGCGGCGCGGTCGCCGTCGAGCCGCTGCGTCGGCGCCGCGGCGGCGTTGGCCTGCTCGAGCGCGGCCGCCATGCTGCCGTCCTGGTCGACGTCGGCGACCCAGAAGTCGAAGCCGTCGTGGACCGTCACGTCGAGACCGCCCTCCATGAGGTCCTGCAGGCGGGGTCCCGGGCCGGGGTCCGCCGGCAGCCCCACCATGCTGCCGGGCTCGGCCTCGAGGGCGCGGGCCAGCACCGCGGCCAGGTCGCGCGAGGCGTCGCCGTACGCGTGCTGGACCTGGAGCCCGAGCCACACGCTGCCGTCGGGGCGCACCAGGGCCGGGGCGGCCGCGGGGAGCAGCGAGCAGAGCAGCACCTCGCGATCGGTGTCCTTGACCGTCAGCGGAGCCGTCGCCGCGGGGACGAACTCGCGGAGAGCGACCAGGTCGCACTCGCCCGCCAGGCCCTCGAAGGGACGCCGGACGTACGGCGAGGCGCCGCCGTCCTTGCCGCCGTGGCAGTTCTTGTAGCGCCGGCCCGAACCGCAGGGGCACGGCTCACGAGGCCCGGTCTGGGCCGGGCCGCCCGACCCGGAGTCGGCCGACTGTGCAGCGCGGGCCTGGACGCGTGTTCGCTTCCCCATGCCGCCCGAGCGTAGTGCGCAGCCTCAGGACGCCGGCGCGGGGACCGGCCCCGGGAGCGGCAGCAGCGCGTGCACGGTGCTGCGGGTGCCGTTCGGCTCCACCCACCACCGCTTCGCGAGGGCGTCGACGATGGTGAGGCCGCGGCCGCCGACGGCGTCGAGGGGCGCCGGACGTTGCTGGGGGACCGTGCCGCTGCCACCGTCGCTGACCGAGAGCACCAGACCGCCGTCCTCCGTGTGCCAGCTGACCAGCAGGCGACCCGGCTGCCCCGGCTGCACGGGGTCGGCGTGCCGGACGGCGTTCCCGACGAGCTCCGAGGCGACCAGCCGGGCGTCCTCGACGACATCCGGGCCGCACCCCTGCTCGACCAGCCAGGTGCACAGCGTGCGCCGTACCTCACCGGCGCTGGCCGCGGTGAACGGCAGCACCAGGGAAACGGTTCGACCGTGCGCAGCAGCGGCTTCGGGCGACATCGGGCCTCCGGGCGGGATCGGGGCTCTCTCTCGTCCCTCACTATGCCCGCCGAGGCACCCGGCAAACGTCAAGAGTTCAAGTAGTTGAGCGTCCGGCCGGGCTCGTCGGTGATCAGCGCCTCCACCCCGAGTTCGCGGCACAGGTCGATGTCGGCGTCGTCGTTGACCGTCCAGCAGTGCACCCGGGTGCCGTGCGCACGCAACCGGCGGACGAGGTCGGGGTGCTTGCGGACCAGCGCGATGCCCGGGCCGGCGATCCAGTCCGGCTCGGCCACCGGGCGTGCCCGCATCCACTGGGTCGGCCCCTCGACCAGCAGGACCAGCTCCAGCTCAGGGGCCCATCGCCGGATCCGGCGCAGCGCCACCCACGAGAAGCTCATCACGCGGGCCGGCGAGCCCGGCCCGGTCCAGCCGAAGTCGTCGAGCAGCTCGGTCAGGCGCCGCTCCACGAGGCCCGCGTAGCGCGTCGGGTGCTTGGTCTCGATGGCCAGCTGCACCGGTCGGTCGTAGTCGGCGGCCATCTCGAACAGCCGCCGCAGGGTCAGCACCTTGCGGTACTCCGGGTCCACGTCGGGCGCCTCGTCGTCGAGCTCGGCCCAGGGGTGCTTCCAGCTGCCGAAGTCGAGCTCCTCCAGCTCACGGAGCTCCATCGCCGACACGATGCCGGCGCGCGAGCCGGTACGACGGGTGCTGCGGTCGTGCACGCACACGAGGTGCCCGTCGGCGGTGAGCCGGACGTCGCACTCCAGCGCGTCCGCGCCGTCGTCGAGTGCCGCGACATAGGCGCCGAGCGTGTGCTCGGCCTCCTTCGAGCTGGCTCCGCGATGGGCCACCACCTGGGGTCGCTCGGCGCCCGCCGGCTTCGTCATGGGCTGCATTATTCTGCCCGGCGCCGGACAGCGGCGCCCAGGGTCCGAGTCCAGGGCCACGAAACCCGGGTCAGACCGGCTCGAGCCGGCGGTGGGGTCGGTCGGGCAGCACCAGGGTGATCTGGTCGCCACTCGTGACGGCTCCGCCGCGCACGACCACGGCCATCACGCCCGCTCGCCGCACGACACCGCCGTCGGCGTCGCGGCCCAGCACTTCCCGCAGCACGCCGGGACGGCAGTCGTCGATCTGGTGGCACGGGTTGCGCAGTCCGGTCACCTCGAGGACCGCCGCCGGGCCCAGGCGCAGCCGGGTGCCGGTGGGCAGCGCGAGGAGGTCGACTCCCCGGGTAGTCACGTTCTCCCCGAGCAGGCCGGCCCGGACGTCGTACCCCTTGGCGGTCAGCTCGTCCAGGAGCTCGGCGTGGACGAGGTGCACCTGGCGCAGGTTGACCTGGCCCGGGTCACGTCGCTTCCGCGAGAGGTGCTGCACGGTCTCGCCATAGTGGGCGTCCCCCGCAACGCCGCGGCCCTCGACCAGGTCGATCCGGCCCACGGTCGGCTTGCTGAACCGGTGTGCCGCATCGCAGTGGACGGCCTCGACGATCACCGCGCGATTGTCGCACCCGGTGTGGCCGGCTGGGCGGTCAGTGCTGGCTGCGCAGGAACTTGCCGAAGTGCGGCACCGTGAATGCCACGGTCCCCCGCTCGCCCGAGAAGATCAGGCCCTTCTTGATGAGGCCGTCGCGGGCGGGACTGAGCGACTGGGGCCGGCGGCCGAGCAGCTTCGCGATCTGCGCGGTGGCCACCGGACCGTCCCCCACCTCGGCGCCGAGGTCGGCCATCGCCAGCATGTAGTCCCGCTCCGCCGGCGTCGCTCGGTCGTAGCGGGCGCCGAAGAAGCCGACCGCAAGCTCGGCCTCGGCCTCCGGCGCCGCCTGGATGACGTCGCTCCAGCCGATGGGCGAGTCGACCGCCGCGTCCCAGGTGGCCTTGCCGTACGCCTGCACGAAGTAGGGGTAGCCGTCGGTGAGCCGGTAGAGCTCCTCGAGCGCCTTCGGGTCATAGGTGGCGTCCTCGCTGGCGGCCGGCAGCGTCCAGGCGCGCTCGGCCATGGGGCGCGGCAGCCGGTCGACCCGGACGTGGCGGAACAGCCGTTCGGCGTACGACTTGGCCGCAGCCAGCGCCGCCGGCAGGTGCGGCAGCCCGGCGCCGACGATGATCAACGGCGCGCCCTGCTGGCTGATCTCGTGGCAGGCGCCGCACAGGGCCGCGAGCTCCTCGGTGGTGACGTCCTGCATCTCGTCGACGAACAGCGCGACGCCCACGCCCAGGTCGCCCGCGAGCGACGCCACGTCGGTGAACAGCTCGATGAGGTCGAGCTCGAGGTCTCCGGAGTCGGCGCGACCCTTCGCCGCGACCACGTCGATCGGGGGCTGCCAGCGCATCCCCTTGCGGTCCTTCAGCTCGGTGCGCAGCGCGAACGCCTTCAGCACCGCGGTGACCTCCTCGACCCGGTCCTCGTCGCGGTGGCGGCGGCCGATCTCGCGCAGCGCCGCGTGCACCGCCTGGGCCAGGGGCAGTCGCAGCGACTGGTCCGGCCGTGCCTCGACCTTGCCGGTCCCCCACGCCCGCTTGACCGCGAGGCTGCGCAGCGCATTGAGCAGCACGGTCTTGCCGACCCCACGTAGCCCGGAGAGCACCATGCTCCGGTCGGGGCGGCCGGCGGCGACGCGCTCCAGGGTCACCGTGAACTGCTCCAGCTCGCGGTCTCGGCCGGCGAGCTCGGGCGGACGCTGGCCGGCTCCGGGAGCGTACGGATTGCGGATCGGGTCCATGATCGGACGGTATCGGCTCGTCTAGGGTATTCCGTAGATTTTGCTAGCGAGCCGGAGACGTCCTGGGTCCCGGTCGTGGTGGCGACCCGCCCGCAGGACGTCCTGCGCCGACGACGGCGACTGGGATGCTGGGTCGCGTGCGCATCGTCCTCCTGCCGAGTCCGCTGCTCGGGCCCGCCATCTACCGGCCGCTGGCAGCTGCGCTGACCGAGGACGGGCACGCTGCGAGCGTCGCGCCGGTCGTCGGCGAGACGCTGGCGTCGGTGCTGGACGGGTTCGCCCTCGCCGCCGACGGCGCCGAGGTGCTGGTCGCGCACAGCAACGCAGGCCGCTTCTCAGCGACCGTGGCCGACGAGGCCGGCGCGCGGGTCGTCTACCTCGACGCCGCGCTGCCCGAGCACCCGCCGCTCCCCGGGTTCGTGGCCCTGCTGGACTCGCTGGTGGAGCCGGACGGGCGTCTGCCCGGCTGGACCCACTGGTGGCCGGGTGCGGAGATCGACCGGCTGCTGCCGGGAAGCTGGCGCGCTGCCGTGGAGGCCGAGCAGCCGCGGCTGTCGCCGGACTTCCTGCTGCTCGACCCGCCGGCTCCGTCCGGTTGGCGGGCCCAGCCGGCGGGCTACCTCGCGTTCGGCGTCACCTACCGCACCGAGATGCGCGACGCCGCGTCGTACGGCTGGCCGGTGCTCGAGCACGAGGGCCACCACCTGCAGCACCTCGCCGACCCGCACGGCGTCGCCGCCGCCCTGCTCGGGCTCGACCAGCGACTCACCGATCGGGCCTGACGCCGTCCGGGACGTCCTGCAGAAGGCCCGTCCGGGCAGCCGTCCGGGCAGCCGATTCGCAGGTCGTCCCGCCCGGGCGTCCGGATAGCATCGAGCCGTGCCCGAGCTGCCCGAGGTGGAGGCGCTGGTCCGTGACCTGGCCGGCCGCCTGGTCGACCGCGCCATCGTCCGCGTGGACATCGCCGCGTTCAGCTGCCTGAAGACCTACGACCCGCCGATCACCGCGCTCACCGGCGCCCTGGTGGACGGGGTCAGCCGGCACGGCAAGTTCCTCGACATCGACGCCTCGGGCACCCATCTGGTGCTGCACCTCGCCCGCGCCGGCTGGATCCGCTGGCGCGACGAGGTGCCCCAGGTGCCGGCGAGGCCCAACAGCAAGTCGCCCCTGGCCGCGCGGATCGTGCTCGACAACGGCGCCGGGCTCGACATCACCGAGGCCGGCACCCGCAAGAGCCTGGCCCTGTACGTCGTGCGCAAGCCGACCGACGTGGAGGGCATCGCCCGCCTCGGCCCCGATCCGCTGTCGGAAGCGTTCACCATCGACTTGCTCCACGACATCCTGCAGGGATCCGGCCGCGCTCAGGTCAAGGGGGTGCTGCGCCAGCAGTCCAACATCGCCGGCATCGGCAACGCCTACTCCGACGAGGTCCTGCACGCGGCCCGGATGTCGCCGTTCAAGCCGGCGAGCTCGCTGACCGGCGAGGAGCTGCAGACGCTGTACGACGCGACCCGCGACGTGCTGGGCGAGGCCCTGCACCGGGCGGACGGCCTGGCCGCCAGCGAGCTGAAGAGCGAGAAGAAGTCACACCTGCGGGTGCACGGCCGCGCCGGGGAGACGTGCCCGGTCTGCGGGGACACGGTGCGCGAGGTCTCCTTCGCCGACTCGAGCCTGCAGTACTGCCCGACGTGCCAGACGGGTGGGAAGCCGCTCGCGGACCGGCGGCTCTCGCGGCTGCTGAAGTAGCCACGCCGGGACGACACCCGCGTACGTGCGTCATCGGCAGCGGTCGCCGGGCCGTTCGGCGCGACCGGTAACCTTGGTCCACATGTACGCCGTGCCTTCCGTGACCGTTGCCCAGGTCCCCGACCCCCTCCCCGAGGGAGTCAGCGTGCTCGACGTGCGCGAGCCGCAGGAGTGGGAGGCCGGACACATCGACGGCGCCACGCACATCCCGCTGCGCGAGTTGCCCGAGCACACCGACGTGCTCCCGCGCGACGACCAGCTCGTCGTCGTGTGCAAGATCGGCGGCCGGTCTGCCCAGGCGGTGGCCTACCTCGGTCAGCTCGGCGTCAACGCGGTGAACCTGGTCGGCGGAATGATCGACTGGGTCGACGCGGGTCGTCCGATCGTCCGGGAGGGCGACGGCGAGCCCCTGGTCGTCTGACCCGCAGTCCGTCGTACCCGCACGGTCAGGCGAACGCCGCGGGCAGCGGGAGCTCGACGGCCCGGTGCAGGCGATCCAGGTACACCCGACGCGGGACCTCGACGACCCCCAGCGTGGCGAGGTGGTCGGTCTGCCACTGGGTGTCGAGCAGTCGCCCGCCGGCGTACTCGTCGCACAGCAGCTCGACCAGGCCGATCAGCGCGACCTTGGAGGCGTCCCGGCCGCGGGAGAACATCGACTCGCCGGCGAAGAGGCCGCCGATGGCGACGCCGTACAGGCCCCCCGACAGCTCTCCGTCGCGCCAGGCCTCCACGGAGTGCGCCCACCCCAGCCGGTGCAGCTCGGTGTAGGCCGCCTTGATGGCGCCGGTGATCCAGCTGCCGTCGCGCGCGGGGTCCGCGCAACCGGCGACCACGTCGGCGAAGGCGGTGTCGACGCGGATCTCGTACTTCCTCGCCGACTGCCGCAGCGACCGGCTCACGCGCAGCCCGTCGAGCGGCAGGATCCCGCGCGGGTCCGGTGACCACCAGCCCATCGGCTCGTCCCGCGACGCGACGCGCGGGTCCAGAGCCGGCATCGGGAACAGGCCGGCGGCGTAGGCCCGGAGCAGCGTCCCGGGCGCGAGGTCGGCGCCGAACGTGATCAGGTCTCCGGCGTCGGCCGGAGGCACCGGGAAGCGCCACGGGCACGGAGGCGGGAGGATCGGCACGACCCCATATTGTCGTCCCATGAGCATCTCCTCCCGGGTGGGCCGACAGCTGGCCCCCAAGGTGTCGCAGCTGGCCCCCGGCCTGACGGCGTCGTTCGTGCACGAGGCGCTGGAGCGGGCGATCACCGGCGTCGGTCCGCTCCCGGGTGCGGCGGCTGCGGCCGACAAGCAGCTCGCCGAGCACGGTGGTGACGCCGATGCGGCGATCCACGAGCTGATCGAGCACCACGTCCGCTATGCCGGAGCGCAGGGCTTCCTGACCAACCTCGGTGGCTTGGTCACCATGACGGTGACGGTGCCGACCAACATCACCGGGCTGGCGCTGATCCAGTGCCGGATGGTGGCCGCGATCGCCCACCTGCGCGGCTACGACCTCACCGACCGTCGGGTTCGTAACGCCATCCTCACCTGCCTCCTCGGCGAGGAGCGGATCCTGCAGCTGATCGGCAGGAAGAAGCTGCCCGGCACCCCGATGGCGATCGCCACGGCGCCGGTCCCCGATCCCACGCTCGACAAGCTGGTGACCGGCGAGGTGGCTGCCGAGCTGGTCGGCAGGGTGGCCGGCAAGCGGCTGGCCTCCGTGGTCGGTCGCCGGGTGCCCGTGGTCGGCGGCGTCGTCGGTGCCGGTGCCGACGGCTACGCGACGTGGAGGGTCGGGCGATACGTCGACCGGGAGCTGCTCGCCCGCCGTCGGCCCTGAACCCGGATAGTTCGCCGCCACCGGCACCGGCCACTCGTGGGTAGGTGGTGCGCAGGGCGGCGAACCATCCCTCAGGACAGGGCAGTGACGACCCGGGAGACCGAGGGCTTGCCGAGCACGCCGGCCATCCAGGTGCTCGTGGCGACCAGGACGTCGAGGTCGACGCCGGTCTCCACACCCAGCCCACGGAACATCCAGACGAGGTCCTCGGTGGCGAGGTTGCCGGTCGCCGACTCGGCGTAGGGGCAGCCACCGAGGCCGCCGGCACTCGCGTCGAAGGTACGGATCCCGTGCTGCCAGGCGGCGTAGGCGTTGGCGAGCGCCTGGCCGTAGGTGTCGTGGAAGTGCACGGCGAGTACGTCGTCGGGCAGTCCGGCTGCGTTGAAGGCGTCGAGCAGCTCGGTGACCTTGCCGACCGTGCCGACGCCGATGGTGTCGCCGAGGGAGAGCTGGCTGGCACCGAGCTCGAACAGCCGCTTGCCGACCGACACGACCTGGTCGACCGGCACCTCCCCCTCCCACGGGTCGCCCCAGCACATCGAGACGTAGGCGCGCACGTCCATCCCGGCCTCTCGGGCCCGGCTCACCGTGGGCTCGAACATCGCGAACTGCTCGTCCAGTGCCCGGTTGAGGTTCTTGCGCGCGAAAGTCTCGGTGGCGCTGCCGAAGATGGCCACGTGCTCCAGGCCGAGCTCGAGGGCACGGTCGAGCCCACGCTCGTTGGGCACCAGCACCGGGAGGTGCCGACCCTCCTCACCGAGGAGACCCATCAGTTCGGCGGCGTCAGCCAGCTGCGGCACCCACTTCGGGTGCACGAAGCTGGTCGCCTCCACGACCGGCAGCCCAGCGGCGAGCAGCCGCCGGATGAACGCCGCCTTGTCGGCGACCGGGACGACGCCCTGCTCGTTCTGCAGGCCGTCGCGCGGACCGACCTCGTAGATCGTGACCTGACGCTCAGTCATCGGCTGGGTCATCGGCTGGGTCATCGGCTGGCTCCTCCACCTCGAACAACAACCCGCCCATGGCGACCTGTTCCCCGGCGCGGGCGCCCACCTTGGTGACGGTGCCGGCGAACGGTGCCTTGAGGGCCAGCTCCATCTTCATCGCCTCGATGACGCCCAGCCGCTGGCCGGCCTCGACCACGTCGCCCTCGGCTACGTCGACGTTGAGCACCGTCCCGGGCATCGGGGCGAGCAGCGTGCCCTCCCCGGCACTGGTCGCCGAGCCCGCGAACGGGTCCGGTCGCTCGAAGCTGAAGGTGAACCCCCGGTGGACGACGTCGACGGACCGGTGCCGCACCCGGACGACGGCGGCCTTGACGGTGCCGTCGATCTCCAGGCGCAGCATCGTCACTCCGGGTGCCTCGGTCGTACGGCGGGCGACCAGCCGGGTGGGGATGTCACCGTCGGGTCCGCCGACCCGCTTCCACGACACGGACCAGCGGGTGGCCGAGTCGTCCACGACGAGCGGGATCGTCGCCGGGGCCGCAGGACCGGAGAGCCGCCAGCCGTCCGCCGTGCCGAACGGGTGGTCGGGCCGGTGGGCGATCTCGTGGTCGGCGACCGCCCAGGCGGCGAAGACGGCGGCATCGCGATGGCCCTCCGGCCGCACCGCGTCGGGGTTGCGGTCGAGCCAGGCGGTGTCGATGGCGCAGTCCCGGAACGCCTCGCCCGCCACCAGCCCCCGGACGAAGCCGAGGTTGGTGGTCAGGCCGAGGACCGCGGTGTCGTCGAGCGCGTCGACCAGGGTGCGGCGGGCGGCCTCCCGGTCGGGACCGTGCACGATCACCTTGCCGACCATCGGGTCGTAGGCGCTGGTCACCTCCTGGCCGCGGCCCTGCTCACCCGCGCCACCGAGCAGGGCAACGTCGTTGCGGGCCAGGTCCGACCAGTGCACGAACTCGGCGGTCCCCGCCTGGGGCAGGAAGCCGGCGAACGCGTCCTCGGCGTAGATGCGGGCCTCGACGGCGTGCCCGGACAGCCGCACGTCGTCCTGGCCGAACGGCAGCGGCTGACCGGTCGCGACCAGCAGCTGCAGCTGGACCAGGTCGAGCGCTCCGCCGTTGACGGACACGGCCAGCTCGGTGACCGGGTGCTCGACCTGCAGTCGGGTGTTCATCTCCAGGAAGTAGGCCTCGCCGGCGCCTGCGTTCGCGGTTGCGTCGACGAGGAACTCCACGGTCCCGGCGTTGGTGTAGCCGACCTGGCGGGCCAGCGCCACCGCCGCGTCGGTGACCAGCGTGCGGAGCTCGTCGCTGATGGTCGGCGCGGGCGCCTCCTCGAGGACCTTCTGGTGCCGCCGCTGGGTCGAGCAGTCGCGCTCGAAGAGATGGACGACGTTGCCGTGCGCGTCGGCGAGCACCTGGACCTCGATGTGCCGGCCGCGTTCGACGTACTTCTCGATCAGGAGGGTGTCGTCGCCGAAGGCGCTCCGGGCCTCGCGTCCGGCGGACGCCACCGCGTCGTCGTACTCCCCCGGCGAGCGCACGATGTGCATGCCCTTGCCGCCGCCGCCGGCCGCGGCCTTCACGAGCACGGGGAAGCCCAGCTCCTCGACGGGCGTGTCCAGGTCGTACGACGGCACCACCGGGACCCCGGCGGCAACGGCGATCTCCCGGGCGTGGTCCTTGCGACCCATCCGGTCCATCACCTCGGCGCTCGGGCCGACGAAGACCAGCCCGGCCTCGGCCACCGCGCGGGCGAAGGCGGCGCGCTCGGAGAGGAAGCCGTAGCCCGGGTGCACCGCCTCGGCGCCGCTCTCGGCCGCTGCCCGCAGGATCGCGTCGATGCTGAGGTAGGACTCCGGCGCCGGGGTCGGGCCGAGCCGCACGGCCGTGTCCGCCTCCAGCACGTGCGGGGCCTGCCGGTCGGCGTCGGAGTAGACCGCGACGGTGCGCAGTCCGGCGGCTCGGGCGCCGCGGATGATCCGGCGGGCGATCTCCCCGCGGTTGGCGACCAGCAGGGTGCCGAAGGGCCGGTGCGCGCCGGCATTGGCTGAGCGTGTCGAAACCATGTCCCTCACATCCGGAAGACGCCGTAGGACGGCTCGGGGATCGGTGCGTTGGCGGCGGCCGCGAGTCCCATCCCGAGCACCCGGCGGGTGTCGAGGGGGTCGATGACCCCGTCGTCCCACAGCCGCGCGGTCGAGTAGTAGGGCGAGCCCTGGTGCTCGTACTGCGCGCGGATGGGGTCCTTGAACGCCTCTTCGTCCTCGGCGCTCCAGGTCTCCCCCGATCTCTCGACTCCGTCGCGCCGGACGGTCGCCAGCACGGACGCCGCCTGCTCGCCGCCCATCACCGAGATGCGGGCGTTGGGCCACATCCACAGGAACCGGGGGTCGTAGGCGCGGCCGCACATGCCGTAGTTGCCGGCCCCGAAGGACCCGCCGACGACGACTGTGAACTTCGGCACCACCGAGCAGGCGACCGCGGTGACGAGCTTGGCGCCGTCCCGGGCGATGCCGCCGGTCTCGTACTCACGGCCCACCATGAAGCCGGAGATGTTCTGCAGGAACACCAGTGGGATCTTCCGCTGGTTGCACAGCTCGATGAAGTGCGCGCCCTTGAGCGCCGACTCCGAGAAGAGGATGCCATTGTTGGCGACGATGCCGACGTCGTGGCCCCAGATCTTCGCGAAGCCGGTGACCAGCGTCTCGCCGTACAGGCGCTTGAACTCGTGGAAGCGCGAGCCGTCGACGATCCGGCTGATCACGTCGTGGACGTCGTACGGCGTGCGGGTGTCGGCCGGGACGACGTCGTAGAGACCGGCAGGGTCGACCGCCGGTTCCTCGACGGCCGACGGGGCCGCGTCGCCCGGCTCCTGCTCGGGCAGCGTGGCCACGATGCTGCGCAGGATCGCCAGGGCGTGTGCGTCGTCGTCGGCGAGGTGGTCGACGACGCCGGACTTTCGGGCGTGCACGTCGCCACCACCGAGGTCCTCGGCCGTGACGACCTCGCCCGTCGCGGCCTTCACCAGCGGCGGGCCGCCGAGGAAGATCGTTCCCTGCTCCTTGACGATGACCGTCTCGTCCGACATCGCCGGCACGTAGGCGCCGCCCGCCGTGCACGAGCCCATCACCGCCGCGATCTGCGGGATGCCCTCACCCGAGAGGTTCGCCTGGTTGAAGAAGATCCGGCCGAAGTGCTCGCGGTCGGGAAAGACCTCGTCCTGCATCGGCAGGAAGGCACCGCCGGAGTCGACGAGGTAGATGCACGGCAGCCGGTTGGCGCGAGCGACCTCCTGCGCGCGAAGGTGCTTCTTCACCGTCATCGGGTAGTACGTGCCGCCCTTGACGGTCGCGTCGTTGGCGACCACCACGCAGAGCCGGCCCTCGATCCGGCCGATCCCGGTGACGATGCTGGCGCTGGGCACGGCGTAGTCGTCCTCGTCTTCGCCGTACATCCCGTACGCCGCCAGCGGGCTCAGCTCGAGGAACGGGCTGCCGGGGTCGAGCAGCGCGTCCACGCGGTCGCGCGGCAGCATCTTGCCCCGGTCGGTGTGCTTCTTGCGCGCCCGCTCCGAGCCACCCTCGCGCACCCGGGCGAGGCGCTCACGCAGGTCGTCGACCAGCTCGCGCATCTCGGTCATGCGCCGATGTTAACGATCATTAACCTGCGGCGCCACATCCCGAGCCGGGACAGCTCGGGACTCCGCTCCCGTGCACGGGGGACAGCACCGCTCCCATCGTGGAGAACATCCCACTCACGAGAGGAACTCCGATGTCCCGCTTCTCGATCCCGGACCGCGTCGGGGCCGCGTGCGCCACGGCGTACATCGTCCTGATCCTGGTCGGCAACGGCCTGGCCAGCGGTGGCCAGAACGACCCGCACCCCACCGGCTCGGCAGACCTGGCCGACTTCGCCGAGCACCCCGGCACCATCGAGCGGCTCGGCTTCGTGATGGAGGTTCTCGGCTTCGTCGCCTTCATGTTCTTCCTCGGCTGGCTGGTCACCACCCTGCGCGGTCGCGGCGGCGCCTGGGGGTGGCTCTCCGGGGTCGCCGGGGTGGCCGGCACCCTCGCCCTGGCGATCAAGCTGGGATCGTTCCTCCCGATGCTGGCGGGGTACGCCGACCACAAGGACCTCACCCCGGGACTGGCTCGCGTGCTGGCCGACATGAACTCGGCCGGCTTCGTGCTCTTCACCTTCCCCTACGCGGTCTTCATGATCGGCGCCGCCGGGAGCCTGCTCGCCGCCGGGTACGTCGGCAAGGTGCTCGGCATCGGTGGCATCGTCGTCGGCGCAGCCGGGGTGCTGATGCCCTTGCCCACCCAGTTCGACCCCGTCGACTCCAACGTGCTGCCGTGGATCCTGGGCATGCTGTGGACCCTGTGCCTGGGCATCCGGTTGGCGTGGCGGGGCCCGCGTGCGGCCACCGCGGACGCCGACCTCGTCGAGCCAGTCGCAGCCATGGTCTGAGCCGTGCCCATTCGGGTCCCGCGGACGCCCGCCCGGGTGCACCATTCCTCCATGAGGTCCGGTGCATCCGGGACGGGTGTGCCCGGCCGGTCGGGGTCGAGCTGGTGGCTGTGGTGTCTGGCCGCCCTCGGCCCGGTGCTGCTGACCGGATTCGGGATCGAGGTGTGGTTGGTCCCGAGGACCGTCGCCGACCTGGGCACCAGCTCGTTCGACAACCTCTACCCCAACGTGGTGTTCGGCTCCATGGTGCCGCTGCTGGGCGCCCTGATCCTGAGTCGACTGCCCCGGCACCCCGTCGGCTGGCTCTACCTGGTCACCGGTCTGGCCAGCGCGCTGACGCTGTTCGTCTATCCGTGGGCTCGCACCCACCTCGCCCCGGACCCGCTCCCCGGGACCCTCGTGGCCGCCTGGGTGTCGGAGTGGATCTGGACCATGGGGGTGATGCCGCTGGTCACCCTGGGCCTGCTGCTGTTCCCCGACGGCCGCGTCCCGGGTCCGCGCTGGCGGATCCTCCTGTGGGGCGACCTGGTCATGGTGGCGCTGAACTTCCTCGCCCACGGGTTCCGTCCCGGACCGCTGGAGAACCACCCCTTCTACGACAACCCGCTCGGTCTGCCCCTGCCGCGGGCGCTCTTCACCGCGCTCGGCGCGACTGCCCTCACGCTCCTGGTCATCGGATTCCTCGGCGGCGTGGCCGCGCTGGTCGTCCGCTGGCGCCGGGCCACCGGCAACGACCGCAACCAGGTGCGCTGGGTGGCCTTCGCGGCCGCGCTCCTCGCGACCGCCGTGCTGGTGCCGCCGGTCGACCCGGTCGGGGTGCTGCTGGCCGCGGTGGCGATCCCGCTGCTCCCCATCTCGGTCGCCGTGTCGATCCTGCGGCACCGCCTCTACGGCATCGAGGTCGTGGTCCGTCGGCCCCTGGCGTACGCCGCTCTCACCACCGTCCTGCTGCTGGTCTACGCCGTCGTCGTCGCCGCCGTCGGACCGCTCCTCCCGGGTCGGGCGGGCAGTGCGGCTGCCGTCGTCGCCACCGCCTTGGTCGCCCTCGCCTTCGCGCCACTGCGCGACCGTCTGCAACGAGCGGTCGACCGGATGCTGTACGGCGAGCGGCGCGACCCCTACGCCGTCCTGTCCGGGCTCGGTCGACGCCTCGGCACCGCCGACGTCGCTCCGCTGCAGGAGGCGGCAGCCACCATCGCGACCAGCCTGCGGCTCCCCTACGTGCGGATCGAGGTCGCCGGGGACGTCCCGCTCCTCGCCGAGACCGGGGTGCGGACCGACGACGTGCACGCGGTGCCGCTGGCCTTCCGCGGCGAGGACGTGGGCCGGCTGCTGGTGGCGCCACCGAGCCCGCGGGATCCCTTCCGACCGGCCGACCTCCGGCTGCTCGACGACCTCGGCCGGCAGCTCGGCGTGACCGCGCACGCCACGCGGCTGGCCGCCGCCCTGCAGCGCTCGCGGGAGGGTTTGGTCAGCGCCCGGGAGGAGGAGCGCCGCCGGATCCGTCGCGACCTGCACGACGGCCTCGGTCCGACCCTGGCCGGCATCGCCCTGGGGCTGGACGCCGTCGGCCGGCTCGTCCACGAGGACGCCGGCCGCGCCGCTACGCTGAGCGGTCAGCTCAAGGAGGAGGTCCAGGCGTCCCTGGCCGACGTACGACGCCTCGTGGAGGACCTGCGGCCGCCGGCGCTCGACCAGCTCGGCCTCGTCGGCGCGGTGCGGCAGCAGGCGCGGCTGCTCAGCGAGCGTGACCCCGGCCTCGAGGTCGGCGTGGAGGCCACCGGCGTCGACGAGCTGCCCGCGGCGGTCGAGGTGGCGGCGTACCGGATCGCCACGGAGGCCCTGCGCAACGTCTCCCAGCACGCGTCGGCCCGGCACTGCCGCGTCAGCCTGTCCGTCAACGGCGCCGGGGTGCTGCAGGTGGAGATCGAGGACGACGGCGTGGGGCTCGGCGCGGTGCACGGTGCGGTGCACGGTGCGGTGCACGCCGAGCGTCGGACCGGCGTCGGGCTCACCGCGATGCGAGAGCGGGCGGCCGAGCTCGGTGGCCGGTGCGAGACCGGGCCCGCCGCGCTCGGGGGCACGCGGGTCGCCGCGCTGCTGCCGTTGGGGGTGGCGCCGTGATCCGTGTCCTCCTGGTCGACGACCACCCGGTCTTCCGGCACGGCCTCACCGCCTTGCTGGAGGCGCTCCCGGACGTCGAGGTCGTCGCCGAGGGCGCAGACGGCGCCACGGCGGTGCGACTGGCGCGCGAGCTGCGACCCGACGTCGTCGTGATGGACCTGCAGATGCCGGGCGTCGACGGGATCACCGCGACCCGGCAGATCGTCGAGGCGCTGCCGGGGACCGGCGTGCTGGTGCTGACCATGTTCGCCGACGACGACTCCGTGTTCGCCGCGATGCGCGCGGGGGCCCGTGGCTATCTGGTCAAGGGCGCCGACAGCCCGGACGTGCAGCGAGCGATCACGGCGGTCGCCGGTGGAGAGGCGATCTTCGGACCGGGCGTGGCCGAGCGGGTGCTCGGCTATCTGACCCGGCCCTTGTCGGCCCACGACGACGTCGTCTTCCCGGAGCTCACCGACCGGGAAAGGGAGGTGCTCGAGCTGATCGCCGCAGGGAAGGGCAACCACCAGATCGCCACTCATCTGTCCCTGAGCCCGAAGACGGTGCGCAACAACGTGTCGAACATCTTCGCCAAGCTGCAGGTGGCCGACCGGTCCGAGGCGATCGTGCGGGCTCGGCGTGCGGGCATGGGTGTCGTCGGCGACGAGCGCCGGTGAGGGCTCTGCTGACGGCGCAATGACTGCGGCTGGCTCGGCACCGGCCCGCTCGTCGCCGGCAGGTGAATGATCGCTAACCTTGCGCAGGTGAGCCGTCGCGAAGAGATCCTCGCCGTCGCGGCGGGACTGTTCGCCGAGAAGGGCTTCCACGGCGTCTCGGTCGCCGAGCTGGGCGCCGCCTGCGGATTCTCGGGGCCCGCGCTCTACCGGCACTTCCGGTCCAAGGACGCGATCCTGGCCGCGATGCTGGTCTCCATCAGCGAGGAGCTGCTCAGCGTCGGCCAGCAACGGGTCGCGGCGGCCGTCGATGCCGACGAGGCGCTGCGGTCGCTGACCGAGTGGCACGCGGAGTTCGCCACCGGCAACAAGGCGCTCATCGTCGTGCAGGACCGCGACTGGTCCTCGCTGCCGACCGAGGCGCGGGAGAAGGTGCGCACACTGCAGCGCAAGTACGTCGACCTGTGGGCCCGCCAGCTCCAGGCCCTCGACGGCGACCTCTCGCTGAAGGAGGCTCGCGCCCGTGCGCACGCCGCCTTCGGGCTGATCAACTCGACTCCGCACTCCGGCTTCCTGCCCCGCGAGCAGATGCGCGACCTGCTGGCGGAGATGGCCTACAAGTCGCTGCGCTGACCCCGCTCGTCAGGAACGTCCTGCGTCCCGGTCGTCATGGCAACCACCTCCTCGCAGGACGTCCTCTCGCGGCGGCAGGGACATCCTCAGGCGTTGGCGAGGGCGTCCTTCAGCGCGGCGAGCACGAGGGCGACGGCGTCGGGGCGGGCGTTGTGGCCCATCATCCCGATCCGCCAGACCGTCGCGGCGTACTGACCGGCGCCGGCGCCGATCTCGATGCCGTACCGGTCGAGCAGGTAGCCGCGCACCTTGGCGGAGTCGACGCCGTCCGGCACCTTGACCGTGGTGAGCTCGGGCAGCCGCGCGCCCTCCTGGGCGAACAGCTCCAGCCCGAGGTCCGCCAGGCCGTCCTGCAGCGCAGCACCCGCCTCGGCGTGCCGGGCCCAGACGGCCTCCAGGCCCTCGTCGAGGATCCGGCCGAGCGCGGCGTGCAGCGAGGCGACCATCGCCACCGGAGCGGTGTGGTGGTAGGTCCGGCCGCCCTTGCCCGAGACGCCGGCCTCGCCGACGTACCCGCCGAGCAGGCCCAGGTCGAGGTACCACGACTGCGGCTTCTCGACGCGACGCCCGAAGGCGCGGTCGTTGATGGTGAACGGTGCCAGGCCCGGCGCCACGCCGAGGCACTTCTGGGTGCCGGCGTAGCCGACGTCGATCCCCCAGTCGTCGGCGCGCAGCTCGATGCCGCCGATCGAGGTGACCGCGTCCACGACGAGGAGCGCGTCTCCCGCGTCGTGCACGGCCTGCCCGAGCGCGGCGATGTCGGAGCGCACACCCGTCGACGTCTCGGCGTGCACGGCGGCCACGATCGCGGGCGCGGGATGGGCGTCGAGGACCTTCTGCGGGTCGACGGGCGTGCCCCACTCGTGCTCGACCGGGACCACCTCGGCGCCGCACCGGGCGGCGACGTCGCACATCCGCTGGCCGAAGAGGCCGTTGACCGCCACCACCACGACGTCGCCGGGGTGCACGGTGTTGACGAACGCAGCCTCCATGCCGGCCGAGCCGGTCGCCGAGAGCGGGAGCGTCCGGGCGTTGTCGGTGCCCCAGACCTGGCGCAGTCCCGCGCACGCCTCGTCCATGATCCGCAGGAACTCGGGATCCAGGTGGCCCAGCAGCGGCCGCGCGAGGCCCTCGGTGGCCTCCGGGTAGGGGTTGCTGGGTCCGGGTCCGAACAGGTGCCGCTCGAGGATGGCCATGTCCTCGAACCTACCGAAGGGCTCGGGACGGTGGTGCCTCGACCGCTGGCCGGGTGGTTCGCCGCCCAAGGCATCGTCTCCTCGCCGGACATCCGTGCCGAAGGCGGCGAACTACCCCCTCAGAGGACGGCGCCGGGGTTGAGGATCCCGGCCGGGTCGAGGGCGTCCTTGATCCGGCGGCTCAGCGCCATCACGTCGGGACCGAGCTGGTCGGGCAGCGCCGCCTTCTTGGCCCGGCCGACGCCGTGCTCGCCGGTGATGGTGCCGCCGAGGCTGATCGCGAGCGCCATCACGTCGCTGAACGCGGCGCGGGCCCGCTGCTCGCTCGCCGGGTCCGTTGCGTCGTACACGATGATCGGGTGGGTGTTGCCGTCACCGGCGTGCGCCACCACCGGGATCCGGACGCCGTGGTCGGCGGCGATGGCGGCGATGCCGTCCACCAGGTCGGGCAGCAGCGGCACCGGAGCGCCGACGTCCTCGAAGAGCAGGCTGCCCAGCTGCTCGAGGGCCAGGAAGGCGTTGCGGCGGGCCGCCACGAAGGCTTCCGCCTCGTCGGGGTCCGTGGTGCAGAACACCTCGGTGGCACCGGCCTGCTCACAGCAGGTGCGCATGTGCTCGATCTCCAGCTCGCGAGCGGCGTCGGGCGCGTCGGACTGGGCCACCATCAGCGCACCGCAGGACCGGTCGAGTCCGTGCGAGCGCCAGTCCTCGACCGCGTTGATGGTCGCGTTGTCCATCAGCTCCATCATCGAGGGACGCAGCCTGCGGCCGATCGCGACGACGGCCTCGGATGCGGCCGTGAGGTCCTTGAACCCGGCCACCAGGGTGGCCCGCTCGCCCTGTGCGGGGATCAACCGCAGGATCGCGCGGGTGACGATGCCCAGGGTCCCCTCGCTGCCGACGAACAGCTTCAGCAGGCTCAGTCCGGCGACGTCCTTGATCCGCTTGCCGCCGAGCCGGACCAGGGTCCCGTCCGCGAGGACGACGTCCATCCCGAGGACGTAGTCGGTGGTGACGCCGTACTTCACGCAGCACAGCCCGCCCGCGTTGGTGGCGAGGTTGCCGCCGATGGAGCAGATCTCGTACGACGACGGGTCGGGCGGGTACCACAGGCCGTGCTCGGCGGCGGCGGCCTTGACCTCCGCGTTGAGCGCACCGGGCTCGACCACGGCGACGCGGCAGCCGGTGTCGATCTCGACGGCGCGCATCCGGTCCAGCGAGATGGTGATGCCGCCCTCGACCGCGGACGAGCCGCCGGAGAGCCCGGTCCCGGCGCCACGGGGGACGACCGGGACCTGGTGGCGAGCGGCCCACCGCACCGCCACCTGGACGTGCTCGGCGCACTCGGCGCGCACCACGGCGACCGGCTTGCCGGCCGAACCGTCCCGGGCGAAGTCCTCGCGGTACTTCTCGATCGCTGCCGGCTCGGTGAGCACGACGCCGTCCGGCAGCGCGTCGACCAGCTCCTGGATCACTGCGGGGTCCATCCCGTCACTGTGCCACCGCCGGTCGCCGACCGCACCGGTCGGCTCTCAGAGGAGCCGGCTGACCGCCTCGTCGTAGGCAGCCACCGCCGAGTCTGCGAGCCCGTGCCCGTCGGGGGCGTCCTCGGAAAGGGCCAGGATCCGGGCTGCCCGGGCGGCGCTGTCGCCGACTTCCTGCTCCGTGGGCCGGGCCTCCAGCAGCTGCTCGCGGGTGCGGCCCCGCAGCAGGAGGAGGACGTAGGGGTCGGCGTCGATGCGCCAGGCGAGCTGGTAGAGCAGGGCCAGCGCGTGCGGGCACGGCTGCACCCAGGCCTTGCAGTCGCAGGCCGTCTCGACGTCGGCCGGCCCGGGGAGCAGCTCGATGCCGGCCTCGTCGGCGTGCTCGACCAGGTCGGCGGGCAGCTCGCCGGACTCCAGCGCCGCGAGGTGGCCCGCCTCCCGGACCAGCTCCGCCTCGAAGCCTTCCCATTGGCGGTCGGCGAGCCGGGTCAGCCTCAGCTGCGGCACCACGGCGCCGTCCTTGCCGGGATCGACGACCACCGACGCCATCCCGGAGAGCACCATCACCGCACCCAGCCGGCCGGAGCGGGCCAGCGAGCGCGCCCTGCCCAGGTCGGCCGCGTCCACGACGGTCTCCTCGAAGGAGCGGACGAAGGCACGCCCCCACCAGGTCGTGCTGCGCGCGGTGCCGGAGCGCTGGCGCGGCCAGCGATCGAGCACCATCGGGTCAGCCATGCCGCACCTCAGCCGTAGGGAGTGCGGAGCGGACGGGAGCCACCGCTGCGTCGGGGGTCGTCGAGGGCGACGAGGTCGCGCAGCTCGTCGTCGTTGAGCTCGGTCAGGGCCGTCTCACCACGGCCCAGGACCGCGTCGGCCAGGGACCGCTTGCGGGCCAGCAGCTCGCCGATCTTCTGCTCGATGGTGCCGGCCGTGACGAGCCGGTGCACCTGCACGGCGCGGGTCTGGCCGATCCGGTGGGCCCGGTCGGTCGCCTGGTCCTCCACGGCGGGGTTCCACCAGCGGTCGACGTGGATCACGTGGTCGGCGCGGGTCAGGTTGAGGCCGGTGCCGCCGGCCTTCAGCGAGAGCAGGAACACCGGGACCGCCCCGGACTGGAACGCCGCGACCATCTGCTCACGTTGCCGGACCGGGGTGCCGCCGTGCAGGAACAGCGTGGGCACGCCGAGGTCGGCGAAGTGTCGCTCGAGGAGGCGCGCCATCGCGACGTACTGGGTGAAGACGAGCACCGCACCGTCCTCGGCGAGGATGGTGCCCAGCAGCTCGTCGAGGACCTCGAGCTTCTCCGAGCGCCCGCGCAGGCGGCCGTTGGCCTGCCGCAGGTAGTGGGCGGGGTGGTTGCAGATCTGCTTGAGCCCGGTCAGGAGCTGGAGCACCAGCCCGCGTCGGGCGACCGGGTCGCCCGGGTCCGCCTCCTGGATGCGCCGCATCGACTCGCGCACCAGCGACTCGTAGAGCACCACCTGCTCACGGGTGAGCTCGACGACCTGGTCGGTCTCGGTCTTGGGGGGCAGCTCGGGGGCGATGCCGGGGTCGGACTTGCGGCGGCGCAGGAGGAACGGCTCGACGAGCTGGGCGAACTGGCGCGCCACGCTCTCGTCGACACCACTCTCGATCGGCGCCGCCCAGCGCTTGCGGAAGGCGTTGCGGGAGCCAAGCAGCCCGGGCGTGGCCCAGTCGAGGATCGCCCACAGCTCGGTGAGGTTGTTCTCCACCGGGGTCCCGGTCAGGGCCACCCGGCAGCGCGACCCGATGGCGCGCAGGTTGCGCGCGGTGGAGGAGGTGGCGTTCTTGATGTGCTGCGCCTCGTCGGCCACCACCAGGTCCCACGGCACCGAACCGAGCGTCTCGTGGTCGCGGCGCATGGTGCCGTACGTGGTCAGGACGAAGCCGTCGGCGAGCTCGTCCAGGTCGCGTTCGGGCCCGTGGAACCGGCGGACCGGAACACCGGGGGCGAAGCGGTGGATCTCGGCCTCCCAGTTGCCCAGCAGCGATGCCGGGCACACCACCAGGGTCGCTCCGCGGGCGAGCCGGCGGTCGCGCCGGTGGAGGTGCAGCGCGATCACGGTGACCGTCTTGCCGAGCCCCATGTCGTCGGCCAGGCAGGCGCCCAGGCCGATGCCGGTGAGCTCGGCCAGCCAGGTCAGGCCGTGCCGCTGGTAGTCGCGCAGCCGCGCGGCGAGGCCCGGTGGGGCGGACAGCGGGCTCACCACCGCGGCGTCGACGATCCGGTCGCGCAGCTTCTCGATGGTGGCCCCGGGGTGCACCTCCACCCGCTCACCGTCGAGGTCGAGGTCACCGGTCAGCGTCGCGCGGAGCGCATCGGCGGGCTTGAGCTCGCGGCGGTCGCGACGTCGGCGGGCTCGTCTGGCCACCTCGGGGTCGATGACGACCCAGTTGTCGCGGAGCCGGATCACCGGCCCGGTGGCGTTGCTGAGCTCGGCCATCTCGTCGTCGGTCAACGGGTCGTCGCCCAGCGCGACCCGCCAGTCGAAGGAGAACAACGCGTCCGGGCCGAACACCCCGGTCATCAGCGGGTCGTCGTGGCTCCGCGGCCGCAGCTCCACCTCCGCGCGCGGGGAGAGCTCCTGGCGCAGTCCGCGGGGCCAGAAGACGTCCACGCCGCGGGCGGCGAGGGCGGCCAGCCCCTGGTCGAGCAGGTCGGTCAGCTCTGCCTCGTCGAGCACCAGGCGGTCGGGGACCGGCTCGCGCAGCAGCCGCTCGAGGACCGGCCAGGCCTGCGCGGCCTCCCGCAGCGCGACCACGGCCCCGGTCCGCGCGCGGGCGGCGAAGCCGTGTCCGGCGTCCGGGTCGGTCCACAGCCGCCCGGCGTCGACCACGTGGGCGGTGTTGTCGACCTCGTGCACCTGGAGCACGAGGCTGACCTGTCCGCCCTCGAGCAGCTCCGCCGGCGCCTCCACCCGCAGGCTGACCAGCACCCGGTCGGGCAGGTCGTCGTCCGCTCCACGCCCACGGTCCTGCCACGAGGGCCGTCGGGTCACCTGCCGGGGGACGGCCGCGCGCGTCGGTTGTCTGGTCATCGTGTCGGCCACTGCGTCGAGCACGCTGCGGACCGTCTCCTCCGCCTCGTCGGCGTCGAGACCGTCGTACGCGCGGGCGGTCGCGAGCGCACGGATCCGGTCCTCGTCGCCGGCGTCCAGCGGACCGACCTGCCAGCCGTCGTCGCCGTCGGTGCGCCGGACCCGGCCGGCGGCGACCAGCTTGAGGGCGAGCATCGAGGCGGCCGCGAGCAGCGTCACCGAGGCGTGCGCGTCGTCGGCCCGGAGCGCACGCGAGAGCACCGGGATGGCCCCGCGCATCGGCAGGGTGAGCTCGCGCCGCGGGCCGGTGAACCGGATCTCCGACTCCCGCGCGGGGACCGCGGGCGTCAGGACGGCCGGACCCTGGAGCGGGACGAAGCTCACCCGTGCCCACCTCCTGCGTCGTACCTGCCTTGCGGGGAACCTAACGCGCCGCACCGACGGCTTGGTTCCCGCGGGTCGTCGCGGCCGTGCCGAGTGATGCAGGCCACCGGCAATCAATTGGCGCCGCGCCGAGCGCCGGACCTAACCTCTTCTGGTGTCCACGAACGTTGACCTGAACAACCAGTCCCCGCCGGAGCAGGACAAGCTCGACAAGGGCGTCCTCCTCGTCGCCGGTGTGGTGGTGCTCGGCGCCATCATGTCGATCCTCGACATCACGGTGGTGTCGGTCGGGCTGCGGACGTTCCAGAACGTCTTCGACGCCACGTCGGCCGAGGTCGCCTGGACGATGACCGGCTACACCCTGGCGCTGGCGTCGGTGATCCCGCTGACCGGCTGGGCGGCCGACCGGTTCGGCACCAAGCGGCTCTACCTGCTCGCGCTGCTGCTGTTCACCGCCGGATCCGCGCTCTGCGCGACGGCCACGAGCCTGGAGATGCTGGTCGGCTTCCGCGTCTTGCAGGGCCTCGGCGGCGGCATGCTGATGCCGCTGGGCATGACCATCCTGACCCGCGCCGCCGGACCCGAGCGGGTCGGTCGGGTGATGGCGATCATGGGCATCCCGATGCTGCTCGGGCCGATCTTCGGTCCCATCCTCGGCGGCTGGCTGATCGACATCGCCAGCTGGCACTGGATCTTCCTCATCAACGTACCGATCGGCGCGCTGGCGCTGGCCTACTCGTGGAAGGTGCTCCCGCGCGACCACGTCGAGCCGTCCGAGACCTTCGACTTCGTGGGCATGCTGCTGCTGTCCCCCGGCTTGGCGGCCTTCCTGTACGGCGTCTCGTCGGTGCCCGAGGCCGGCACGATCTGGGACCAGAAGGTGCTGGTCTGGGTGATCCTCGGCCTGGTGCTGATCGCGGCGTTCGTGCCGTGGGCGCTGCGCCCGGCCAACATCCACCCGCTGATCGACCTGCGCCTGTTCAAGATCAAGGCGCTCACCGTCGCGGTCATCGCGATGGCGCTGTTCGCGATCGCGTTCTTCGGCGCCAGCCTGCTCTTCCCGCTCTACTTCCAGCAGGTGCGGGACGAGACCGCCCTCTCCTCGGGGCTGCTGCTCGCCCCGCAGGGCATCGGCGCGATGATCACCATGCCGATCGCCGGCATGCTGGCCGACCGGATCGGTCCCGGCAAGGTCGTGATCACCGGCATCGTCATCGACACGATCGGCATGGGCATGTTCACCCAGCTGTCCGACCAGACGTCGTACGCCTACATCATCTCCGCGCTGTTCGTCATGGGCCTGGGCATGGGCGCCACCATGATGCCGATCATGAGCGCCGCCCTCGCGACGCTGACCGACCACAGCGTCGCCCGCGGATCGACCCTGCTCAACACCACCCAGCAGGTGGCCGCCTCGGTCGGCACCGCGCTGTTCTCGGTGCTGCTCACCAACGGCGTCAGGGACCACCAGGCCGCTGGGGCGTACGTGTACCTCCAGCAGCAGCTGGGCCAGCTCGAGGGCGAGAAGCTCCAGTCGGCGGTCGCCCAGGTCAAGGCGCTCGCCGCGAGGGCGCTGCCGGAGCTCGGGGACGTCTACGCCCACGTGTTCCTGGTGGCCACGATCCTGCTCGCCTGCTGCCTCGTCCCGGCGTTCTTCCTGCCGCGCAAGAAGCAGCAGCCAGTGGACCCGACGGCCCTGGTCGGACACTGACCGGGCGTTGATCGGGCGTTGATCGGGCGGGCACCCGCCATGATGTGCGGGTGAGCGAACAGTCCGAACGCACCGACCCGTCCGCGGGCGCGCCGACGCGCGACCCGGTCCTGGGCGCGGTGCAGGAGTACGCCGAGCTCTACCCGCGCCTGGACGAGGTGACCCGCCACTACGTGGGCACGGTCCGGACGTTGCTGGACGACGCCGGCATCAACTACCTGTCCGTGACGGGGCGGACCAAGAGCGTCGCGTCGTTCGCCGCGAAGGCCCACCGCTACGGCACCGAGCACACCAGCGACGGAGCAGCCAGCCCGCTCCGCACCATCACCGACCAGGTCGGGGTCCGGGTGATCACCTACCTGCTCAGCGACGTCGCCGCAGTTGCCGACCTGCTGGCCGACCAGCTGACGGTGCTCGACGACCGCGACCTGGGCCGGGAGACCGCCGACGAGGGCAGGTTCGGCTACTCCAGCCGGCACCTGCTCGTCGCAGCGGCCCCGGTGGCGGGACTGCTCGAACAGCCGGCGTCCGTCCAGGTGCGCACGGTGCTGCAACACGCGTGGGCCGAGTTCGAGCACGACATCCGCTACAAGGGCACCATCCCCGAGGAGCACGCGCCCGACCTCGACCGGCGGTTCACCCTGGCCGCCGGGCTGCTGGAGCTCGCCGACCGGGAGTTCTCCGTGATCCGGAGCCGTATCCAGGAGTCGACGCCGCAGCACGAGGCCGACGCCGACGCCGCCGACCCACGGCTCAGCGCCCGCGACCTCGCGACGTACCTCACCAGCCGGTACGCCGACGCGGGCTGGTCGCGCACCGACCACTACGCCTGGGTCTCCGGCCTGCTGCTGGAGCTGGGGATCACCTCCCTCGACGAGCTCGACGGGCTGCTCACCTCCGTCGACTCCTCCGCGATCAACGAGCGGATGGGCTACAAGTACCCCCCGGGCGCCGTGCGCCGGCTCGACGACGCCCTGCTGGCGGTCTTCGGCCACCGCTACCTCGAGCTGCACGGCAACGCCCACCGGGTCGAGCAGCTGCGGGCCCGGCTGGAAAAGATCCGCGGCGACGCCTGACTCGGGTCTCGCCACGGGTGCGGCGATAGGTTGGGGACATGGAGTTCCGACACCTCGGCAGCAGCGGTCTGAAGATCTCGGAGATCGCCTACGGCAACTGGCTCACCCACGGGTCCCAGGTGGAGGAGGATGCCGCGCTCGCCTGCGTCCGGCAGGCGCTCGACGAGGGCATCACGACGTTCGACACCGCCGACGTCTACGCCAACACGCGCGCCGAGGAGGTCCTCGGCCGGGCCCTGCAGGGACAGCGGCGCGAGTCGCTCGAGGTGTTCACCAAGGTCTACTGGCCCACCGGCCCGCGCGGCCACAACGACACCGGACTGTCCCGCAAGCACATCATGGAGTCCGTCAACGGGTCCCTGCGACGGCTGCAGACCGACTACGTCGACCTCTACCAGGCACACCGGTTCGACGTGGCCACCCCGCTGGAGGAGACCATGCAGGCCTTCGCCGACGTGGTCCGGGCCGGGAAGGCGCTCTACATCGGCGTCTCGGAGTGGACCGCCGAGCAGATCCGCGCCGGCCACGCACTGGCCCAGGAGCTCGGCGTCTCGCTGGTCTCCAGCCAGCCGCAGTACTCCATGCTCTGGCGGGTGATCGAGGACGAGGTGGTGCCGACCTGTCGCGAGCTCGGCATCGGCCAGGTCGTGTGGTCGCCGATCGCGCAGGGAGTGCTCACCGGGAAGTACAAGGCGGGCCAGGCTCCGCCCGAGGGCTCCCGCGCCACCGACGAGAAGGGCGGCGCGGACAACGTCGGCCGGTGGCTGAAGGACGACGTGCTCGAGCGTGTCGCCAAGCTGGAGCCGATCGCTGCCGAGGCAGGACTGTCGATGGCCCAGCTCGCGGTGGCGTGGGTGCTGCAGAACGACAACGTCTCCGCCGCCATCATCGGCGCCTCACGGCCCGAGCAGGTGACCGAGAACGTCGCCGCGAGCGGCGTACGCCTCGACGACGACACGCTCCGGGCGATCGACGAGGCCCTCGGCGACGTGGTGCTGCGGGATCCCGCGATGACGGCCCGGCAGACTCCCCGCCAGCGGGCCAGCTGAGCGCGCGCCGGACGTCCTGCAAACCGGTCGCACCGGCGGCCGAGGTGCAGGACGCTGCCGGCTCGGGTCAGGTCGCCCGGCCGAGCGCCAGCGGGAGTACGGCGGCGGCGCCGGCCCCGCGGAGCAGCCGCGCGCCGACGGTCATCGACCAGCCGGAGTCGACCAGGTCGTCGACCAGCAGGACTCGGCGACCGGTCAGCGCGCCCTCGTCGGCGTCCAGCCGGTAGCGGCGCAGCACCGCGCCGAGCCGTTGGGCGGAGTTGCTCGCTCCCTGCCCCGGACTGACGCTGGCGTCGGCGACGGCCAGCCTGCCGACCACCGGGACACCGAGGTGCCGGGACAGGCCCTCCACGAGTGAGCCGACGAGCAGCGGGTGGGTCTGCGACTCGAACCCCACGATCGCCTGGGCGCCCGGCTGCCAGTCGGCGAGCATCGCGACGCAGCCACGCACCAGGTCGACCGGCACCTCCTGGTCGGCCGCGCCGGGGCGGAACAGGTCGCGCAACGACTGGCCGAGCCCGAGGTCGGTCAGTCGCGCGACGACCCGGCCCTCCTCGGCCGCCTCGTCGGCCTTGATCCGCCCCTTCAGGTCGAGGCCCAGGTTGGCCAGCGCCTGCGGCCACATCTTCCTCGGCGACAGCGCAACGCCCGGACGCGACAGCCGCTGCGCCGCCGTACGCACCGTCGTCTCGTCGTACGACGTGGACAGCGACACCCCGCCGCAGTTGTCGCAGCGGCCGCAGTCCACAGCAGCAGGGTCATCGAGCGCATCGCGCAGGAAGCGCATCCGGCACCGGTCCGTGGCGATGTAGTCCAGCATCGCGGCCTGCTCGTCACGCCGGGCCGCGGCGACGCGGTCGTAACGGTCCTGCTCGTAGGCCCAGTCCTGACCGGTCGCGAGCCAGCCGCCCGGCACGCGCCGGACGGCACCGTCGACGTCGAGCACCTTGAGCATCATCTCCAGCCGACCGCGAGACAGGTCGACGTAGGTCTCCAGCGTCGGGGTCGACAGCGGCTTCGGACTCGTCGACAGCGCCTCGAGGACCGTGCGGACGTGCTGCTCCGGCGGGAACGCGAGCGAGGCGAAGTAGCTCCAGATCTGCCGGTCCTCGTACGCGGGGAGAAGCACCACGTCGGCCCGGTCCGTGCCACGCCCGGCGCGACCGACCTGCTGGTAGTAGGCCACCGGCGACGCGGGGGCGCCGACGTTGACCACGAAGCCGAGTCGGGCGTCGAAACCCATGCCGAGGGCGCTGGTGGCCACCAGTGCCTTGAGCCGGCCGGAGAGCAGGTCCTGCTCCAGGCTGAGTCGCTCGGTGGGTTCGGTCTGCCCGGAGTACGCCGCCACGGCATGGCCGCGGTCGCGCAGGAAGCCGGCGATCTCCTGGGTCGCCGCGACGGTCAGCGTGTAGATGATGCCGGAGCCCTTGAAGTCGACGAGGTGGTCGGCCAGCCAGGCCAGCCGCTCCTCCGGTCTGCGCAGCTCGACCACGGCCAGGTGCAGCGAGGAGCGGTCGAGCTCGCCGCGCAGCACGAGCACACCCGAGGCCTCCAGTGGACCGGTGGACCGCGCCCGTGCGTCCCCACCGCCCTCCGAAGGTCGCCCCCTCTGCACGCCGGCGCCCAGCTGCTCGGCGACGTCCAGGGTGACCCGCTCGTTGGCCGTCGCCGTGGTCGCGAGCACCGGGATGCCGGCGGGCAGGTCGCCCAGCATGTGCCGGATCCGGCGATAGTCGGGCCGGAAGTCGTGGCCCCAGTCGGAGATGCAGTGCGCCTCGTCGATGACCAGCAGCCCCGCAGTCTCGGTGAGACGCGGCAGCACCTCGTCGCGGAATCCGGGGTTGTTGAGCCGCTCGGGACTGACCAGCAGCACATCGACCTCGCCACGGGCGATGCGGCTGTTGATCGCCTGCCACTCCTCGACGTTGGTGGAGTTGATCGTGACGGCGTGGATCCCGGCCCGCTCGGCCGCCTCGATCTGGTTGCGCATCAGCGCCAGCAACGGCGAGATGATCACGGTCGGCCCGTGGCCCTGTGCCCGCAGCAGTGCGGTGGCGACGAAGTAGACCGCCGACTTGCCCCAGCCGGTGCGCTGCACCACCAGCGCGCGCCGCTGCTGCTCCACGAGAGCCGAGATCGCCTCCCACTGGTCGTCGTACAGCCGGGCGTCCCCGTCGCCGACCAGCGCCTGCAGGTGCGCCTCCGCCTCGTCTCGCAACGTCATGTGCCCCACCCTCTCGCAGGCGACCACGCGCCGCACGACGTCCTCGGCCGGCTGTGGACAGCCAGCCAGGTGCCGGGTGCCGACGCGGGCATCGCGGAGACGCTGGCGGCTGGCGGCTGGCCTGCGTACGCCGTACTGCGCCACCGATGGCATCCACCGAGGTGGATCGACCCACGGACCTGCGGTCGATCACCACCCCGGTTGGTACGCACGTGGCGTACGAAGTTGACGCCTCGGCGCCGTACGGCTGCACGAAGTTGACGCCTCGGCGGTCAGGGAGCACGCCGTACGACGACCGCGCCGGTGTTGGTGACCACGCCGAGCAGCTGGTCGGTCGCGAGCAGCTGGTAGGGCCAGTAGGTGGTGTTGATGCCGTCAGTGGGCAGCGGGTACGCCCGGTGCCGGCCGGTGCGCAGGTCCAGGACGCGCAGCTGCGTCGTGGTGGGCACGAGCAGGTGGGTGGCGTCCAGCGACGGCATCATCGCCAGGGTGAAGCCGTACGGCGTGAACGTGGCCGGCAGGGACCGGTGCCACAGCTCGCTGCCCGTGTCCGCGTCGTACGCCGCCAGACGGTCCGGCGCCTTCACCAGCAGCACCTCGCCGCGCAGCGTGGTCTGCAGGGGGCGGCCGGCCGCGCCCGGCAGGCTTCTCGACCAGACGACGTCCCCGCCGGTGTCGAGGGCGACCAGCCGCGCACCGTCCGCACCCGCCGCACCGTCCTCGAGCAGCACGAGGGCATCCCGGGTCACCCCGACGACGTGAACGCCGGCCGGCGCGCCGAACCCCCAGGCCGGTCTGCCCGACGCAGCGTCGAAGGCGCTCACCACGTCTCCCGCCGCCACGGGTCGGTCCTCGCCGAGGCGGAACTCCTCGCGTCCACCCACCACGACCAGGTCGCCGAACGCCCCGACGTAGTCGGCGCGGTCCACCGCCCGGCTGGTCCGCTGCCACACCTGCTCGCCCGTGGGTGAGAGCCGCAGCAGCGTGGTGTCCGTGTCCCCGGGTCCGCGGGCGGCCACGACGACCGAGCCGTCGGCGAGGATGCTCGTGCTCAGCGGGTCACCGTCGGCGTTGGCGACCGGCAGCCGCGCACACCAGCGCCGCTCGCCGGTCGCCAGGTCGTGGTCGAGCACCTCCACCGGCTGCTTCGCCGACAGCGTCAGCAGGACGAAGTCGTCCGCGGACGCGTCCCACGCCACCCGGGCCCGGGCCGGACGCAGCGCCCACACCGGGTGCAGGTCGTCGCCGGACAGCATCGTCACCGGCGCGTTGCGCTTGGTCCACGCAAGAGCGCCACCCGGCACGCCGTAGAGGTGCAGCCCCTGCTCGTAGTAGTAGTCCACCGCGCCGAGCACGCGTCCGAACGGCGGCCCCAGCCGGCCGAGCACCGCAGCGAGCCGGTCGCGGTGCCGGTCGGGCCGCTGCCGCATCAGCGCCGGCGACAGCAGCGGGCTCACCGGATGCTCGACGGCCGTGACGTCAGCGCCGCAGCGGCGCGCCTCGACCCGGTGCCAGGTGAGCGCCAGGACGGCGGCGACCAGGGCCGCGACGGTCCCCAGCAGCACCGTCCGGCGGACGTGCACGGCTGCTCTCCCGGTCGGTCCTCCTCACCAGATCCGGACGCGGTCCTCGGGATCGAGCCACAGGCCGTCGGCCTCCACGGTGCCGAAGGCCTCGTGGAACTCGGCGAGGTTGCGGGCGATGTTGGCGCGGAACTCCGACGGGCTGTGGGGATCGGTGGTGAGGTACTGCAGGGCCAGCTCCTTGCGGCGCTTGGTGCGCCAGACGTAGGCCCAGTTGAGGAAGAGCCGCTGGGCGCCGGTGAGCCCGTCACGCTCGGGCATCGGCTCGCCGTCGAGCGAGATCAGGTAGGCCTTGTGGGCGATGGTCAGGCCGCCGAGGTCGCCGATGTTCTCCCCGACGGTGAGGGCGCCGTTGACGTGCTCGCCGGGCAGGTCCCGCGGCTCGTAGCCGTCGTACTGCTCGATCAGGGTCTTGGACTTCAGCTCGAAGGCGGCCTTGTCGTCCGGCGTCCACCAGTCGTTGAGGTTGCCGTGGCCGTCGTACTGGGCGCCCTGGTCGTCGAAGCCGTGCCCGATCTCGTGCCCGATGACCGCGCCGATGCCGCCGTAGTTCTCCGCCGGGTCGGCATCGGGGGCGAAGAACGGCCGTTGCAGGATGCCGGCGGGGAAGCAGATCTCGTTGGTGCCGGGGTTGTAGTAGGCGTTCACCGTCTGCGGGAGCATGTGCCACTCGTCGCGGTCGACGGGGCTGCCGATCTTGTCCAGCTGGCGGTCGGTCTCGAACGCGGAGATCGCAGCGACATTGCCGATCAGGTCGTCCTTGCTGATCGCGAGCCTGGTGTAGTCGCGCCACTTCACCGGGTAGCCGATCTTGGGCACGAAGGTGTCGAGCTTCTGGTGGGCCCGCTGCTTGGTCTCCTCGGTCATCCAGTCGAGCGCGGTGATGCTCTGTCGGTAGGCCTCGATGAGGTTGGCGACCAGCTGGTCCATCTGCTCCTTGGACTCCGGCGGGAAGTGCCGGGCGACGTACTCGCGGCCGACGGCCTCGCCCAGCCCCCCCTCGACCAGCGCGACGCCGCGCTTCCAGCGCGCCCGCAGCTCCGGGGTGCCGGACAGGGTGCGGCCGTAGAAGTCGAAGTTGGCCTCGACGAACGGCCCGGACAGGTACGCCGCAGCGGTGCGGATCGCGCGCACGGTGAGGAACGCCTGCCAGCCGGCCAGGTCGGTCTCACTCAGCACCGTCTCGAGGTGGCTCAGGAACGACGGCTCCCGGACGACAACCTCTGCGAAGGTCCGCTCGTCGCCGCCGAGGTTGGTGACGTAGGCGTCGAGGTCGAACGACGGCAGCGTCGCCCTCAGCTCGTCGATCGTGGTCAGGTTGTAGGTCTTGATGACGTCGCGGGTGTCGGCCCGCTCCCAGTGGCCCTCCGCGATCCGGGTCTCCAGCGCCAGCACGCGCTCGGCCGTCGCCCGCGGCTCGGGACGGTCGGCGAGGGTGAGGATCTTCTCCAGGTAGGCCACGTAGGCGGTGCGGATGGAGGCGAACTTGTCGTCGCGGTAGTAGGACTCGTCGGGCAGTCCGAGCCCGCCCTGCAGGATGTTGACGACGTAGCGGTCGGAGTCGCGGTCGTCGGTGTCGACGTAGGAGCCGAACAGGCCGCTGCCGCCCACCCGCTCGAACTCGCCGAGGAACGCGGCCAGATCGCGCTTGTCACGCAGCGCCGCGATCGCGTCGAGCACCGGCTGGATCGGCCGGTGGCCGAGTTGCTCGACCCGGTCCTCATCCATGAAGCTGGCGTAGAGGTCGCCGATCTTGCGCGCATCGCTCGGCGCGTTCTCGCCTCCGGCGGTGGCCTCGATCTCGCCGGCAGCGCAGGCCTCGATGATGGTGCGGACGTGCTGCTCGGCCTCGTCGGCGAGCATCACGAA
Source organism: Marmoricola sp. (assembly GCA_035708765.1). GTDB lineage: Bacteria > Actinomycetota > Actinomycetes > Propionibacteriales > Nocardioidaceae > Marmoricola. Next base: position 118,865 of record DASTFI010000033.1, read on the forward strand.
GGGACCCCAGCTGGACCGGTCGGAAGGGATCTCCTGCGTGTCCAGCCAGGTGCCGTTGACGTGGCCGAAGAGGTCGTCCTGCGGCCGGATGTCCGGGTTCATGCCCTCGCGGGCGTCGTCGAGAATCGTCACCCGATCAGCGTAACCGCCCCCGTCATGCCACCGTCACGCCCCGGCCTGCAGTTGTCAGCGGAAGCGCACGACGCTCTTGCCGAGGGTCCGGCGTTCCTCCATGTCGACGAGCGCGCGGCCGAACTCCTCGATGCCGTAGACCGCCCCGATCGGCGGCTCGACGACCCCGCTGGCGAACATCGGCTCGAGCTCGGCCCACTGCTGGTGCAGGTAGCCCGGACGGGCCATCGCGTAGGCCCCCCAGCCGACGCCACGGACGTCGATGTTGTTGAGCAGCAGCCGGTTGACCTTCACCTCGGGGATGCCACCCGCGGCGAAGCCCACGACCAGCAACCGCCCCTGCGGGGCGAGGCAGCGCAGCGAGTCGGTGAACTGGTCGCCCCCGACCACGTCCAGCACGATGTCGACCCCGGCGCCCGTCGTGAGCTCCTTGACCGCGTCCTTGAAGCCGTCGGTCCGGACCACCTCGTCGGCGCCGGCCTTCGTAGCGACCTCCGCCTTCGCATCGCTGGAGACCACGGCGATCGTGCGGGCGCCGTACCCCTTGGCCACCTGGATCGTCGCGGTGCCGACACCACCGGCGGCGCCGTGCACCAGGACGGTCTCGCCCTCCCGGATCCCGCCGCGCTCCCGGAGCGCGAACTGGGCGGTCAGGTAGTTCATCGGCAGCGCCGCGCCTTGCTCGAAGCTGAGCCGGTCGGGCAGTCGGAACACGCTGTCGGCGCCGATCGCGGCCACGTCCACGGCACCGCCGTACGCCGCCACGGCGGCCACCCGGTCACCGGCCACCAGCCCGGTGTCCTCGGGCGCGGAGCGAACCACGCCGGCGATGTCGACGCCGAGCGGGAAGGGCAGCTCCGGCTTGAGCTGGTACTCACCCTTGCTCAGCAACAGGTCGGGGAAGGACACCCCGACCGCGTGCACCTCGACCAGCACCTGCGGCCCGAACGGACCCTCCGGTCCCGGCTCGGGGACGTCGTTGATCTCGAGGGCTGCGGGCCCGTCGAGTCGGGTCACCTGGACTGCGCGCATGCTGGCAGGCTAGCGACGTGACGATCGACCCCGGTTGGCCGGTTGCGGTCGCGCTCGCCGTGCTCCTCCTGATCGCGCTCGGCGCGCATCGGGTCGCTGGCTACGGCATGGGGCGTTCCGTGCTGGTGGCCGCTGTCCGGGCCCTGGTGCAGCTCAGCGTGGTCGCCCTGCTCATCAAGGTGGCGGTGCAGGATCTCGTCCTCTCGTGGCTCCTGGTCGGGGTCATGTTCGCGATGGGCGTGCTGACCACGGTCCGCCGCGTCGAGGCGCCGCGCGCCTGGAGCTGGGCGGCCCTGGCGATCGCGGCCGGCGTACTGCCCGTGCTGGCCGTCGTGCTCGCCAGCCGGGCCATCCCGATGCAGGGCATCGCGATCATCCCGATCGCCGGGATCATCGTCGGCAACGCGATGACCGGGCACACGCTGGTCGGCCGGCGTGCGTTCGCGGCCCTGCGCGAGGAGCGGCACCAGTACGAGGCGTGCCTGTCCCTCGGGATGCTGCCCGCCGACGCGATCGGAGAGATCATCCACCGGCGCGCCCCCGAAGCGCTGTACCCGGGGCTCGACCAGGTCAAGACGACCGGTGTCGTCACCCTCCCCGGCGCCTTCATCGGCGTGATGCTCGGCGGCGGCGGCCCGATCCAGGCAGCCACGGCCCAGGTGCTGGTGCTCTTCGGGATCATGGCGGCCCAGACCATCACCGTCCTCGTCGCCGAACGGCTGATGTGCGGGCGTCGGCTGCTGCCCCTGGACCTGCGGGTGGCGCTCGTGGACTGAGGCGAAGCCGGCTCAGCCGACCTTCACGATCCGGGCGAGCTCGAAGTGCATCGGGTCGGTGTAGTGCCAGGTGCCGCCCCAGTTGAAGCCCCAGCGTTCCATGATGGCGACCACGCCTCGGTCGATCAGTCCGACGGTGCCGCGCTGGTTGCCGGCGACGTTGAGGTCGATGGCGGTGCCCCAGGTGTGGAAGGACAGCCCCTGACCGGGGTCGCGGGCAATGAACCGGGGCACGTAGCAGCCGCCGTACTCACCGGGGTGGATCTTGTCCGCCAGACCGGCTGCGGCGATGTCGCGCAACGCCGCGCGCAGCTGCACCAGCATCGCCTTGTTGCAGGTGACGGCGCCCAGGATCGGCACCTGCTCGGTGCGGATGTGGGAACCCACCCAGGCGGGGTCCGGATTGACGGTGCCGTCGGCGTTGACGGTGTAGCTGAACGTGCCGACGGCGCTGGCCAGCGACGTGCCGGTGAGGATGGCGGTCTGCACGCCGCTGAGGTCGGGGTTGGGTCCGAGCAGCTGGACACCGGCCCGGTCCGCCACGATGCGGCGCAGCCGCTGCTGGATCTTCGTCGGCGCCAGCTCGCCGGTGGAGACGAGCAGGGCGTTGTGCTCGGGCATGCCGAGTCGCGGTGCCCAGCGGGCGTTGAGGACGGCATCGAGGTACGGCGCGGTGACGGGCGAGCTCAGCGGGGCGAGCGCGCCGATGTGGATCCGCGGATCGCCGCTCTCCCCGCCGACCCGCAGGTAGTCGCCCGTCGTGGGCACCTGCTTGCCGATGTCGGGGCGCACCATGATCTCGCCGCCGGCCACCCGGTCCCACAGCTCGGTGGCCTGCGCCGTCTGCGCCGGCATGAAGCGCCGGAAGCTGCCGGGGTCGACGGCGGCGTAGCGGATCGGCCGCTCCTCGACGTAGAACTGCGCCATCGAGAAGGCCTCGACGGCCGTCACCCCGGGGACCTTGCGGATCTTCGCGACGACCGCGTCGGGCAGCGTCTGCGCGCCGAGCACCAGCACGTCGGGCGAGAGCAGCGGCGCGTCGAGCGCTCCGGGCTTCTTCATCGCAACCTCGGCAAGCGGCGTGCTGCCCGAGGAGGCGCTGCTCGCCACGGTCGGGCTCCGCGGAGCCGCGGGCGCCGGCGTCTCGCCACAGCCCGCAACGGCGGTCAGCAGCAGCACCCCGAGCGCGCACCGCAGCGCGCGTACGCCGAGGCGCAGGCAGGCGTCCATCAGGTGCTCCTCCCGACCGGCGGCTGCCGGCTCCCGAGAGGGGAATTCTAGGTGGCGGCCCTGATCACGCGCCGCCGAGCACCTTCGTCGCGATCCAGGCGATCTGGTCGGCGGTCTCGGCGGGCGTGGCCGACGGCAGCGTCACGTGGCTCAGCACCAGCCGCACCACCATGTCGACCGCCGCATCGAGCTGGTCCTCCTCGAGCGGTACCTCGTAGTGGGTCAGGTGGTCGCCGATCATCTGCCGTGCCGCCTCGATCAAGGGCGCCGACTGCGTCGTCAGCAGGGGCAGCAGGTCGCTCTCGGCGCCGTGCGAGGCGGACAGCACCGCGTGCAGGAGCGGGTTGGTCCGGGCGGTCTCCAGCACCCGCCGGGCCGCCTCGCGGAGCGCCTCCACGAGGTCGTCGGGGTGCTCCTCGAAGGCGAGGTCCACCGCCTGCAGGAAGACCTCGAGCTCGCGCATCACCATCGCCTCGGCCAGCTGCGACTTCGAGCCGATCTCGTTGTAGACGGTCTGCCGGCTGACGCCCACGCGATCGGCCAGCTTGGCCATGGTCAGCGTCTGCCAGCCGCCCTGGCGGGTGAGCTGGGCGGCCTCCGCGAGCAGCCGGTCGCGCCAGCCGCCCGGTGAGCCGGCCATCCGGTCGGCGTACCCGGGCACCAGCGCCACCAGCCCTGCCCGGGGGGCGATGCCCGGCGACGGCGACCCGGCCGACGAGGTCACGTGATCCGACTCCATCCCGCCATTGTCCCTGCTCCCCTCCCCCAGGCGCTCGATCAGGCACCCACCTTCAGCGTCTCGGGGTCGACCGGGACGAAGTCGACCTTCTCGCGGACGCCGCAGTCGGGGCAGCACCAGTCGTCGGGGATGTCGACCCACGCGGTGCCCGCGGCGAAGCCCTCGTGCTCGTCACCGGCGGCGACCTCGTAGACGTACCGGCAGCCTGGGCACCGCGCCGCGAGTACCTCGCCGCCGAACTCCTGCGCGGTGACGTCGGCACCGAGCGCCGCACCGTGCTCGCCCCCGCCGTACCTGGCGTAGTACGCCGCGCGCTTGCGCGGCGCGATGTTGGCCAGGGTGATGTCGCCGTCGAGGTGCTCCACGACGCGGTGGTCCATCACCTTGCGCCACAACGGCGGGAACAGGGCCAGCAGGATCATCCCGGCGTAGCCGGTGGGCAGCGCGGGCGACTCCTTGAAGTCGCGCAGCGCCTGGTAGCGCCGGGTGGGGTTCGCGTGGTGGTCGCTGTGCCGCTGCAGGTGGTAGAGGAACACGTTGGTGACGATGTTGTTGGAGTTCCACGAGTGCGCGGGGTTCACCCGCTCGTAGCGCTGGCGGTGGCCCTCGCCGACCTTCTGCCGCAGCATCCCGTAGTGCTCGAGGTAGTTCACGACTTCCAGCAGCGAGAACCCGATGACCGCCTGCAGCAGCAGGAACGGGATGGTCCGGGGTCCGAAGGCGACGATCACGGCACCGAACAGCACCGCCGACATCAACCAGGCGTTGAGCACGTCGTTGCCGAGCCGGAACGGGTGCAGGTCCTTGCGGGCGTAGCGCCTCTTCTCCAGCCGCCAGGCGCTGCGCAGCGAGCCGGAGACGGTGCGCGGCCAGAACCGGTAGAAGCTCTCCCCCAGCCGCGACGAAGCCGGGTCCTCGGGGGTCGCCACCCGGACGTGGTGGCCCCGGTTGTGCTCGATGTAGAAGTGTCCGTAGCAGCTCTGGGCGAGCGCGATCTTGGACAGCCAGCGCTCGTGGCTCTCCTTCTTGTGGCCCAGCTCGTGGGCGGTGTTGATGCCGATGCCACCGATGCACCCGACCGAGACGGCGATGCCGATCTTGTCCAGCACGTTGAGGTCGAAGTCGCGCACCAGGTCCGGGCTGAGGTGCTCACCGACCCAACCGGTGATGCCGAGCAGGTCGCTCACGGCCTGGACCGGGTTGCCGCCCACGACCATGTACATCACCCCGAAGAAGACGAGGTACTGGATCGGCAGGTAGGCGAAGGTGATCCAGCGGTAGTACCGGTCCTTCTCCAGCGCCTCGATCAGGTCGTCGGGGGGATTGGCCTGGTCCAGGCCGAGCAGCAGGTCGAGCAGCGGGATGAAGCCGAAGATCAGCAGCGGCCCGATCCACAGCACCCAGTGCCAGCCGAAGAGCGCGTAGCAGACGAACGCCACCACTCCCAGGCTCGGCACCACGAGACCGAACAGCCACAGGTAGCGCTTCTTGTCCGTCCACGCCTCGGTGGAGCCCTCCGGGACCGTCGACGTCGTCGGTTCGACCATGGTGATCACTCCTGGGGTTTGACATCTGTCTGTCAGATGTAAAGCAGGTTGACACCAAGGTAGGGAATGTAAAGGGGATTTGACAAGCCCCTGCGGTTTGTAAAGCCCGGACCACCCTCAGGGGCGGTGTCGCCATCCGGGGTTCGGGTCGACCTGGAGTCCCACCACGAGCGGGTCGTGGTCCGAGGCACGGTACGGCGACGGGGTGTAGAAGTCGGTCGCGTTCTGGTGGTAGCGGCTGTACTCCAGCGCCACCGGCTCGACGGAGTTGATGTTCCACACGTCCGCGCCGGTCACGCTGCCGAGGGCCCCCGGACTGGCCAGCACGTGGTCGAGGGAACCGACGAGCCCGTCGTAGAGGTATGTCTGCTCGGTCGGTGCGAAGCTCGAGCCGAGATCGGTGTAGCCGGCGTCGTACAGCACCTGCATCGGGTCCTCGCGGGTGTAGCTGTTGAAGTCGCCGGAGAGGAACACCCGGTCGGTGCGGGCCAGTCGCTGCATCCGGGCAGCGAACGCGACGAGCTCGTGCGCCTGCGCGATCCGGTCCGGGTTCGCATTGCCCTGGCCGGTGCCGTCGTCCACCCCGGAGCCCTTGGACTTGAAGTGGTTGACGATGACCACGAACCGCGACGTCGGGTTGCCGCCCACCGGCTCGAAGGCCTGGGCCAGCGGGTCGCGGGCGTTGTCGAAGGCAACCGCGTCGTCGATCACGGACGCGCCGATCGGCTCGACGACGGCCGGCCGGTAGACGAACGCGGTGCGGATGACGTCCTCGTCGGCCTGGTCGCCGGCACTCCCGGGCGTGCGGGCGTAGGCCCAGGTCCCCGCCCCGGCGTCCACGTTGAGCGCGTCGACCAGGCGGCGTACGGCGGCGTCGCGGTCGTCGCCGAACTTCGCGCTGTTCTCGATCTCCTCGAGCGACACCACGTCCGCGTCGAGCGCGTTGATGGCGTGCACGATCTTGTCCTGCTGGCGCTGGAGGTTCACCGCGTCGGCGGCCCCGCGTGGCCCGTCGGAGCCGTCGGCGCCCGTGCACCGGTTGACGGTGACGTGGTTGCCCTCGCGATCGTCGTACCAGCTGCAGGTCCCGCCGGCGGCGACGAACTCGGCGCCCGTGGTGGGGAAGTAGTTGAGCACGTTGAAGGACGCCAGCCGGACGTTGCCGGCGGTGGCCTCCGGGGCCGCGGTGCGGGTGTGGCCGAAGGTCACCGGCAGCGGCTCGTCGGCCGTGAGCTGTGAGGTGGGCTGCAGCTTCCAGAGGCCGTTGCGGTAGTCGAGCACCACGGGCTCGGCGAACGTGGCGGGCGCGCCGACGCGGATCTGGTGGTCCTGGGTGAGCCACGGGAGCGCCGTGTCCTCACCGGAGCCGGAGAAGAAGTTCGTCGTGGCGCCGTCGTCCAGCGTCACCGAGCGCCGGGCGTTGTCGGCCGCCACGGCCGCGATCGCCGCCGCGTCGTGCGGGTCCGCGACGTCGGTGGGCTGGCGGAGCGGCTCGGTGCCGGTCGCCAGCCCGATCTCGGCGTAGTGGTTGAGGGCGTAGTTGTCGGCGACGGTGAACGGTCCCTGCGGGGCCAGCAGCATGCCCTCGAACGCCTCCCGGTCCGCGTCGGTGGCCGGCAGCGGGACGGTCGCCGGCTTCACTGCCTCCGCCGGGGTGGTGAGCACGGTGACTCCGGTGGACCCGGCCGCGATCTCGGTGAGGCCGTGGTACTCCGAGACCGGGCCGCTGACCTGGACGTGGTCGCCGACCCGGACCAGGTCGGCGGCCCTCGAGCCGTAGACGAAGATGCCGTCGGACCTGGAGTGGCCGGCCGGGTCCACGTCACCACCGGTGCCTGCGGACTGCAGGTAGAAGCCGTTGAAGCCACCGTCGGGGTACGCCGCGGTCACCACCCCCTCGGTGGTGACGGTCCGACCGGCGTACGGCGACACCGGACCGGCGCCCTGGATCTCCGCGATCGGCAGGGTCGCGGCCGCGGCGGCAGGGGCCGCACCCAGCAACGGCAGGGCGACGAGCGCACCAGCGGACAGCACGGTGGACAGCAGGGCGGACGGCAGGGCGGGGACACGAGGTCGCATGGGGGTCTCCCGAGACGGGTGGTGCGGGTGGTGGTTCGGGAGACTCCACCACGAATCGCCGGTCGGGGCGACGACCACCGGACGACCGGTCGATGAAGTTGCACGAAACCGCAGGTTCTCCCGACCGGCCGGGTCCCGTGCGGCGTCGGAGCACCGCCCGACGGGCCTGGGATCGCCCCGGCAGTACCGTGGCGGTCATGTCCGACGTGACCGTGAGGAACAACCCCGACGAGGGCCGCTACGAGGCCTGGGTCGACGACCAGCTCGCCGGCATCGTCGAGTACCGGCTCAGCGAGCAGAGCGTCACCTTCACCCACACGGAGGTGGCCGACGACCTCGAGGGCGAAGGGGTCGGCTCTGCCCTCGCGCGCACCGCCCTGGACGAGGTGCGGGCGGCCGGCCAGCGTGACGTCGTACCGCTGTGCCCGTTCATCGCGGAGTGGATCGAGCGGCACCCCGACTACGCCGGCCTGGTGCGCCCCGCGCACGGCAGCGCCAGCGCCCGGGAGCGCTGAGGTGCCGGCGACCCGCGTCCTGCCGACCGAGGAGGCCCGCGACCTCCTCCAGCTGACGCGCGACCTCGTCACCCGCGAGCTGCTCCCGCAGGCCGCGGAGGCCGAGGAGACCAGCACGTTCCCCCGCGACGCGTTCCGCACCCTGGGCCGGGCGGGCCTGCTGAGCCTGCCCTACCCCGAGGAGTACGGCGGCGGCGCACAGCCCTACGAGGTCTACCTCCAGGTGGTCGAGGAGATCGCCACCGCCTGGGCCAGTGTCGGCGTCGGCGTCTCGGTGCACGCGCTGTCCTGCTTCGGGCTCGCCACGGCCGGCACCGAGGAGCAGAAGCAGGCGTGGCTGCCCGACATGCTCGGCGGCGAGCTGCTCGGCGCCTACTGCCTCTCCGAGCCACAGGCCGGCTCCGACCCGGCCGCGATGACGGCACAGGCGCGCCGCGACGGAGACGAGTACGTCCTCAACGGCGTCAAGGCCTGGACCACGCACGGCGGCCAGGCCGACTTCTACAAGGTGATGGCGCGCACGTCGGACGAGCGCAACGGCATCTCGTGCTTCCTGGTCCCCGCAGAGACTCCGGGCCTGTCCGCCGACCCGCCCGAGCGGAAGATGGGCCTGACCGGATCGCACACCACGGCGATGCGCTTCGAGGACGTGCGGATCCCGGCCGAGCGGCGGCTCGGGGCCGAGGGCGACGGCCTGAAGATCGCGCTCGCCGGGCTGGACTCCGGCCGCCTCGGCATCGCCGCGGTCGCCGTCGGCCTGGGCCAGGCAGCCGTCGACCACGCGGTGGCCTGGGCGAAGGAACGCGAGCAGTTCGGCACGAAGATCATCGACTTCCAGGGTCTGGCGTTCCTCCTCGCCGACATGGAGGCAGCCGTGCAGTCCGCGCGGGCGACGATGTTGCACGCCGCCCGGCTGCGGGACCGCGGGCTGCCTTTCAGCCGCGAGGCCTCGATCGCCAAGCTGACCGCCACCGACGCCGCGATGAAGGTGACCACCGACGCGGTCCAGGTGCTCGGCGGCTACGGCTACACCCGCGACTTCCCCGTCGAGCGGTTCATGCGCGAGGCGAAGGTGACCCAGATCTTCGAGGGCACCAACCAGATCCAGCGCCTGGTGATCAGCCGCTCGCTCGGCAAGGGCGAGGCGGGCGGGTTGCACGTGGACCCGACCGCGCGCTGAGCCGAGGCGCCGCTCTCGCGGGCCAGCGAAATCGACTCGCCGCTGTCGGTGGGCCCCGGCACACTGGGCCCGTGGAACGAGCATGAGCGACCCGCTGACCGGTGAGGTCGCCGACACGGTCATCGACCAGGAGCAGGGCCGGGCACTGCCGCGCAGCCTGCCCCGGGCGCTGACACCGTTCCGCTATCCGGCCTACCGCCGTCTCGCCGTGGCACTGGTGCTCAGCTCGTTCGCCTCCGGCGTCTGGGTCGTCGCGCTCGTCTGGGAGGTGATCCGGCTCGGCGGCGGTCCGGGCCAGCTCTCCGTCGTCTCCACGTCCGCCGCCGTCGGCGTCGTCGTTCCTGCACTCCTCGGCGGCGTCGTGGCCGACCGGATCCCGCAGAAGCGCATCCTGCTCTGCGTCGCGGCCCTCGAGAGCGTGGGCATGGCGCTGGCCGCCGTGCTCTCGCTCACCGACCTGACCGCGGTCTGGCACCTCGCCTGCATCTCCCTCGTCACCGGTATGGGGATGGCGTTCTACTACCCCGCCTACTCGGCCTGGCTGCCGGCGCTCGTCGAGGAGCAGGACCTGATGGCGGTCAACGGCTTCGAGGGGATGGTGCGGCCCGCCATCGCGCAGGCGATCGGACCCGGCATTGCCGGCGTCGTCGTCGGCGCCGCCTCTCCCGGTGCGGCATTCGGCGTCGCCACCGCTGCCTCCGTGCTGGGGATACTGGCGCTCACCCTGGTGCCGCTGACCCCGGTCCGCCGGGACGTGGCCGACTCCGGGAGAGCCTCCGCTGCGCACCCGGTCCGCACCGCGGTCGCCGACATGCGCGAGGGCTTCTCCTACATGGTGCGCACGCCGTGGCTGCTTGCCACCCTGCTGTTCGCCTCCCTGATGATCCTGGTCGTGATGGGGCCGCTCGAGGTGCTGGTGCCGTTCCTGGTCAAGGACAAGCTGGGCGGCGGCCCCGGTGACCACGCCATGGTGCTCGCCGCCTTCGGCATCGGCGGCGCGGTCGGCTCGCTCGTGGTGGCGTCCCTGCCGATGCCGCGCCGCTACCTCACCGTGATGAACCTGCTGTGGGGCGTGGGCTGCCTGCCGTTCGTCTTCATGGTGCTCACCGACCACATCGCCGTCGTCGTCGCACTCGGGTTCGTCGCCGGTGCGCTCTTCTCGGGACCGATGGTCATCTGGGGCACCCTGCTGCAGCGCCGGGTGCCACCCGCGCTGCTGGGCCGGGTCGCCTCCCTGGACTTCTTCGTCTCGGTCAGCCTGATGCCCGTCTCGATGGCGCTCGCGGGTCCCGTCTCGGCCGCCATCGGCCTGCGCACGACCTTCTTCGTCGCCGGGTTCGCGCCGGTGGTCTTCGCCATCATCGCCATCCTGTGGGCGCGGCTGCCCGAGGACGAGCTGGCCAATCCGCTCACCTGACCGTCAGCCCTGCCGACGTACCGGGACCTCGTTGCGCCGCGTCCATCCGTGGCCCAGCCGGCGACCGGTGAGCTCGCGCCATGGCAGCCGCAGGTAGAGCAGCCGGGAGCCACCTGCCCACGGCCTGGGATCCCAGAAGTCCGTGGCGTCGGCGAGCTCCGCGACCTCGTCGACGTGCTCCAGCACGCCGTGAGCGACGACGCTCCAGCCGGTGTGGTCCTCGTAGTCCAGGTGGTCGACCTCGAAGGCGGCGTGCGCGCCCGGACCGGAGCGGCCCAGGACGCTGTACGGCGCCGTACGGACCACCACCGCGTCACCGACGACGGTGTGGTTGACGACCACCACGTGCGGTCGACCGGCCACGACGAAGGCCAGCCGACCCACCACACCGGCGTGCAGCAGCTCGCGGCACTTGTCCTCGGTGATTTCTTCGGGCTCGTCCATGAGGCCATCGTCGGCAAGCCGACACGCGCACGCACCGGCCGAGCGTCCCCGGCTTCCGGGACCAAGGTCCCGGGCGGCGACGCCGTCGGGTCGCGGGGTTGCGCCGACACCGGTGTGGCGTCAGGGTTGCAGGCGTGGACACCCCTGCCCGGCAGCTGCTCGTCCTCGGCGCCGGTCCCGGCCTCGGCCTGGCTGTGGCCCGCCGGTTCGGCGAGGAGGGCTACGCCGCCGCCCTCGTCGGTGGCAGCGAGGAGAAGATGCAGCCGCTGGTGGAGGACCTCGCTGCGGCAGGCATCCGCGCCACTGCCCACGGCGTGGCCCTGGACAACCCCGACGACGTGGCCCGAGTCGTCACCGAGGTGGGCGCGGCGGCCGGCCGCATCGACGTACTCCACTTCAACCCCAGCGCGTGGCGGGAGGCAGGCCCCCTGCAACTCAGCGTTGCGCAACTCTTCGAGGACCTCGCCGTCGGCGCGGCACCGCTGCTGCCGGCCGTGCAGGCCGCTCGTTCGTTCCTGCACGCAGGAGCACGCGTCCTGGTCACCGGCAGCGCCGCCGCGGACACCCCATCGCCGGCTGCGGCCTCGCTCGGCGTGCAGAAGGCTGCCGTGCGCAACCTGGTCACCAGCCTCGACGCGGTGCTGGCCCCGAGCGGCGTCCGGGCCGTCTGCGTGCAGGTCAACGGGGTGCTGCGCACCGAGGGGTTCACCCCGCCCGAGGTGGCCGAGGCGCTGTACGCCGCAGCCGCCCGGTCGGACGACGGCTGGACGGCGCAGGTCTCCTACGACGGCGCGGCCTGACCGCCCTCTTCACGGGGTGGCTCAATCGACTGGCCCGCGTTCTCCCCACAAGGCAGTTCGCCCGCCACGTCGGACGCTCCCTGCCGCGGATCACAGCGCAAGCCTACGAGTCCTCAAGGCGCACAAGTCGGACCGCGGCGCGATCTCACTCAGCCTCGCGCGGGCCGACGCTTACGTCTTCGGCGACGACCAGGGAGCCATCCGCGTCCCCGACGCCGTCACCAGCCGCTGGACCCGGCGTCT
>DASTFI010000034.1:0-2147 GCA_035708765.1 Marmoricola sp.
GACCTCCCGCTTGACGCGGGGAACCAAACCGCCCCAGGAGGGCATCGTGACCGCAACACCCGCCGAACCGACCGTGACCGAGCCGACCGGCACGGAGCCGCCTGCTGCAGCGACGACTCCCCCCGAGGCTCCCAAGCCCACCGAACCGCCAAAGGCCGCCGACCCGGCACCGAAGGCGAACGTGTGGGAGGACCCCGAGGCCGCAAAGGCCGAAATCGAGAAGCTCCGCCGCGAGAACGGTGCCGCGAGGACCAACGCCAAGGCGCAGGCCGCCGAGGATGCCAAGAAGGAACTTGCGAACACCATCGGCAAGGCCCTCGGCCTCGTCGAGGACGGCGCCGAGACTGACCCGGCCAAGCTCACCGAGAGCCTGACCACCGCACAGGCGGACGCACGACGCGCGCAGGTTGAACTTGCCGTGTTCCGCTCCGCCACCACAGCAGGAGGCGACCCCGCCGCCCTGCTGGACTCCACGAGCTTCCTGGCGTCGCTCGACGGCATCGACCCCACGGACGCCCCCGCAGTCGCGGAGGCGATCACGAGGGCGGTCGAGGCCAACCCGCGGCTAGGTGCCGCAACCGACCCACGTCTCCCCGCGCCGAACCCTGCTCAGGGCGCCAGCGCATCGGGTGCCGGCGGCGTCGCGCAGCTCACCGAGGCAGACCTGACCTCGATGAGCCCTGAGCAGATCGAGACGGCCCGCAAGGAGGGGCGCCTCAATGACCTGCTCGGCATCAAGTCCACCTGACACGAAAGCGAGGTAGCCCACGATGGCTATCAGCAACTTCCGGCCGACCATCTGGTCCGCCTCCCTGCTCACCAACCTCCGCGACCAGCTGGTCTACGGCGGCCTGTGCAACCGCAACTACGAGGGCGACATCGCCAACGCCGGCGACAAGGTGAACATCACCTCGTTCACCGACCCCTCGACGCGCGCGTACACCAAGAACGGGACCATCTCCTGGGACCTGCTCACCGACGCGACCCAGCAGCTCGTGATCGACCAGTCGGACTACTTCGCCTTCAAGGTCGACGACATCGACCGGCGGCAGGCCCTCGGCGGCTTCATCGAGGAGACCACCCTCGGCGCGGCGTACAACCTCGCCGCGGACTCCGACACCTACGTCGCCGGACTGATGTCCGCCGGCGCAGGTACCGACCTCGGAGACGACGCGATCTCGACCGCGACGGGCGCCTACGACCTGCTCGTGGAGCTGCGGACGGCGCTCACCCGGTCCAAGACCCCGTCGATGGGGCGCTGGGTCGTGGTCCCGCCGGAGATGTACGCCAAGCTCCTGCAGGACGACCGCTTCATCCGCGCGGACGCATCCGGCACCACGTCCGGCCTCCGCAACGGCCAGGTCGGTCGCGCGGCCGGCTTCGACGTGATCGAGTCGAACACGGTGCCCGACGCTGACGCCGACGGCGCCGGTACCGGGACCGCGCTGGAGTACACGGTCATCGCCGGTCACGCGATGGCGACCACGTTCGCCCAGCAGATCAGCAAGGTCAAGGCCGTCGACCTGCAGGACACCTTCGGTGAGGGTGTCAAGGGTCTGCACCTGTACGGCGCCAAGGTCGTGCGGGGTGACCAGCTCGCCAAGGCCACTGTCACCGTCTCCTGACGATGACCGGGGACGAGACGGCCGCGTCACGCGGCGCGGTCGTCTCGTTCGGCACCTTTCCCGACGATCACCCCGGCGGGCCGGAACGGGTGCGGACTGCCTGGGAGGTCTCCGGGCTGCTCCCGACTCCCCGGCGGGCGCTGGGCTGCCCCTTCTGTGACGGCGTGCTGGCCGTGAAGGACTGGAAGTTCCATCGGCGCACGCGGGTGGGGTCATCTTCGCCGTGGCGCTGCGACGTGCGCATGAAGTGCATGACGTGCGGATTCGTGCCGACCTTCGGCGTCCTGGTCACTCGAGAGGTCTATCAGCGGGCCACCCGACAACTCGGGGCCGGCCACTGGATCCACTGGCGCGCTGGACGTGAAGCGATGGAGGAGGTCGACCGTGGCGAACCCGGCAACAACTGCTGACATCGAGTCACGGTGGCGCCCTCTCTCGGCGCAGGAGACCATCAACGGGCAGACGTTCCTCGACGATGCGTGGAGGATGCTCAAGCGGCACCTCGCCACCCTCGGCGTGGAC
>DASTFI010000035.1:0-6683 GCA_035708765.1 Marmoricola sp.
GGGTCGACCCGGCCAAGGACGTCGACGGCCTGCACCCGTTCAACCTCGGTTCGCTCGTGCTGGGCAAGGAGGCGCCGCTGCCGTGCACGCCGGTGGGCGTGATCGAGCTGCTGCGGCGGTTCGACGTCCCCGTCGCCGGGGCCCGTGTCACCGTCATCGGACGCGGCATCACGGTCGGCCGGCCGCTCGGGCTGCTGCTCACCCGTCGCAGCGAGAACGCCACCGTCACGCTGTGCCACACCGGCACCCGCGACCTGGGGGCGCACACCCGCACGGCCGACATCGTGGTGGCGGCGGCCGGGGTGCCGGGGATCATCACCGGTGACATGGTCAAGCCGGGTGCCGCGCTGCTCGACGTCGGCGTCTCGCGGGTCGACGGCAAGATCGCCGGCGATCTTGCCCCCGACGTGCACGACGTCGCGGGATGGGTCTCGCCCAACCCCGGCGGAGTCGGCCCGATGACCCGCGCGATGCTGCTCACCAATGTCGTCGAGGCCTGCGAGCGGCAGGCCGCGGCCCGGTGACCCCGCGCCAGCGCCCGCAGACCTTCGGCGGAGTGGTCTACCTCCTCGTGGTCGCCGCCACCGTGTGCGGCATCGGGCTGGTGGCGCTGGACTCCTGGCGCCGGGGGGTCGCCCTGGTCGGTGTCGCGCTCATCATCGCCTCCGGGATCCGGCTGGTGCTGGGGGAGGACGAGGCCGGGATGCTGCGCGTGCGCAGCCGCTGGTTCGACGCGGCCAGCCTGGTCGCGGTCGGCATCGCGCTGATCGTGCTGTCGGCCAACATCCCCGCCCAGGCGCGCATCTGAGGAGCCTGCCTCGACAGGTCACTGCTCGTCGACGTCGCGGCCCGCTCGCACTCCGTCGAGGAACGCCAGCACGCGCTCGGTCATCAGCGCGGCCGACCCGGCGTCGTACCACGGCACCGAGCGGTCGGCGAAGAGGTGCTCCTTGCCGGGGTAGAGGAACAGCTCGCCGCCCACGTCCGCCACCAGCTCGCGGGCCGCGTCGAGGTCACCCTCGTCGGCGAAGAAGGGGTCCTGCTCCTTGCCGTGCACCTGCAGCGCGACCCCGTCGGGCCAGGTCGCGTCGAACGCCGAGGGCGGCGCGCAGCTCTCGAGCAGCAGGGCGCCGCGGGCGCCTGAGCGGGTCAGGGCGAGCTGCTCGGCGAACATGCCGCCGAGGGAGAAGCCGGCGTAGACGAGATCGGTGGGCAGCCCGTCGGCCGCCCGGCTCCCGCGCTCCTGCAGGGCGGGCCAGTCGAGGGACTCCACGTGGGCGATGCCGGCCTCGATCGACGTGAAGGTGCGGCCGTCGAAGAGGTCGGGCACGTCGACCTGGTGCCCACCGGCCCGGAGGTCGTCGGCGAAGGCGGTCAGTCCGGGGGTGACGCCCAGGACGCTGTGGAAGAGCAGCACGTGGGTCATGGTTCTCCTTCAGGTTGGTCACTCGTTGGCGGTGGTCGGTCGGCCAGGCCATGCCCAGTCAGCCGGCGGGTCCTCGCCGACGCGGCCGTCGACCGCCTCACGCAGCAGGTCGGCGTGCCCGGTGTGTCGGCCGTACTCCTCGACCAGGTCGCAGAGCATCCGACGCAGGCTCGGCTTGCGGTCGTCGGTCCACCCGACGTCGACCAGCTGGTCGAGTCCTCCGGCAGCGAGCGCCCGGCCGAGGTTCTCGCGCGAGCGCGCCGTCGCAGCGTCGTACAACGCAGTGAGCTCCTCGGGAGCGTCGTCGGCCGCGGAGTGCCACTCCCAGTCCGGGTCCGCCTCGAAGTCCGCGGCGTGCTCCGACCACGGCGGGCCGTACGGCTCGCCGGCGAGGCGGACGCTGAAGTAGGCGTCCTCGACGAGGGCGAGGTGCTTGAGCAGCCCGGCGAGCGTCATCGTCGAGGCGCCGACCGTGGCGTGCAGCCCGGTGCTGTCGAGGCCGTCGGCCTTCCAGCGGAAGGTCGCGCGCATGCGGTCCAGCGCGCCGACGAGGTGCTCGGCCTCGGTGCCGGCGGCGGGGGGTTCCCAGGGGAGGTCGGAAACGGTCATGGCGTGGACCTTAGGACTTATCCCGGACGATCCGTGTCCGGTATCGATGGCATCCTTGGATCCATGGCCGAGACCCCGACGGCGCGAGCGCTGCTCACCCTGGAGCTGCTCCAGGCGAGCCCCGGCATCACCGCCGAGCGGCTCGGTTCCCGGCTGGGTGTCTCGGAGCGCGCGGCCCGGCGCTACGTCGAGGTGCTGCGGGAGGCCGGCATCCCGGTCGAGTCGGTGCGCGGTCGGTACGGCGGCTACCGCCTCGGTCGCGGGGTCCGGCTGCCTCCGCTGGTCTTCGACGCCACCGAGGCGCTGGGGCTGGTGATGGCCGTGCTGGACGGGCACCACCACGCCGGCGACCCGGTCGACCCGGTTGGCAACGCGCTCGGCAAGATCATGCGGGCGCTGCCGGCCGCGGTCGCCGCGCAGGCCGAGACGGTGCGTCGTACGGCGGCCACGGTGCCCGACAGGTCGGCCGCACGGCCGGACCCGGCCACGACGACGGCCCTGGTCGAGGCGTGCGCCGAGCACCGCCGGGTGCGGATCGACTACACCAGCGAGGCGGGGCGGAGCTGGTCCGCAGAGGTGGAGCCGTGGGCCGTGGTGGTGCGACACGGCCGGTGGTACCTGCTCTGCCGGTCGCTGCGGGCGCGGGCGCCCCGCACCTACCGGATCGACCGGGTCGGCGAGGTCACGGTGTTGGCCGAGACGTTCGCCCCACCGGCCGGCCTGGATCCCGTCGCCTCCCTCGAGGAGCACCTCGGCAGCGGCTGGGAACACCCCACGGAGGTGGTCGTCGAAGCGCCCCTTGACGTCGTCATGCGGTGCCTGCCGCGCACGATGGGACGGCTGGAGCCGGTCGACGAGCACACCACGCGGCTGGTCGGCAGCACCAGCAACCCCTTCGGGTACGCCGAGGGCCTGGTCCTGCTCCCGGCGGCGTACCGCATCGTCGAGGGCCCCGAGCTGCGCGAGGCTGCCCGGCAGGTGGGGGAGAGGCTGATCGCCGCGGCGCGGTGATCGTGGAGTTGGGGATCGTGGGGTGGTGATCGTCGAGTGGCTTGTAAAGCGGAGTCCACGCTGCTGAGTGCAACCCCGGGGGAGCACTCAGTGCCGCGAACTCCGCGTTACAAGCTGTGACACGCGGACCCGGAGGTCAGGCTCAGATGAGCCCGAGGTCGGTGACGGCCTGGCGCTCGTCGGCCAGCTCGGCCACCGAGGCGTCGATCCGGCCGCGCGAGAAGTCGTCGATCTCCAGCCCCTGGACGATCTCCCAGGCGCCGTCCTTCGTGGTCACCGGGAACGACGAGACGAGGCCCTCCGGGACGTCGTAGGACCCGTCGGAGCGCACCGCCATCGACACCCAGTCGCCCTCGGCGGAGCCGAACAGCCAGTCGTGGGCGGCGTCGATGGTGGCCGACGCGGCAGAGGCCGCGGAGGAGGAGCCGCGGGCGTCGATGATGGCAGCACCGCGCTTGGCCACGGTCGGGATGAAGTCGTCCTCGATCCAGGCCTGGTCACCGACGACCTCGGCGGCGTTCCTGCCGCCCACCTCGGCGTGGAAGAGGTCGGGGTACTGGGTGGCGGAGTGGTTGCCCCAGATGGTCATCTTCTTGATGTCGGTGACCTTCGCGCCGGTCTTCGCGGCCAGCTGCGAGATCGCCCGGTTGTGGTCGAGCCGGGTCAGCGCCGAGAACCGGTCGTCGGGGATGTCGGGAGCGTTGGTCATCGCGATCAGCGCGTTGGTGTTGGCCGGGTTGCCGGTCACCCCGATCCGCACGTCGTCCGCGGCCACCTTGTTGAGTGCCTTGCCCTGGGCAGTGAAGATCGCGCCGTTGGCCTCCAGCAGGTCGCCGCGCTCCATCCCCGGCCCACGCGGACGGGCGCCGACCAGGAGGGCGAGGTTGACGCCGTCGAAGACCTTCTCGGCGTCCGCGCCGATCTCGACACCGGCGAGGTTGGGGAACGCGCAGTCGTCGAGCTCCATGACGACGCCCTCGAGCGCCTTCAGGGCGGGCTCGATCTCCAGCAGGCGCAGCTCGATCGGGCGGTCGCCCGCCAGGGACCCGGCCGCCAGACGGAACAGCAGGCTGTAGCCGATCTGGCCGGCAGCGCCGGTCACGGCCACCTTCAGGGGAGCGGTCACGGGGTTACTCCTTGAGACTTTCGGGAACGACCCGGAGGGCATCCGGGCGGGTTCGGGGACCGGTCCGAACCTAGCAGTCAGCGATGCGCTGTCCGGTGGCCGCCCCCTTACGCCGGTCGGCCCCTGTTGGCAGGATGGGGCGGGCCGGACAGAACCGCTCCCAGGGCCGCCGGACAGCCCGCCGGAGAGGGTCGCCGGAGAGGGCAGCCGGGCGAGGCGCCCCGGCATGAGATATCTTGACGTCAAGAGTTTGTTGCAACCAGGAACGGAGCCACCGTGGCCGAGGCGAAGATCATCTACACCCACACCGACGAGGCGCCGCTGCTGGCGACGTACTCCTTCCTGCCCGTCCTGGCGGCCTACGCCGGCGTCGCGGGGGTGGACGTCGAGACCCGGGACATCTCGCTCTCGGGCCGGCTCATCGCCCAGTTCCCCGAGGCGCTCGAGCCGGAGCAGCGGATGGCCGACGCCCTCGCCGAGCTCGGCGAGCTGGCCGGTGAGCCCGAGGCCAACATCATCAAGCTGCCCAACATCTCCGCCTCCGTGCCGCAGCTGAAGGCGGCGATCAAGGAGCTGCAGGCGCAGGGCTACGCGCTGCCCGACTACCCCGACTCCCCGAAGACGCCGGAGGAGCACGACGTCCGGGCCCGCTACGACAAGGTCAAGGGCTCCGCGGTCAACCCGGTCCTGCGCGAGGGCAACTCCGACCGACGGGCGCCGCAGAGCGTGAAGAACTACGCCAGGGCGCACCCGCACCGCATGGGTGCCTGGTCGCCGGACTCCAGGACCAACGTCGCGACCATGGGCATCGACGACTTCCGCACCAACGAGAAGTCCGTGGTCCTGCCGGCCGACGACACCCTGCGGATCGAGCACGAGGACACCGAGGGCAACGTGACCGTGCTCAAGGAGTCGGTGCCGGTGCTCGCCGGCGAGGTGGTCGACGGGACCTTCCTCAGCGTCGCGAAGCTGCGGGCCTTCCTCGCCGACCAGCTCAAGCGCGCCGACGATGCGGGCATCCTCTTCTCGGTGCACCTCAAGGCCACCATGATGAAGGTCTCCGACCCGATCATCTTCGGCCACGTGGTGCAGGTCTTCTTCGCCGATGTCTTCGCGCAGTACGGCGAGGAGCTGGCCGCCGCCGGCCTCAGCGCCAACAACGGTTTGGGCGGCATCCTCGCCGGCCTCGACAAGCTCGAGGACGGGCCGGCGATCCGGGCCGCGTTCGAGGAGCGGCTCACCCACGGACCGGCCCTGGCCATGGTCGACTCCGACCGCGGCATCACCAACCTGCACGTCCCCAGCGACGTGATCGTGGACGCCTCGATGCCGGCGATGATCCGCATCGGCGGGCACATGTGGGGCCCCGACGGCGAAGAGCACGACACCCTCGCGGTGATCCCCGACAGCTCCTACGCCGGGATCTACCAGGCGGTCATCGACGACTGCCGGGCGAACGGCGCCTACGACCCGGCGACGATGGGCTCGGTGCCCAACGTCGGGCTGATGGCGCAGAAGGCCGAGGAGTACGGCTCCCACGACAAGACCTTCGAGATCCCGGCCGCCGGCACCGTCCGGGTGGTCGACTCCGCCGGCAAGGCGCTGATGGAGCACACCGTCGAGGCGGGCGACATCTGGCGCGCGTGCCAGACCAAGGACGTCCCCGTCCGCGACTGGGTCAAGCTGGCCGTGACCCGTGCGCGGGCGACCGGCGTGCCGACGGTGTTCTGGCTCGACGAGACCCGGGCGCACGACGCCAACCTCATCGCCAAGGTCAACGAGTACCTCGCGGACAGCTCGGTCGTCGGCGACGCCGAGGGCCTCGACATCCGGATCATGGCGCCCGCCGAGGCGTGCACCTTCTCCGTGCAGCGGATCCGCAGGGGCGAGGACACCATCTCGGTGACCGGCAACGTGCTGCGTGACTACAACACCGACCTGGTCCCGATCCTCGAGCTCGGCACCTCGGCCAAGATGCTGTCGATCGTCCCGCTGATGAACGGCGGCGGCCTGTTCGAGACCGGTGCCGGTGGTTCGGCGCCCAAGCACGTCCAGCAGTTCCTGAAGGAGAACTACCTGCGGTGGGACTCGCTCGGTGAGTTCCTTGCGCTCGCCGTGTCGTTCGAGCAGTACGCCGAGTGCACCGGCAACGCACAGGCGCAGGTGCTCGCCGACGCGCTCGACGCCGCAACCGGACGGCTGCTCGAGGAGAACATGTCACCGGCGCGCCGGCTGGGCCAGATCGACAACCGCGGCAGTCACTGCTTCATCGCCATGGCATGGGCGGAGGCGCTGACCCAGCAGACGTCCGACGCCGAACTGGCGGAGAAGTTCGCGCCGCTGGCCGAGGCGCTCGCCGCCAACTGGGACACGATCGACAAGGAACTGATCGACGACCAGGGCCACCCGAACGACATCGGCGGCTATTTCCGCCCCGATCCGGACAAGGCCGCCGCCGCCATGCGCCCGAGCCAAACCTTCAACGCCATCCTGGCCGAGTTCGGTGTCTGA
>DASTFI010000036.1:0-38934 GCA_035708765.1 Marmoricola sp.
CCTCGCGGCCCGGCTCGCGGAGGTGGGTGTGCAGGTCGACGAGGCCGGGTAGCAGCACCAGCCCCTCGGCCTCGATCTCCTCGGCGCCGTCGGGCCGGTCGAGCCCAGGCCCGATCTCGGCGACGACGCCGTCCCGGAGCACGAGGTCGGTCGGCTCACCGCCCAGGACCGATGCGCCCTTGATCAGGTAGATGCTCACTCATCTCCTCCGATGGCTGGCTCGGAGCCGCCGAGCAACAGGTACAGGACGGCCATCCGGACGGCCACGCCGTTGGTCACCTGCTCGACGATCACCGAGCGTTCGGAGTCGGCGACGTCGGCGGTGATCTCCATGCCGCGGATCATCGGGCCCGGGTGCATCACGATGGCGTGGTCCTGCAGCGTGCCCATCCGACGGGCGTCGAGGCCGTAGCGCCGGGAGTACTCACGGACGCTGGGGAAGAACGACGCGTTCATCCGCTCGCGCTGCACCCTCAGCATCATCACCACGTCGGTCTTCGGCAGCACCGCGTCGAAGTCGTAGGAGGTCTCCACGCCCCACGTCTCCACGCCGTACGGCAGCAGCGTCGGCGGCGCGACCAGCGTCACCTCGGCGCCGAGGGTCTGCAGGAGCAGGGCGTTGGAGCGCGCCACCCGGCTGTGCAGGATGTCGCCGACGACGGCCACCCGCCTGCCGTCGAGGGAACCGAGGTGGCGGGTCATGGTGAACGCGTCCAGCAGCGCCTGGGTGGGGTGCTCGTGGGTGCCGTCCCCGGCGTTCACCACGCTGGACCGGGACCAGCCGCTGTGGGCCAGGTTGTGCGGCGCCCCGGACGCCCAGTGCCGGACCACGACCGCGTCGGCACCCATTGCCTCGAGGGTCAGGGCGGTGTCCTTGAGCGACTCGCCCTTGCTGAGCGAGGACCCCTTCGCGGCGAAGTTGATCACGTCGGCGGACAGCCGCTTGGCCGCCGCCTCGAACGAGATGCGGGTGCGCGTGGAGTCCTCGAAGAACAGGTTGACCACGGTGCGGCCTCGCAGCGCGGGCAGCTTCTTGATGGGTCGGTCCGCGAGCGAGCGGAGCTCCTCGGCCGTGGCCAGGACCAGCTCGGCGTCGTCGCGGGAGAGGTCGCCCGCGCTCAGCAGGTGTCGGTTCACCGGTGGCTCACCCCCGTGGTGTCGTGGGCGATCGTCACACTGTCCTCGTCGTCGTGCTCGGCCAGGCGCACCGCCACCTTCTCGGCGGTCGAGGTGGGCAGGTTCTTGCCGACGAAGTCGGCCCGGATCGGCAGGTCCCGGTGACCGCGGTCGACGAGCACCGCGAGCCGCACCGACTGCGGCCGGCCGATGTCGTTCATCGCGTCCAGGGCGGCGCGGATCGTGCGTCCGGAGTAGAGCACGTCGTCGACCAGCACGACGACCTTGCCGTCGATCCCCTCCGCCGGGATCTCGGTGGGCAGCAGCGTGCGGGCCGGTCGCAGCCGCAGGTCGTCGCGGTACATCGTCACGTCCAGCGAGCCGACCGGGATGTCAGCGCCCTCCACCTCGGCGATGCGGGCGGCGATCCGGTGGGCCAGGTGCACGCCGCGGGTCGGGATGCCGAGCAGCAGGAGACCCTCGGGACCCTTGTTGCGCTCGAGGATCTCGTGGGAGATGCGGGTCAGTGCCCGGCTGATGTCCCGCGCGTCCAGAACGGTGCGCGAGAGTGATTGGGTAGGGCTCAACGAGCCGGACCTCCTTCTCCGCCTCACGGGACGGCTCGTTAAAGGATGTCGATCGCTCGCAGACTAGCAAACGCCCGGCACCGTCGCGCCGGCGGGGTCGGTCACCGGTCCAGGTGCCGGGCCCGGGCGAAGCAGAACAGTCCGTAGCAGGCCAGCCCGATCGCGACGGCGAGCAGCATCGCGGACCCGAACGCCTGCTGCTGGATCTTCAGCAGCGCCTCGTCGAGACCACCGGAGTGCTGCGGGTCGTGGGTGACCGCGGCGTAGACGACCAGGCCGCCGACGACTGCCAGCGCGACGCCCTTCGCGACGTAGCCGACCCGTCCGAAGAGCTCGTAGGCCGTCCCGGACTGGCCGCGCTGTCCCTCCGCGTCGAGGTGCTCGAGCACCTTCCCGGTCACACCCCGGTACGCCGACACGGCGGCGTACGCCAGGATGGCGACGCCGGCGGCACCGACCAGCCAGGTGCCCGCCGGCCAGGACAGCACCTGGGCGGTGAGCCCCTTCTCCGACGAGCCGCCGGACCCGCCGCCGAACGCGACCTTGAGGGCCGACCAGCCCAGCGCACCGTAGACGGCGGCCTTGACCACGGACACGGCTCGCTTGCGCCACAGCTCGGCCCCGTCGCTGTCGGGGTGTCCCCAGACCGCCTCCAGCAGGCGCCACAGCACCAGCAGCACCATGCCCACCGCGACCGCCCACACCAGCACCGCGCCGAGCGGCTGCTGGGCGAGCTCGTGCAGTGCACCGCGGCCGCTCGGGCGGTCGGTCGCCCCCAGCCCGAGGGCGAGCTGGCCGGCGATCCAGGCGACCACGAGGTAGACCAGCCCGTAGGCGAGCATCCCGAACTGCACGGCGTGATCGACCACGTCGCTGCGCTCCGCGCGCTCCCCGCTGCCGGCACCCATGCGCACAGTCTGCCTGCGGACAGGCCGTGCCGACAGCCACGGGACGTCGGGTGCCGGAGAACGGCGCGTGGATCAGGGTCGCGAAGCGATGACGCGTGACCACGGCAGCCTCAGGTGGCGGCGGCGAGGACCCGGTCCCAGTCCCCCAGGAACCGCTTGAGCCCGTACCGCGCGAGAGCGTGCTGCCGCGCCGCTCGGCCGATCATCGTCGCCTCGTCCGGGTCGGCCAGCATCCGTCGCACGAACGCCTGGAGCTCGGCGGGGTCGGGGCTGGCCACCCCGACCTCCGGGGGTACGGCGCGTGGCGCCTCCGTGGTGGCCAGGCACGCCACGGGCATCCCCAGCTGCATCGCCTCGATGAGGGACAGGCCGAGCGAGGTCCAGCGGTGGGGGTGGACGAACACCCGGCGCCGGGCCAGCTCGGCGTGCATCGCCTCCTGGGGCAGGTCGTCGTACTCCCCGAGCCGGTCCGGCGGCAGCCCGAGGGCGTCCGCCAGCCCGGCGACGCCCATGCCGAAGACGTCGACGGGCGCGGCGGTCGTGAGTCCGGGCAGGAGGTCGGTGCCCACCGCGCGGCCGCGTCGCACCGGCTCGTTGATCGCGGTGGCGGCCCGCCCCAGCTCCCCGGTGTAGTGGTGGCCGGGGTCGACGACGCCGTGCTCGATCACCGTCGTGGGTGCCCGGCCGTTGTCCCACATGAGGCGGTTGAAGTGCGTGACGTGCACCAGCGCGAGGTCGCCTCTGTCGGCCACCGGATGGCGGCTGAACGGGGTCGGCCCGCCGGGGGTGTTGTGCTCCAGGTAGACGGCCGGCAGGTCCTCACCGGGCCGCCGGCCGGTCCACTGCGCCACGAGGTCGAGCTCGTGCGGGCGCTGCAGCAGGACGAGGTCGATCTCGGTGTCGCGCAGGCGTGCGGGGTCCACCTCCTCCGCCCGGCTGGGCCAGTCCCAGGTGCGGGCCCGCCCGCGACCGTCGGGCCCGCGGTCCGGCAGGACGGGGAGGAGGTACTCGTGGTGGCCCTGGAGGAAGGCGGTCGTCCAGGAGCCGTGCACGTGCCACAGCAGGATCCGCACCTCAGGCCGCCTCGCCGCTGCCGAGGGTGTAGACGCGCCAGCCGGCGGCCCGCCACTTCTGGGCGTCGAGCACCTGGCGGCCGTCGAGCACGGTGGGCCGCGTGCCGCCGACCGAGCCCACGAGCTGCGCGGGGTCCAGGTCGGCGAACTGTGACCAGTCGGTGAGCACCAGGACGAGGTCGGCACCGGAGCACGCCGCCTCGGCGCCCTCGGCCACCGACACCTCGGGGAGCTCACGGCGCAGCTTCCCGGCGGCCGCAGGGTCGAAGACGCTCAGTCTCGCCCCGGCGTCGAGCAGCAGGCGGCACACCGCCACGGCCGGTGACTCGCGCAAGTCGTCGGAGTTCCCCTTGAAGGCGGCGCCGAGCACGCCGATCCGGGCGCCCTGCAGCGGGCCGTCCAGGAGGTCGTGCGCGATGGCGACGGTGCGCTCGACCTGGTGGTGGTTGACCCGGTCGATCTCCGCGACGAGTGCAGCGGCCCCCTCGACGCCCAGCTCGGCGGCCCGGGCGGCGAAGGCCCGCGAGTCCTTGGGCAGGCAGCCGCCGCCGTAGCCGATGCCCGGCACCAGCATGTGCCGGCCGATCCGGCTGTCCAGACCGAGGATGCGGGTCAGGTCCGCGGCGTCGCCGCCGGCGGCCTCACACACCTCGGCCAGCAGGTTCACGACACTGATCCGGGCGGCCAGCATCAGGTTGGCCGAGGCCTTGGCCAGCTCGGCCGTCGCCAGGTCGGTCGAGACCACCGGGACCCCGGCGTGCACGAGCGGCGCGTACAGCCGGCGGAGCAGGGTGTCGTCCTGCGCCCGGTCGGTGCCGAGGACCACGCGCTCGGGGTGGAGGGAGTCGCTGACCGCCTGCCCCTCCCGGAGGAACTCCGGGTTCCAGGCCAGGCCCAGCCGCCCGTCGCTCTGCTCGCGGAGGCGGGCGCCCATGGTCTGCGCGGTGCCGACCGGCACGGTCGACTTGCCCACCACGAGGGCCGGTCGGTGGTGCACCCGGGCAACGGTGTCGGCAGCAGCCCGGACCGCGGACAGGTCGGCCGCGTCCCCGCCGGCGCACTGCGGTGTCCCCACGCAGAGGAAGTGCACCTCGCAGTCGCCGATCGCGGCCGGGTCGGTGGTGAACTGCAGCCGTCCCGCGTGCTGCCCGTCCCGGAGCAGGTCGTCGAGCCCGGGTTCGTGGAAGGGTGCGCGCCCCTGGGCCAGGCAGGCCACGCGCGACTCCTCCCGGTCGAGACCGACCACGTCGTGTCCCCAGTGCGCCAGACAGGCGGCGTGGGTGGCGCCGAGATACCCGGTGCCGATCACGGAGATCTGCATGGCGCACCGGTGCCCACCCGCGCGGGAGCCAATCCACGGAGCCGTCTCGGCGAACCGTTTGTCGAGCCGCTGCTCGGGCACTGGTTCGACCTCAGGCACCGGCGCTGTGCAGCACCCCGCAGACGCCACCCGCTCGTGGACGAATCCAGGAGGCATCGTGAAGGTCCTGGGTGTCAACGCCCTGTTCCACGACCCGGCTGCTGCGCTCGTCGTCGACGGCGTCGTCGTGGCGGCCGCCGAGGAGGAACGCTTCTCGCGGCGCAAGCACGGCCACCGGCCGGTGCCGTTCGCCGCGTGGGAGCTGCCCGAACTGGCGGCCCGCTGGTGCCTGGAGGTGGCCGGCCTGGAGCCGGAGGACCTCGACGCCGTCGCCTACTCCTTCGACCCCGGCATCGCCGAGCCGGCCGACGACCTCGGCCTGACGGACCCGTGGGACCACCTGCGGCTGACCTATGCGCGCCGCGCGCCGGAGTTCCTGGCCACCGCACTGCCGGGCCTGGATCCCGCGTCGGTCCGCTTCGTGCGGCACCACGTCGCGCATGCTGCGTCCTCCGCGCTGGCGGCCCCGGCCGGCGACTGGGACGTCCTCGTCCTCGACGGACGGGGGGAGACCGCCAGCCACCTCGCCGGGCACTACGACGGCGCCGGCCGACTCGAGACGCTCGCCAGTCAGCGGTTGCCGCACTCGCTGGGCCTGCTCTACGAGGACGTCACCGACCACCTCGGCTTCCTGCGCAGCAGTGACGAGTACAAGGTGATGGCGCTGGCGTCGTACGGCGAGCCGCGGTTCCTGCCGGAGATCGCCCGTGCCGTCGAGGCAACCGGCGACGGCGGCTTCCGCACCGCGCGGATCGACTGGGGCGGCCTGGTGAAGCGTCGTCGACCGGACGAGGAGTGGACCCAGGACCATGCCGACCTGGCCGCCAGCGTGCAGGCCCGACTCGAGGACGTGCTGCTGGACCTGACCGGATGGCTGCACGAACGCACCGGTGCCCGGCGCCTCGGCCTCGCCGGCGGCGTCGCCCTCAACTGCGTGGCGAACACGAGGATCTTCGCCGACGGACCGTACGACGAGGTCTGGGTGCAGCCCGCGGCCGGGGACGCCGGGACGGCACTGGGCGCGGCCCTGCAGGTCAGCGCCGACGAAGGGGTGCCGCTCCGACCGATGCCGGGCGCCGACCTCGGCCGTGGCTGGAGCGACGAGGAGATCGAGCAGGTCCTGCGGACGGCAGCGGTGCCCTACACGCGTCCCGACGACATCGCCGTGGAGGCCGCCCGCTGCCTCGCCGAGGACGGGATCGTCGCGTGGTTCCAGGGTCGCAGCGAGTACGGCCCCCGCGCCCTGGGCCACCGCTCGCTGCTGGCGAACCCCGGTCGGGCGCAGAACCTGCGCCGGCTCAACGACGTCAAGGGGCGCGAGCAGTTCCGACCGGTCGCGCCCATGGTGCGCTCGGAGCGCGCGGCCGAGATCTTCGACCGCGGACCGCTGCCCTCGCGCTACATGCTGTTCGTGCACGACGTGGCCGAGGACTGGCGCGACCGGATCCCCGCCGTGGTCCACGTCGACAACACCGCCCGGGTGCAGACCGTCGACCCGGCCGACGAGCCCGCGACCGCCCGGATGCTGGCCGCCTTCGAGGAGTGCACCGGGCTGCCGGTCGTGGTCAACACCTCGCTCAACACGGCCGGCCGGCCGATGGTCGACAGTCCGCGCGACGCCCTCGAGGTCTTCGGCTCGGGACCGGTCGACCTGCTTGCGCTGGGCCCGTTCGCCGTACGACGCTCCGGATGGCGCCCATGACCGCGGCGACCAGTCCCCCCGGGCTCGGGAACGAGACCACCATCGTGGTCCCGACGATGGGCCGTCCCTCCCTCGACGCGCTCCTCGACCGGCTCGAGGAGAACGCCGCAGGGACGGCAGCCACACTGCCCGTCGTCCTGGTCGACGACCGACCCGGCACCGACGACGCGGACCTCGCCGCCCGGGCGGCGCTGGAGCGGCCGCACCTCGACGTCCGCGTCCTGACCGGAGGGGGCCGTGGCCCGGCCCATGCCCGCAACCTCGGCTGGCGGGCGTCCACCACCGCCTGGGTCAGCTTCCTCGACGACGACGTCCTTCCGGACCGCACCTGGCTCGAGCTGCTCGCTGCGGACCTCCACGCTGCCGGGCCGGAGGTCGGTGCCAGCCAGGCCAACCTGCGCGTGCCGCTCCCCCACGACCGGCGGCCGACGGACTGGGAACGCTGCACGGCCGGCCTGGAGACCTCGCAGTGGATCACCGCCGACCTGTCCTGTCGGCGCTCGGTGCTCGCCGCCGTCGGTGGGTTCGACGAGCGCTTCCCCCGCGCCTACCGCGAGGACGCCGACCTGGGCCTGCGCATCTCCGCACGCTGGCGGATCGAGCGAGGCCGCCGCTGGGTCACCCACCCGGTCCGGCCCGCCGACGACTGGGTCAGCGTGCGCACCCAGGCCGGCAACGCCGACGACGTCCTGATGCGCCGACTGCACGGCCCCGGCTGGAGGCACCGGGCCGGAGCGCCGGCCGGACGCCGTACCCGCCACCTGCTCACGGCAGGCTCGGGCCTGGCGGCCGTCGGCGGGCTGCTGTCCGGACGACGCGGCGCGGCCGCCGGTCTCGCTGCAGCCTGGCTCGCCGGGACCACCGAGTTCTTCCTGACCCGCGCGCTGCCCGGACCGCGCGACCGCGAAGAGCTGCGCCGGATGGCGATCACCAGCGCCGTGATTCCCTTCGCGGCGAGCTGGCACACCGTGCGCGGCCTGCTGGGCCACCGTCACCCGGCACCGTGGCGTGGCCTGCCCGAGCTGGTGCTCTTCGACCGCGACGGCACCCTCGTCGACGACGTCCCCTACAACGGCGATCCGGAGGCGGTGCATCCGGTGCCGGGCGCCCGACGTGCGCTGGACCGCCTGCGCTCGGCCGGGGTGCGCGTCGGGCTGGTCACCAACCAGTCCGGGGTCGCCCGTGGGCTGATCGGCGAGGGCGACGTGCACCGGGTCAACGCCCGGGTCGAGGAGCTGCTCGGCCCGTTCGCCACCGTGCAGGCGTGCCTGCACGGTCCTGCCGACGGCTGCTCGTGCCGCAAGCCCGAGCCCGGCATGGTCAAGGCGGCCTGCCACGAGGTCGGCGTCGACGCCGACCGGTGCGTGCTCGTCGGTGACATCGGCTCCGACGTGGCCGCCGCCGAGTCCGCCGGCGCCACCGGTCTCCTGGTGCCCACGCCGGTCACCCGGCCGCAGGAGGTCGAGGCGGCGGTCCACGTCGCCGCCGACCTCGTCGAAGCCACCGACCGCATCCTCGCCGGGAGGTGGTGAACGGCCGTGCGCACGCTCGTGGTCCGACCCGACAGCATGGGTGACGTGCTGCTTGCCGGCCCTGCCGTGCGCGCCCTGGCAGCCACGTCGACCTCGCTCACGATGCTCGTGGGTCCCCTCGGCGCCGGCGCGGCGTCGCTGCTGCCCGGCGTGGACGAGGTCGTCCGTTGGGGCTTCCCGTGGATCCTGGCCGATCCGCCCGACGTGGCCGAGGGCGACGTCGCGACGCTGGTCGGGCGCTTGCGGCGTGGCCGGTTCGACCGCGCGGTCGTGCTCACGTCGTTCCACCAGTCGGCGCTCCCCACGGCGCTGCTCCTGCGGCTCGCGGGCGTCTCGTGGATCGGCGCGTACAGCGAGGACTACCCCGGCTCGCTGCTCGACCTGCGGTTGGCTCCGCCCGGGCCGGTCCCCGAGGCCGAGCGGAGCCTGCGCCTGGCCCAGGAGGCGGGTGGCGCGTTGCCCGCCGGCGACGACGGCCGGCTCCGGGTCACCGGGCTGTTGCCCGACGTGGCCGACCTCGTGCCCAGCGGGCCCTACGTCGTGCTGCACCCCGGGACCTCGGCACCGGCGCGGGCCTGGCCGCTGGAGCGCTTCGTGGAGGCTGCACGGCTGCTGGTCGCGACCGGCTCGTCGGTGGTCGCCACCGGTGCACCGTCCGAGACCTCGCTCACCGCGGCGCTCACCGAGGCCGGCGCGATCGACCTCGGCGGACGGACCACGCTGCCGCAGCTTGCTGCCGTCCTCGCCGGCGCCCGCGCCGTCGTGGTGGGCAACACCGGCCCCGCTCACCTCGCCGCCGCCGTCGGCACTCCGGTGGTCTCCCTGTTCGCGCCGACCGTGCCGCTGGCCAGCTGGGCGCCGTACGGCGTGCCGGTGCAGGTGCTCGGCGACCAGACGGCAGCGTGCGCGGCGACCAGGGCGCTGACCTGCCCGGTGCCGGGGCACCCGTGCCTGGCCGCCGTGACCGCAACCGATGTCCAGCTGGCGGTGGAGAAGCTCGCCGACACCAACGAGTTCGACGACACGCAGCTCGACGAAGAAGGGGAGACGCAGCGATGAGGATCGCCTTGGTGTCCGAACACGCCAACCCGCTCGCGCGCCTGGGCGGTGCCGATGCCGGCGGCCAGAACGTGCACGTCGCCGCCGTCGCCGCGGGCCTGACCCGACGCGGCCATGACGTCACGGTGTACACCCGCCGGGACGACGCCGCGGCCCCCGACCACAGTGACGCCCCCGAGGGCTACCGGGTCGAGCTGGTGCCGGCCGGACCACCCCGGGTGCTCCCCAAGGACGACCTGCTGCCCCACATGCCCGCCTTCGCCGACTGGCTCGCCCAGCGCTGGCAGCACGAACGGTTCGACGTCGTCCATGCCCACTTCTGGATGAGTGGCATCGCCACTCTCTCCGCCGGCCGCCGGGTCGGGGTGCCGGTGCTGCAGACCTTCCACGCGCTCGGCACCGTCAAGCGTCGCCACCAGCGGGCCGAGGACACCAGCCCGGACGCCCGCCTGCCGATGGAGCGCCGGCTGGCCCGGGAGGTCGACGGCATCATCGCGACCTGCTCCGACGAGGTCGCCGAGCTGCGCGAGATGGGCATGCCGCCCGGCCGGGCGCACGTGATCCCCTGTGGTGTGGACACCGACGTGTTCCGCCCGGTCGAGCACCAGCCGCAACACCGGGCGCGGCACCGGGCCGCGGTCGGGCCCGGCACGCCGTACCAGCTGCTCAGCCTCGGTCGCCTGGTGCCTCGCAAGGGTGTCCAGGACGTCATCGCGGCACTCCCCCAGCTGCCCGACGCCGAGCTGGTCGTGGCCGGAGGACCGCCGCCGGAGGAGCTCGACGACGACCCCGAGATCCGGCGGCTGCGTGCCGCCGCGGCCGACCAGGGTGTGGCCGCCCGGGTGCACTTCACCGGTGCGCTCGACCGCGACGCCGTCGCGCCGCTGATGTGCGCCAGCGACGTCGTGGTCTGTGCCCCCTGGTACGAGCCGTTCGGCATCGTGCCGGTGGAGGCGATGGCCTGCGGCCGACCGGTCGTCGGTACGGCGGTCGGCGGCCTCCTCGACACGGTGCAGCCCGGCCGCACCGGCGAGCTGGTGCCGCCCCGTCGTCCCGACCGGCTCGCCACCGAGATCCAGGGACTGCTCGACGACCCCGACCGGCGCGAGTGCTACAGCCGGGCCGCTCGACACCGGGCCTCCCGGCACTACCGCTGGGACCAGGTCGTCGCCGAGACCGAGGCGGCCTACCAGCGGGTGCTCCACAGTGGCCAGATCGTCCCGGCGGAGGTGGCCCAGTGACTGGCCCAGTGAATGGCCCAGTGAGTGGCCCAGTGAGTGGCCCAGTGAATGGCCCAGTGAGTAGCCCGGTGAACCGCCCCGTGACCAGTCCCGCGAGCCCCCCGACGCCGTACGGCCGCGAGCACCTGGCCCACCTCCTCGATGCCGCGCACCGGTTCGGGCCGCAGGCCGACGTCGCCACCTCGTGGGGCACCCGGCTCGCCGAGGTCCTCGACGGCGGTGGCCGATTGCTGGCCGCCGGCAACGGCGGGAGCGCCGCCCAGGCCCAGCACCTGACCGCCGAGATCGTCGGTCGCTACCGCGACGAGCGGCGGGCCTACTCGGCCATCTGCCTCAGCGCGGAGACCTCGAGCCTGACCGCGATCGGCAACGACTACGGACCCGACGAGCTCTTCGCCCGGCAGGTGCAGGCGCACGGCCGCTTCGGCGACGTCCTGGTCGCGATGTCGACCAGCGGCACCAGCAGCAACGTGCTCGCCGCGGCCCGCCGGGCGCGCTCCCTCGGTCTGGCCGTCTGGGCCTTCACCGGTCCCGCCCCCAACCCGCTCGCGGCGATCGCCCACGAGGCCCTGGTGGTCGACGCGCCCTTCACCGCCAACGTGCAGGAGCTGCACCTGGTCGGACTGCACCTCATCTGTGCGGCGATGGACCGGGCGCTGCTCCACCCCGAGCCCCACCCCGGCATCGCCGCCGGCCTGAACGGGAGCGCGTCCCGATGAGTCCCCGGACGCACGGACCGCTCGTCGTCGTCGGCGACACCTTGCTCGACATCGACCTGGAGGGCCAGGCCGGCAAGATCGCCCCGGACGCCCCGGTTCCCGTCCTGAGGGACGTCGGGGAGCGGCCTCGCGCCGGCGGGGCCGGACTCGCCGCGGACATCGCCGCCAACCTCGGCGACCGCGACGTCGTCCTGGTGACGGCGCTGGCCGACGACGACGCCGGCCGGACCCTGCGCGACCAGCTCGACGGAGCCCAGGTGCTCGCGCTCCACCAGGGGGGCGGGACCCAGATCAAGCAGCGGCTGCGGGCGGACGGCCAGACACTGCTGCGGATCGACAGCGGTTGCCCCGGAGAGGTGACCGGGCCGGTGCCCGAGGAGCTCGACGCCCTGCTCGCTCGGGCGGCCGCCGTCCTGGTCAGCGACTACGGTCGCGGAGTCGCAGCCCATCCCGGCATCGCCGAGCGACTCGCTGCAGCCGCTTCCCGCCTGCCGCTCGTCTGGGACCCCCATCTGCGCGGACCGCGCCCCGTGGCCGGCGCCCGCCTCGTGACGCCCAACAGGGCCGAGGCGGACGAGCTGTTCAGCCGTTGCGGTCGCGCCGTCGGTGGGCGGGTGGGCCCGGTCACGCGCGCGCACCGACAGGCCGAGGCCCTGGTCGAGGAGTGGGGCGTCCATGCCGTGGCGATCACCCTGGGCAGCCGGGGCGCCCTGCTGTCGTACGGCTCCGGGGTGCCCCAGCTGATTCCCGCGAGGGCCGTCAGCGGTGGCGACGTCTGTGGCGCCGGCGACTCGTTCACGGCCGCGGCCGCGCTGGCCCTGGCGGCGGGCGCGGTGACCAGCGAGGCGGTCGCGGCGGGAGTGCAGACCGCCGGCGACTTCGTCGCCGGTGGGGGGGCCTCGGGTTGGCAGGCGAGTCGGACCGTGCCGCAGCACCCCACGGAGCGGGACGGCCGCTCGGTGGTCCGCGCGATCCACAACCGGGGCGGCACCGTGGTCGCGACCGGAGGCTGCTTCGACCTGCTGCACGCCGGCCACGTCGAGACCCTCGAAGCGGCCCGGAGCCTGGGCGACTGCCTGGTGGTGTGCCTGAACTCCGACGCATCCGTACGACGCCTGAAGGGGCCCAGCCGGCCGCTCGTCGACCAGGCCGACCGCCGCCGGGTGCTGCAGTCGCTGTCCTGCGTGGACGCGGTCGTGGTCTTCGACGAGGACTCCCCCGACCGGGTCCTCGGAGAGCTCCGGCCGGACATCTGGGTCAAGGGCGGCGACTACTCCGCCGAGCAGCTCCCCGAGCGGGAGGTGCTCGCCCAGTGGGGCGGCCAGGCGGTCACCGTGCCCTATCTCAGCGGCCGCTCCACCAGCCACCTCGTCGAGACGGCCCGTTCCCTGACCAGTCCCGACCACTCCTCAACCCCACCATCACCCGGAGGTGACGCATGACCTCTCCCACCACTGCGCGCAACGTCGTCGTGACCGGCGGCTCGTCCGGCCTCGGCGCAGCCGTCGCCGCGGAGCTGCACGCTGCCGCCGACAACGTCTTCGTGCTGGACGTGCGCGAGCCCGAGTCCGGGCTCCCCCATCTCGTGGTCGACCTCGGCCGCACCCGCGAGGCCGAGGACGCCGTCCGCAAGGCCTCCGTCGAGCTGGGCGGCATCGACGCCGTGGTGACCTGCGCCGGCACCGACCGGTGCGGCAAGCTCGCCGACGTCCCCGGTGACGAGTGGGACCAGGTCGTGCAGGTCAACCTCCTGGGCACGGCTGCCGTCGTCCGGGCGGCGCTGCCCGACCTGCGCGAGCGCCATGGGCGCATCGTCACCGTGGCCTCGACCCTGGGCTTGCGGGTGCTCAGCGACGCCAGCGCCTACTGCGCCTCGAAGTTCGGCGTGGTGGGGCTGACCCGGGCGCTGGCCGTGGAGCTCGCCGGCGAGGTGGGCGTGACGATGCTGGTTCCCGGCGGGATGGACACCGCCTTCTTCGACGGTCGGGACGAGCAGTACCGGCCCGGGCCGGACGCGCAGCTCAACCAGCCCGACAACGTGGCGCGGGCGGTCCGCTTCGCGCTCGACCAGCCTCCGGGTTGCGAGGTGCGTGAGCTCATCGTGACTCCCTCGACCGAGCCCTCGTGGCCCTGATCGAGCACCTCGGCGCCCGTCCGAGGGTCGTGGTGCTGCGCGCCCTCGGACTGGGCGACACCCTGACCGCCGTACCGGCGATGCGGGCCCTCGCCGGCGCGGTGCCGGAGCTCCGGTTGACGGTCGCGATGCCCGCGCCACTCTCGGCACTGCTCGACCTGGCCGGGCTCGACGCCGACGTCGTTCCCCGGGGCGGCCTCGACGAACCACCTCCGCCCGGGGCCGTGCCCCTGGCCGTCAACCTGCACGGCAGTGGTCCGCAGAGCCACCGCTGGCTGGCCGGCGTGCGGCCCGACCGGATGGTCGCGTTCGGCTGCCCGGAGGCGGGCGTCGGCGGTCCACAGTGGGACGACGCCGAGCACGAGCGGGACCGGTGGTGCCGCCTGGTCGCCGGTGAGCTGGGGGTGAGTGCGGACCCCGACGACGTCCGCTTCCACCACGTCACCCATGAGCCGCTGCTCGACGGCGCCGGCTACGCGGTGGTGCACCCAGGTGCGGCGTCGGTCGCGCGCCGATGGCCGGTCCGGCGGTACGCCGACGTGGTGGACGACCTCGTCGAGCGCGGGCTGCGCGTCCTGGTCACGGGCGGCCCGGCCGAACGTCCACTCGTCGACGAGCTGGTCCGGCTGTCCGGCAACCGCGCGGGCGTCGTGGCAACGACCGGCACCGACCTCGACCAGCTGGCCCGCATCGTGGCCGGCGCCCGACTCCTGGTCTGCGGCGACACCGGGCTCGCCCATCTCGCCAGCGCCACCGGCACGCCGTCGGTGGTGCTCTTCGGGCCCACCAGTCCCGGGACCTGGGGTCCGCCCACCACCGGGCCGCACCGGGCACTCTGGCACGGAGCAACTGGCAACCCGCACGCCGCAGCTGTCGACCCGGGCCTGCTCGCCATCGGCGTGCCCGAGGTGCTGGCCGCCACCACGGACCTGCTCCGCCTCGTCAGTGCGCCAGCTCCTCCAGCACGGTCTGGATGGCGCGGTGGTACGTCGGGTAGGCGAAGTGCATCTGGCGCAGCGTCGAGAGCGGCACCTCTGCCTGCACGGCCGTGACCAGCATGGAGACGATCTCGCCACCGGCGGGCGCGACCACCGTGGCACCGACCACGACCTCGCGGTCGGCGTCGAGCACGATCTTCACCAGCCCCTCCTCCTTGGCCAGCCAGCCGCGAGCGCCGAGGTCGCCGGTGGCCACCCGCACGTTGACTCCCGCCTCCTCGGCCTGCGCCTCGGTCTTCCCGACCGCGGCGACCTCCGGGGTGGTGAAGGTGACCCGCGACTCGGCGCGGTAGTCGGCCCCGGGTCCGCCCTGGTCGAGCACGTCGCGCACGACGATCGCTCCCTGGTAGATCGAGACGTGGGTGAACGCGCCCTTGCCGGTGATGTCGCCGACCGCCCAGAGGCCGTCGGCGACCCGCATCCGCTCGTCGGGGTCGAGCACCTTCGACCTCGGGTCCAGGCCGACGTGCTCGAGCCCGAGGTCGGGCAGGTTGGTCCGCCGTCCGGTGGCCACCAGCAGCCGGTCGGCGTCGACCTGCTGCCCCGAGCTCGTCACGAGCCGGACACCGGCGCCGCGCTTCTCGACCCGGCTCACCTCGGTGCCGGTGATCACCTCGATGCCCATGGTGTGGAACGCCTTGGTGAGGTGCTGCGACGCCTCGGGCTCCTCGTTGGAGAGCAGTCGGCCGGCACCCTCGATGATCGTCACCCGGGTGCCGAACTGGGCGAAAACCTGGGCGAACTCGCAGCCGATGGCGCCGCCGCCGATGATGGCGAGGGAGCCGGGCAGCTCGGTCAGCCGGACCGCCTCGCGGTTGGTCCAGTAGGCCACGTCCTCGATGCCGTCGATCGGGGGCACGGCGGGGGCGGTGCCGGTGTTGAGCACGACGCCGCGGCGAGCGACGTAGGTCGTCTCGCCGACCTGGACCTGGCGTGGCCCGGTGAGGTGGCCGCGGCCGCGCACGAAGGTGACGCCGCTGTCCTCCAACCGCTTCACCGCAGCGGTGTCGTCCCAGTCGTCGGTCGCCTCCTCACGGATGCGCCGGGCAACGGGGGTCCAGTCGGGGTGGACGTCGGCCGAACCGGCCAGCTCGTCGACCCGGCGCGCCTCGCGGAGCGTGTTCGACGCGGCGATCATCATCTTCGACGGCACGCAGCCGTAGTAGGGGCACTCGCCTCCCACGAGGCGCTCCTCCACGGCGACCACGTCGAGGCCGGCCCGCCCCAGCTTGATCGAGACATGCTCGCCGCCAGGCCCTTGGCCCAGCACCACCACGTCGACCTCGGTTGCCATCCGGTCCGCCTCTCGTCGTCGGTGTCGTCCTGACAACCTATCGACCGCGAAATCCGGCGGGACGTCCTGCGTTCCGGCCGTCCTGGCGACACCGTCCGGGCGATCGCTTCGCCGGACGTCCCCGTGGAGGGCCGTCGCGACCACGTCGAGGGCTCAGGCCGAGGGCTGGCCGGGCTCGACCTGGATGTCCTTGAACCACGATTCGGTGACGTACTCCAGCTCCCAGCCCAGGGAGCGGTAGAGCTGGTCGGCGTTGGTCGGCGAGTCGGCGTCGACCTCGAGGTCCACCCGGTCGCGGCCGCGCGCCGCGGCGTCGGCGATGACGGTGTGCAGCAGGCCCTTGGCGACCCCCCGGCCACGGGCCAGCCGGTTGACGCCGATGTACTCGACGTAGCTGCCCTCCTTGCCGGCGTCGTTGGGCGGCTGCACCGAGCAGACGATCGCACCCGCGGGGTACTCCTCGCCGTCGGCGTCGGTGACGAACGCGAGCCACCAGTGGTCCCAGCGGTGACCGGGATCCTCGCGGAGCCGCTGGACGAACTCGGGGAAGCTCTCGCGGTAGGAGTTGAAGTGGTCCTCGAACGAGCGCTCCAGCATCTCGTGGACGATCTGCAGGTCGCCCGCGACCGGCAACCCGTTGTCGTGGGAGGCGACCCGACGCACGGCCACGCCCTCGCGCAGCGGTGGCAGCTCCTCGTCGGCCTGCACTGGGCGGGTCATGTGCAGCCACACCCGGCGGCGGCGGTAGCCGGCGGCGGTGAGCCAGCCGAGCTGGCGCTGGTCCTCCTGGAACGGGCTGGCGTCGAGACGGGTCTCGTCGATCTCGCGCAGTCGGGACATGTCGCGCGCCCGGTCCTCGGCCCAGGCATAGAGGGCTGCAGCGAGCTCGTCACCCAGGTCCGTCGGCACCGCAGCGCTGCGATCGACGTACACGTGCAGCATGGTCCGTCCGGCCGCGCGATCGTGCACGGTCACCCAGGCCCGGATGAGGCCGTCCGGGTCCAGGACGACCACCTGCCGACGGGTCCACGACTTCGTCCCGATGACCTCCGACTCCACGGCCAGCCCGTCGACGCGCCCGGACCCCGTCCACGGCGCCTTGTCCCGGCTCCGGAGCTCCTCCAGGCGCGGCAGGTCCGCGGACTCCGGCACCCGTGCCGACCAGTGCGGCGGCAGCGCGGGCATGGGCAGGAAGGGCTCCGGGGTCACGTCGTCACCCCCGTCGTCGAGCTCGCCCCTCGTCCTACCCTGCGTCACCCGGTGAGCACCGCCTTGTCGCGCACGACGGCGCCGAGCAGCCCGTTGACGAAGCCCGGCGACTCGTCGGTCGAGAGCTCGCGAACCAATCGGAGCGCCTCGGAGACGGCCACCGCGTCGGGCACGTCGTCGACGTACAGCACCTCGTAGATCGCCAGCCGCAGCACGTTGCGGTCCACCGCCGGCATCCGCTGCAGCGTCCAGCCGCGGCTGTACGTCGTGATGAGCTCGTCCAGCCGTTCCCGGTGCACGGAGACACCCTCCACGAGGGTGACGGTGTAGTCGTTGGCCGGGCGGTCACCCGAGGCCGCCGCCTCAGCCAGGGCTGCGGCCGCCTCCTGCCCGCGGGCCTCGGCCGCGAAGATGAGGTCGAGGGCACGCTTGCGTGCCTTGGAGCGGGCACTCACTCCGGCGCTCCTGCCCTGCTGGCTCCGCTCACTGGGCCCTCAGCCCTTGACGCGACCGAGGTAGGAGGAGTCGCGCGTGTCGACCTTGACCCGCTCGCCCTGGTTGACGAACAGCGGCACCTGGATCTGGTGTCCGGTCTCCAGCGTGGCCGGCTTGGTGCGGCCGGTCGCGCTGTCGCCGGCCAGGCCCGGCTCGGTGAAGGTGATCTCGAGCTCCACGGAGGCGGGCATCTCGATGAACAGCACGCGGCCGTCGTTGGTGGCCACGATCGCCTCCTGGTTCTCCAGGAGGAAGTTGCTCGCGTCCCCCACGACGTCCGGCGACACCTCGAGCTGGTCGTAGGTGCCGGTGTCCATGAAGACGTACGACGTGCCGTCGTTGTAGAGGTACTGCATGGTGCGACGGTCGACGTTCGCGGTCTCGACCTTGGTGCCGGCGTTGAACGTCTTGTCGATGTTCTTGCCCGACTCGACGTTGCGCAGCTTGGTCCGGACGAAGGCGGGACCCTTGCCCGGCTTGA
This sequence comes from Marmoricola sp., assembly GCA_035708765.1. Lineage (GTDB taxonomy): Bacteria > Actinomycetota > Actinomycetes > Propionibacteriales > Nocardioidaceae > Marmoricola. The sequence continues at coordinate 17,969 of DASTFI010000036.1, forward strand.
CGTGCTGGAACTCCACCACGGACCAGAGCTGCCCGTCGATGTTGAGCACCATGCCGTTCTTCAGGTCGTTCGTCGTTGCCATGCGGTCAGGTTGCCTTTGCTGGGTCGGGGGCGCGGGGCGGGGCGTGCACTGGACTTGCACCGGTCGGCGCACGTGGCGCAGGCACAGCGCACGAGTTTACCGGTTCCCGCGGCGCGGCGCCGACCGGCGGTGCCGACGTGGGTCAGCCGGTGCGGGCGACGACCTCGAGCGCCTCGCGGTAGCCGTCGATCCCGGCGCCCGCGATGGTCGCGGCAGCGTGCGGCTCGACCACCGAGACGTGCCGGAACTCCTCCGGCCGCTGCTTCGGTGCGCTGAGGTGCACCTCGACCAGCGGCGCAGTCAGCTGGGCGCACGCGTCGTGGAGCGCCCACGAGTAGTGCGTCCAGGCGCCGGCGTTGAGCACCACCGGGATGCTCTCGTCGGCCGCCTCGTTGAGCCAGTCGAGGAGCTCGCCCTCGTGGTTGGTCTGACGCACCTCGACGTCGAGCCCGAGCTCGGTGCCCCAGGCGACGCACAAGTCGGCAAGCTCGGCGTGCGTGGTGGTGCCGTAGATCTCCGGCTGGCGTCGGCCCAGACGGCCCAGGTTCGGCCCGTTGAGCACCCACACCTTCATCGGGCACCTGCCAGCACGTCGTACGCCGCGCGCAGCACGACCTCGGACGGGTCGGCCAGGATCACGGGTCGCCCGATCCCCTCCAGCACGACGAAACGCAGCTGGTCGCCCCGCGCCTTCTTGTCCACCCGCATGGTGGCCAGCAGCTCCTCGAACGAGGCGCGCACGTCGACGTCCCCGAACCGGGCGGGCAGGCCGACGAGCCGGCACGTGTCGGTGTGCCGGGCAGCGGTGGCGTCGTCGATCAGCCCCGACAGGCGGGCCAGCTCCGCGACGTACACCATGCCCAGCGCCACGGCCTCGCCGTGGCGCACCCGGTAGTCGGTGGCCCGCTCCACGGCGTGCGCGAGGGTGTGCCCGTAGTTGAGCACCTCCCGTCCCGGGTGGCCGTCACGGCCGCCGGTCTCCTTGAGGTCGCCGACGACGACGTCGACCTTGACCGCGATGGCCCGCTCGACGAGCTCGCGCAGCTGCGCCGACCGCGGGTCGCGAGCCGCTCGTGGCTCGCGCTCGACGAGCTCGAGGATGGCGGGGTCGGCGACGAAGCCGCACTTGACCACCTCACCGAGCCCGGCGACCAGCTCGGCGCCCGGGAGCGACAACAGCACGTCGAGGTCGCAGACGACGCCCGCGGGCTCGTGGAAGGACCCGACGAGGTTCTTGCCGGCGCCGGTGTTCATCCCGGTCTTGCCCCCGACTGCGGCATCGACCATCGCCAGCAAGGTCGTCGGGACGTGGACCACGCGCACGCCGCGCAGCCAGGTCGCGGCGATGAACCCGCCCATGTCGGTGGTCGCCCCACCGCCGACCGTGACCACGGCATCGGAGCGGGTGAAGCCGGCGGCGCCGAGCCGCTCCCACGCGTCGAGGGCCACCGCTCCCGTCTTGGCCGCCTCGCCGTCGGGCAGCACGATCCGGAGGACCTGGCGGTCACCGAGCCGCTCCACGACGCGGTCCGCGAGGTCGGCGAGCCCCTCGGGGTGGCACACGGCGACCCGACGGACGTCCCCGCCGAGCAGGTCCGACACCGCGCCGAGGACGTCGTTGCCCACCACGACGTCGTAGGGAGCGGCGCCACCGACATGCAGGTGCGTGGTGCTCATGGTGCTCCCAGCAGGCCGAGCACCTCGTCGGCGACCTGGCCGACGACGCGGCCGTCGGTCTCGACGACGTCGGTGGCGACCGACTCGTAGACCGGGTTGCGCTCGTCGAGGAGCTGCTTGATGCGGCCACGGACGTTGCCGAGCAGCATCGGTCGGGAGACGCCCAGGCCGACCCGCTTGGCGGCATCGGAGAGACCGACGCGCAGGAACACCACGCGGTGACCGGCCAACCGGTCGCGCGTGCGCGCGTCGAGCAGCGCGCCACCGCCCAGGGCCAGCACGCCGTCGTACCCCGACAGGGCGGCGGCGACCGCGGCGGCTTCCAGCCGGCGGAACTCGGTCTCACCGGACTCGATGAAGATGTCGGGCACGCTGCGCCCGGCGACGGCCTCCACGTCCTGGTCGGTGTCGCGGAACGGCACCCCGAGGCGGTCGGCGACGAGGCGGCCGACCGTCGTCTTGCCGGCGCCCATCGTGCCCACCAGCACCACGACCGGCCGCGCGGTCGAGGTCACCGGAACCTCAGCGTGTCCAGGTAGCTCTCGACGTTGCGCCGGGTCTCGGTGACGGAGTCGCCACCGAACTTCTCCAGCACCGCGTCGGCCAGGACGAGCGCCACCATCGCCTCGGCCACGATGCCGGCGGCGGGCACGGCGCAGACGTCGGAGCGCTGGTGGTGGGCGACCGCGGGTTCGCCGGTGCTGACGTCGACCGTGCGCAGCGCTCGGGGCACGGTGGCGATCGGCTTCATCGCCGCCCGGACGCGGAGCACCTCGCCCGTCGACATGCCGCCCTCGGTGCCACCGGAGCGCCCGGAGGTACGACGGAGGCCGTCCGCGGTGCCCACGATCTCGTCGTGCGCCTGCGAGCCGGGCGTGGCCGCCAGGTCGAAGCCGTCACCTACCTCGACGCCCTTGATCGCCTGGATGCCCATCAGGGCACCTGCGAGCCGGGCGTCGAGCCGCCGGTCCCAGTGCACGTGCGACCCGAGCCCCGGCGGAAGTCCGTGCACCACCACCTCGACCACGCCGCCGAGGGTGTCACCGTCCTGGTGGGCCTGGTCGATCCGCTCGACCATCAGCTTCGAGGCGTCCGGGTCCAGGCAGCGCACCGGGTCCTCGTCGAGGCGGGTCACGTCGTCGGCGGCCGGCACGGAGTCCTTGGGCGCCGGAACGCCACCCAGCTCGACGACGTGGGACACCAGCCGGGCGTCCGTGGCCTGCTCGAGGAAGGCCGACGCGACCCGGCCGAGCGCGACCCGGGCCGCGGTCTCCCGGGCCGACGCACGCTCGAGGATCGGGCGGGCCTCGGGGAAGTCGTACTTCTGCATCCCGACCAGGTCGGCGTGGCCGGGCCGCGGCCGCGTGAGCGCAGCGTTGCGGGCGAGCGGCTCGAGCTCCTCGGGTGGCACCGGATCGGCGGACATCACCTGCTGCCACTTGGGCCACTCGGTGTTGCCGATCTCGATCGCGACAGGGCCGCCCATGGTCTCGCCGTGGCGGACGCCGCCGACGATCCTCACCTCGTCCTGCTCGAACTTCATCCGCGCTCCCCTGCCGTAGCCGAGTCGGCGGCGGGCGAGGGCGTCGACGATGTCGGCCGACGTCACCCGCACGTGCGCGGGCAGGCCTTCGAGGATCGCGACGAGGGAAGGTCCGTGTGACTCTCCCGCGGTCAGCCAGCGGAGCATGCGCTGAGTCTTTCACGCGGCTGCGGGCTGCAGCGTCGCACCATCACCAACCGAGACTGCTCGCCACCTCGGGGCCGGCGACCACGCCGATCGCCGCAGCGAGGAGCATGAACGGCCCGAACGGGAACCTTCGGCGGTCCACGAGGCGCAGGGCGGACAGCACCAGTCCACCGAAGCCGCCGAGGATGAACGCGCCGTAGACGCCGACCAGCAGGCTGGCGTAGCCGAGCTGGCCCAGCGCCATCCCGAGCACTCCGGACAGCCGGACGTCGCCGTAGCCGAGTCCGCGAGGGTAGATGAACCACAGCACGAAGAAGAACGCGAACGTCGCCACCCAGCCGACACCGCCCCGGATGGCCACGTCCCGGTCCTGGACGAGCACGGCGGCGGCGACCACCAGCGCCCCGGTCACGACGTACGACGGTGCGATCAGCCGGGTCGGCAGCAGCGTGGTCTGCCAGTCGATCACCGCGAGGGCGACGCCCACGGGTGCGAACACCACCAGCGCCAGCAGCCGCCAGTCCCAGCCCAGGCTCAGCCCGAAGACCCCGGTGACGACAGCGGTCGCCACCGCGGACTTCCAGGCGAGCCCCGGTCCGGCGGCGATCTCGGCGTAGAGCCGCTTCGGGTGCTCCGGCGGCTCCTGCTCGGGGCTCGCGACCGGCTCCGGCACCGCGCCGATGATCCGCGGCGTCAGCATCCCCAGCGCGGCGCCCGCCGCCAGCATCGCCAGCCCGGCCTGCCACTGCCCCGCGTCCACCGCCATGGCGGCGAGACTAGGGGATCTCGTCGTCCAGGTCGTGGAGATGTGCACAGGTGAGCCCCCGCGGGCATGCCGCTCTCCCGGGTCCGACGGCCCAGCACCAGCGCGGACAGCGGGCAGCGCTTCAGGGACGAGCGCGCGCGATCAGCGTGGCTTCGCCCGAGGAACGCATCCTCTCCAGCGGCGCTCGGAGCCCGGTCATCAGCTCGACCTGCAACGCTGCCTGGTGCACCAGCAGGTCGAGACCCGACACCAGGGTCGTCCCGGCGGAGAGCGCCGCCGCGGCGAGCGGTGTCGGCCACGGGTCGTAGAGCACCTCGAAGACGACGGACGCCGCGGCCAGCGCTGACACCAGCCCGGGCTCCTGCGCATCGGCCGGGACGGTCGACACGGCGATGTCGGCCTCGGGCACGGGACCGCCCAGCCGCTCGACAGCCACCCGCGGCGCAGCCGGGTGGCGTGCCACCGACGCCAGGGTCGGCTCCGCGCGCGCCGGCTCCCGCACCAGCAGGGTCGCGCGCTCCAGGCCCAGCTCGGCGAGCGCCAGCAGCACCGAGGCGGCGGTCGCTCCCCCGCCGACCACCACCGCGGAGCGCAGTGGAGTGGAGGTGCGCTCGCGCAGGGCCGCGACGGCACCGGGAACGTCGGTGTTGGCGCCGTGCCGCCCGCCGGCGCCGTCGAGGACGACGGTGTTGGCGGCGCCCGACAGCGTGGCCCAGTGGTCGCCGCTGTCGAGCAGCGGGAGCACGGTGCGCTTGAGCGGCATCGTCAGCGAGAGTCCCCGCCACTCCGGCCCCAGCCCGGCGATGAACGGGGCCAGGTCGTCCGCCCCGACCTCGACCGCGTCGTACTCCCAGTCGAGGCCGAGCTCGGCGTACGCGGCCCGGTGCAGCGCCGGGGACAACGAGTGCGCGACCGGCTTCCCCAGGACGCCGCACCTGCGCGGGCGAGCCGACATCAGCAGGCGTCCGAGCCGGACTCGGCGCACCACTCCCGCAGCTTCTGCACGTTGCGCTGGTGCTCGGCGTACGACGAGGCGAACGCCGTCTCGCCGGTCTCGAGGTTCACCGTGACGAAGTAGAGCCAGTCGCCCTGCGCGGGGTTCAGCGCCGCCTTGATGGTCTGCTGGCCCGGTGAGCCGATCGGGCCCGGCGGCAGTCCGGCGTGCTTGTAGGTGTTGTAGAGCGACTCGTCGGCCCGCTCCTCGTCGGTGGTGAACACGTCGCCGTCCCGGCCGCTGACGTAGCGCACCGTGGAGTCGAGCTGCAGCGCCATCCCCTTGTCGAGCCGGTTGTAGAGCACCCGGGCGACCTTGGGGTAGTCCTGCGCACGGTTCGCCTCGTGCTCCAGCAGGCTGGCCACGATGAGGATGTCCTCGGCGGAGAGCCCCAGCCGCGCCGCCCCCTGGGCGACGCCGAGCTCCTGCTCCACCGCCTTGGTCTTCGCCACCATCTGGCTCAGCAGCTGCACCGCGGTCATCTTCGGCGGCACCGTGTAGGTGGCCGGGTAGAGGTAGCCCTCCGGGTTGCCGTCAGCCTCCGGCGGAAGCCCGATCGACTTCGGGTGGGCGAGCGCCTGGACGATCGCCCGGCGGGGGATGTCGGTCTTCTTCACGATCGACTCCACGATGTCGCGCACGCGTGCGCCTTCCGGCACGGTGACCATCGCCTGGACGAGGTTGTCGGGATCGACCAGCACCTCGAGCGCCTCGCTGGCCTTCATCTCCTTCTTGAGGGTGTAGAAGCCGACCTGGATCGAGCGCGAGTCGGGGTTCTGCCGGGCGGCGTCGGTGAACGCCTCGACGCTCTCGACGACTCCGGCCTCCTTCAGGGTGCGGCCGATCGCGGTCGAGCTGGCCCCCGCCTTGACCTCGACGGTGACCTGGCCGGTGCCCGGGCCGGGGTAGTCGGGAGCGTCGGCGAACTTGTCCTGGATCCGGTCGAGCGCATAGCTGCCACCGAACCAGAGGGCCCCGGCGAGGACGGCCAGCACCAGCACGAACGGCAGGCAGCCACGCAGGCCGTGCCGGTGGCCCGCTCGGCGTCGGCGCGCACGGCGGTGGTGCTCCGGAGCCGCAGGCTCCTCCTCGGGCGCAGCAGCGACCTCCTCGGGCTCATCGGGAGCGCCGAAGTTCAGTCCGATGTTGCTCACGTGTCCTCTTCCCTGACGACGACCAGCTCGCCCGCCGGCGCCCCACCGGACCGCTCCGTCTCGAGCGCACCCTGGAGGATGACCACGGCAGCGGCCTGGTCGACCACGGCACGACGTCGCTGGCCCTTCCTGCCCCGAGAGCGCAGCACCGCCTCCGCCGTGACGGTGCTGAGCCGCTCGTCCACCAGCCGCACCGGCACCGGCGCCAGCCGGGCAGCGAGCTCACGGGCGAACCCCCGCACCTTAGCGGCTGCCGGTCCCTCGGAGCCGGACAACGACCGGGGCAGCCCGACGTAGGCAAGCACGGCCTCGTGCTCTCCGGCGAGCACGGCAAGGCGGTCGAGGTCGCCCTTCCCCCGGGGCACGGTCTCGACGGGGGTGGCGAGGATGCCGCCGGGGTCGGAGCTCGCCACCCCGATCCGGGCGTCGCCCGGATCGATGCCGATGCGTACCCCCTGAGTGCCGTGGTCCATCCGTCAGCGTTCCGCCAGGGATCGTCGTACGGCGGTCAGCGCGTCCTCGGCCTTCGACGCGTCGGCGCCGCCACCCTGGGCCACGTCGGCCTTGCCGCCGCCCTTGCCGCCCAGCACCGCGGTCGCCGCGCGCACCAGGTCGTTGGCCGAGACCCCCGCGTCCTGACCGGCCTGGTTGACAGCCGCCACGGCGGCCGGCTTGGTGCCGGCGGTGCCGATCACCACGACGGCCCCCGGTCGCGCGCCGGGGAGCCGACCGCGTACGTCGAGGGCGAGCGTTCGTACGTCGCCGCCGCCCGCGCCCTCGACGACCGTGCCGACGAAGGAGACCCCGCCCACGTCCTCGGCGGCCGCCGCCAGCTCGCCGGCTCCCGCCAGCAGTTGCTGGACGCGCAGCTTCTCCATCTCCTTCTCCACCGTGCGCAGTCGCTCGACCAGGTCACCGACCCGCGGGACGAGGTCGTCGGGCTGCGTCTTGAGCAGGGTGGTGAGCTGGCCGACCACGTCCCGCTCGCGAGCGAGGTAGCCGAAGCCCTCGAGGCCGGTGAGCGCCTCGACCCGCCGGTTGCCGGAGCCGACCGACGACTCCCCGGTGACCACGATGGTGCCGACCTGGGAGGAGTGCTCGACGTGGGTGCCGCCGCAGAGCTCGCGGGACCAGGGACCGCCGATCTCCACGACACGCACCTTGGTGTCGTCGTAGGTCTCGCCGAAGAGCGCGATCGCGCCCCACTCCTTGGCCTGCTCCAGGGTCATGTACTGCCAGCCCACGGGCAGGTCCGCCCGGAGTGCGTTGTTGGCCACCTGCTCGAGCTCGTGCAGCTGAGCCGGGGTGAGCCCGCTGGTCCACCCGAAGTCGAGCCGCAGGTAGCCCGGCCGGTTGTAGGAGCCCGACTGCAGGGCCGTGGGGCCGAGCACGTCGCGCAGCGCCGCGTGCACGATGTGCGTCCCGGAGTGCGCCTGCCGGGCGCCCAGCCGCCAGGCCGGGTCGACCTGGGCGTGCAGCAGCCGGGCCGGGTCGAGCTCACCCTCGATGACGCGCACCTGGTGCACCACCAGGCCGCGCACCGGGCGCTGGACGTCCAGGACCTCGAGCTGGCCGCCCTCGACGTCGATGGTGCCGGCGTCGGCGACCTGCCCACCGGACTCGGCGTAGAACGGCGTCCGGTCCAGGACCAGCTCACCGATCTCGCCCTGCGTGAGCCCGGGGACCGCAGCGCCCTCGCGCAGCAGTGCGACGGCGTGCGACTCCGTCGCCAGGGTCTCGTAGGCGAGCCACTCGGTGGGACCGTGCTCGTCGAGGATGCCGCGGTAGATCCGGGTGTCGGCGTGCTGGCCCTTCTTGGCCCGCGCGTCGGCCTTGGCCCGCTCCCGTTGCTCGCCCATCAGCGCCCGGAAGCCGGGCTCGTCGACGGTGAGCCCCTGCTCGGCCGCCATCTCCAGGGTGAGGTCGATCGGGAAGCCGTAGGTGTCGTGCAGGGTGAACGCCTGCTCCCCGGAGAGCACCGTCTGCGCGGATTCCTTGGCGCGTCCCGCGGCGACGTCGAAGATCGTCGTCCCCGTCTGCAGGGTCTTGCGGAACGCGTCCTCCTCGGCGTACGCCACCCGGGAGATCCGGCCCCAGTCGTGGGCCAGCTCGGTGTAGGTCTCTGCCATCCGGTCGCGGCTGACCGGCATCAGCTCCGGCAGCGAGGGGTCCTCGTAGCCCAGCAGCCGCATCGAGCGGACGGCCCGGCGCAGCAGCCGGCGCAGCACGTAGCCGCGGGACTCGTTGCCGGGGGTGACCCCGTCGCCGATGAGCATCATCGAGCTGCGCACGTGGTCGGCCACCACGCGGAATCGCACGTCGTCGTCCCGGTTGGCGCCGTAGCGGCGGCCGGTGAGCTGCTCGGCCTTCTCGATCACCGGGAACATCACGTCGATCTCGTACATGTTGTCCTTGCCCTGCAGCAGGTACGCGACCCGCTCGAGCCCCATGCCGGTGTCGATGTTCCTCGCCGGGAGTGGGCCGGCGATGTCGAAGTCCTCCTTGGACCGGACGGCGCTCAGCTCGTCCTGCATGAAGACGAGGTTCCAGATCTCGAGGTAGCGGTCCTCCAGCTCGACGGGCATCTGCAGTCGGGACGTCGTGGCGAACTCGCCGTCCGGGCCGTATTCCGGCCCGCGGTCGTAGAGGATCTCCGAGCACGGCCCACCCGGGCCGGGGACGCCCATGGACCAGTAGTTCTCGCGTCGGCCGAGCTTGACGATCCGCTCCTCGGGCAGCCCGGTGACCTTCATCCAGAGCGCGAGCGCCTCCGGGTCGTCGACGTAGACCGAGGGCCACAGCCGGCTCTCCTCCAGCCCCCAGCCGCCGTCGGCCACGGGCTTGGTGACCAGGTCCCAGGCCAGCTCGATGGCCCCTTCCTTGAAGTAGTCGCCGAAGGAGAAGTTGCCGCACATCTCGAAGAAGGTGCCGTGCCGGGTGGTCTTGCCGACGTCCTCGATGTCGGGGGTTCGCACGCACTTCTGGATGCTGACCGCCCGGGGGTACGGCGCCGTCTCCTGGCCGAGGAAATAGGGCTTGAACTGGACCATGCCCGCGTTGACGAAGAGCAGCGTCGGGTCCGGCACCAGTAGCGAGGCCGAGGGCACCGGGGTGTGCGGACCGACCGCGCCGCCGTCCTCGAAGTGGGCCAGGAAGCGCCGCCGGATGTCGGCGGTGCTCAGGCCGGGGCTGGAATCCGTCATCTGCGGGTGCCTTCCATCGTTTCGGCGAGCTGGCCAGCGGGCACCGGCGAGGATCCCGTCTCCAGTGCCAAGGGTCCATCAAGCGCCAGCCCGAGCCGGGCCCGCAACTCGGTTTCCTTCTCGTCCATGCCCGCGCGCACCTCCTCGCCGAACAGGTGGGCGCCGCGGCCCAGCGCAGACCACCGGTCGCGCAGCCCCTCCGGGGTCAGCGCCTCGGCAGCGCGGCGCGCCTTCACCACGGCGTAGACGCCTGCCCCGGCGCCCGCGACGAACCACAGCCCCCGGTTCACAGCTCCTGCACTCCCTCGGCCTGCATCCGGCGGTAGGCGGCCTTCATGTCCTGGCGACGCTGCTTGCGCGAGCGCCGGACCTCCCGGCGTACCTCGAACCAGATCCGGTTGCGCGACCGTGCCGAGAGCGCCCGGCGCAACCCATGGCCGAACGCCGCCGCCTTCACCAGCGGCTCACCGAGCGTGGCGGAGAGCACCAGCCGGTCGGGGACCGCCGGGCGGAGGTCGGCGTCGTCCTCGACGATCCGGAGCGGCAGCGCCTCGGGCACCAGGTAGCTCTCCTCCGGCTCGGCGTCGGCCGCTGGGGCCTCGAGCAGGTCCAGCCGGTCGGCCAGGGAGCCGAGCCGGTCCTCGAGGGCACGCAGCTGCCGCCTGGTCGCGGCCAGCCGGGAGAGCGTCACCGCCAGGAGCACGACCAGCACCAGCAGCGCGGCTCCTGCCGCGCCGCCGGCCACCACCAGGACGCTCGTCGTGTCTCCCACAGGAACGGAACCCTACCTGCCCCGGATCAGCCGGCGGAGCCGCTCCCAGCGGTCCCGCGCGGTGGCCTCCGCACCGAGGGCCGTGGGCTGGTAGTACGTCGCGTCCGCGAGCTCGTCCGGCGCGTACTGCTGCTCCGAGACGCCGTACGGCTCATCGTGCGGATAGCGGTACCGCTCCCCGTGCCCGAGCTTGCGGGCACCGCGGTAGTGGGCGTCGCGCAGGTGTGCGGGGACGGTGCCGATCTTGCCGGCGCGCACGTCGGCGGCCGCCGCGTCGATCGCCTTGATCACCGCGTTGGACTTGGGGGCCAGCGCGAGCGCGATGGTGGCCTGGGCCAGGTTGAGCCGGCCCTCGGGCAGGCCGATCAGCTGCACGGCCTGGGCCGCGGCGACGGCCGTGGTGAGCGCCGACGGGTCTGCCAGCCCGATGTCCTCGCTGGCCAGGATGACCAGCCGCCGGGCGATGAACCGGGGATCCTCCCCCGCCTCCACCATCCGGGCCAGGTAGTGCAGCGCCGCGTCGACGTCGGAGCCACGGATGGACTTGATGAAGGCACTGATCACGTCGTAGTGCTGGTCGCCCTGGCGGTCGTAGCGCACCGCCGCCCGGTCGACCGCGGTCTCCGTGGTCGCCAGGTCGACGACCGTGCGGTCCTGCGCCGTCGCCGCACCTGCGGCGGCTTCGAGGTAGGTCAGCGCCCGTCGCGCATCCCCGCCGGCCAGTCGGACCAGGTGCTCGAGGGCGGCGTCCTCCAGCGTCACCGCGCCGGCCAGGCCACGCTCGTCGACGAGGGCCTGGGCGATCACCTGGCGCACGTCGTCGTCGGTGAGGGGTTCGAGGGTGAGCAGCAGCGACCGGGACAGCAGCGGCGAGATGACGGAGAAGAAGGGGTTCTCGGTGGTGGCCGCGACCAGGGTGACCCAGCGGTTCTCCACGCCCGGGAGCAGCGCGTCCTGCTGCGCCTTGGTGAACCGGTGCACCTCGTCGACGAAGAGCACGGTCTCCTGGCCGGAGGCAGCCAGACGCGAACGCGCCGCGTCGATCGCGGCACGAACCTCCTTCACGCCCGCCGCCACGGCGGAGACCTCCACGAAGACCCGGTTGGTCTGCCCGGACACGATGGCCGCGATGGTCGTCTTGCCCGTCCCCGGTGGACCCCACAGCAGCAGGGACATCGGCTGGTCGCCCTCGATGAGCCGGCGCAGCGGCGAGCCCGGCTCGAGGAGCTGTCGCTGGCCGGCGAGCTCGTCGAGCGAGCGTGGGCGCATCCGCACCGCGAGCGGCGCCGACGCGTGCCGGTTGCCGGCCAGCGTGCCGGCCGTGCCCGGCATCGCCGGCGCGCCGGCCTCGAACAGTCCTTCGTCCACCTGCTCAGCCTACGAACCGGCCGATGGCGGGCAGCCGCGGACGTCCGCGCGCCGCCTCAGCGACCGACGCTCTGGCCGCTCTGCAGGTCGACCCACCGGTCCTCGAACCCGGGGAGGTTGTGCTGGGCCTCCGGGGTCGACCCGGGCACCGGGTCGCCCTTCTCGTCGACGCCCAGGACGCTCGTGGTGACCGGGCGCATCGGGTGCGCGCCGAGCTCGCCGGCGAAGTGGCAGGCGACCTTGTGGGTCGGTCCGATCTGCATCAGCGGCGGCTCGACCTTGGCGCAGATGTCCTGCGCCAGCGGGCAGCGCGTGCGGAACCGGCAGCCGGACGGGGGGTTGATCGGGCTGGGCACGTCGCCCTCGAGCCGGATCCGCTCCCGGCGGCCCCCGATGGCAGCCTGCTTGACGTTCGGAGCCGCCGACAGCAGCGCCTGGGTGTAGGGGTGCAGGGCGTGGTCGTAGACGGAGTCCCGGTCGCCGATCTCGACGATCTTGCCGAGGTACATCACCGCGATCTCCGGGCAGAAGTGCCGGACCACCGCCAGGTCGTGGGCGATGAAGAGGAAGGCGATGTCGAACTCCCGCTGGATGTCCTGGAGCAGGTTGACCACCTGCGCCTGGATCGAAACGTCCAGGGCCGACACCGGCTCGTCGGCGACCAGCAGCTTGGGAGCCAGGGCGAGCGCGCGAGCGATGCCGATGCGCTGGCGCTGCCCGCCGGAGAACTCGTTGGGGTAGCGGTTGTAGTGCTCGGGGTTGAGCCCGACCAGCTCGAGGAGCTCCTGCACCCGGGGCAGCACCTTGTCCCTGGGCAGTGTCTTGTGCAGGCGGATCGGCGCCGCGACGATCGAACCCACGGTGTGCCGGGGGTTCAGCGAGCTGTAAGGGTCCTGGAAGATCATCTGGATCTCCCGGCGGTACGGCATCAGCTGGTGACGGCTGAGCCCACCGATCTCGTGGCCCTCGAAGCGGATCGAGCCTCCGGTGGGCTCGTAGAGCCGGGTGACCAGGCGCCCGGTCGTCGACTTGCCACAACCGGACTCCCCCACCAGGCCGAGCGCCTGGCCGGAGCGGACCGCGAAGGAAACCCCGTCGACTGCCTGGACCTGACCGACGGTACGACGGATCAGCCCCGAGGCCTTGACCGGGAAGTACTTGCGCACATTGGTGACCTCGAGCAGCGTCGGCTGCCCGGTACCGGACCTGTCCTGGCCGGCCACGCCCGGGCCGGGTGCCGGAACGGTCTCAGTCATCGTGTCCCTCCGCGTCGTCGGTGGCGCTCGCGACGGCCGCGGGCGTCGCCGCGCCCTCCTCCACGATCGCGTGCTGGTAGATGGCCTGCGGGTCGGCGAGGTGGCAGCGCTTGACGTGCACCCCACCGGTGCTGGCGAGCGTGAGCTCGGGCAGGGTCGTCCGGCACAGGTCGCCGGGCACCTGCTCGCGGAAGGCGCACCGCGGGTGGAACGGGCAGCCGGTGGGCGGGTTCAGCAGGCTCGGCGGGTTGCCCTTGATCGGGATCAGCCGGGCGTTCGGGTCGGAGCTGACGTCCGGCACGCTGGAGAGCAGGCCCCAGGTGTAGGGCATCTCCGGCTGGGTGAGCAGCTCCTTCGTGGGGCCGAACTCGACCATCCGGCCGCCGTACATCACCAGCACGTCGTCGGCCATCTCGGCCACCACGCCCAGGTCGTGGGTGATGATCACGACCGCGGAGTTGAAGTCACGCTGCAGGTCCTGGAGCAGGTCGAGGATCTGGGCCTGGACGGTCACGTCGAGGGCGGTGGTGGGCTCGTCGGCGATGAGCAGCTTGGGATCGTTGATGAGCGCCATCGCGATCATCACCCGCTGCCGCATGCCGCCCGAGAACTGGTGTGGGTAGTCGTCGATGCGGGTGCGGGCCTGCGGGATGCCGACCCGGTCGAGCATCTCGACCGCCTTGGCCTTGGCCTTGGACTTCGACACGTCGTGGTGCACCCGGTAAGCCTCGGCGAGCTGGGAGCCGATGCTGAAGAACGGGTGCAGGGAGCTGAGCGGGTCCTGGAAGATCATCGCGGCCTCCTTGCCGCGGATCTTCTGCAGGCGTCGCTCGGACAGCCCGACGATCTCCTTGCCGGCGAGCCGGATGGAGCCGGAGATGCGCGTCGAGTTCGGGTCGTGCAGTCCCATCACGGCCATCGACGAGACGCTCTTGCCCGAGCCGGACTCGCCCACGATGCCCAGCGTGCGGCCCTGCTCGAGGGTGTAGCTGAGGTCGGTGACCGCCTGGACGAGGCCGTCGTGGGTGGGGAACCGGACGGTCAGCCCGTCCACCACGAGCAGCGGCTCGCCCGGCGCGGCGCCCCGGTCGGCGACAACGGCGCCCTCGGGCCCGGTGTCGGCGTGGTCGGGTCTGTCCATGGTCTGGTCGGTCCCTCCTGGCATCAGGTCCTGGCTCACGTCAACCTCACTCGCGGGTCGATGACGCTGTAGACGATGTCGACGATGATGTTGGAGGCGATGATGATGAACGCTCCGAGCAGCACCACCGCCGAGACGACCGGGAGGTTGCGCTGGTAGGTGGCGTCGAGCGCCCACTTGCCGATGCCCTCGATCCCGAAGATCTTCTCGGTGAACACGGTACCGGCCAGGAGGAAGGCGAAGTCGAGGCCGAAGATCGTCACCACGGGCACGATCGAGGCGCGCAGCCCGTGCTTGAACACCACCTGCCGTGACGAGAGCCCCTTGGCCCGTGCGGTGCGGATGTAGTCCTCGCTCAACGTCTCCACCATGGAGCCGCGGGAGAACCGGGTGTAGGCGGTCGACTGGTAGAGGCCCAGGACCAGCCAGGGCAGGATCAGTCCGGAGAACCACAGCGCCGGGTTCTCGGTGATCTTGTGGTAGCCGGTGTTGGGGAAGAGGTCCCACACGATCGTGAAGTAGATGTAGGCCAGGATGCAGACCAGGTAGTAGGGGATCGAGCTCATCACGAGCGTCCCGGTGACCAGCGCCCGGTCCGACAGCGTGCCGCGCCTGCGCGCGGCCAAGGTGCCGATCGTGACGCCGATGAGGAAGTAGAGCGAGGCTCCACCCACCGCCAGGCTGATGGTGGCAGGGAACTTCTGCTTGAACTCCTCCATCACCGGCTTCTTGGTGCGGTAGTCGATGCCCAGGCAGGGCGCGGAGCACTCGTAGCTGCCCGACCCGAGGCTCATCTCGCGGCCGGTGAAGATGCCCTTGACGTACTTGCCGTACTCGGAGGCGACGGGGTTGTTGAAGCCCATCCGCTCGGCGTACTGATCCATCCGGTCGGCGGTGCACCGGATGTTGAAGTCCTGCTGGCACAGCGGCGCCGCCGGGTTACGGGGGCCGAACCAGAACAACGCGAAGATCGCCATCGACACCAGGATGATGACGACGATCCCCGACAGGACCCTCTTGACGATGTAGGCCAGCACCGGCCCCTCCGTCCCACTCGCTCGTTCGTGGTCGTGTCGGGTGGGGCCCAGAGGTCTGGGCCCCACCCGACACGCTTGGTCGGTCGACTAGCAGTCCGGTATCGCTACCGGCGGCTGGTCGATCACTTCATGACGTAGATGTCCCGGTAGTTGGGCGCACCCATGGCCGGGTCGTTCATGAAGCCGCCGATCTTCTCGCCGACGAGCATCAGGTTGTTGATGTAACCCGTGTTCATCATCGGGAAGTCCTCGGTGGTGATCTTCTTGTCGAGGTCGGCCCATGCCTTCGGCTGCTCGTCCAGCGGGAGCGTGACGATCTCGTCCATCCGAGCGTCAGCTTCCTTGTTGTCGTAGCCGGAGGTGTTGTACGTCGCACCCGAGCGCAGCAGCGCCGGGATGAACGTCAGCGCGGACGGCCAGTCGGAGCACCAGGCCACACCGTCGAGGTTGGTGGCGCGGTTGAGCCGAGCAGCGGTGTCCTTGCCGTCCTTCGGGGCGGTCCAGACGTCGTACAGGCTGCCGTCGTAGGGAAGCGGGTTCGGCACGAAGCCGGCTTCCTTGTACGCGCGAGCGATCTGGTTCTTGCCAGCCGCCGCCTGCGGGTCGTTGGCCTTGTAGACCCAGGTCAGCTTGTAGGTGCCGGGCTCGATGCCGGCCTCCTTCAGCAGGGCCTTGGCCTTCTCCGGGTCGTGGCTGACCTTCTCGCCGTTGATCGGGCCGTAGGACTCGCGGCCCGAGGTGCCCGGCGGCAGGATCGCGTCGCCCATGGTGCGGGTGACACCGACGACCTCGCCGGCAGCTGCCCAGGCGTCCTCGTAGGGGTACGCGTAGGCGATCGCCTGGCGGACCTTGAGGTCGGTGATCTTGTCCATGTCGAACGTGGTGAACGCCGTGCACATGGTCGAACCCTGGACCAGCCGGTCACCGAGCTTCTGCTTGGCGTCGCTGTAGTTCTCGGCCAGCATCGAGGTGGTCAGCGTGGTCTTCGACGCCTCGTTGTTGCTCAGCATCAGCGCGTCGGTGGTCTGCGCGTCCTGGTCGAACTTGAAGACCCACTTGTCCGGGTAGGCGTGCCGAGCCGGGTCGGTGGCCGGGTCCCACTGGTCGTTGCGGACCAGGACCAGCTCCTTCTCGGGCTGGAAGCTCTCGACCTTGTAGGGGCCGGTCGCCCACGGCTTGTTGCCGTAGCCGGGAGGATCGCTGACCTTGCCCTGCGGGATCGGGCCCATGGCCATGAACGAGCCCCAGTAGTCCATGTCCGGGAACGGGCTGGACATCTTGATGGTGATGGTGTTGCCGTCGACCGTGACGCCCTCGTACTCCTGGCCCTTGGTCGTCTTGTCGTAGGGGCCGTTGTACTTGTCACCGCCGAGGAAGTACTTGGCGGAGTACTCGGTGCCGGCACCGGCGACACCGCCACCGGCGGTCCCGTTGTTGCCGTCGAAGGAGCGCATGATGCCGAACTTGATGTCCTCGGCGGTCACGGGCTTGCCATTGTCGTACTTGATGCCGTCCTTGAGGGTGAACTTCCACTCGGTGAAGTCCTTGTTCGGCGTACCGAGATCGGTCGCCAGGTCGGGCACCAGGATCATGTTGCCGGTCTCGGGGTCCTGCTTGAACGTGGTCAGCGAACGGTTGACCAGGTCCTGCTGGATGGAGTTGCCGGTCACCGACCAGCCCGCAGTCGGGTCCAGGGTGGCCGGGCCCGTGTCGGGGCTCGGCAGCAACACGGTCACCGTGCCGCCCTTCACGGCGTTGGGGATCGGCTGGGCCGGGCCCTTCGCGGTGGCGTCCTTGTCCGCCCCGCTGATGCCCTGCTGGTACTTGGCGCCGTCGCCCCCGTTGTCGCCACCATCTCCACTGCCACTGCCGCACGCAGCCAGGGAGAGGGCGAGCGCACCGGCGGCAGCGACCGCAAGCGGCTTCCTGAGTCTCATTCGATCTCAGCCTTCCTTCTTCTTGTCCGACCCAAGGCAGGCGCCCCGGTCATCTCCCCCGCCTGTTGGCGGGAAATCCTTGTCAGCGTCTGGTCTTGGGGTCCAGCGCGTCACGTATGGCGTCACCGAGCAGGTTCAGCGCGATCACCAGGATCGCGATCCCGAGCACCGGCTCCCAGAGGTAGAGCGGATACTGCTTGTAGTAGTTGGTGGCGTTGTTGATCGTCTGGCCCCACGAGGGCTGTCCGCTCAGGCCGATGCCGAGGTAGGACAGGCCGGCCTCTGCGGTGACGTACGCCGGCAACCCCAGCGAGAACGCGACCACGATCGGCGCGACCAGGTTGGGCAGCAGCTCGCGGACCAGGATCTTCCACGGCGGCTGACCGATCTGGCGGGCGGCCTCGACGTACTCCCGCTCGCGCAGGGACAGCACCTCGCCGCGGATCAGGCGGGCGAGGTACATCCAGCCGAACACCGACAGGATCACCACCAGGCCCCAGAACTGCGCCTTGGCCAGCCCCTTGGGGTCGGTGAGGAAGTGGTCGGTCAGGATCGGTGAGAGGCACAGCGCCGCCAGCAGGAAGGGCAGCGACAGGAACAGGTCGGTGACGAAGTTGATCGCCCGGTCGACCAGGCCTCCGGCATAGCCGGCGATCAGGCCGAGGGTGATGCCGATCAGCGTCGAGATCGCGGCCGCCAGGAAGGCGATCATCAGCGAGTTGCGGGCACCGTAGAGCCAGTGCGCCAGGTTGTCCTCACCGGTCTTCGGCGCGATCCCGAAGGGGTGGTCGGCGTCGAAGCCGTGGGCCGGCGGGCCGGCGAGCGGAAGTCCGTAGTTGCCGCTGGTGGCGTTGCACTCGAGCACCTCGCAGGTGGCCGGCGTGTCCAGGGTGACTCCGACCGACTTGGCGATCAGCGGCGCGAAGAGCGCCAGCAGGACGAACAGCGCGACGACGATCAGCGAGATCATGGCGACCGGGTCGCGCCGGAGCCGGCGCCACGCGATGCGAAGGGGCGACTGGCCCGCGATCTCCGCGTCCGACGATGCGTCGTGGTCCTCGACGATCCCGTCTTCCAGCTGCTGCAGCTGCTGCGTGGACATTCAGCCCCTCGTTGTCGTGTGCGATGCCTGGTCGCAGGTGTGACCGGAGACACCGTAATCACGCGAGGGTCAAATCTGGGTGCAGCGAACGTAACAATCCGGTTGCGACCCCGCACGTGCCCTGTTACACGGCGGCATTCGGCGCGCCCTCCGCGCTGTCGGGCCGGGCCGGCCGCGCGTCCACGCCGGCCTCCTTGCGCTGCTCGGCCGTGATCGGCGCGGGCGCCCCGGTCAGGGGGTCGTAGCCGCCGCCGCTCTTGGGGAACGCGATCACCTCGCGGATCGAGTCACTGCCGCTGAGCAGCGCGCAGATGCGGTCCCAGCCGAAGGCGATCCCGCCGTGCGGAGGTGCGCCGTAGGCGAACGCGTCGAGGAGGAAGCCGAACTTCTCCTGCGCCTCCTGCTCGTCGAGCCCCATCACCGCGAAGACCCGCTTCTGGACGTCCTCGCGGTGGATCCGGATGGAGCCACCCCCGATCTCGTTGCCGTTGCAGACGATGTCGTAGGCCCACGCCAGCGCGTCGCCAGGGTCCTGGTCGAAGGTGCCGAGGTCCTGCGGGCTCGTGAACGCGTGGTGCACGGCCGTCCAGGCGCCGCTTCCGACGGCCACGTCCCCCGCGGCCGTCGCCTCGTCGGCGGGCTCGAAGAGCGGCGCGTCGACGACCCACAGGAAGCTCCAGGCGGCCTCGTCGATCAGGCCGCAGCGGCGGCCGATCTCGAGCCGCGCCGCACCCAGCAACGACCGGCTCGACTTGACCGGGCCGGCGGCGAAGAAGACGCAGTCGCCCGGCTTCGCTCCCACGTGTGCGGCGATCCCCTCGCGCTCGGCGTCGGAGATGTTCTTGGCCACCGGGCCGGTGATCTCGACCTCACCGTCGTCGGTCTCCTTGACCAGCAGGTAGGCAAGGCCGCGGGCGCCCCGCTGCTTGGCCCACTCCTGCCAGGCGTCGAGCTGCTTGCGGGGCTGGCCGGCACCCCCGGGCATCACCACGGCCCCGACGTACGGCGCCTGGAAGACCCGGAACGGCGTGTCGGCGAAGAAGGCGGTGCAGTCGACCAGCTCCTGACCCATCCGCAGGTCCGGCTTGTCCGACCCGAAGCGCGCCATCGCTTCGGCGTACGTCAGCCGCGGGAACGGCGTGGCGACCTCGACGTCGACCAGCCTCCAGATGGCACTGATCAGCTCTTCGGTGAGGGCGAGCACGTCGTCCTGCTCGACGAAGCTCATCTCGATGTCGAGCTGGGTGAACTCGGGCTGCCGGTCCGCACGGAAGTCCTCGTCGCGGTAGCAGCGGGCGATCTGGTAGTAGCGCTCCATCCCGGCCACCATCAGCAGCTGCTTGAACAGCTGCGGGCTCTGCGGCAGGGCGTACCAGCTGCCGGGCTGCAGGCGCGCGGGTACCAGGAAGTCCCGGGCGCCCTCGGGGGTCGACCGGGTCAGCGTCGGCGTCTCGATCTCGACGAACCCGTGCCGGTCGAGGACGGCGCGGGCGGTGCCGTTGACCTGACTGCGCAGCCGGATCGCGGCGGCGGGGCCGGAGCGGCGCAGGTCGAGGTAGCGGTACTTCAGTCGCGCCTCCTCCCCCACATCGACGTGCTCATCGATCGGGAACGGCAGCGGTGCCGACGCGGACAGCACCTCGACACCTGCGCTTCCAGGCAGCGCGATGACCTCGATCTCGCCGGAGGGCAGGTGGGGGTTGGCGTTGCCTTCGGGGCGCAGGGCGACCTCGCCGGTCACCTTCAGGCAGTACTCGTTGCGGAGCTGGTGGGCGACCGCCTCGTCACGGATCACGACCTGGACGACGCCGCTGGCCTCACGCAGGTCGATGAACGCCACGCCGCCGTGGTCGCGGCGACGCGCCACCCAGCCTGCGAGGGTGACGGTCTGGCCGACGTGGGCAGGCCTGAGGTCGCCGGCACTGTGGGTGCGGATCACTGGTCTTGCTCCTTCACGATCTGGGGACGGAGGTCTGCGGCGGGCGGCTGCCAGGCCGCGACGTCGACCGGCTGCTGGTCGCCGCTGCGGATGTCCTTGAGCTCGGGCTGCTCGCCCGGGAACAGCACGTAGGGGATCCCGCGCCGCTCGGCGTACCGGATCTGCTTGCCGAACTTCTGGGCTGCCGGTGCGACCTCGCAGGCGATGCCGCGGGCCCGCAGCTGTCCGGCGAGGTGGTCACTGTCGGCGCGGGAGTCCTCGCTGACGAGGGCGACCAGGACGGCGCTGGGCACCGTGCGGTCGGCACGGAGACCGGTGCGCGCCATCAGCGGCACGAGCAGCCGGCTCACCCCCAGCGAGATGCCCACTCCCGGGTACGTCGTCCGGCCGTCGCTGGCGAGCGCGTCGTAGCGCCCTCCGGAGCAGATGGACCCCAGAGACTCGAAGCCCTCGAGCCGGGTCTCGAACACCGTGCCGGTGTAGTAGTCGAGGCCACGCGCGATCGACAGGTCGGCCTCCAGGCTGACCCGCTCGGAGACGAGGTCGGCACAACCGCGCAACAGCGCGGCGAGCTCGGTCAGGCCCTCGTCGAGCAGCTCGTGCTGCACTCCCAGGGCGCGCACGCGCTCGACGAACGAGTCGTCGTGCGCCCGGATGGTGGCCAGCTCCAGCACCCGGTCGGCGGTGCCCTGGTCGAGGTGCGCCTCCCGGCACAGCAGCTCGCGCACGCTCTCGGGCTCGAGCTTGTCGAGCTTGTCGACGAGGCGCATCGTCTCGTGGGTGTCGTCGATGCCCAGGCCGGCGTAGAAGCCCTGGATCAGCTTGCGGTTGTTGACCTGGAGACGGAA
>DASTFI010000037.1:0-2637 GCA_035708765.1 Marmoricola sp.
ACCGCGTGTGCCGCCAGGATGCCGTCGGCCGGTCCGACCTTGATCAGGCTCGCGGTGCCGACGGTCAGCAGGTGGTAGTCGTCCAGGAACGGCGCGGTGGTGCCCCACTCCATCGAGGTTGCCGGGACGCTGCCGTGCTCGGCGGTCTGCCGCGCCAGGCCGAGGTAGTACCACGGGGTGGGAGCGAAGACCGACCAGGTGACCTCCTTGTTGAGGAGCGCGACCGGCGCCCAGGTGAGCAGGCCCAGCGCCGCCACCCCGACGCCCTGCACCAGGTCGCGCCAGCCCTGTCGGAGGGCTCTTCGCTGCGCGGGGAGGGCGATGACCACGAGGCTGACCAGGCCGAGAGCGACAGCGAGCGTCCAGACGCTGGTGGTGCTGAGCCCCACCGTGCGGGCCAGCAGGCCGGTGCCCATGGTCCAGGTGACGACGCCGGCGGCGAGCATCCGGGTGAGCAGGACGCCGGGCCGGTCGGGCCCCACCGCGCGAGCCGCGAGCGCCGCTCCCCCGGCAACGGCAGGCAGACCGCCCATCAGCACGAGTGCGAGCAGCGTGGTCATGCGGCCCCGGTGGAGTCGGGTTGGTGCTGGTCGACCCCGCGGACCGGGCGTCCGGCGCGGAACCGCATCGGCAGCAGCACCAGGAGTACGACGGCCGCTGCGGCAGACCCGAGGGAGTAGCCGAGCTCGACACGGTCGAACAGGTCAGCGCTCAACTGCGTGCCGAGGACGAACCCCGCGGCGCCGGCACTCCACGCGAGCGCCACGAGCGCGTGCTCGGCGATCGCGATCGCCACGCTCGTGAGGGCGGCGGCAAGGACGTAGACCGCGCTCGCTGCCGCCAGGACGCCCATCGTGGTGGCCCCGATGACGAAGCCCTCGCCGAACAGGAGCCGTACGGCGAACGGGCCGGCCACGAAGGCACCCACCCCCGCGACCACCACGAGCGCGAGGCACACGACCGTCAGCCGCCGGATCGCAGCAGCGATCTCCGCGAGCCGTTGGCCGGACGCGAGCTCGGCGATGTTCGGCAGGATGGTGGCCTGCACGGCCTGGAAGAGATAGAGCGTGACGCGCGCGATCACCAGGGCGCTGAGGAAGACTCCGGCTCGCGACGACTGGCCGGGTCCGGCGTACACCTGCACCGCGATCGGCCCCGCATTGGCGACGAACTGGGCCAGCAGCGACCCGACGACCAGCCAGCCGAGAGCCTTGGTCAGGTCCCGCCATGGCGGCCGGACGCCCGCCCGCATGGTCGCGGCGCGGCCGAGTCTCGTTCCGACCGCCGTGGAAACCAGCGGCGCGACGGCGATCGCCACCCCGAAGGCGGTCTCGCTGTGCCATCCCGCCACCCAGAGCGTGAGGGCCACGAGGAGGCGGGCAAGTGCCTCGGAGGCGATCAGCTGGCTGAGCAGCCCGAAGTCGCCGAGTCCCGACAGCACCCCGCGAGCGACGAAGGTGACCGCATAGGACGCGATGGCACCCTCGTAGCACCAGAACAACGCCGAATTGCCGGCGAAGAGCTCGTGCGTGGCCCATGTCCGGCCGGCGAGCGACCCCGCCATCACGACCGCGCACATCACGAGCGCGATCAGCACCGTCCGGCGTACGGCCTGGCCGCCTCCTCGCTCGGCACGCTGGCCGGCGATGACCCGGCCGAGCTCCTGCTGGAGCGGGAGGAAGAGCCCCGGGCCGAGGATCAGCACGAGCGCCCAGAGGGTCGAGACCGGAGCGAAGTCCTCGGGGCCGAGGAGCCGGCCGGTCAGGCTCAGGAACAGGTAGGTGAACAGTCCGGCCCCGAGGAGGCTGCTGCCCACTGCGGAGAGTCCCGCCGTGAACTTGCGCGCACGCGGGCGCTCGCTCTCGGGGCTGGTCACGTGGGCCGACTCTACCCAGCCGGTGGCGCCGTGGCGCGCGCCGTGCCGCCGCTCAGGAAGGTGCGTACGTGCGCGCCTGGATGACCTCGGTGACCCGGTCGAGGTCGAACGGCACCCCCAGCCAGTCGAACAGGCCGCGCAGTGCCTCGGGCGCCGCCACGTAGTCGTCGTAGCAGACCTCGTGGGCATCGTCACCGAGATCGCGGGCGACCGTGCGGATGCGCTCCTCGGCCCGGGCGACGTGGGCGAGCGGGTCGTCGACCTCGGGCCACCAGCCGGACTTCGCCATCGAACGTGCGACGTCCTCGTGGCGCCGGGTGTTGACGATGAATCGGGCACCCGGGAACACCTCACGGAGGAAGGCGACGAATTCGGCGAGGTCGTCGTGGTCCCACCGGATCTCCTTGAAGCCCGTCAGCCGGGTGTCCGGACCGGGCCGCAACAACGTGTCGGTGACCAGCGCCCGGATCCGGTCGAGCGACACCTGTGCCGGGAAGTCGTACATCCCGAACCACGGGTTGAACGGGCGCCGCGCGAAGTGCTTGACGTGCGGCCCCTCCTTCACCGCGGTGGCGTGGAACTCGTAGAGCAGGTGGGTGATCCCGCGGTTCTCGCCACGAATGAGGACGCCCGGCGTCGCGTTCAGGATCGCCTGCAGGAGCGTGGAACCGCTGCGGCCGTAGGTCAACACGAAGACGACGTCCGGCGCAGGTCGCGGCTGCCGCTGCTGACGGCCGGCCAGCGACCGTTTCGGCCATCGC
>DASTFI010000038.1:0-101995 GCA_035708765.1 Marmoricola sp.
GCCGTCGAGCTCGGCGACGCGGCACCGGCGCCGGGCCGGGTGCTGACCGACCTGGACCCCGCCGACGAGCCGGCCCGGGAGCTGCTGCGCGACCTGGTCGCCGGCACCGGCTCGCTGGTGCTCGTGGGGGGTACGGCGACCTCGGAGCGGTGGGTGGAGCTGGCACAGCGCGAGCGCGCCACCGAGACCCGGCAGCGAACCGTCCGCGGCTGAGCGCTACCGGGCGCCCGCCCCGAGCAGCCCACCGAGTCGCACGCCCGCGTCCGGCAGCAGCCCGCGTCCGAGCCCGGCTTCATCTGGAGCCCCGTGGGTGGCCGCAGGTGCTCGCGCGCCTGACTCCTGGTGGTGCGACACGCCCCGCTCGGGCGCGACGATCTGCAGCGTCAGCACTCCGGCCGAGGACAGTCCCACACCGAGCACGGCCGCCGTGACCAGCACCTGCTGGCACACGGTGACGTAGCGCTCGCGGCTCAGCGGCATGCGGTCTCCGACGGTTGGAATCACACGGACCACCCATGGTCACACCAGCCTCAGGGTGGTGCGCAAGGCCTGTCGCGGAACTACAGATGTGTAGTTTCGGAGGTGCCGGCGGTCGGTCGCGGAGCCGTCAGATGTCCGCGCCGATCTCCTCGTCGGCCGCCGTGTCCGCGTCGACCTCGCCCTCGTCGTAGTGCAGGTAGTGGATGCCCTCGTCCACCGGGCCGTCGAAGTTCAGCCGACCGGACTCCAGGACCAGGACCCGGTCGCACATGCTGCGCACCGACCCGGTGGCGTGGCTGACGTAGAAGATGGTGGTGCCGTCGGCGCGGATCTCCTGCAGCTTCTCCAGGCACTTCCGCTTGAACGGCCGATCCCCCACCGCCAGCACCTCGTCGGCTAGGAAGATGTCGGCATCCACGTGGATGGCGATGGAGAAGCCGAGCCGAGCGCTCATTCCCGACGAGTAGTGCGACACCGGGGTGTCGAGGAACTTCCCCAGACCGGCGAACTCGACGATGTCGTCGAACTTGCGCGCGATCTCCTTCTCGCCCATGCCGAGGATGGCGCCGTTGAGGTAGAGGTTCTCGCGACCCGAGAGCTGGGGCTGGAAACCGGTGCCGGTGGCGATCAGGCCCGCGATGCGGCCGCGCGTGCGGATCCGGCCACCGTCGGGCCGCATCACGCCGTTGATGAGCTTGAGCAAGGTGCTCTTGCCGGAGCCGTTGAGCCCCATCAGGCCGATCGACTCACCCTGCTCGACGGTGAACGAGACGTCCTCGACGGCGCGGAACTGCTCACGGACCGGATGGCCCCGGAACTTGGCCACCACCATCTGCTTGAGCCCACGGTGGTAGCGCATCGTGAACTCCTTGGTGACGTGCTCCACGAGGATCGAGGTGCTCACAGCAACAGCTCCGGGATCCGCGCCTCGAGGCGGCGGAAGATCCGCTGGGCGATGAGCACGAGGCCGGCACACACGCCGAGCATGATCAGGCCGCGCTCCCACAGGTCCGGGGGGAAGTTCGCCGCGACGTCGGAGGGATGGTCGGCCAGGGGCGCCCAGAACAGCTTCTGCATCAGCATCACCGCTTCGGAGAGCGGATTCGCCAGGTAGAGCTCGTAGACGATCGGGTGGTCCCTGCCGAGGTCTGCGATGAGGCTGAAGGGATAGATCATCGGCACCATGAAGTGCAGGAACTGACCGAACGTCGCCACCACGTTCTGGGTGTCCTGGGCGTAGACGTTCAGGGCCGCGAACAACAGCCCCATCGCCATCGAGAACAGCACCAGGATCGCGACACCGAGCAGGCCGGCGAGCACCGCGGACCAGGTCAGGTGCCAACCGATGAAGAGGCAGATCGCGGTGAGCAGCAGCAGCTGGGGGCCGGTGTGGTAGAAGGCGACGATCAGCATGGACACCGGAAAGATCTCCCTGGGCACCCGCATCTTCATGACCAGCTGCTTGTTGGCCCGGATCGAGCGGGTTCCACCTCCCCAGCTCTCGGTGAAGTAGCTGATGAAGACCATCCCGCAGAAGAGGTGCACGGCGTAGTTCTGCAGGTCCTGTCGTTGCATCACCACGCCGAAGACGAAGAAGTAGACCACGAACCGCGTCGCCGGCTGGATGTAGGACCACAGCAGCCCCAGGACCGACGCCGCATACATCTTGGCCAGCTCGCGCTTGACGATCAGCCGCAGGAGGTAGCCCATCGAGAACACCTCGAGCAGGCCGCCGCGTGGCGCCGGGTCGACGAGCTCGGCGTCGACGACGCGCTCTCGCCTGGGCCGGTCCACCGGTTGCACCGTGGGCATCGCCCGGGCCTTCGCCCTGTCGCGGTCGCGCCGTTGCTCCCGGTCAGCCGCAGGCATCGGTGGCTCCGACGCCGCGTCGCCGGTGCTCACTCATCGACGCCGCCGGACTTCAGCTCCGCCCCGTCGGCGAAGTGCGGCCGGAGCTTGTTCTCGAACATCGACAGGGCGGAGCCGATCGCCATGTGCATGTCGAGGTACTTGTAGGTGCCCAGCCGGCCACCGAAGAGCACCATCGGCTCCTCCCGGGCCAGCTCCCGGTACTTCAGCAGCTTCTCCCGGTCGTCGGCGGTGTTGACCGGGTAGTAGGGCTCGTCACCCTCCTCGGCGAAGCGCGAGAACTCCCGCATGATCACCGTCTTGTCGTCGGGGTAGTCGCGCTCGGGATGGAAGTGCCGGAACTCGTGGATCCGGGTGTACTTCACGTCCTCGTCGGGATAGTTCATCACCGAGGTGCCCTGGAAGTCGCCGCTGTCGACGACCTCGCGCTCGAAGTCCAGGGTGCGCCAGGAGAGCTCGCCCTCGGCGTACGCGAAGTACTCGTCGACGGGTCCGGTGTAGACGATCGGCACCTTGCCCTTGAACTCGTCCACGACCTCGAAGAAGTTCGTGTCGAGCCGGACCTCGATGTTCTCGTGGTCGGCCATCCGCTCGAGCCAGGCGGTGTAGCCGTTCTTCGGCAGTCCCTCGTAGGTGTCGTTGAAGTAGCGGTTGTTGTAGGTGTAGCGCACCGGCAGCCGACTGATGATGTCGGCGGAGAGCCTCTCGGGATCCGTCTGCCACTGCTTGGCGGTGTAGTGGGCGATGAACGCCTCGTAGAGGGGCCGGCCGATCAGGGAGACACCCTTCTCGACGAAGTTCTCCGGCTCCTTGTCACCCAGCTCGGCCGCCTGCTCCTTGATCAGTGCGCGCGCCTCGTCGGGGCTGTAGGCCGCGTCGAAGAACTGGTTGATCGTGCCCAGGTTGATCGGCATCGGATACACCTGCCCCTGGTGGCTGGTGTAGACGCGGTGCTGGTAGTCGGTGAACTCGGTGAACCGGTTGACGTAGTCCCAGACCTTCTTGTTGGAGGTGTGGAACAGGTGCGCGCCGTAGACGTGCACCTCGATGCCCGTCTCGGGGTCGGCCTCGCTGTAGGCGTTGCCACCGATGTGGTGCCGGCGCTCGAGCACGAGCACCTTCAGGCCGAGCTCGCTGGCACAGCGTTCAGCGATGGTCAGTCCGAAGAATCCGGATCCGACGACGACGAGGTCCACAGACAAGTCTCAACTCTCCTTCGGGCGGTCCGGGGAAGTGTATCGGCCGGTGTGCCCCGGCCCCGGGGGCGGCGGCGGCTGGGCGGCGAGCCGCCGGGAGTCCCGCAGCGCCCGAACGACGTTGCGTGCCTCGGCGAGCCCGCCACGGAGTGGGGAGAACACGACGACCGCCAGCGTGAGCAGCCAGGGCTTCAACCGCACCAGGACGTTCTCGCCATAGCGTTGGTGCACCAGGAAGAGGTTCCGGTACATGAAGTAGCCCTTCCACGACCGGGTGTCCTGCTGCTGGTCGAAGTCGAGCTGGCGGACCAGCACGGCGTCGCGGACCGCGACGATGGGGAAGCCGGCCCGCCGGGCGCGGAGGGCGAAGTCCGCGTCGTCGTAGAAGATGAAGAACCGGGGGTCGGGGAAGCCCACCACGTCGAGCACCTCGCGCTTCACCATGAAGCCCTCGAACGCGACGTTCTGGAGGGGGATCTCCGCCGGCATCGCCGCACGCGTGGGGTAGCGGTCCTCCACGGACTGGCGCTTCGGCTTGATCGCCAGCGGGCTCGCCAGGTCGAAGACGATCGCTGACTTCTCGCAGATGCGGCCCGCGCGGTCCTCGCGCACTGCCATCAGGCACGGACCGTCGTTCGCCAGGAGCGCCGCCAGGCAGTCGGGGGCCGGGACCACGTCGTCGTCCATCAGCCACACCCGGTCGAAGCCGCCGTCGTGGGCAACTCGGACGCCGAGGTCGAAGCCCCCGGCACCGCCGAGGTTGTGATCGGGTCGCAGCACGCGCAGGTCCAGGCCGGCCCAGGACTCGAGGACCTCGGCGGTGCCGTCCGTGCTGGCGTTGTCCACGACGTACACCGCGTCGACCGGACGCTCGGACGCCGCCAGCGCCGCGAGGCACCCCCGGAGCAGCTCCGCCCGGTTGTAGGTGACGATCACCACCGCGACGGTCTCGGCCTTCGGGTCGCGGCCCATCAGGCGGCACCTGCCCGGGGGCCGTCCAGCGAGGGCATCGGCTCCCAGCCCGGCTCGCGCCCGATCCGCCACCCGGCGCGCACACCGCGCAGCAGGGGGAGCACGCCGCCTGGGTGGTGCTCGACCACGAGTGTGCGCACCACTTCCTTGCCGAAGGTGTAGAGGCTCCCGAGGGCGAAGCCGAACGGGTGCAGCGCACCCTCGTGGCGCAGGTAGTGGCGGACGTACACGCGGTTGCGCATGACGTGGAACCGGTAGCGGTCGCCCGTGGCGTTGATGGCGCGGTCACCGAGCTGGCGCTGGCCAAGCACCCGCGTCCGCCTGAGCACGAATGCGTCCACGACGGCACACGTCGTTGCCCGATGGGCGAGCCAGCCGTACACGGCGTCGTCCCAGACGATGAAGAACCGTGGGTCGGGCAGGCCGATCCGCTCGACCACGTCGCGCCGGATCAGCATCCCCTCGAAGTTGCCGGCCGTCTGCTCGAACCAGCCGGAGCCGGCGAAGGGGTCGCCCTTGATGGGCAGCGGAACGCCGAGGAAGTCGGAGAACCGGTTCTGCCAGCGGAAGGGGCGGCCGTCGAAGTCGAGCTTGCGGCCGGTCACGCACGCGAACCGCGCCGCCCAGGGTGCGAGCCGGTCCAGGGCGTCCGGGAGCGCCGCCACGTCGTCGTCCATCAGCCACATCCACTCGGCGCCCCGGGAGTGGGCACGCTCGACCCCGGCGGAGAACCCGCCCGCGCCACCGGTGTTGCTGGCCAGGCGGAGCACCTCCAGGCGCTCGCCCCACGCGTCCTGTCGCTCCGCAAGGAGGGCGGCGGTGTCGTCGGTGCTGGCATTGTCGACGACGACCACCCGCCACGGCGCCGGGCTCAGCTCGGCGAGCGAAGCGAGCAGCTGCTCGAGGTGGCCGGAACGGTTGTAGGTGACGACGACCACGGCGAGCCGTTCGCTGAGGCGCGCCGTCCCACGGCGCTCAGCCGGTCCCATCACGTACTCCCCTGCGGTCGGTCGTCCGCGCCGACCCTACTGCGCGCGGTCCTCAGCAGACCGCACCGAGGTCGTCCGCCTGGTTGGCTGCGTAGCCCTTCGCCAGGCTGCCGATCGCGCCTCCGGTCGTCGGGGCATCGGCGGGCGGCGGCGTCCGCTTCTTCGCGGTCTTCGCCGGACCGGCCGCCTGGTCGCCCGAGGTGTGCCCCGCGGTGTCGCCCGGGGTCCGGCCGATCGCACGGTCCACCATCTGGTGGATCTTGTCGATGTCCGGGTCGCCGGTGTTGATCACCGGAGGCACGAAGGAGACCGTCGTCATGGGGTACTTGCGCGCCTCCAGGGCCAGCTGCATGAAGCGGTCGACCTCCGAGCCCGGGATGTCGGTGGTGACCAGCGCCTTGCTGGCGTCGGCGATCTGCTCGAAGTTGAGCACGACCTTCTGGGGGCTCAGCTGGTGCAGCATCGCGTTCATCACACACTTCTGGCGTGCCATCCGCGAGTAGTCGTCCGCCGACTCACGCGAGCGAGCGAACCACAGGGTCTGGTAGCCGTCGAGCTTCTTGACGCCCGGCTCGATGTAGCCCGTCACCGGTCCGCCCACGCCGCCGATGGGGATGCGGTCACGGACGTTGAGCCGGACACCGCCCACCGCGTCGACCATCTTGGTGAAGCCCGCGAGGTTCACCATCGCGAAGTAGTTGATGTCCAGCCCGGTGATGCCCTCGACCGCTTCCTTGGTCGCCTCCACGCCCGGGTTGGCGACGCCCTTGAAGAGTGCCTTGTGGTCCGCGGCCCAGGTGGCCAGGGAGTTCAGCTCGCAGGCGCTGCCGCAGTCGTAGCCGTCGGGGAACTGCTCCGCCATGATCGAGCCCTTGGCGAACGGAAAGTCGAGCATGTTGCGCGGCAGCCCGAACAGCACCGTCCTGCCCGTGTCGGCGTCGATGCTGGCGACCGTGATGCTGTCGGGGCGCAGACCCCACCGGTCGGCTCCGGAGTCACCGCCGAGCAGGAGGATGTTGAAGCGGCCGTCCACCGGACCGGACACCGGGCCGTCGGTGAACATGCTGGCCAGCAGGTCCTTGTTGACGTTGACGATGTGGGCGCCGAAGAGCAGGGTCCCCGCGACGGAGAAGCACAGCACGCCGTTGATCCCCACCATGGCCAGGCGCTGCTTCTGCCGCAGCGCCAACGGGTCACCCAGCCGCCAGGCGTCGATGAAGAGGAACGCCCACCCGACCGCGACGCCCATGAGGACCAGGCGCACGATGCCGAGCACGGCCTCGTTGGCCAGGAACCAGAACACGAAGCTGTCGAAGACCAGGCCGACGAGGAAGAGCGCCACGGCGGTGCCGATCAGACCCATCCAGACGCGCATGGCCAGCCGGCCGACCTCCCTGCGGCCGGCGGCGAGCTGCGCGGATCCCGGCACGAGGAGCGTCATCAGCATGAGGGCGACGGCGCGCCGGAACCGGATCCGACCGAGCTGCGCGCGCGGGTCGCCGGTTGCGGACCCGGGGGAAGGGGCGGGCTGCATGGCGCCCAGTATCACCAGTCACATCCGCCACAGCCGACACGGCGCGCCGACGACCCCCTGCACGGTACCGTCGTCGCCATGCCAGATCGCCCCTCGGACTCCCCGGACTACAACTGGCTCTACGGCCAGGAGCATCCGGACTCCGACGACGACCACACGCGCGTCCTGCCCACGTTGAAGCGCCCCGACCAGCGTCGGGACGCCGGCTCGGGACCGCCGCCGGACCGGATCGCCCGCACGCCCGGTGGCGAGCGGCCGCGCCGCCGCCACCGCTTCGGACTCGGCAGGCTGATCGTCCTGGTCGTCCTGCTTTACCTCGTGTACCTCGTGGCGGTGCCCTTCTGGGCCTGGCAGAAGATGGACACCGTGGCGGCAGCGCCGGCCGGCGACCGACCCGCAGAGCAGCCGGGGACGACGTACCTCGTCGTCGGCTCCGACAGCCGGAAGGGCCTCACCAAGGAGGAGGCCCGCAAGATCGGCGCCGAGGGCGGCGACATCGGCCAGCGCACGGACACCATCATGCTCATGCACACGGGCGACGGGCCCAGCCTGCTGCTGTCCATCCCCCGCGACTCACTGGTGCCGATTCCTGGACACGGCACCACCAAGATCAACGCCGCCTTCGCCTACGGCGGCGCCAAGCT
This sequence comes from Marmoricola sp., assembly GCA_035708765.1. Lineage (GTDB taxonomy): Bacteria > Actinomycetota > Actinomycetes > Propionibacteriales > Nocardioidaceae > Marmoricola. Next base: position 7,685 of record DASTFI010000038.1, read on the forward strand.
CCTCGTGCAGACGATCGAGCAGAACACCGGTGTCCGCATCGACCACTTCGTCGAGATCGGGTTCGGCGGGTTCGTCAATGCCGTCGATGCCGTCGGTGGGGTCACCATCTGTCCGAAGAAGGCGATGAAGGACCCGCTGGCCCACCTCGACATCAAGGCCGGATGCCAGGAGGTGGACGGGATCACCGCCCTGGGCTACGCCCGCTCACGACACACGAGCGGCCTCGGGGACATCAGCCGGGCCGAGCACCAGCGCGAGGTCGTCAGCGCGATCGGCGACGAGGTGAAGTCGCCGTGGACGGTCCTCAACCCGGTGCGCTACTTCCGGCTCAACCTCGCGATGACCCAGTCGATCCGCGTCGGTGAGGACACCGGTCCGGTCGACATGGCGAAACTGGCGTTCGCGATGACCCGGGTCAACGGCCAGAGCGGACTGACCTGCGGGATGCCGATCGCCGACCTGGCCGTGCACTGGGACAGCGAGCGTGCGCTGCGGCTGCTCAAGCTCATCCAGCAGGACCGTACGGCGGACGTGCCGAAGGAGCTGTGCACCCCGGACGGACTGGCGAAGTGAGCGCGCCGACGTACGACTACGACACCCTCGACCTCGAGGTCGACGGCGACGGGATCGCCCTGCTCACCCTCGACCGGCCCGAGTCGCTGAACGCCTTCACCGTCACGATGGCCACCGAGCTCGAGTCGTTCTTCCGGACCGTCGCGAGCGACGACGGCATCCGCGCCGTCATCGTGACCGGGGCGGGTCGCGCCTTCTGCGCGGGCATGGACCTGAACGCCGAGGGCAACGTCTTCGGGCTCGACGAGCAGGCCGATCCCACCCCGGCCGACCTGCGCGCCCGCCTCACGGAGGAGCCGTTCCAGAGCGGTGTGCGCGACACCGGCGGCAAGGTCGCCCTGGCCGTCCACGACTGCCCCAAGCCGGTCATCGCCGCGATCAACGGCCCGGCCGTGGGCATCGGCGCCACCATGACGCTGCCGATGGACATCAGGATGGCCGCCACGACCGCCCGTGTCGGTTTCGTCTTCGGCCGGCTCGGGATCGTGCCGGAGGCCACGTCGTCGTGGTTCCTGCCCCGTCTGGTCGGTCTGCAGCAGGCGCTGGAGTGGGTCTACTCCGCGCAGGTCCTGACGGCCGAGGAGGCGCACGCGGGCCGTCTGGTGCGCTCGGTGCACGAGCCGGAGGAGCTGCTCGACGCTGCGCGTGCGCTGGCCAGGTCGTTCGTCGTGGGTCGCTCCCCCGTCGCGGTGGCGTTGGCCCGGCAGCTGCTCTACCGCAATGTCGCTGCGGCGCACCCGCTGGACGCGCACCGGGCGGACTCACTGGCCATGTGGCACACCTCCGTCGGCGACGGCAAGGAAGGGGTGGCGGCCTTCCTGGAGAAGCGCGATCCTCGGTTCGAGGGCCGGGCCAGCCAGCTCCCGGAGATCTTCTGAGCGATCCGGCTCAGCCGTCGACGAGCCGGCCGCCGATCTCCTTGCTGCGGCCGGTGAACTCCGCGACCACCTCGTCGCCGCGGAGCACGGTGACGTCGTACACGCCGTCACGGCCCGAACGGGACCGTTCCACGGCGTGGGCGAGGAGGACGTCTCCGAGGTGCACCGCCCGGCGGAACCGGACCTCCGCCCCGGCCGCGACGGTGCTGCGGCCGTAGGAGTTGCAGGCGAACGCGAAGGCGCTGTCGGCCAGGGTGAAGGTGAACCCGCCGTGGCCGATGTCGTGACCGTTGACCATGTCCTCGCGCACGGTCATCCGCAGCGTCGCCCGGCCCGGCGCCACCTCGAGCAGCTCCATGCCCAGCGCCTGGCTGGCCCGGTCGTGGGACCACATCACCTCGGCAGCGGCGCGGGCAGTCTCCTGGGCATCCATGTGAGCACCGTAGCCAGCGCCGTGAGGCTCAGTGGCCGAGCGCGAGCTCCTCCTCCTCCACCGCCGCCTCCTGCTCCGACTCGGCCATGTGCGCCCTGGCGTCCTCGTCACCGAGGCGGAAACGGTACGCCAGCAGGTAGACCACGACGGACAGCGCCAGGACCGCGACCACCGACCACTCGAAGTTCAGCGCGCCGAGGTTGCCCTGGAACGGCTCGGGGAAGCTGCCGAGCCAGGAGACGAGGGTGAGCCCACCGAGCCACGGCAACAGCCACGCCGCTCCGGAGGGCAGCTCGAGCTGGGGCGCGTGCACGTTGCCCATGAGGATCGAGATCGCCAGCAGGACGAACCCGAGCAGCACGGCGATCATCAGCTTCCAGACGATGTCCCACCCGGACCAGTAGACGATCATGTTGGACGCCCAGAACGCCAGGAACGGGATGACATGCCCTCCGGGGAGCCGGAAGGGCCGTTCCTGGTCGGGTGCCTGCCGGCGGAGCGCAACCAGCACCAGTGGCCCCGACGCGAACGACATCACCGTCGCGGAGGTGATGAAGCCGACGAGCTGCTGCCAGCTCGGGAACGGCAGGAAGACGACCAGCCCGACAAGGAACGTGACGACCAGGCTCACCATCGGCACGCCACGGCTCGTCGTGCGGGCCAGCGGCTCGGGCGCGTTGCCGTTGCGCGCCATCGCGTAGGAGATGCGGGACGTGATCGTCGTGTAGATCAGCCCGGTGTCACCCGGGGAGACGATCGCGTCGATGTAGAGCAGGATCGCCAGCCAGCTCATCCCGAGCAGTGAGGCCAGTGCCGCGAGCGGACCGAAGTCGTTCTTGAAGCTGAGGTCCGCCCAGCCGCCGTCGAGCAGGCGCGGAGCCAGCGCGCCGATGAAGGCGACCTGCAGCAGGATGTAGAGCACGCCGGTGATCAGGACGGAGCCGATCACCGCGAGGGGAACGTTGCGTCGAGGGTTGTCCGTCTCACCGGCCAGCTCGATGCCCTGGCGGAACCCGAGGTAGGAGAAGACGATCCCGGAGGTCGCGATGGCCGTGAAGACGCCGTGCCAGCCCTCGGGCCGGAACCCCTGGGAGGTGAAGTTCTCCCCGTGGAAGGCGGCGAAGAAGAAGGCGATGATCACCAGCGTGATGATCACCAGCTTCCACCAGACCAGCACGTTGTTGATCCGCGCGAACCAGCGGATGCCGTAGTAGTTGACCACCACGAAGACCGCCATCAGCAGCACGGCGGTGGTGTAGCCGAGCGCCGTCAGCGTGTGCACCGTCTCACCCCCCACGACGTGTGGCGTGGTGAAGTCGGCGTACTTGGTGCCGTACTGCAGGGCCGCCTCCACCTCGATCGGCGCAGTGGTGGCCACCGCGACCCAGGTGATCCAGCCGGTGGTGTAGCTGGCGAACGAGCCGAAGGACATGTGGGGGTAGCGGACCACCCCGCCGGACAGGGGCAGCATCACGCCGAGCTCGGCGTAGACCAGCGCGATCAACAGGATCATCACGCCACCGAGCGCCCACGAGATGATCGCCGCAGGACCGGCCTCGTGCGCTGCGTTGAGGGCGCCGAACAGCCACCCCGAACCGATGATGGACCCCACGCTGGCGAACAGCAGGCCCACCACCCCGATGTGCCGCTTCAGCCGGGGTTCTTCGCTCGTCGTCGCCATGTGCCCGCTCCTCGAAGTCGTTGACTCTGGAAAACGTACACCCGATCTATCGCGACACGAGGTGTCCGCGCCGTCGCGGTTCGCGGTCCGTCAGGCGGGCGGCAGCGTGTCCACCAGCAGCCGTCGGAGCATCGCGAAGTGCCGCTCGGTGGCGGCCTCGTCGTAGGCCGACGTGTCGGCCATCGTGTAGCCGTGGGCGGCCCCCTCGTAGACCTCGTTCACGGCGTCGAGACCGGCGTGCTCGAGGGCGTCTCCCAGCGCGGCCACGGCCTCGGGCGGCATCGAGCGGTCGCCGTCGGCGTGGCCGAAGACGAAGCGGGCCCGGGTCTGGTCGAGGCCGAGGTGGGGGCTGTCGGGCGCGTCCGTGACGAGTCCGCCGCCGTGGAAGCACCCGACCGCGGCGACCCCGTCGTCGAGCGCTGCAGCGCGCAGGGCCAGCCGGGCGCCCATGCAGTAGCCGACGGCGGCGACCGGTCGCTCGGGCACGCCGGGCAGGCGACGCAGGGCGGCAAGGTAGTCGGCGAGGTCGGGCACCGCCAGCTCGACGGTCAGCGCCCGGACCCGGGTCATCGCACCGCTCATGAACGCCTCCCGCTCCTCGCCGGCCCGCAGGTCACCCTTGGGCGCCAGCTGGGCGACGCTGCCGTCGCGGTGGAACACGTTCGGGACCAGCACGACGTATCCCCAGGAGGCGATCCGGTCCGCCATCCCCGCGATCCGTGGCCGCAACCCGATCGCGTCCATGAAGAACAGCACTCCCGGGTGCGGCTCCTCCCCCGAAGACTCGGCAGGCCGGGCGACGTACGCCTCCGCCGGTCCGGCGGAGGTCGGCAACTCGATGAGGTCCACCTGTGGAGGCTAACCCCGCAGGCGGGACCCCGGCTCGTCAGGACAGCGGCACCCGCCAGGCCAGCGTCGTACCGCGCGCGGGGGCAGACGTGACCGTGAACGTGCCACCGCGCTGCTCCGCGCGGTGCCGCATGTTGCCCAGCCCGCTCTCGACCGTGCCCTCGGGGATGCCGCGGCCGTCGTCCGAGACGGTGAGCACCAGCTCGTCCCCCGCGGCGACGAGGACCTGGACGTGCGAGGCGTCGGCGTGCCGGGAGGCGTTCGAGAGGGCTTCCCGCAGCACCGCGAGCAGGTCTGGTGCGAGCTCGGCGGAGACCCGGCTCCGGACGGGGCCGCGGAACTCCAGGGACGGCCGGAACTTCAGGGCCTGCGCCGCGGCGTCGACCAGCCGGGTGATCTCCGACTGCACGTCGGCGCTCCCCGGGGATGCAGCGAGGGCGAAGATGGTCCGGCGGATGTCCCGGACGGTGGCGTCGAGGTCGTCGACGGCGCGCTCGAGCCGCCCCTCCACCTCGGCGTCGCGCACCATGCGGGCCGCACCCTGCAGCCCCAGGCCCACGGCGAAGAGGCGCTGGATGACGAGGTCGTGCAGGTCACGACCGATGCGGTCACGGTCCTCGAGGACCACCAGCCGTGCCTGGTCCTCGCGGGAGCGCGCCACCTCGAGCGTCAACGCCGCCTGCTCGGCGAAGCTGGCCGGCAGCGCGGGATCCACGGCGTGCCAGCGGGTGGCGTTGTCCGGGAGCCAGCCCAGCGCGAGCACGCCCTCCACGCCAACGCTGCTGCGCAGCGGCACCAGCACCCCGGGGCCGAGGGCCGGAAGCCCTCCGACGGTGCACAGCCCGGCGGCACGACCGTGCGCGGTGAGGTCGTCGACCGAGAGCGGTTCGGCGGTGGCGATCACCTCGCCGGCGAGCGAGGACTCCACCGACAACGACGACATCCGGCCGAGGTCGAGCCCGGGGCCGGCCACCGCCTGCGGCACGACGAGCCCGTCCTCGACCGCGACGATCCACGCGGCATCGGCCTCGGCAACGTCGAGTGCCCGCTCGGCCACCGTCAGCAGGGCCGTGTGCGTGGGGCCACCGCGAGAGAGCAGCGCGGCGATCTCGGCGGTCGCGGCGAGCCACTTCTCGCGCCGGGCCGCCTCCTCGTAGAGCAGGGCGTTCTCCACCGCCACGCCGGCGGCGGCAGCGAGCGCGACGACGATCCGCTCGTCCTGCTCGGTGAAGTCCACACCGTCGCGCTTCTCGGTGAGGTAGAGGTTGCCGAAGACCCGGTCACGCGTGCGGACCGGGACGCCGAGGAAGGAGTGCATCGGTGGGTGGTGCGGTGGAAAGCCGTACGACGCCGGATGCTCGGCGATGTCGTGCAGCCGCAGCGGCTCGGGACGGTCGATGAGGAGCCCGAGCAGGCCGTGCCCCCGGGGCAGGTGGCCGATCTGTGTGACCACGTCGTCGGAGAGGCCGTGGTGCACGAAGGTGCGCAACCGGTCCTCCCGGTCGTGGCCGAGCACCCCGAGCGCGGCGTAACGGGCGTCGACGAGCCGGCCGGCGGTCTCCACGATGCGGCCCAGCACGCTGTCGAGCGACAGGTCGGCAGCGATGCCCACGACGGCGTCCAGAAGCAGGGGCCAGCGCTCCATGGCCAGCCGCTCAGCGCTGGTGCCGGGTCGCGAAGATCGCCGCCTGGGTGCGGCTCTGCAACCCGAGCTTCGCCAGCAGGGAGGAGACGTAGTTCTTCACCGTCTTCTCCGCCAGGCTCATGGTGCGGGCGATCTGCCGGTTGGTCATCCCCTCCCCGATCAGCTCCAGGATGCGCTGCTCCTGGCCGGTGAGCTGCTCGAGGAGCGGATCGCCCTGCGGTCCGCTCCGGAGCCGCTCGAGCACCTGGGCCGTGACGGCGGGGTCGAGCATGGACTGGCCGGCCGCCACCCGCCGGACCGTCTCCACGAAGTCGGTCCCCCGCACCTGCTTGAGGATGTAGCCGGCGGCGCCCGCCATGATCGCGGCGAAGAGCGCGTCGTCGTCGTCGTACGACGTCAGGATGAGGGCGGCGATGGCGGGGTCCTGGGACCGGATGTCCCGGCACACGTCGATGCCGGAGCCGTCCGGCAGCCGGGCATCGAGGATCGCCACGTCGGGACGCAGTGCGGGGATCCGTCGCGTGGCCTCCTGCGCCAGGCCGGACTCGCCCACGACGGCGATGTCGCCCTCCGACTCCAGCAGCTCCCGGATGCCGCGACGGACCAGCTCGTGGTCATCAAGGAGGAAGACGGTGATGGCAGCGCGCCGGTCGGTGGCGTCGGCGGAGTCCGCAGTGTCCGTCATGACGTCGAATGTAGCCGCATCCGCCGACCGCTTCCCGGGAGCGGGGTCCCGGTTGCTCAGGACCTTTTGCCCTTTCTGGGCGATCCCTGATGTCGGAGGCTGGGACGTGTCGAGGCCGTGAACCGATCGGAGCCAGCCATGTCTGTCGCACCAGCACGTGCCGGGGACGGGCCTGATGCGGTGGGCGTGCTGCGCCGCGTGGTGGACCACGCCCGGCGCGCGCCGAGCATCCACAACACCCAGCCCTGGGGCTGGCGCCTCGTCGACCACGGCCTGGAGCTGTGGGCCGACCGGTCACGCATGCTCGAGGTGACCGATCCCGAGGGGCGCAACCTCGTGATCAGCTGCGGTACGGCGCTGCATCACGCCGTCGTGGCCGCGCAGGCGTTGGGCCTGGCATCGCGGGTCGAGCACCTGCCCGACGCGGGCCGGCCGGCGCTGCTCGCCCGGCTGGCCTTCGAGCCGACGCCGTACCGCGAAGGCGACGAGCTCCATCTCCGCGCCATCGAGGAGCGCTGCACCGACCGGCGCCGGTTCACCTCCTGGCCCGTGCCGGAGGAGCGGGTCCGCGACCTGGCCGAGGCCGTCCGGCCCTGGGGAGCGGACGCCACGCCGATCACCGACGCGGCCGTTCGCTTCCGCCTCGAGCTGCTCGTCGAGGACGCGCTGCGCGAGCAGCTGCGCGACGCCGCCGTGCTCGCCGAGGAGCGCGACTGGGTCGAGCGGGGCAGCCGCCCCGACAGCACCGAGGGCGTCCCGCTGGGCGCCGTACCCGCCTTGTCCGGGCTGTCCGGTGAACGACGGTCGCGGTTCGCCGCCCAGGTGGTCGGCGAGCCACCGAGCCGGCGGCTCGGCGAGGCCACGGACGGTCTGTTGGTGATCAGTACCCGCGAGGAGGGACCCACCGCCTGGCTGCACGCCGGCGAGGCGCTGAGCGCCCTGTGGCTACGCGCGACCCTGGGCGCGCTCTCGGTGGTCCCGTTGAGCCAGGTGATCGAGGTCGCGGCCACCCGACGCGTCATCGAGGAGCTCGTCCTGCAGGGAGACGGGCATGCGCACATCCTCGTCCGGGTGGGATGGCAGGAGATCGGCCGACGCAACACCTTCCGCACTCCCCGGCGTCCGCTCGACGACGTGCTGCTGGTCGACCCACCGCACGACCGGGCGACTTCGGCGAACCCGACCACGCTGCGGCCCGTTCCGCACTAGATTGCCCCCACGAGAAGTTCGCCCGACGAGGTATCAGCCCGGGCCGATCCCGCTCTTGTGAAGGTGTGACGACCGTGTCCGAGATCGAGACATCCCCGACGGCCACTGACCTGTGGCGCAGTGCGGCCGACGCCTTCGCTGCGTGGCGCTCGGGCGCTGCGCCGATGGACGAGCTGGTGCGGCTGGTCGGCCCCGTGCTCTGGCAGGTGACGCGGGCGGCCGGCCTGGACCGCGACGAGGCGGAGGACGTCGTGCAGACCACCTGGCTCGCGCTGGTCGACAACGCCGACCGGCTCGAGCACCCGGCTGCTGTCGGGGGCTGGCTGTGCACGACCGCTCGCCGGCAGGCGTGGCGCACGGCGCGGCAGGCGGGCCGTCAGCTGCCGACGCGCGACGAGGTGATCGCCGAGCGGCTGCCCCGCCAGGCCGGCCCGGAGCAGCGTGTGCTCCTCGACGAGGAGGGCGTCGTGCTGCGCGAGTGCCTCGACCGGCTCACCGAGCGCTGCCGCACGTTGCTGCGGATCCTGGCCGCCGAGCCGAGGCCCAGCTACGAGGCGGTCTCCGTCGAGCTGGAGATGCCGGTCGGCAGCATCGGGCCGACGCGCGGGCGCTGCCTGGCGAAGCTGCGTCACGAGCTGAGCGAGTCGGGGGCCCTGTGATGCCGGAGCGCACCGACGACCAGCTGCTCGACGCGATCGCGTCGCTGTGGCAGCTGCTGGACCCACCTCCCGCCGACCTCGCCGAGGGCGTCCTCTCCCGTCTCGCCGCGGAGGACCTGGAGCTCGAGCTGCTCACGCTGGTCTCGGACACCGAGCCCGCCGGGATCCGGTCGATCGGCACGGCCACCGACGACCAGTCCCGGGCCGTCGAGTCGGGCAACTGGCTGTTGGAGTACGCCGGCGCCGGCTTCCACGTGCACCTGCGCATCGCCAGGTCCGACGGCATCGCCCGCGTCGACGGCTGGCTCGATCCGGCGAAGCCGATGAGCGTGCGGATCTCCACCGAGCGGCCCTACCGGATCCTGCAGCAGGCGGAGGTCGACGAGCGCGGGCGCTTCGAGCTGGTCGGCTGTCCCACCGGACTGTGCCGGCTCATCTTCGTCGAACCCGAGCGGACCGGACGCCCGAACGCGACGCCGCCCTTCTGGATCTGAGGTCTCCATGGCATCTCCGGCCGACCCGCCCGAAGGGCCGCGACCACCACGGCCCGCGCTGGACCCCTCGCTGCAGCGCGAGCCGGCCGTTCCTGCACGGACATTGCTCGACCAGGTCAGCGGCCGGGTCCTCGACCCGGGCACGGCGCTCGCCGTCAAGGGCGTGCACCCCCGCCCGACGGTCTACGTCGGCCCCCGCCTGACCGTGTCCAGGGGCGGCGATTGGGAGCAGCAGGTGCGCCAGCTCGAGGAGGTGGCTCGCGGGCTGGGCTGGGAGGTCGACACCTCCGCGGCCGACGGCGTCGTCGCCGAGCACCGGCGCCGGCTGGGTGTGGTCCGGCTGACGCTCACGGTCCAGGACGAGCGGGCCACGATGGCACCCGACGGGTGGGTGCTCCTGCAACAGGCACGCGCCCGCTTCGGACTCGCCGCGATGAAGGGCGTGGGTCTCGACCACCTCGTCGCCGTGCGCTCCGTCGGGCCGGCGCCGTTCCACGACACCAACCCCTTCCACGACACCAACCCGTTCCACGACACCAACCCGGCCGGTTCGGTCGCCTCCGCCGCGATCAGCACCTATGCGCGGCCGGGCACGGGCGGTCGGCAGCCGGTCGCCTACGCCGGGCCGGCGCCGTACCGCAAGCCGGATGCCGAGCTCGCCGGACGCCGACCCGTGGTCGCCACCCTGGACACCGGGTGCGGCCGGCACCCGTGGCTCGACCCGCTGGTCCGCCGCGACGTCGGGCTCGACGGTGCCCCGGTGGGCCATGCCGAGCTGCGGACCGATCCCGAGGCGTGGCCCGACCAGACGGGCCCGCTCGACGGCGGGATCGACCCGCTCTCGGGCCACGGGACCTTCATCGCGGGACTGATCCACCAGGCGTGTCCGGACGCCGACATCGTGGCCTGGCGGATCGTCGGCTCCGACGGTCTGGTGGTGGAGAGCGAGCTCGTCGACACGCTCGCCGACATCGCCGAGATCGCCCGACGGCACCGCGACGGCGAGGACGGCGGACATCCGATCGACGTGCTGAGCCTCTCGATGGGCTACTACCACGAGACACCCGTGGACGAGTTGTTCGACCCGACCATGTATCGCATCCTGCGGCTGCTGGGCGAGTGCGGGGTGGTGGTCGTCTGCTCGGCCGGCAACGACGCGACCGCGCGGCCGATGTACCCCGCAGCCTTCGCACCGTGGACCGACGGGCACGGCCAGGTGCCCGCCGAGCAGGACGTCGTGCCCGTGGTGTCCGTCGGCGCGCTCAACCCCAACCGGACCGACGCGCTGTTCAGCAACGCAGGTCCGTGGGTGCGCGCCTACGCGCCCGGCGCCGCCGTGCTGAGCACGACCCCGCAGTTCCAGGGCGGCCTGGAACCGATGGCGCGCTCCGAGGCGTACCAGCGGCTGCGCGAGTCGCTGGACCCCGACGACTACACCGGCGGCTTCGCGCTCTGGAGCGGCACGTCGTTCGCCGCGCCGGTCTTCGCCGGTCGGCTCGCCGGCGAGCTCGGCAAGCTGCCGCTCGAGCGCGGGTGCGACGGCCGGGCCACGGCCGTCGCGCGAGCGTGGGCAGCGGTGGCGAGCTGCACGGACATCACGTCATGATGTGCCGTGCCCGTTCGCACCCCCGACGCTGAAGAGCTGCACGCCCGCGCCGTGGCTGCTGCCAGTGCCGGCCGCCACGACGAGGCGCTGCGCCTGCTGGTACGGGCCCGGACGGCCACGGAGGACCCGGAGCTGCTCGCCCGGATCGACCTGACCAGCGCCTACGCCGAGGCGGAGACCGGTGATGCCACCGCGGCCATGGCACGCTGCCGGTCGGTCCTCGAACACGCTGGCACCAGTCCGGACGTCCGGGGCCTGGCCCACTCCCAGCTCGGACTGCTGTGGATGCGGCGCAGTGAGCACGCCCACGCACTGACGGAGCTGAGCCAGGCGATCGGGCAGCTCCACGACCCGACCAGCCTGGCGGTCGCCCACCTCAACCGCGGAAACGTGCACCTGCAGCGTGCTGACGCCGCCGCAGCGCGAACGGACTTCGCCCGTGCAGCCGAGCACTACCGGGCAGGTCACGACCCGGTCGGCGCCGCGAAGGCCGGGTTCAACCAGGCCTACTGCGCGCTGCTCACCGGTGACCTGGTCGCGGCGCTGCAGGGCATGGACGACGCCGGGGCCGTGCTGGCGCCGCTGTCCGCCGCACACCGCGCCACGATCGAGCAGGACAAGGCCGAGGTGCTGCGCGCGGCGGGCCGTGTCGGAGAAGCCGTGGTGTCCCTGCAAGCAGCCGCGGCGGCCTACGGGGCGCAGCGCTTGCGGCGCTACCAGGCCGAGGCGGAGTTCGCCCTCGCCAGCACGTTCCTCGCCGAGGACCCGGAGCGGGCCCGACGAGTGGCCCGGACCGCGGCGCGACGCTTCTCCCGCACCGAGAACCCGGTCTGGGCCGCCCGCGCCGAGGCCCTCGCCGTGGTCGCCGAGATGCGCGCCGGCAGCCGCTCACGGGCAGTGCTGCGACGCGCCGACGAGCTGGCCGACGTCCTGCGTGCCGCCGGGCACTCCCGCGACCGGGAGCAGCTGGCCCTGGAGTCGGCCCGGTCGCTCGTTCGCCGCGGCGGCCTCGAGGACGCCGCGGAGCAGCTGCGCAGGACGCGGCTCGGCCGAGATGCGCCCGTCACCCTGCGACTGTTGTCGAGGCAGGCACGGGCCGAGCTGCACCGCGCCCGCAGCCAGTTCGGTCGGGCACGCCAACAGGTGCGTGCCGGCCTGCAGGAGCTGCATGCCTGGCAGTCCAGCTTCGGCAGCCTCGACCTGCGCAGCACGCTGGTCGGGCACGGCAACGAGCTCGCCAGGCTGGGGCTCGAGATGGCGCTGCGTGACGGCGATCCCCGGCTGGTCCTGGAGTGGGCCGAGCGCGCGCGGGCGCTGGCCTCCCGGGTCACCCCGGTGCGGCCGCCGCCCGACCCGCAGCTCGCCCACGACCTCACCGAGCTGCGGATGCTGCCCTCCGGCGACCACGTGCGCAGGCGCGCGCTGCGTGAGCAGATCCGGCAGCAGAGCTGGTACGGCGCCGGGGGCGGGCTGGTCGAGGATCCCGTCGGGTTCGACGTCCTGCAGGGCCGGCTGGCAGCCACGGACGCGGTCCTGGTCGCGCACATCGTCCTCGCCGGGCAGCTGCACGCACTGATCGTGACCGCTGACAGTGCGCACGTCCGGGCGCTGGGTGAGGCAGCACCTGTCCGGCACCTGCTCGACCGAGTGGCCGCCGACCTGGACACCGCCGCGGTGCACCGCACGACCGGGCTGGGCGAGATGGTCCGGGCGTCGCTGGCGGCCGACGTCGCCGACCTCGATGCGCTCCTGCTCCAGCCGTTGGCGGCACACCTCGCCTCCGGACGCGTCGTCCTGACACCCTCGGCGCTCCTCGCGGGTGCACCCTGGACACTGCTGCCGACGCTGGCCGGGCGACCGGTGGCCGTGCCGCCGTCCGCCACCCGCTGGCAGGCGCTGCTCGACCAGCCACTGCCCGCGCACCCGGACGTGGGGCTCGTCGTCGGACCGGACGTCCCGCGCGCCCGGGAGGAGGTCGAGCGCGCCGCGGCTGCCTGGACCGGTTCGCGGATCCTCGCCGGAGCCGACGCGACCGCGGCGCGCGTCGGGGAGCTCGCTGCGCAGGTCGACGTGCTCCACCTGGCGGGCCACGGCCGGCACGTCGGTGACAACCCGCTGTTCTCCGAGGTGCTGCTGTACGACGGACCCTGGTCCGGCTACGACATCGAGACGCTGGACCGGACGCCGGCCGTGGTGGTGCTGTCGGCGTGCGAGCTGGGACGGACCGCGGTGCGCTCGGCCGAGGAGACGGTCGGGATGACCGCCGCCTGGTTGCACGCCGGGGCCCGCACGGTCGTGTCCGCCCCGGCGACGGTCGCCGACGACACCGCCTGCCAGGTGCTCGCCGACTGGCACCAGCGGGTCGCCGCCGGCGCGGCGCCCGCGGACGCCCTGGCGGCCGCCACCGCCGCGGCGGCGGACGTGGCGCCCTTCATCTGCTTCGGCGCCGGCTGGTAGCCCAGCTGGGACCGGCGGGGGTCCTGACACCCGCTCACAAGAAGAATTTCCGGCTCGCCGGTATCAACCCGAGTCCACCGCGCTCTTGGAGGTCACGAACCCGGGGGTTCGGGCCACGAGGGTCGGGCTGCCGCGCACGGGGGAAGCGGCAGCCCGGCCAGCGGCGCCGGTCAGAGTTGTGACTGCACCCCGGCCAAGAGCTGGCGGGCCATCACGATCCGCTGGACCTGGTTGGTGCCCTCGTAGATCTGGGTGATCTTGGCGTCGCGCATCATCCGCTCGACCGGGTAGTCCCGGGTGTAGCCGTAGCCGCCGAGGACCTGCACCGCGTCGGTGGTGACCTGCATCGCGGTGTCGGAGGCGAAGCACTTGGCCGCCGCCCCGAAGAAGGTCAGGTCGGCGTCGCCACGCTCGGAGCGTCCCGCTGCGGCGTAGGTCAGCTGCCGGGCGGCCTCGACCTTCATGCCCATGTCGGCCAGCAGGAACTGCAGTCCCTGGAAGTCGGCGATCGGCCGGCCGAACTGCTGCCGCTCCTGCGCATAGCCGAGTGCGTAGTCCAGTGCCCCCTGCGCCACCCCGACCGCCTGCGCGGCGATGGTCACCCGGGTGTGGTCGAGGGTCTTCATCGCAGTGGTGAAGCCGGTGCCCTCCTCACCGATCATCCGGTCGGCGGGGATCCGGACGTTGTCGAGGTAGACCTCACGCGTGGGCGAGCCCTTGATGCCCAGCTTCTTCTCCGGCGCGCCGAAGGAGACGCCCTCGTCGGAGCGCTCGACCACGAACGCCGAGATGCCGCCGCGCGTCTGCTTCTCCGGGTCCGTGACCGCCATCACGGTGTAGTACTCCGACTCGCCGGCGTTGGTGATCCATCGCTTCACCCCGTTGAGGACGTAGAAGACACCGTCGCTGGTCTCTTCCCTGGCGGCCCTGGTCTTCATCGCGCCCGCGTCGGACCCGGCGTCCGGCTCCGAGAGGGCGTAGGAGAACCCGCCCTCTCCGGCGGCGAGCTTGGAGAGGTACTTCTGCTTGAGCTCCTCCGAGCCGCTGATCTGCACCGGCAGGGAGCCCAGCTTGTTGACGGCCGGGATGAGGCTGCTCGAGACGCACGCCCGGGCGACCTCCTCGATCACGATGCAGGTGGCCAGCGCGTCCGCTCCGGCGCCGCCGTACTGCTCGGGCACGTGCGGCGCGTGGAAGTCGGCAGCCCGCAGTGCCTCGGCGGCCTCCGTCGGGTAGCGCGCCTCCTCGTCGACCTCGGCGGCGTACGGCGCCACCTTGGCGTCGCACAGCGCGCGGACCGCCTCGCGCACCGCCTGGTGCTCCTCGGACAGCGCGTACAGCGCGAAGTCACTCATGCCACCGATTCTACGAACGCCGTGAACGACCATCGACCGCGTCCGGGGTGATGCTCGTCCCAGTGGCTACCGTGGGGACATGGGTGACTGGCAGGACCGCAAGGTCGTGGACTTCATGCTCGACGACTGCACCACGTGGGCGGTGGTCGGCCTCTCCGGCGACCCGACGAGGACGGCGTACCGGATCGCGACGGCGCTGCAGCGGGCAGGCAAGAGGATCGTGCCCATCCATCCCGACGCGCCGACCGTCCTGGGCGAGCAGGGTTACCGAACGCTGGCGGAGGTCCCGTTCGACATCGACGTCGTCGACGTCTTCCGGCGCTCGGATGCGGCCGGGCAGTTCGCCGACGAAGCGGTCCGGATCGGTGCGAAGGGTGTCTGGTTCCAGCTCGGGGTCATCGACGAGGCGGCGTTCGAGCGGACCACCGCAGCCGGGGTGCCGATGGTGATGGACACGTGCCCCAAGATCGAGTGGGCCCGCAGGGGCCACTGAGACCGACGTGCCCGACCTCTTCGTGCCGCCCGGGCCGGGCATTCCCGACGGGCTGACCCTCCCCGAGGCCGAGCTGCAGGAGCGCTTCTCGCGGTCGTCCGGTCCGGGTGGGCAGTCGGTGAACACGACCGACTCCCGGGTGGAGCTCCTCCTCGACGTGGCCGCCTCCGCCGCGCTCACCGAGGCGCAGCGCCGGCGCGCGGTGCGGTCCCTCGGCACCGAACGGATCAGCGTGGTCGCCTCCGAGCACCGCTCCCAGCACCGCAACCGCACCGCCGCCCGGGAGCGCCTCGTCGAGCGGCTCCGCGCCGCGCTCGCTCCCCCACCGCCGGCGCGGGTGCCGACGAAGCCGAGCAAGGCTTCGCAACGGCGCCGGGTCGATGCCAAGAAGCGCCGTGGCCAGGTCAAGTCACTGCGCGGGCGGGTCCGCGACTGAGGAGTCCGCGGCCGCGGTGTAGACGAGCTCGTGACCGCCCTTGCGCAGCCGGAGCTCACGACCGGTGATCTCCCACGACACGGTGCCGCCGAGCACCTGCAGCACCGATCGCTCGACGTCGGCGCGGGCATCGAGGCAGCCGCGCAGAGTGACGGCGAGATCGCCGAAGCGCAGCGATCGGTCGCTGACCTCGACCGGCCCGCCGCCGGAGTTGCACCCGGTGTCGAACAGGACCCGATCGCCGCCGACCCGGAGGGTCGCGCTGACGCCCGCCGGCACCGAGGCGACACTGCCGGAGTCGCCGTCGTACTGCGCGATCGCCGTCAACGTCCAGGCCGTGCGCTCGAGCGGGACCGCAGCGGCCTGGCCCTCCCCGACCTCGTCGGCCGGCACGAACCAGATCGTCGTGGGCCCGTCGTGCAGGGCGATGTCGGTGCCGCTCCGCTCGACCCGGTCGGCTCGCGAGAAGAAGTCGACCAGCCACGCGTCGCGCCGGTGTCGCGCCGGCGAGCAGCCCATCTCGGTGCCACCGATGTTGCGTGCGCTGAAGCTGCCACCCTGCCAGGTCGCCGCCCCGAAGAAGGTGTTGCAGTCAGCGGAGAAGCGCACCTGCCCGTCGCGCAGGGTCATCCGCAGCCGTGGCGCGTCGTCGCCCCGGAAGTGCGGACCGGGGACGGTGTCGGAGACGTAGTCGCCCGCCAACGGGTCGCTCGCCCCCCGGCCGGGGCCGGGATCGTCGATCCGCTGGCCACAGCCACCGAGGAGCAGCACGGACAGCGCGATCGCCGTCCATCCGCGAGGTCCCATGGCAAGTACGACGCGCCCATCGGGTGGCCGGTTCCCGCAGGTCGGCTCAGACGACGCCGAGCGCCAGCATCGCGTCGGCGACCCGGATGAAGCCGCTGATGTTGGCGCCCAGGACGTAGTTGCCGGGCTGGCCGTAGTCGTCGGCGGCGTCGGCACACCTCTCGTGGATGCCGCGCATGATCTCGCCGAGCCGCTCCTCGGTGTACTCGTGCGACCAGGAGTCCCGCGAGGCGTTCTGCTGCATCTCCAGCGCACTGGTCGCGACACCGCCCGCGTTGGCCGCCTTGCCGGGTGCGAACAGCACGCCCGCGTCCTGGAAGACCGCCACCCCGTCCGGGGTCGTCGGCATGTTGGCACCCTCGGCGACCGCGCGACAACCGCTCTTCACCAGGGCCACGGCAGCCGCCTCGTCGAGCTCGTTCTGGGTCGCACACGGCAGCGCGACGTCACAGGGCACGTCCCAGATGGAGCCCCCGTTGGCGACGTACGACGCACCGGAGCGTTGGTCGGCGTACTCCGAGATGCGCGCCCGGCGGACCTCCTTGAGGTCCTTGAGGTGCTCCAGGTCGACGCCGGCCTCGTCGACGACGTAGCCGCTGGAGTCCGAGCAGGCGACCACGGTGCCGCCGAGCTGGTGCACCTTGTCGATGGCGTAGGTCGCGACGTTCCCGGAGCCGGAGACCACGACGCGCTTGCCGTCCAGCGACTCGCCGCGGGTCTGGAGCATCTCGTCGACGAAGAACACCGTGCCGTAGCCGGTGGCCTCCTTGCGCACCAGCGACCCGCCCCAGCCGGTGCCCTTGCCGGTCAGCACACCGGACTCGTAGCGGTTGGTGATCCGCTTGTACTGGCCGAACAGGTAGCCGATCTCCCGCCCACCGACGCCGATGTCACCGGCCGGCACGTCGGTGTACTCCCCGATGTGTCGGTAGAGCTCGGTCATGAACGACTGGCAGAACCGCATCACCTCGTTGTCGGAGCGGCCCTTGGGGTCGAAGTCCGAGCCGCCCTTGCCACCACCGATCGGCATGCCGGTCAACGCATTCTTGAAGATTTGCTCGAAGCCGAGGAACTTCACGATGCCCAGGTAGACGCTGGGATGGAAACGCAGCCCGCCCTTGAACGGGCCGAGCGCGGAGTTGAACTCGACCCGGAAGCCGCGGTTGATCTCGATGCGGCCCTGGTCGTCGATCCAGGGAACCCGGAAGATGATCTGTCGCTCGGGCTCGCAGATCCGCTCGATCACCCGGGCGTCGGCGTACTCGGGGTGCTTGACGATCACCGGCCCGAGGCTGTCCAGCACCTCGCGCACCGCTTGGTGGAACTCGTCCTCGCCGGGGTTGCGGTGCAGGACCAGCTCGTAGATGGACTGGAGTCGCGGATCGAGGGTGGTCACCCGCAGCAGGCTAGCCGCACTTCAGAAGCCGGTCCGGCGGGTGCTCTCCCCGCGGACGGCCTTGCCCTTCTCGTGCGCACTGTCCCGCAGGGACGCCTGGAACTGAACCATCTGCTCCTGCAGCCCGCGGTCACCGCTCGCGAGGATCCGCACCGCCAGCAGCCCGGCGTTGCGCGCGTTGCCGACCGCTACCGTCGCCACCGGCACCCCCGCCGGCATCTGCACGATGGACAGCAGCGAGTCCATCCCGTCGAGGTACTTCAGCGGCACCGGGACGCCGATCACCGGCAGCGGGGTGACCGAGGCCAGCATGCCGGGCAGGTGCGCCGCTCCGCCGGCGCCGGCGATGAGCACCTCGAGACCGCGGCCAGCGGCCTGCTTGCCGTAGTCGAGCATCTCCTCGGGCATCCGGTGCGCCGAGACGACGTCGGCCTCGAAGCCGATGTCGAACTCCGCCAGCGCCTCGGCCGCGGCCTTCATCACCGGCCAGTCGGAGTCGGACCCCATGACGATGCCGACCCGTGCCTGTGCACTCATTCGCTGTCCTCTCCGAGCTCGCCGGC
The DNA here is from genome assembly GCA_035708765.1 of Marmoricola sp. Lineage (GTDB taxonomy): Bacteria > Actinomycetota > Actinomycetes > Propionibacteriales > Nocardioidaceae > Marmoricola. The sequence continues at coordinate 25,905 of DASTFI010000038.1, forward strand.
GAACCAGCTCGCTGCGTGCCGGGCGCGCTCGAGGCAGTCCTCGAGGTCGTCGCCGAAGGCGTTGACGTGGCCGACCTTGCGGCCCGGGCGCAGGCCCTTGCCGTAGAGGTGGACGCGGAGTCGCGGATCCCGTGCCAGGGCGTGCGGATACGCGTCGTACAGCCGGCTGGCCCCGGTGACCGGGAGGATGTTGACCATCACGGTCCACCGCTCACGTGCGTCGGGGGCGCCCAGGGGCAGGTCGAGGACGGCACGGAGGTGGTTCTCGAACTGCGAGGTCACCGCACCGTCCTGGCTCCAGTGGCCCGTGTTGTGCGGGCGCATGGCCAGCTCGTTGACCAGTACCCTGCCGTCGCGTGTCTCGAAGAGCTCCACGGCGAGCACGCCCACGACGCCGAGCTCCCCGGCGACCCGCATGGCGATCTCCTGCGCCTGCACCGCCAGCGGCTCGGCGAGATCCGGCGCCGGGGCGATCACCTCGGCGCAGATGCCGTCGCGCTGCACCGACGCCACCACCGGCCAGGCAGCGACCTGCCCCGAGGGCGAGCGGGCCACCAGCGCCGACAGCTCGCGGCGGAAGTCGACGAGCTCCTCGGCGAGGATGCGGACGCCGCCGCGCGCAGCCGTGTCGAAGGCCTCGGTGCACTCCTCGAGCGAGCGGACCACCCAGACGCCCTTGCCGTCGTAGCCGCCTCGGGTCGTCTTGAGCACGCACGGGAAGCCGAACTCCTCGGCCGCGGCGGCATCGTCGACGAGCGCCCAGCGCGGGCACGGGACGCCGAGCGCGCTCAGCCGCTCCCGCATCACGCCCTTGTCCTGGGCGTGCACCAAAGCCTGGGGACCGGGGCGAACCGCGAGCCCGGTCGCCTCGAGGGCGTGCAGGTGCGCGGTCGGCACGTGCTCGTGGTCGAAGGTGACCACGGCACAGCCGGAGGTCACCTCCTCCAGTGTCGCCAGGTCGCGGTAGTCCCCGACGAGCTGGTCCGGGATCACCTGTGCGGCCGAGACGCCGTGGTCCTCGGCGAGCAGGCGGAGCGGGATGCCCATCGCTGCGGCCGGCTCGGCCAGCATCCGGGCGAGCTGTCCACCACCGATGACCGCGACTGTGGGGGCGAGCGCAGCTGTCACGCCGCGAAACCTACCCTGTCCGGGTGCCCCGCCTCACCCGTGCCGAGCTCGACGGCTTCCGCGACCGCGAGGTGCCCGACCTGGTCCGCGACGACGTGCGGCTGCTGTTCGTCGGCATCAACCCCGGCCTGTGGACCGCCGCGGTGCAGACCCACTTCGCGCATCCGGCCAACCGGTTCTACCCCGCCCTGCTGGCCGGCGGGGTCATCGAGCAGCGGATCGACCCGGCTGCGGGGATGACCGACGCCGACCGCGCGTCCTTCCTGGACCGCGGGCTCGGCATCACCAATCTCGTGCCTCGGGCCAGCGCCCGGGCCGACGAGCTCTCCACCGACGAGCTGCGTGCGGGCGGGCGCCGCCTCGCGGTCGACGTGGCGCGTTGGCGGCCGGTCGTGGTCGCGATCGCCGGCATCACCGCCTACCGCGCCGCCTTCGGTGTCCGCGGCGCCCGACCGGGACGCCAGCCCGAGCCGCTGGCCGGCGCAGAGCTGTGGGTGGTGCCGAACCCCTCCGGGCTCAACGCCCACGAGACGGTCGCGTCCCTGGCCGCGGCCTACCGGGCCGCTGCGCTGGCAGCCGGGGTGGTGCGCTGAGGCGTCTCAGTGGCGCGGTCTGGTACGACGGACGGTGACCGGCTCGATGTCCCCGAAGCCGCGCACCGGGCGCGCGGGCAGCCGACGCGTCTCGAACTCCGCGGCGGGGAGCAGCTCGGAGGTGACCTCGTCGATGATCACCCGGTTGCGCCGTGCCACCGAGGTCAGCCGGGAGGCGAGGTTGACGACCGGGCCGTAGACGTCGCCCATCCGCAGGACCACCGGCCCGGTCGCCATGCCGAGGTGCACGTCGGGCAGCCGCGGGTCGCGACCGATGACGGCGATGATGTCGAGTGCGGTGTCGATCGCCTGCTCGGGCGTGACCGACATGAAGAGCACCGAGTCGCCGAGCGTCTTCACCACCCGGCCGTGGTGACTGGCCACGACGTCGGAGCAGCGGGACTCGAAGACCTCGACCAGGTCACCGATCTCGTCCTCGCCCAGCTCGTTGCTGAGCGCGGTGAAGCTGACCAGGTCGGCGAAGCCCACCGTGGCCTGGGCGACGTGGAAGTCCTCCTCCGCGGCGCCGAGGAGCTCGATCCGGCCCACCGCCGCCGCCAGGTGCCGGCGCCAGGAGTAGACGAGCAGCTCCTCGAAGCGCGGGCCTATCGACTCGACGAGATCGAGCGCCGCCGTCCGCAGGCCGCGGCTTGCCGCGGGCCGGTCGTCCCCGTCCTGGGAGGATGCCTCGGCGGCGAGCTGCTGCTCGACGGAGGTCACCAGCGTCGCCACCTCCCAGTCGGCCAGCCGCGCCATCGTCTGGCCGAGCGCGCGGGTGAGCTTGAGCATCGCCTCGAAGTCGAGGTGTGAGGAGGACACCGCGTCGGCGACCATCTTCAGTGCGCGGCCGTCACGGGCGGTGAAGGCGGAGGCGTTGCCGGCGTCGGCGAACCCCAGCGCCCGCCACAGCCGTCGGGCCTCGTCCAGGCTGACCCCCGCGGAGCGGGCGACCTGCTCGGCAGTCAGCTCAGGGGCCCCGCCCAGGATGGCCCGCTCCAGGTCGGCCGGAGCGGGACCGGGCTCCGGGCGGGCCGCCGGGTCAGGCTCCGTCATCGCGCAGGTCATCGCGCCGGTCATCGCGGGCGCCGCCCTGGTAGAGCTGCTCGGCGAGCAGCAGCTGCAGCTGCTCGACCTTCGGCACGTCGGGCAGCTCGATCGCGCCCTGGTCGCTGGCGTCGGACACCCGCAGGGTGCCGCAGCCGAGCATCCGGTCGGTGAGGCCCTTCTCGTAGGTGACGTCGCTGATCCGCGAGAGTGGGATGTCGTGGCCGGTCCGGTTGATCACGCCGCGGTGGGTCGTCAACCGTCGGTTGGTCACCGTGTAGGTGGCCGCGAGCCACTCGAGGAACGGCCAGACGCAGAACACCAGCACGAGCGCCGCCGCCACGATCCAGATGACCCAGAGCAGGACCCGGTCGTCGGTGAGGCTGGTCAGGAAGCCGGCCACCGCTGCGGTGAGCAGCAGCACCACCACGGGAACGAAGAGCACCTTGACGTGCGTGCGCGAGGAGAAGACGACCTCCTCGCCCTCCCCGAGCCGCTTCTGGTTGATCGCCACGAGGGGATCATGCCATGCGGCGGGGACGCAGGTGCACGACGTCGCCGGCGCCCACGGCCCGACCGGCGACGACCACGCGCCCGTGCTCGTCGATGTCCTCGGCGACGCCGCTGAGGAGGGTTCCGTCGGGCAGGTGCACCTCGACCTCGGCGCCCAGGGTGGTGCACCGCTGCCGGTAGGCCGTGAGCACCGCGCTCCGATCGGTCCGGAGCTGCGCCAGCACCTCGCCCAGGGCGGTGAGCACCGCGCCGAAGAGCGCGGAGCGGTCGACCGGACCGCCGGCCAGGCGCAGGGACGTCGCCGTCGGCACCGGCAGCTCCTGGGCCGCCTGGTCGACGTTGAGGCCGACGCCGAGCACGGCGAGCGCTCCCGGGAACGTGGCGGACGAGGTGGCGCCGCCGGTGACCCGTTCGAGCAGGATCCCGGCCACCTTGCCGGGGCGGGGGCCGCCTTCGACCAGCACGTCGTTGGGCCACTTGAGCCCGACCGGCACGCCCGCGGATCGTCGTACTCCCTCGGCGACGGCGACGCCCACGGCCAGCGGCAGCAACGGCCAGTGCTCGTCCGGCAGGCCCGGCTCGACGACGACCGAGAAGGTCAGCGCGACCCCGGCCGGGGTCTGCCAGTCGCGGTCCAGGCGCCCTCGTCCCGCTGTCTGGTGGTCGGCGACCACGACGAGGCCGGGTCGTGGCTCGGCGGCCGCGACCGCGTTGGTGGAGGGTGCCTCGGCCAGGAGCCGGACCTGCCAGGACGGGCCAGCGGCCGCGGCCAGGGTGTGGGGTTCGAGGGGTGACCGGCGCAAGGAGGGATCAGGCACAGGCACTAGATTGACCCATCAGACCGGGCCGGGCACGCCCCGGCCCGTGATGACCCAGAGCTGCGAAGGAGTCGAAACCCCTGTGAGCGCACGACCCGGCGAGGGCACCGAGGTGCCCCAGGACATCGACATCCACACCACGGCCGGCAAGCTCGCCGACCTCGACCGGCGCGTCGAAGAGGCGGTGCACGCAGGCTCGGCGAAGGCGGTCGAGAAGCAGCACGCGAAGGGCAAGATGACCGCCCGTGAGCGGATCGAGAGCCTCTTCGACGAGGGCTCCTTCGTCGAGCTCGACGAGTTGGCACGGCACCGCTCCACCGCGTTCGGCCTGGAGAAGAAGCGTCCCTACGGCGACGGCGTGATCACCGGCTTCGGCACCATCGACGGCCGGCAGGTGTGTGTCTTCTCCCAGGACTTCACGGTCTTCGGCGGGTCCCTGGGACAGGTCTACGGCGAGAAGATCTGCAAGGTGATGGACCTCGCGATCAAGACCGGATGCCCGATCATCGGCATCAACGAGGGTGCCGGCGCGCGCATCCAGGAGGGCGTCGTCTCGCTGGGTCTCTACGGCGAGATCTTCAAGCGCAACGTGCACGCCTCCGGGGTCATCCCGCAGATCAGCCTGATCATGGGCTCCTGTGCGGGCGGGCACGTCTACTCCCCCGCGGTCACCGACTTCACCGTGATGGTCGACGGCACCTCCAACATGTTCATCACCGGGCCCGACGTCATCAAGACGGTCACCGGTGAGGACGTCACGATGGAGGAGCTGGGCGGCGCCCGGGCCCACAACACGAAGTCGGGCAACGCGCACTACATGGGCAGTGACGAGCAGGACGCGCTGGAGTACGTCAAGGCGCTGCTGTCCTACCTGCCGCAGAACAACCTCGACGACCCGCCCGTCTACGACGAGCCCGCCCTGCTCGACGTCACCGACGACGACCAGACACTCGACACCCTGATCCCGGACGGCGCCAACCAGCCCTACGACATGCACACCGTGATCGAGGCGGTCCTCGACGACGCCGAGTTCCTCGAGGTGCAGCCGCTGTTCGCGCCCAACATCATCGTGGGGTTCGGGCGCGTCGAGGGCAGGTCCGTCGGCGTGGTGGCCAACCAGCCGATGCAGTTCGCCGGCACCCTGGACATCGACGCCTCCGAGAAGGCGGCCCGGTTCGTGCGCACCTGCGACGCCTTCAACATCCCGGTGCTCACCTTCGTCGACGTGCCGGGCTTCCTGCCGGGCACCGACCAGGAGTGGAACGGCATCATCCGCCGCGGCGCGAAGCTGATCTTCGCCTACGCCGAGGCGACGGTCCCCCTGGTCACCATCATCACCCGCAAGGCCTACGGCGGCGCCTACGACGTGATGGGGTCCAAGCACCTCGGTGCCGACATCAACCTGGCCTGGCCGACCGCCCAGATCGCCGTCATGGGCGCCCAGGGCGCGGTCAACATCCTCTACCGCAAGGAGCTGGCCGCCGCGGAGGACTCCGAGGCGCAGCGCACCCACTACGTCGAGGAGTACGAGGACACGCTGGCCAACCCCTACATCGCGGCCGAGCGCGGGTACGTCGACGCAGTGATCAGCCCGCACGAGACGCGGGTCGAGGTCGTCCGGGCCCTGCGGCTGCTGGCCTCGAAGCGCGAGACGCTGCCGGCCAAGAAGCACGGAAACATCCCGCTGTGAGCGGCGCTTCGGACGAGGACGCGCAGCGACCGCTGCTGACGGTGGTCAACCGCGACGCCACGCCGGAGGAGGTCGCCGCGCTGGTGGCAGTGTTCGCCGGTCTGGGCGACGGCGGGCAGTCCGCTCCCCGACGCAAGCCCGAGTGGCAGTCGCACCGACGCAAGCTGACCCCGTCGTTCCCACACGGCCCCGGCGGCTGGCGGGCCAGCGGGCTCCCCCGCTGAGGACGCCGGCCACTACCGTGACGCCCGTGCCGTCCCAGCTCCCTCGCCTGGTCCTCGCCTCGCAGTCACCCGCACGGCTGCAGACGCTGCGCAATGCCGGACTGCGACCCGAGGTGATCGTCAGCGGGGTCGACGAGGAGGCCGTGGAGACGTCCGCGCCGGCGGAGCTCGCGCTCAAGCTGGCGCAGCTGAAGGCGGTCGCGGTCGCGGCCAACCAGCCGCGCGCTCTGGTGATCGGGTGCGACTCGGTGCTCGAGCTCGACGGCGCCGTCCACGGCAAGCCACGCGACGCCGAGGAGGCGATCGCGCGCTGGCGGCAGATGAGCGGCTCGGTGGGCGTCCTGCACACCGGTCACTGCGTCATCGACACCCACCGGGAGGTGTGGCTGGCGCGGTCAGCGGCGACGCAGGTCCGGTTCGCCCGGGTCACCGAGGAGGAGATCGCTGCCTACGTCGCCACCGGCGAGCCGCTGCACGTGGCCGGCGCCTTCACCCTCGACGGGATCGGCGGCGCCTTCGTCAGCGGCATCACCGGCGACCCGCACAACGTCGTCGGCATCAGCGTCCCGCTGCTGCGGCTCATGTTCGACGAGCTCGGTCATCCCTGGCACGAGTTCTGGGTCCACTGAGCCCATCCACAGGTTCATGCCCGCCGCCTGCCGCCCGCCGTCGGCGCTGGCCGGCCACAGCGGCGCGTGCCGCTTGAAGACGAACCGGCGGAACGCCCAGAAGCGGAACACCGTGCCCAGCAGCGCACCGATCACGTTGCCCGCGACGTTGTCGGCCAGGAGCGACTCCCAGGCCAGCACGTTGCGCGAGAACCACAGGCAGGCGACCGGGATGCTGAAGGACGCGAAGTTGACGATGGCGTAGTTGACGAAGCCGCCGCCCGGACCGGCCGGGCGCCGGTTCTTGAACACGTAGCTGCGGCTGCCGTAGAAGCTGATCAGCATGCCGACGGTGTTCGCCAGGACGTACGACGACAGCGGCCGGTGGTTCAGCGGGCCGTCGAAGACACCCTTGATCCCGTGCGTCTGCAAGTTGAACAGGGTGAGGGCCACGAGCGTGGCCGCGACGTTGACGGCTGCGAACTTGGCACCCTCGTCACCGAGGCGCCGCAGCCGTGCACTCATGCGGGCGAGGATATCCGGCCGGCCTGCGTCCTCACTCCACCGGCAGGCCGAGTCCTCGCGCGATCAGCATCCGCTGGACCTCGGAGGTGCCCTCCCCGATCTCCAGGACCTTGGCGTCGCGGTAGAACCGCGCGACCGGGTACTCCTCCATGAAGCCGTAGCCGCCGAAGACCTGGGTGGCGACCCGGGTGGCGGTCACCGCCGACTCGGTTGCGTAGAGCTTGGCCACCGCAGCGGCCTGCTTGAACTGCGCCATCGGCTTGCCGGCGTCCTTCATCCACGCCGCCTGGTAGGTCAGCTGCCGGCTCGCGGCGAGCATCACCTGCAGGTCGGCGATCTGGAACGCCACGCCCTGCTTGCGTCCGATCGGCACCCCGAAGGTCTGGCGCTCCCCGGCGTACTGCAACGACATGTCCAGGCAGGCCTGGATGCAGCCGACGGCCAGCGCGGCGATGGCCACGCGGCCGTCGTCCAGCGTGGCCAGGAACTGCGCGAAGCCGCGGCCGCGCTCGCCGAGGAGGTTCGCCGCCGGCACGCGCGCGTCCTCGAACGTCAGCGGGTGGGTGTCGCTCGCGTGCCACCCCAGCTTGTCGTAGGGCTTCTCCGCGGTGAAGCCGGGCGTGCCGGAGGGCACGATGATGGTGGAGATCTCGGCCTTCTCCCGGCCGTCGCCGGTGGTCGAGGAGCCGGTGCGCGCGGTCACGGTCACCAGCGAGGTGATCTCCGACCCGGAGTTGGTGATGAACTGCTTGGCGCCGTTGATCACCCACTCACCGTCGACCAGCTCGGCCTTCGTCTTCGTCGCCCCCGCGTCCGACCCGGCGCCGGGCTCGGTCAGCCCGAAGCCCGCCAGGGTGCGGCCGGCGACCAGGTCGGGCAGCCACGTCTGCCGCTGCTCGTCGGTACCGAACGTCAGCACCGGGTTGATGCCGAGCCCGACAGCGGCCTCGAGGGTGATGCCCAGGGACTGGTCGACGCGGCCGATCTCCTCGATGGCCAGGCAGAGGCTGGTGAAGCCGCCGTCCTCCCCGGAGAGCCCGGCGCCGCCGTACTCCTCCGGAGCCGTCAGGCCCATCAGCCCCAGCTCGCCCATCTTGTGGACCACGTCCACGGGGAAGTGGTGCTCGCGGTCCCACTGGGCCGCCTTCGGGGCGATCTCCTTCTCGGCGAAGTCGCGGACGGTACGGCGGAACTGCTCGTGCTCGGGGGAAAGCTCGTAGGTCATGGCCGCATGCTAACCGGAAAGTTAACGATCATTAACCCTGCGCGCGTGCTCGCCTCCCACCCGGCTCAGGATCGTCTCAGCCGGACTGGCTACGGTGGCGGCGTGTTCAAGCTGCTGCTGTTCCTCCACCTCCTGACCGCTATTTTCGCGATCGGCCCGCTGGTGCACACCGCCACCACCGCCGTGCGAGGCCTGCGCACCGGCGACGCGTCCGCGACTGCCTCGGCCGCGCGCAGCACCCGGATCTACTCCTACGCGTCCGTGGCCGTGGTGATCTTCGGCTTCGGGCTGATGAGCATGGACTCGCCCTACCACTCCGGCAAGGTCGCCGAGTTCGGTGAGGTGTGGATCTGGCTGTCGGTGGTCCTCTGGGTCATCGCCGTGGCAGTCGCACTGGGCCTGCTGGCGCCCTCGCTCGAGAGGGCGACGACAACCATCAACGGTGGAGAGAAGCCCGAAGCAAGCACCGGGACCGTGGCCCTCGCCGGCGGCGTGATCGGCCTGCTCTTCTTCGTGATCGTGCTCCTGATGGTCTACCAGCCCGGCAGCTGAGCCTGCAGAACCCGCAGTGAGACCGGCTCCGGCACGGAGCACCGCTGGCCCTAGACTCCCTCTGGACCTTCGAGACCAGAGGAGCGAGCGTGCCCGACACCGTGCCAACCCAGACGGGGCCCCTGCAGAAGGTGCTCATCGCCAACCGCGGTGAGATCGCCGTGCGTGTGATCCGTGCGTGCAAGGACGCCGGCATCGGCTCCGTCGCGGTGTACGCCGAGCCCGACCGCGACGCGCTCTTCGTCCGGCTGGCCGACGAGGCGTACTCCCTGGGCGGTGCGACCCCGGCCGACTCCTACCTGGACATCGAGAAGATCGTCCGCGTGGCCACGGACGCTGGTGCTGACTCCGTGCACCCCGGTTACGGCTTCCTCGCCGAGAACGCCGCCTTCGCCCAGGCCGTGCTCGACGCGGGCCTCGTCTGGATCGGCCCACCGCCCAGCGCGATCGAGAGCCTCGGTGACAAGGTGCGCGCGCGCCACATCGCCGAGAAGGTCGGTGCTCCGCTGGCCCCGGGGACCAAGGACCCGCTGGCCAACGCCGACGAGGCCGTCGCGTTCGCCGAGGAGTACGGCGTGCCGATCGCCATCAAGGCTGCCTTCGGTGGCGGTGGCCGCGGCCTCAAGGTGGCCCACGAGCTGAAGGACGTCGCTGACGCCTTCGAGTCGGCCACGCGCGAGGCGGTGGCCGCCTTCGGCCGCGGCGAGTGCTTCGTGGAGAAGTTCCTCGACAAGCCCCGCCACGTCGAGACCCAGTGCCTGGCCGACCAGCACGGCAACGTCGTGGTGGTCTCCACGCGCGACTGCTCGCTGCAGCGCCGACACCAGAAGCTCGTCGAGGAGGCGCCGGCACCGTTCCTCTCCGAGGACCAGCTGACCCGCCTCTACGACTCGTCGAAGGCGATCCTCAAGGAGGCCGGCTACGTCGGCGCGGGCACCTGCGAGTTCCTCGTCGCGCTCGACGGCACCATCTCGTTCCTCGAGGTCAACACCCGTCTCCAGGTGGAGCACCCCGTCTCCGAGGAGGTCACCGGCATCGACCTGGTCCGCGAGATGTTCCGGATCGCCGCCGGCGAGGAGCTCGGCTACGGCGACCCGGAGCTCCGCGGGCACTCCATCGAGTTCCGCATCAACGCCGAGGACGGCGGCCGCAACTTCATGCCCGCCCCCGGCACCCTGACGAAGTGGGAGCCGCCGGCGGGGCCGGGTGTCCGCGTGGACGGCGGGTACGTCGAGGGCGAGACCATCCCCGGCTCGTTCGACTCGCTGATCGCCAAGCTCGTCGTGAGCGGAGCCGACCGCACCCAGGCCCTCGAGCGGTCCCGGCGCGCGCTGGCCGAGTTCGAGGTCGACGGGATGCCGACGGTGATCCCGTTCCACCGCGCCGTGGTGGACGACCCGGCCTACGTCGGCGCCTCGAACCCGTCGGGCGAGGGCTCCTTCGACGTCTACACCACGTGGATCGAGACGGAGTTCGACAACCAGATCGAGCCCTATGCCGGCGACCAGGCCGAGGCCGCGGAGCCCGGCGAGCGCCAGCGGGTCACCGTCGAGGTCGGCGGTCGCCGGCTCGAGGTCGTGCTCCCGGCAGGGCTGGGTGGGCTGGCGAGCACCGGCGGCGCGAAGAAGCCGAAGCGCTCGGCGGGCAAGAAGGCCGGCGCAGCCGTCTCCGGCGACTCGGTGGCCAGCCCGATGCAGGGCACCATCGTCAAGGTCGCCGTCGCCGACGGTGACGAGGTCGCAGAGGGCGACGTGGTCGTGGTCCTCGAGGCGATGAAGATGGAGCAGCCCCTCAAGGCCCACAAGGCCGGCACCGTGACCGGGCTCAAGGCGGAGGTCGGTGCGACCGTCTCCAACGGCGAGGTCATCTGCGACATCCTGGGCTGAGCCGGAGGCAGCGCACCCGCGTGAACTGGTGAAGGAACCACGCCGCGGTAACTACGTGGGCGTGGTTCCGCCGTCCGGCGCCGAGCCGCTCAGACCCCCGGGATCAGGCCCTTGGGGTGGTGCAGGCGCCGGGCCGCCTCCGCGACCGAGCCCGACATCGATGGGTAGACGGTGAACGCCTGGGCGAGCTGGTCGGCCGTCAGCGACTCGGCCACCGCCACCGCCACGGGATGGATCAGCTCGCTGGCCCGCGGTGCGACGACGACCCCGCCGACGACGATGCCGGTGCCGGGCCGGCAGAACAGCTTCACGAAGCCGTCGCGGAATCCCTGCATCTTCGCGCGCGGGTTGCCGCTCAGGTCGAGGCGGACGACCTCGGCCTCGATCTCGCCGGCGTCGACCGCGTTCTGCGACCAGCCGACCGTGGCGATCTCCGGAGCGGTGAAGACGTTCGAGGCGACCTTCTTGAGGTCCAGCGGCGCGACGGCATCGCCGAGGAAGTGCCACATGGCGATCCGGCCCTGCATCGCTGCGACGCTGGCGAGCATCAGCACGCCGGTGCAGTCGCCTGCGGCGTACACCCCGCGTGCGGAGGTGCGCGACACCCGGTCGACCTTCACGAAGCCGCCGTCGTCGAGCGCCACTCCGGACTCCTCGAGCCCGATGTCGCGGGTGTTGGGCACCGACCCGATCGCGAGCAGGCAGTGCGAGCCGGTCACGGCGCGGCCGTCGGTCAGGGTGACGGTGACCTCGTCGCCGTCTCGGGTGACCGACTCCATCCGGGACCGGCCCATCACGGTCATCCCACGCCGGGTCAGCACATCCTGCAGGACCGCCGCCGCGTCGGCGTCCTCGCCGGGCAGCACCCGGTCGCGGGAGGAGACCAGCACGACGTCGATGCCGAGCGCCATGTAGGCGCTGGCGAACTCGGCGCCGGTGACGCCCGAACCGACGACGATCAGCCTGGTCGGCGCCTCCCGCAGGTCGTAGACCTGCTCCCAGGTGAGGATCCGCTCCCCGTCGGGCACGGCCGACGGCGACGTCCGCGGCGACGCACCGGTCGCCAGCAGCACCGCGTCGGCGGCGAGCTCCTCCGTGCCGGATCCCGGGCCACCGTCGGCGAGGTCCACCACCACCCGCTCCGGACCGTCGAGCCGGCCGCGACCGCGCACCAGGCGGACGTGCTCGCGCTCCAGCCGGTCGGCGATGTCACCGGACTGCTCCGCCGCCAGCTGCAGCACCCGTTCGTTGACCTGACCGAGGTTCACCAGCACCCGGGCGGCGTGGTCGCCCTCGACGTCGGTGAACCCGATGCCCAGCTGCCCGGCCCGGCGCAGGTCGGTCATCAGCTCCGCCGTCGCGATCAGGGTCTTGCTGGGCACGCAGTCGGTGAGCACCGCCGAGCCCCCGATGCCGTCGGAGTCCACGATCGTGACCTCCGCGCCCAGCTGCGCTGCCACCAGCGCAGATTCGTAGCCGCCCGGTCCGCCGCCAACGATCACCACTCGATTCACGCCCGCCATTGTGTCAGCCGCGGTGTCAGCCGCGTCCGACCGCGCTTCCTGCCCTACGATTCCCGCGTGACGCTGTACGCCGCCTACGGGACCAACATGGACCCGGCCCGGATGGCCGAGCGGTGTCCGCACTCGCCGCTGCAGGTCACCGGCTGGCTGCAGGGCTGGCGGCTCACGTTCGGCGGTGAGGAGCACGGCTGGGACGGCGCGCTGGCCACGATCGTGCAGGACCCGTTCGAGCAGGTCTTCGTCGCGCTCTACGACGTCACGCACGACGATGCCGCCGCCCTGGACGGCTGGGAGTCCGCCGACACCGGCCTCTACCGCAAGGTCAAGGTGCGGGTCGTCGCGCTCGACGCCGAGTACGTCGCCTGGACCTACGTGCTCGACGCGTTCGAGGGCGGGCTGCCGTCGGCGACGTACCTCGGCACCCTGGCCGAGGCCGCCGAGGCCGCGGACGCCCCGACCGACTACGTCCATGCCCTGCGACACCGCCCGTGCCGCAGCAGCTTCGGGGGCTGATCCCCCTAGAGTCTCTCCCGTGACCCAGACCTACACCGAGGCAGCCGGCGAGGCAGCGCGCGTCCTCGCCGAGAAGACCGGCGTGGAGCGCCACGACATCGCCCTGGTGCTCGGCTCCGGGTGGCTGCCGGCCGTCGACGCCCTCGGCGAGGCGACCGCCGAGCTCAGCACGACCGACCTGCCCGGCTTCGCCGCTCCGGCTGTGGCCGGGCACGCCGGCAAGATCCGCTCGGTCCGGGCCGGGGACCCCTCGGCCGGACCGGACGGCGTCCGCAACCTGCTGGTCTTCCTCGGCCGGACGCACTTCTACGAGGGGCTCGGCGTCCGGGCCGTGGTCCACGGCGTGCGCACGGCCGCGGCGGCGGGCTGCCGCACCGTCGTGCTGACCAACGGCTGCGGCGGCCTGCAGGAACGCTGGAGCCCCGGTACGGCGGTACTGATCCGCGACCACATCAACCTCACCGCGACCTCCCCCATCGAGGGCGCGAACTTCGTCGACCTCACCGACCTCTACAGCCAACGGTTGCGGCTGCTGTGTCGTGAGCTCGACCCGGAGCTCGACGAAGGCGTCTACGTGCAGTTTCCCGGACCGCACTACGAGACCCCGGCAGAGATCCAGATGGTCCGCGCGATCGGCGGCGACCTCGTCGGGATGAGCACCACGCTCGAGGCGATCGCGGCCCGGGAGGCGGGCATGGAGGTGCTCGGCATCTCCCTGGTGACGAACCTCGCGGCGGGGATCACCGGCCAGCCGCTCGACCACCAGGAGGTGCTCGCCGCGGGCAAGGCGGCCGCCACCCGCATGGGCGGATTGCTGGGCAGGGTCGTGCCGCGCCTCTGACCCGAAGGTGACCGGTGAGTAACATCGCCGCCATGACCGAGGAGCTCGTCACCACCACCGTCTCCGACGGGATCGCCCACGTCCGGCTGAGCCGGCCCGACAAGCTCAACGCGCTCACGCTCGAGACGCTGGACGCGCTGGTGAGCACCGCCCGCCGCCTCCGGCGGGACCGGACCCTGCGCGCCGTCGTGCTCGCCGGCGAGGGCGACGCGTTCTGCGCCGGGCTGGACTTCGCGACGGTGCTGAGGTCCCCGACCGGCATCGTGCGCGCCTTCGTCCCACGGCCGTGGCGGGGCACCAACACCTTCCAGGAGGCCTGCTGGGCGTGGCGGCGCCTGCCGGTGCCGGTGATCGCCGCGGTCCACGGGCACTGTCTGGGCGGGGGGCTGCAGGTCGCGCTGGCTGCCGACTTCCGGTTCGCCACCCCCGACTCCGAGTGGTCCGTGCTGGAGGCGCGCTGGGGTCTCATCCCCGACATGACGGGCGTGCGCAGCCTCGCCGAGCTGGTCGGCATCGACACCGCCAAGCGACTCACCATGACGGGAGCGCGGCTCAGCGGCAAGGAGGCGTTCGAGCTCGGCCTGGTCACCGAGGTCGCGCCCGACCCGGTCGCCGCCGCGACGGCCCTTGCGCAGGAGGTCGCCCAGCGCTCCCCCGACTCCGTGGCAGCGGCGAAGCGGCTCTTCAACCGGACCTGGACGGCGTCTGCCCGCACGGTGTTCGCCCAGGAGCGTGCGGAGCAGCTGTTGCTCCTGGTGCTGGCGAACACCAAGGCGGCGCGCACGGCGGCGTTCGGCAGGACCGCTGCGTCGTTCGGTCCCCGCGCCCGCCGGTGAGACCGGTACGAGGCTTTTGCGCCGACCTGCGAAGATCGGCCCATGGCTACGACTGCATTCAAGGGAAACCCGGTCAACACCGTCGGAGAGCTGCCCGCCGAGGGTGAGCCGGCTCCCGGCTTCACCCTGGTCGGCGAGGGTCTCGCGGAGTTCGGCTCCGACGAGTTGCCGGGCCGCAAGGTGCTCAACATCTTCCCGAGCATCGACACGGGCGTCTGCGCCGCCAGCGTGCGCAAGTTCAACGAGCTCGCCGCCGGCCTCGAGGGCACCACGGTGGTCAACGTGTCCCATGACCTGCCGTTCGCCCAGGCCCGGTTCTGCGGCGCCGAGGGCATCGACCAGGTCAAGGTCGGGTCGGCCTTCCGCTCGGCGTTCGGTGAGAAGTACGGCGTGACGATGGCCGACGGCCCGATGGCCGGCCTGCTGGCCCGCTCCGTCGTCGTCGTGGACGAGGACGGCACGATCGCCTACACCCAGCTGGTGCCCGAGATCACCCAGGAGCCCGACTACGACGCGGTCCTGGCCGCCCTCAGCTGAGCGGCGCCGATCCGGCCAGTCCCTGCTCGGCGCCGCGCATCATCCGTGCGTGGTTCCAGACCAGCAGCGGTCGGGCCAGGTAGGACGCGACCGTCAGCAACCGCGACCTGGTCTGCACCTGCTGCTCGAAGGCCAGCCGGGTGCGGCCAGGACCCGCGTCGTCGAGGTGCCACCGGGCCCAGCCCGCGATCGGTCCGTCGATGGCCACCTCGAGGAGTCCCTCGTCGCGTCGTACCGCACGCAGGTACAGCTCGAGGTCGTAGGGAAGCACCGACCGGCACACCACGAGCGCGTTGTCGTCGTCGATGCGCGCAACGGCGCGCACCTGGTGCCACCAGTCCGGGTAGTGCTCGAGGTCCAGCAACCGCTCGCGCACCTCGGCGCGGGGCACCGGCACCACACAGGCATGGGTGAACCGGTACGTCGGGGCGGCGGCCAGCAGCCTGCGCACGGTGTCCATGCCGGCCATCCTCTCGTGCGGCCTCTCCCCGGCCGCGGCACGGGGTCGTCTAGCCTGCTCGACATGAGCGACGAGACCGCGGAGCAGCTGCTCGAGCGCGCCCGTGCCTGGGCGGCCGACGACCCCGACGAGCAGACCCGCAGCGAGCTCGAGCGACTCATCGAGGCACGCGAGCTCGACGAGCTGGCCGACCGGTTCCGGGGGACGTTGGCGTTCGGGACGGCAGGCCTGCGCGGCGCGCTCGGTGCCGGGCCGAACCGGATGAACCGGGTGGTCGTCCTGCGCGCGGCCGCCGGCCTCGCGGCATACCTCCGGGACAACGGCGCGAACGACGGCGACGCCGTGGTGATCGGCTACGACGCCCGGCACAACTCCGACGTGTTCGCCCGGGACACCGCGGAAGTGATGACCGGCGCGGGACTGCGCGCGCTGGTGCTGCCGCGGCCGTTGCCGACGCCGCTGCTGGCGTTCGCGATCCGCGACCTCGGCTGCGTCGCCGGCGTGATGGTGACGGCCAGCCACAACCCTCCCCAGGACAACGGCTACAAGGTCTACCTCGGCGACGGCAGCCAGATCGTGCCGCCGGCGGACCAGGAGATCGCCGAGCGGATCGCGGCGGTCGGCCTGGTCGCCGACATCTCGCGCGGTGACGGGGGCACCGTGCTCGGGGAGGACGTGCTGGGCCGCTACCTGGTCGGCGTCGCCGGCCTCGTCGAGCCGGGCCAGGAGCAGGCGTTCGCCGACCTCGACATCGTCTACACCCCCCTGCACGGAGTCGGGGGCACGACGGTGCACCACGCCCTCGAGCTCGCCGGCTTCCCGGCGCCCTCCGAGCCGCCGGCCCAGGCACACCCGGACCCTGATTTTCCGACGGTCGACTTCCCCAACCCCGAGGAGCCGGGTGCCCTGGACCTGGCCATGGCGCTGGCCCGGGAACGCGATGCCGACCTCGTGGTGGCCAATGATCCGGACGCCGACCGGTGCGCCGTTGCGGTGCCCGGCCCGCACGGCTGGCAGGTGCTGCGCGGCGACGAGGTCGGCGCCATCCTGGCCGACCACCTGCTCGCCCGCGGGAGAAGGGGCGTCTACGCCCAGTCGATCGTCTCCAGCAGCCTGCTCGGCACGATGGCACATGCGGCGGGCCAGCCGCACCGGGAGACACTGACCGGCTTCAAGTGGATCGGCCGGATCGAGGGCCTCGCGTTCGGCTACGAGGAGGCGCTGGGCTACTGCGTCGACCCGGACCACGTGAAGGACAAGGACGGCATCTCGGCAGCGCTGCTGGTGTGCGAGATCGCCGCACAGGCCAAGGCGGAGGGCCGGACGCTGCGCGACCTGCTCGACGACATCGCGCGTCGCTTCGGCCTCCACGCCACCGACCAGCTCAGCGTGCGGGTCACCGACCTGGCCCAGATCCCGGCCACGATGCAGCGCCTGCGCGAGTCGCCGCCGACCTCGCTGGGCGGCCTGGCCGTGGAGCAGGTGGAGGACCTGAGCGCCGGGTCCGCCGACCTGCCGCCCACCGACGGTTTGCGCTACCGGCTCGCCGACCGGGGCCGGGTGATCGTGCGGCCGTCCGGCACCGAGCCGAAGATCAAGTGCTACCTGGAGGTCGTGGTGCCCGTCGAGGCGGGCGAGGACGGTGCCGTCGACGCGGCCCGCATCTCCGCTGCGGGCCGGCTCGACGCGATCAGGGCGGACGTGGCCGCCGCCACCGGGCTCTGACAAGGTGGGCCGCATGACGTCGGTCAAGCAGGTCCAGGTCACGTTCGACTGCGCGGAGCCTGAGCGGGTCGCCCGCTTCTGGTGCGAGGTGCTCGGGTACGTCGTACCCCCGCCCCCGGAGGGGTTCGCCAGCTGGGCGGACTTCGATCGCACGCTCCCGCCCGAGGACCAGGGGTCCGCGTTCGCCTGCGTCGACCCGACGGGGGCGGGCCCGCGACTGTTCTTCCAGCGCGTGCCCGAGGGCAAGGTCGTCAAGAACCGGGTGCACCTCGACGTACGCGTCGGCACCGGGCTCGTGGGCGAGGAACGGCTGGACGCTCTCGAGGCGGAGTGTGCGCGGCTGCTCCCCCTCGGGGCGACGCGGGTGCGACTGATGCCGGCCGACGATGAGAACGAGTCCTGCCTGGTGATGCAGGACGTCGAGGGTAACGAGTTCTGCCTGGACTGAAGGACGTTGTCGGCGGCAGGAGCGTGCGGTGCGCGCTCAGCGACAGATCCGGGCGATACCACTTTGGTATCATGGCCGCATGGCGATGACCTTGCGACTGACTCCGGAGGATGAGCGACTCCTCGCCGCGTTGGCCGAGGCCGAGGGTGTCAGCCGGCATGAAGCGACCCTGCGTGCGATCCGTGAGGCGGCCGCTCGCCATGCCCATGAGGCGAAGGTTGCCGAACTGTCGGCCCGCGCCCGAGACCGCTACGCCGACGTGCTCGACCGGCTCGGCCGTTGACAGTCCTGCTCACCGTGGAGGATCTCCTCTCGCTCGTGGAAGATCTTCGAGTGGGACCGGTGCGCGACGTGGGCCTGCTGGACTCGGCGGCTCATCGTCCTGGAGCTGTGTTGTACGGACACGAGGCCTACGCTGACCTGGACCGCAAGGCCGCCGCGCTGCTCGATTCACTCGTCGGCAACCATGCACTCGTCGACGGCAACAAACGCCTGGGATGGCTGGCCGTGGTCATCTTCTACGGCCTGAACTCGGTCGCCCTCGACGCACCCGATGACCCTGCCTATGAGCTGGTCATGTCTGTGGCACGACGAGAGCTGTCGGTCGACGAGATCGCAGCAACTCTTGCTCGCTGGGCCTGAGCGCTCAGCGGCATGACAGGGCGCAGCGCTGGAGCAGTGACGCACTCGACCTGCACTTCCGGCTTCCGCGGATGCGGCGTGCGCGGACGCGGTCAGAGCACCGCGAGCAGGAGGAACAGCAGCAGGAGCACCGCGAGCAGCACCAGCTCCGGCACGGCGTACTCCAGGTGCGGGGGCTCCTCGGCGCTGCCGGCGGCGTGCGCCTTGCGGGCGAGGACCTGCTCGATCATGAAGTCTGGCACCTCGGCGGTGTCCAGGCTGGTGCGCTGCGGCGTGGCACGTTCTGCACCGTGCGCCCTGCGCTCCCCGGCCCGCTCCTTGATGATCTTGCGCAGCGGGCGTCCGACCCCGATGCCTCGGTAGACGCCGTCGTCGGTGGCAACCACGGTCGTCTGCCGCACGACGATGTCCTCGACCGCGCACAGCGGGATCAGCTGGTCGGTGAAGGCGTTGCGCAGCACCAGCTGCTCCCCCCGGATCAGGACGCGCGGCCGCAGGAGGAAGCACCAGGCGAGCACGCCGAGCGCCAGGACCAGCGCCGCGACACCGAACCCCGTCACGGACGGGTCCTCGACCGCGACGCCCACCCCGACCAGGGTCGCCAGCACCACGCCGGCCCAGCCGGTGATGACCCCACTGGTCGGCCCGAAGCGTTGTTCAGCAGTCTGCTCAGGCACGCCTCCACCCTAGTCAGGCGGTCCGCATAGACTCAGGGCGTGACACTGCTGAGCTCAACGGCGAGCCCACGAGACAACACAGCGCTGAGTGAGGCCACCGCCTCCGACGCCGCGCTTCGTCGCTTCCTGCACGGGTTGCCCGGGGTCGACCAGGTCGGCGCCGAGCAACGCGCCGCAGCCCTGGCCACCCGGTCGATCAAGACGACGGCCAAGGCCTACGCGCTGGACCTGGCGATCCGGATGGTCGACCTGACCACGCTGGAGGGCATGGACACCCCCGGCAAGGTCCGCGCGCTCTGCGCGAAGGCGATGCGCCCCGACCCGGCCGACCCGACGTGCCCCTCGACGGCGGCCGTGTGCGTCTACCCCGACCTGGTGGCGACCGCCAAGGAGGCGCTCGGCTCCAGCGGCGTCAAGGTCGCCTCCGTGGCCACCGCCTTCCCCAGCGGCCGGGCCGCGCTCGACGTCAAGCTGGCCGACACCCGGGACGCGATCGAAGCGGGGGCCGACGAGGTCGACATGGTGATCGATCGAGGCGCCTTCCTCTCCGGTCGCTACCGCGAGGTGTACGACGAGATCGTCGCCGTCAAGCAGGCCTGCGACAGCACCGGGCCGGGGACGCACCTCAAGGTGATCCTCGAGACCGGCGAGCTGCAGACCTACGACAACGTGCGCCGGGCCAGCTGGCTGGCGATGATGGCCGGCGCGCACTTCATCAAGACCTCGACGGGCAAGGTGAACCCCGCAGCGACCCTGCCGGTCGCCCTGGTGATGCTGGAGGCCGTGCGTGACTACCGCGACGCGACCGGCCAGATGGTCGGCTTCAAGCCGGCCGGCGGCATCCGCACCGCGAAGGACGCGATCAAGCACCTGGTCGTCGTCAACGAGGTGGCCGGCCCCGACTGGCTCGACCCCGACTGGTACCGCTTCGGTGCCAGCTCGCTGCTCAACGACCTGCTGATGCAGCGCACCAAGCAGCGCACCGGTCACTACTCCGGTCCCGACTACTTCACCCTTGACTGACATGGGGACTGACATGGCAGACACCAGCCACCCGTTCGCGTACGCGCCCGCGCCCGAGTCCCGGGCGGTCGTCGACCTGCGGTCGTCGTACGGGCTGTTCATCGACGGCGAGTTCGTCCACGCCGGTGGCAAGTCGTTCAAGACGATCAGCCCGAGCACCGAGGAGGTGCTCGCGGAAGTGGCCGAGGCCGACGAGGCCGACGTCGACCGTGCGGTGAAGGCGGCGCGGCGCGCCCACACCCGCGTCTGGTCGCGGATGTCCGGCGCCGAGCGGGCGAAGTACCTCTACCGGATCGCGCGCATCATCCAGGAGCGGTCCCGCGAGCTCGCGGTGCTGGAGTCGCTCGACAACGGAAAGCCGATCAAGGAGTCGCGCGACGTCGACATCCCCACCGCCGCGGCGCACTTCTTCTACCACGCCGGGTGGGCCGACAAGCTGGAGTACGCCGTCCCGGGCAACCCCGACCCGCGGCCGCTCGGCGTGGCCGCCCAGGTCATCCCGTGGAACTTCCCGTTCCTGATGCTCTCCTGGAAGATCGCCCCGGCGCTGGCCACCGGCAACACCGTCGTGCTCAAGCCGGCCGAGACGACACCGCTGACCGCGCTGCTGTTCGCCGAGATCTGCCAACAGGCAGACCTGCCGCCGGGCGTGGTCAACATCGTCACCGGGGCGGGCGAGACGGGCCGGGCGCTGGTCGCGCACGCCGACGTCGACAAGGTGGCTTTCACCGGCTCCACGGAGGTCGGCCGGGCGATCGCCCGTTCGGTCGCCGGGTCGCGCAAGAAGGTCACCCTCGAGCTCGGCGGCAAGGCCGCCAACATCGTCTTCGACGACGCCCCGGTCGACCAGGCGGTCGAGGGCATCGTCAACGGCATCTTCTTCAACCAGGGCCACGTCTGCTGCGCGGGCTCCCGGCTGCTGGTCCAGGAGTCGATCGCCGAGGACTTCCTGGCCCGCCTCAAGCGGAGGGTCGGCACCCTGCGGGTCGGCGACCCGCTGGACAAGAACACCGACATCGGGGCGATCAACTCCGCCGAGCAGCTGGCCAAGATCCGCGAGCTCTCGGACATCGGGGAGGCCGAGGGCGCCGGGCGGTGGTCGCCGAGGTGCGAGCTGCCCGAGCACGGCTTCTGGTTCCCCCCGACCATCTTCACCGGGGTCAGCCAGGCCCACCGGATCGCCCGGGAGGAGATCTTCGGGCCGGTGCTGTCGGTGATCACGTTCCGCACGCCGCAGGAGGCGGTCGAGAAGGCCAACAACACGCCGTACGGCCTGTCGGCCGGGGTGTGGACCGAGAAGGGCTCCCGGATCCTGTGGACGGCCGCCCGGCTGCGCGCCGGAGTGGTGTGGAGCAACACGTTCAACCGGTTCGACCCGGCCAGCCCGTTCGGTGGCTACCAGGAGTCGGGCTACGGCCGCGAAGGCGGCCGTCAGGGACTGGAGGGCTATCTCAAGTGAGCCGACTCGACGTGAAGAAGACCTACAAGCTCTACGTGGGTGGCCAGTTCCCGCGCTCGGAGTCAGGGCGCTCCTACGTCGTCAACGACGCCAAGGGGAAGTTCTGGGCGAACGCCTCGCAGGCGTCCCGCAAGGACGTCCGTGATGCCGTGAAGGCCGCCCGCGCGGCCTTCGGCGGGTGGTCCGGCCGGACGGCGTACAACCGGGCGCAGATCGTCTACCGGGTGGCCGAGGTCCTCGAGGGCCGTCGTGACCAGTTCGAGGCAGAGCTGCGCCGCGCCGAGGGGGTCACCGCCCCCCGGGCTCGCGGGGCCGTGGACGCGGCGATCGACCGGCTGGTCTGGTACGCCGGCTGGGCCGACAAGATCGGCCAGGTCACCGGCAGCGCCAACCCGGTGGCCGGGCCCTACTTCAACCACTCCGCACCCGAGCCGAGCGGCGTCATCGGCGTGGTTGCGCCGACCGGCCCGCTGCTCGGGCTGGTCAGCGTCGTCGCGCCGGTGATCACCACGGGCAACACCTGTGTGGTGATCGCCAGCGAGGCACACCCACTGACGGCGATCACGCTCGGCGAGGTGATGGCCACCAGCGACCTGCCGGGCGGCGTGGTCAACGTCCTCACCGGTTCGGTCGCCGAGCTCGGCCCGTGGCTGGCCGGCCACATGGACGTCAACGGCCTGGACCTGACCGGTGTCGCGGACGCGCAGCTGGCAACCGAGCTCGAGGCGACCGCGGCGGAGAACCTCAAGCGGGTGCGCCGCGCCCGCGAGGAGGACCTTTTCGCCACCCCCGAGCTGGACCGGATGACCACCTTCCTGGAGACCAAGACGGTCTGGCACCCGATGGGCGTCTGAGCCATCGCCCGCGTGATCGTCCTTGCCGGACCCTCCGGGGCCGGCAAGACGCGCCTGTCCCGGCGGCTCGGCCTGCCGGTGCTCAACCTGGACGACTTCTACCGCGACGGCGACGATCCTTCGCTCCCGCTGCTGGAGCTGGCCGGCGGCACCACCATGGCCGACTGGGACTCCCCCGCCTCGTGGCACGCAGACGCTGCGGTGGCGGCGATCTGCGAGCTCTGCGCCACCGGTCGGGCCGACGTGCCGGTCTACGACATCGGCCAGAGCCGCCGTACCGGCACGCACTCGGTGGACCTGTCCGGTGCCGGCCACTTCGTCGCCGAGGGGATCTTCGCCCAGGAGGTCGTGGCCGCGTGCCGGGAGCGGGGTGTCCTCGCCGACGCCGTGTGCGTCACCCACGACCCCTGGGTCACCTTCGCGCGGCGACTCTGGCGCGACCTGCGTGAGCACCGCAAGCCGCCGTGGGTGCTGCTGCGCCGGGGGCTGCACCTGGTGCGCACCCACCGCTCGGTGGTCGCGCACGCAGCAGCGCTGGGCTGCCGCGTGCGCCGGCCCGAGCACGCCTACGCCGAGCTGCGTGCGCTCTCGGCGTAGCCGGGCTTGATGACGTCGTCGATGAGCGCCAGCCGCTCGTCGAAGGGCAGGAACGACGACTTCATCGCGTTGACGGTGAACCACCGCAGGTCGGCCAGGTCGTAGCCGAACGCGTCGACCAGGGCGGCCATCTCGTGGGTCATCGACGTCCCGCTCATCAGTCGGTTGTCGGTGTTGACGGTGACCCGGAAGCGGAGCTTGGTGAGCAGGCCGATCGGGTGGTCGGCGATGGATGGGGCCGCACCGGTCTGGACGTTGGAGTGCGGACACAGCTCCAGCGGGATGCGCTTGTCCCGGACGTACGCCGCAAGCCGGCCCAGCTCGTAGCCGTTGCCCGACGGCGCGGCACTGATGTCGTCGACGATCCGGACGCCGTGACCCAGCCGGTCGGCGCCGCACCACTGGATCGCCTCCCAGATGCTCGGCAGGCCGAACGCCTCACCGGCGTGGATGGTGAAGTGGGCGTTCTCCCGCTGGAGGTACTCGAACGCGTCGAGGTGCCGGGTCGGCGGGTAGCCGGCCTCGGCGCCGGCGATGTCGAAGCCCACCACCCCGCGGTCGCGCCATGCGACGGTGAGCTCGGCGATCTCGCGTGAACGCGCCTGGTGCCGCATCGCGGTGAGCAGCTGGCGCACCACGATGCCGGTGGCGGCCTGGCCCTCGTCGAACCCCTGCTGCACCGCGGCGACGACCTCGTCGAGCTCCAGGCCCGCCGCCAGGTGCTGCTCGGGGGCGTACCGGATCTCGGCGTACACCACGCCGTCGGCGGCGAGGTCCTCGACGCACTCGCGGGCGACCCGGGTCAGCTGCTCGGCGTTCTGCATGACGGCGACGGTGTGGTCGAAGGTCTCGAGGTAGCGCTCGAGCGAGCCGGAGTCGGCAGCCTCGACGAACCAGCGGCCCAGCGACTCGGGGTCCTGCGCCGGCAGCTCGTGGCCCGTCTCGGCGGCCAGCTCCACGATCGTCGCCGGCCGCAGGCCCCCGTCGAGGTGGTCGTGCAGCAGCACCTTCGGCACCTGCCGGATCTGGTCGCGGGTAAGTTCTGCGCTGGAACCGTCCATGTCGCCATCCAAGCAGAGGAGCCTCCGTGCCGACCTTCGCCACGTTCGAGGAGATCACCGACGCCGTCGGTCAGGAGCTGGGCACCAGTGCCTGGCTGGAGGTCACCCAGGAGCGCATCGACCAGTTCGCCGAGGCCACCGGCGACCACCAGTGGATCCACGTCGACGCGGAGCGCGCCAAGGACGGGCCGTTCGGCTCGACCATCGCCCACGGCTTCCTCACGCTGTCGCTGATCCCGCAGTTCAACGCCGAGGTCTTCCAGCTCGAGACGCCCGGGGCGAAGCTCAACTACGGGCTCAACAAGGTGCGCTTCCCGCATCCCGTGCCCGTCGGCAGCCGCCTGCGTGACCGGATCACCCTGCTCGCGGTCACCGACCTCGCCGGCGGCAAGCAGGTCACGGTCCAGCACGTCCTGGAGATCGACGGCGTCGAGAAGCCCGCCTGCATCGCCGAGATGCTGGTGCTGCTGCTCCCCTGACTCAGCCGATCCGGTCGAGCACCAGCTCGGTGGGGATGTACGACGAGCCGTCGGCGTCGACGTCGTAGCCGCCCTCGAGGGCCGCGGCGGCGCGCTCGAAGCGGGCCGGCTCGTCGGTGTGCAGGGTGAACAGCGGCTGGCCCGCGACCACCTCGTCACCCGGTCGGGCGTGCCACTGCACGCCGGCACCGGCCTGGACGGCGTCACCCTGCCGTGCCCGCCCGGCGCCGAGCCGCCAGGCCGCCATCCCGACGGCCATCGCGTCGAGGCGGGTGAGCACGCCGGACGTCGGCGCCGTGACGACCTGCTGGTCGCGGGCCACCGGCAGCGCCGCGTCCGGGTCGCCGCCCTGCGCCCGGATCATCGCCCGCCAGGTGTCCATCGCCCGGCCCGACGCGAGCACGTCGGCGGGGTCGACGTCGTCGCGACCGGCACCCCGCAGCATCTCCCGGGCCAGGGCCACGGTCAGCTCGACGACGTCCGCGGGTCCGCCGCCGGCGAGCACCTCGACCGACTCGGCGACCTCGAGCGCGTTGCCGGCGGTCAGCCCCAGCGGCATCGCCATGTCGGTGATCAGCGCGACCGTGCGCAGCCCGGCGTCCTGGCCGAGCGACACCATGGTGCGGGCGAGCTCGCGGGCCTGCTCGAGATCCTTCATGAACGCCCCCGACCCGACCTTCACGTCGAGGACCAGCGCGCCGGTGCCCTCGGCGATCTTCTTGCTCATGATCGAGGAGGCGATGAGCGGGATCGCCTCCACCGTGCCGGTGACGTCGCGCAGCGCGTAGAGCTTCTTGTCGGCCGGTGCCAGGCCGGATCCGGCCGCGCAGATCACCGCTCCGACCTCCTCGAGCTGCGCCAGCATGTCGTCGTTCGACAGCTCGGCCCGCCAGCCCGGGACGGACTCGAGCTTGTCGAGGGTGCCGCCGGTGTGGCCCAGGCCACGGCCCGACAGCTGCGGCACGGCGATGCCGCAGGCTGCGACGAGCGGCGCCAGCGGCAGGGTGATCTTGTCGCCCACGCCGCCGGTGGAGTGCTTGTCGGCCGTGGGCCGGGAGAGCGAGGAGAAGTCCATCCGCTCCCCCGAGGCGATCATCGCGTGGGTCCAGCGCGCGATCTCGCCGCGGTCCATGCCGTTGAGCAGGATCGCCATCGCCAGCGCCGACATCTGCTCGTCGGCGACCTCGCCGCGGGTGTAGGCGTCGATCACCCAGTCGATCTGGCTGTCGCTGAGCCGGTGGCCGTCGCGCTTGGCGAGGATCACCTCGACCGCGTCGTGCGTCATCGGCTGCCCTCCAGGTCGTCGGCACCGAACGCCTGCGGCAGCACCTCGTCCATGGTCCGCTCGCCGAGCGGGGTGAGCAGCCGGAGCGCCGGGCCGCCGTTCTCCCAGAGCAGCTGCCGGCAGCGCCCGCAGGGCATCAGCAGCGCCCCGGCGCCGTCGACGCACACGAAGTGCGTCAACCGGCCGCCGCCGGTCACGTGCAGCTGGGAGACCAGGCCGCACTCGGCGCACAGGGTGACGCCGTACGCCGCGTTCTCGACGTTGCAGCCGCTGACCACCCGGCCGTCGTCGACGAGGGCCGCGGCGCCCACGGGGTAGTCGGAGTACGGCGCGTAGGCGTGCCGCATCGCCGCGGCCGCCTGCGCGGTCAGCTCGTCCCAGTCGACGTCGGCCATGTCAGCCCTTGACGTACGGCTCGCCGTCGGCGGCCGGGGGACGCACCCGGCCGACGAACCCGGCCACCGCGATGATCGTCGCGATGTAGGGCGCCGCGCCCAGGAACTCCGGCGGCACCTTGCCGACGAGGCCGACCTGGTTCTGCAGGTTCCACATGAAGCCGAAGAAGGTCGCGGCCAGCGTCGCCCCGACGGGGTGCCAGCGGCCCATGATCACCGCAGCGAGCGCGATGAACCCCTGACCACTGGAGATGTCGGCGGTGAAGGACCCGGAGGACCCGACGGTGAAGTAGGCGCCGCCGAGGCCGGCCAGTCCGCTGCCGATGAGCACGGCCTGCCAACGCACCCGGTTGACCTTGATGCCGACAGTGTCGGCCGCCTTCGGGTGCTCGCCGACGGACCGCACGCGCAGGCCCCACCGGGTCTGGTAGAGCACGACCGGCACCAGCACGATGGCGGCGTACATCAGGTAGACGAGCACCGTCTGGGTGAAGAACGCGTCGCCCACCAGCGGGATCTTCGACAGTCCCGGGATGGCGATCTTGTCGAGGATCGGCGGCTGGTTGAGGTACTCCTTCCACTTGCCGCCCTCGGGGATCTGGTTGGTCAGGAAGGCGGTGATGCCCGCCGCGAAGGCGACCAGCACGACGCCCACCACGACCTGGTTGACCTGGTAGCGGATCGAGAACAGCGCGAGCAGCGCACCGATCAGCATGCCGCCCACGATCGCGGCGACCAGTCCGCTGAAGGCGTCGAAGATGAAGCTGGCAGCGACCGAGGCGAGGAAGGCGCCGGCGAGGAACTGGCCCTCGATCGCGATGTTGATGACCCCGGCGCGCTCGCACATGACGCCGGCGAGGGCGCCGAGGATCAAGGGGGTCGCGATGGCGACCGTGCCGGGGAGCGGGTTGCTGATCGCCGCCTGGAACTGGCCGGCCTGGTCACGGAACTCCCAGATCATGAAGCCGACGTAGAACGCCAGTCCAGCGACGATGAACGCCGGCACCGCGACGACCTGGCGCCGCAGCTGGTGGGCGACCGCCAGTCCCAGCGCGATCGCCACCAGGACCACGCAGGTCCAGGCGACCGGTGCCGCGGCCAGGTCGTGGGTGGGGTGCTCCTGGGAGACTCGCTCGCCGAGGATGTACTTCACCGTGGGCGACTTCGCGTCGAGGGCGAAGTAGATGAGCAGCGCCAGCACGAGGGCCAGCACCACGATCGCCTTGGTCCGGCGTCTCCGCTCGGCGGGGTCGCGAACCTCCGGCTCGGGCCCGGGGGGCCGGTCGAGGGTGTCGGTGCTGGTCCCGGCGGTGCTCATCCGCCCCATCCCTTCGCCTCCATGGTGGTGGTCTCCCCGCGCGCCTTCAGGCGCAGCATGCCGCGTACGGCGGCCGGGGCGGCCACGAACAGCACGATCAGCGCCTTGATGACCTCGGTGAGCTGGATCGGCGTGTCCTGCCCGGCCTGCATCAGCACACCACCGGCGTCGAGCGCCCCGAACAGGAGTCCCGCAAGGAGGGTCCCGAGCGGCGTGGCCCGGCCGAGCAGTGCCACGGTGATCGCGTCGAAGCCCAGCGACCCTGCGAACGAGGTGGTCAGCGACAGGTGCTGGCCCAGGACCGTCATCGCCGCGCCCAGGCCGGCCAGGGAGCCGGCGATGGCCATCGCGGCGAAGTACAGCCGGGGCACGTTCATGCCGGCCGTGCGGGCGGCGTCCGGGTTGGCGCCCGCCGCCTTCATCTGGAAGCCCAGCGTCGTCCGCTCGAGCACCCACCACACGACCACGGTGGCGACGAACGCGAGCAGCACGCCGGTGTGCACCGAGAACACCGACGGGAACGTCGCGGAGTCGTCCACCGGCTGCGAGCGCGGGTTGAGCTGGCCGGGCCGCTTGAACGCCGCCACGTTGGACAGCAGGTAGAGCAGCAGGCTCCCGGCGACATAGTTGAGCATGATCGTGGTGATCACCTCGTGGGCGCCGGTGCGCGCCTTGAGGATGCCGGACACCGCGCCCCACAGGGCCCCGCCGAGGAGCGCGGCCACGATGGCGACGACGAGGTGCAGCCCGACGGGCAGGTCCAACGCGAAGCCGACGTACCCGGCGAAGATCGCGCCCAGCACCAGCTGTCCCTGGGCGCCGATGTTGAACAGACCGGCCCGGAAGGCGAGCGTCACGCCGAGGCCGGCACAGATGAGCGGCGCGGACTTCACCAGCGTGTCGCCGATCGCGTTCGGACTGCCGACGGCACCCTTCACCAGGGCCCAGTAGGAGCCGCCGATCGCCTGGCCGAGGCCCTTGAGGGCGCCGCCGAGGCTGTCGGCCCCGATGACGCGGTCGTCGCTCACCGCGATCAGCAGGGCACCGAAGAGGAGCGCCACCAGGATGGACAGGATCGTCATCCGCGCCGTGGGCAGCCAGCCGGCCCACGGTGGGGCAGCCGTCCCGCGGAGGGCCTCCTGGTCCTCCGGCGGGTCCTTCACCTCAGGCATGGGCACCTCCGCCGGCCATCAGCAGGCCGATCTCCTCGCGCTCGATGTCCGGGGAGACGGTGTCGACGATGCGGCCGTCGTACATCACCGCGATCCGGTCGGCCAGCGCGAACACCTCGTCGAGCTCGGTCGAGACGATGACGACCGCAGTCCCCGCGTCGCGCTCCTCGATGATCCGCTGGTGGATGAACTCGATGGAGCCCACGTCCACGCCCCGCGTCGGCTGCGAGGCGATCAGCACCCGCAGCGGCCGCGACAGCTCGCGGGCGACGACCACCTTCTGCTGGTTGCCGCCGGACAGCGAGCTCAGCGCACTGCGTGGCCCCTCGGTGCGGATGTCGAACTCCTCGATGCGCGCCCTCGCGTTCGCCGCGATGGCGTCGAGCCGCAGGACGCCGCCGGAGGAGAAGTCCTCGTTGCGGAAGGTGTCGAGCACGAGGTTCTCGTCGACGCCGAAGGAGCCGATGTAGCCGTCGTGCGCGCGATCCTCGGGGATGTAGCCGATCCCGGCCTCGAGGCTGCGGCGCGGGTCGAAGTGGGAGATGTCGACGCCGTCGAGCAGGACCTGCCCCGCAGTCGGCTCGATCAGGCCCATCAGTGCCTTGATCAGCTCGGTCTGCCCGTTGCCCTGCACTCCCGCGACGGCCAGCACCTCGCCGGCGCGGGCGGTCAGGGAGACGTCCTTGACGACGGTGGCTCCCCGGCTGTCGATCACGGTCATGTCGCGGACCTCGAGGACGTCGGCGCCGGGCTCGGCGGGTGCCTTGTCCACGACCAGCTTCACCGCACGGCCGACCATCATCTCGGCCAGCTCGGCCTCCGAGGCGGTGGGCGGTGCGGTGCCGACGACCTTGCCGCGACGGATGACGGTGATCTTGTCGCCGATCGCCTTGACCTCGCGGAGCTTGTGGGTGATGAACACGATGGAGGTGCCCCGGGCCCTGAGCTCGCGCATGATGTCCATGAGCTCGTCGGTCTCCTGCGGGGTGAGCACTGCGGTCGGCTCGTCGAGGATGAGCACCTTGGCGTCGTTGGCGAGCGCCTTGATGATCTCGACGCGCTGCTGCACGCCGACGGGCAGCTCCTCGACCAGCGCCTCCGGCGAGACCCGCAAGCGGTACTGGGCGGACAGCTCGCGCACGCGCTCGGCAGCAGCCTTGCGGTCGAGCCGGCCCAGGAACCCCGGACCGCGGACCTGCTCGCGGCCCAGCATGACGTTCTCCGCGACCGTGAAGACCGGCACCAGCATGAAGTGCTGGTGCACCATCCCGATGCCCTGGGCGATCGCGTCGGCCGGGCTGTCGAACCGCACCGGCTCGCCGTCGATGAAGATGCCGCCCTCGGTGGGCTCGAGCAGGCCGTAGAGCATGTTCATCAACGTCGACTTGCCGGCCCCGTTCTCACCGAGCAGGCAGTGGATCTCACCGGGTTCGATGGTGAGGTCGATCGAGTCGTTGGCGGTGAAGGAGCCGAAGCGCTTCGTCAGCCCGCGCATCTCGAGCAGCATGTGACCTCCGCCGACCGGTTCGGGGAGAGAAGCGGCGAGCTTCCCTCCCCGAACCGCCGTTCGTCAGTGCCTGAGCAGGCTCAGGACTTCGGGACTGCCTTCGACTCGATCGTGATGTCGCCGTGCAGCAACTTGTAGCGGATCTCGTCGATCTCGTTCTTCAGGTCGTCGGGGATCTCCGAGTCGGCCTGGTGGTACGGCGCCAGGCCGACGCCACCGTTCTCCAGGGTGCCGACGTAGGGCTCGTTGCTGAACTTGCCCTGGATGGCGTCGAGGATCGACTGCTCCACCGCGACGTCCATGCCCTTGACCACGGAGGTCAGCAGGATGTCGCAGTACTCCGCGGCCGAGACACAGCCGTCGGTGTCGACCCAGATGGCCTTGACACCGGCTTCCTTGGCGGCCTGCAGGCCACCGAGGCCCGCGGGACCGGCCACCGGGAAGATGATGTCGGCGCCCTGCTGGATCAGGCCCGCCGCGGTGGTCTGGCCCTTGCCCTTGGCCTCGAAGTCGCCGGTGAAGGCGCCCTTCTGGGTCGTCTCGTCCCAGCCGACGACCTTGACGTCCTTCTTGTGCTCCTTGTTGTAGTACTGAACGCCCTCCCAGAAGCCGTCCATGAAGATCGTCACGGTCGGGATGGGGGCGCCACCGAAGGTGCCCACGAAGCCGGACTTCGTCATCCCTGCGGCGAGGTAGCCGGCCATGAAGGACGGGGATGCGGTGTCGAAGACGAGGCCCTGCACGTTCGCCGGGGCGGTGTTCTCGCCGGTCTCCGGGTCGCTGTAGCTGAAGTCGACGATGGAGTAGTTGATGTTGGGGTTCTGCTTGGCCGAGGCGAGCGTGGCGTCGCCGAGCAGGAAGCCGACAGTGGTGATGACGTTGCACTTCTGCCGCACCAGCGCCGCGATGTTGGGCGCGTAGTCGGAGTCAGCCTTCGACTGGACGGCGGCCGACTTGATGCCGAAGTCCTCGACGGCGTTGTCCAGGCCGGCCTTGGCGGTCTGGTTGAACGACTTGTCGTCGAACCCGCCGGAGTCGGAGACCATGCAGGCCTTGAAGTCCGGCTTGTCGAGCTTGGGGAACTCCACCTTGACGGCCTCGGCCGTCTTCGGCTTGTCGCCACCGTTGTCGTTGCCGTTGTCCGCCGCGCGACCGCACCCGGCGAGGGTGAGGCATGCAGCGGCGACGAGGGCTAGGGTTCGTGCCGTCTTGCGCACGGTGCCTCCTGTTGTCACGTTCGCTGGTCGCAGGCCTTGGCACCTGCACGGGTCACCCTAGATCAGACCATGGGTGACACAGCGGATCCGCAGGAAGCGGGTGCGGTTTGTTATCGGCCGGTGACCAAACCCGGCGCCAGCAGCGTGCGCAGGGCGGTGACGCCGAGGACCTTCGCGCCGATCGCCACGGCGCGCTCGTCGACGCGGAGATTGCCCTGGTGCAGGTCGTACGTCGGCCCGCCCGGAGTGCGGGTGCCCAGCCGGCCCATCGCCCCGCTGGCCTTCTCGAGGTACCACGCGAAGTCCTCGCCGCCGAGGCTCTGCTTGGTGGGCACCAGCCCGGGCTCGCCCAGCACGTCCTCCACTGCACGGCTGAGCAGCTGGGTGCTGGTGTGCTCGTTGACCACCGGCGGCACCCCACGCACGTAGGTCACCGTCGCCTCGACGCCGTACGGCTCGACGATCTGGCGAATCGTCTCCCGCACCAGCGCCTCGGCGTCGGCCCACGCCACCGCGTCGAGCATGCGCACGGTGCCGGCGAGCTGGCCGACGGACGGGATGACGTTCATCGCCGAGCCGGCCCGGACCATCCCCCACACGACGCTGACGCCCGCTCGCGGGTCCAGCCGGCGGGACAGCACCGCGGGCAGCTCGGTCACCAGCTTGCCCAGGGCGAAGGTGAGGTCCTCGGTGAGGTGCGGCCGGGAGGTGTGGCCGCCCTTGCCGGTCAGGGTCACCGCCAGGGAGTCGGCCGCGCCGGTCAGCGGGCCCTGGCGCACGCCGATCTCGCCCACGTCGAGGCTGGGGTCGCAGTGCAGCCCGAAGATGCGCTCGACGCCGTCGAGAACGCCCTCCTCCAGGCACATCAGGGCGCCCCCGGGCATGATCTCCTCGGCCGGCTGGAAGACCAGCCGGACCGCACCCGGGAGCACGCCGCCGTCGTGCAGGCGCTGGAGCACCAGGCCGGTGCCCAACAGGGCGGAGGCGTGCACGTCGTGCCCGCAGGCGTGCGCGACGCCGTCGATCGTGCTGGTCCAGGGGTCGCTGGTCAGGTCCGGCACCGGGAGGGCGTCGATGTCGGCGCGCAGCGCCACCCGCGGCGCGCCGGGGCCGATGTCGACCACCAGGCCGTTGCGGGGCAGCTCCCGCACCACGGCGCCGGCCTCGCCGAGCCGCTTGGCGAGCAGGCCGGTCGTCTCCTCCTCGTGCCAGGAGAGCTCGGGGTGCGCATGCAGGTGCCGCCGGACCCCCAGGATGTCGTCCGCCACCGCATCGACACCGGCCTGGTAGGCGGCGACGAGATCACGGTGGGGGGACACGAACGTCCATCTTACCGGGGCGCGCGCTCCCGGTCGGCGTCGTAGGCCGCGAGGAGGCGGTCGGCGGCGACCGGCGCGGGCAGGTCACCGGCCAGGACCTCACGTCGTACCGCGTCCCGGATCTGCGCGACTCCGTGCGAGTGCCGCAGCCGCTGGTCGAGCTCGTCGCGGACCAGGGCCCAGGTGAAGTCGAGCTGTTGCTCGGCCCGCTTCGCGGCCAGGCCCTGCTCCCCCAGCGCCTCGCGGTGCGCCAGGACCCGCGCCCAGACCTCGTCCACGCCGCGACCCTCGAGCGCCGAGCAGGTGAGCACCGGCGGCACCCACGGGTCGGTCCTGCCGTAGACCATCCGCAGCGCCCCGGAGAGCTCCCGGGCCGCCGACCTGGCCTCACCCTCCCGGTCACCGTCCGCCTTGTTCACCGCGATCACGTCGGCGATCTCGAGGATGCCCTTCTTGATGCCCTGGAGCTGGTCGCCGGTGCGGGCCAGGGTGAGGAACAGGAACGTGTCGACCATCCCGGCGACCGTCACCTCCGACTGGCCGACGCCCACGGTCTCCACGAGCACGACGTCGTACCCGGCCGCCTCCAGCACGATCATCGCCTGCGTGGTCGCGCGGGCCACCCCTCCGAGCGTGCCGGCGCTGGGGCTGGGGCGGATGTAGGCGTCGGGGTCCGCCGACAGCTTCGCCATCCGGGTCTTGTCGCCCAGGACCGAGCCGCCGGTGCGCACGCTGGAGGGGTCGACCGCGAGCACCGCGACCGACTGGCCACCACCGGTCAGGTGGGTCCCCAGCGCCTCGATGAAGGTGGACTTGCCGACACCGGGCACGCCGGAGATCCCGACCCGCGCCACCGGGCTGCCGGTGCCGAGGTCCGGACCGTCGGTGAGGGCGGTGAGCAGCTCCCGGGCCGCGACCCGGTGGTCGGCCCGGCTGCTCTCGACCAGAGTGATGGCCCGGGCCACGGCGCCGCGGTCACCGGAGCGGACCCCCTCGACGAGGGTGCGGACGTCGGGTCTCGACAAGCTCAACCACCCGCGGGGTGGTCCAGCTCGGCGGTGAGCCTGTCGACCAGCTCCAGCGCCGCCTCGGCGATGACGGTGCCGGGCTGGAAGACCGCGACCGCACCCATCTCCTTGAGCGTGGGTACGTCGTCGGGCGGGATCACTCCGCCGACCACGACCATGATGTCGTCCCGGCCGAGGTCGGCCAGCGCCTGCTTGAGCGCCGGCACCAGGGTCAGGTGCCCCGCGGCCAGCGAGTTGACCCCGACGATGTGCACGTCGGCGTCGACGGCCTGTTGGGCGACCTCCTCCGGGGTGGAGAACAGCGGCCCGACGTCGACGTCGAAGCCGAGGTCGGCGAAGGCGGTGACGATCACCTTCTGGCCGCGGTCGTGGCCGTCCTGGCCCATCTTGGCGACCAGGATGCGCGGCCGACGGCCCTCGTCGTCGGCGAACCGGTCGGTGGCCGCGAGGACCTTCGCGACCAGCTCGCTGGATCCCGACTCGCGCTTGTACACACCCGAGATCGTACGGATCACGGCCCGGTGCCGGCCGTAGACCTTCTCGAGGGCGTCGGAGATCTCGCCCACCGTCGCCTTGGCCCGCGCGGCGTCCACCGCCAGGGCGAGCAGGTTGCCGTCGAGGGAGCCGTGGCCGGGCCCGGCCTCGGCCGACCGGGTGAGGGCGTCGAGCGTGCGGCGTACCTCGTCGTCGTCGCGTTCCTCCCGGAGCCGCTCGAGCTTGGCCAGTTGCTGCTTGTAGACCGACGCGTTGTCCACCCGAAGGAGGTCGAGCGCGCCGGAGTCATCCTGGTCGGGCAGCCGGTAGGTGTTCACCCCGATGAGCTTCTGGTCGCCGGAGTCCAGCCGGGCCTGTGTCTTGGCGGCCGCCTCCTCGATGCGCATCTTGGGGATGCCCTGCTCGATGGCCTTCGCCATGCCGCCGGCCCTCTCGGCCTCGACGATGTGCGCCCAGGCCTTCGTCGCCAGGTCGTGGGTCAGCCGCTCGACGTACCAGGATCCGGCCCAGGGGTCGATGGTCCGCGTGGTGCCCGTCTCCTGCTGCAGCAGCAGCTGGGTGTTGCGGGCGATCCGGGCGGAGAAGTCCGTCGGCAGCGCGATCGCCTCGTCGAGCGCATTGGTGTGCAGCGACTGGGTGTGCCCCTGGGTGGCCGCCATCGCCTCGATGCAGGTGCGCTGGACGTTGTTGAACGCGTCCTGCGCGGTCAGCGACCAGCCGCTGGTCTGGCTGTGGGTGCGCAAGGAGGAGGACTTCGGGTTCTTCGGGTCGAACTGGCCCACCAGCCGGGCCCAGAGCGCCCGGGCCGCCCGCATCTTGGCGATCTCCATGTAGAAGTTCATCCCGATGGCCCAGAAGAAGCTGAGCCGCGGGGCGAAGTCGTCGATGCCGAGGCCGGCGTCCATGCCGGCGCGGATGTACTCCACCCCGTCGGCCAGGGTGTACGCGAGCTCCAGGTCGGCCGTGGCTCCGGCCTCCTGGATGTGGTAGCCGGAGATCGAGATGGAGTTGAACCGCGGCATCTTCTGCGAGGTGTAGGCGAAGATGTCGCTGATGATCCGCATGCTCGGCTGCGGCGGGTAGATGTAGGTGTTGCGGACCATGAACTCCTTGAGGATGTCGTTCTGGATGGTCCCGGCGAGCTGTTCCGGCTGCACCCCCTGCTCCTCGGCCGCGACGATGTAGAGCGCCATCACCGGCAGCACCGCACCGTTCATCGTCATCGACACCGACATCTGGTCCAGCGGGATGCCGTCGAAGAGCGTGCGCGCGTCGTAGATCGAGTCGATCGCGACGCCTGCCATGCCGACGTCACCGCGCACCCGCGGGTGGTCGGAGTCGTAGCCGCGGTGGGTGGCCAGGTCGAAGGCCACCGACAGGCCCTTCTGTCCGGCCGCCAGGTTGCGCCGGTAGAAGGCGTTGGACTCCTCGGCCGTGGAGAAGCCGGCGTACTGCCGGATCGTCCACGGCTGCGTGGTGTACATCGTCGGGTAGGGACCCCGCAGGAACGGCGTCAGCCCGGGGTAGGTGTCCAGCGCGTCGAGGCCCTCGACGTGCTCGGGGCCGTACGCCGGGAGGATCGCGATGCCCTCGGGTGACTCCCAGGCATCGCCGGCGACGGTCCTCGTCGCCGGGACCGTCGCGCTGTCGTAGGGAAGCCCCGCGAAGCTCTCTGGGACGGTCATCGGATCTTCTCCCTCGTCCGGATCAGGAAGTCGAGCGCGTCGACCCCCGTCGCACAGCTGTCGTCGGTGCCGTCGAGCGGCCGGCCGGCCACGATGACCCACTGGGCACCGGCCTCCCGCAGGCGGTCCGCCAGCTCGGCGCCCCAGGCGGCGTAGGCGTCGTCGGTGCCGACCAGGCAGACCACCTTCTCGCCACGGTAGTGCGCCAGCACCGCGTCGACGTCGTCGTGCCGGCCCTCGTTGACGGTCTCGACTCCGCCCGCGGCGAGCAGGTTCGCCGCGAAGCTGGCGCGAGCGGTGTGCGCCGCGACGGTGCCCATCGTGGCCAGGAAGACCTGCTCCCTGGCGGGCTCGTCGCGCAGCGCCTCGAAGGCGTGCCCGTAGGACCGGACCGGGACGCCGCCCCCGGGGTACGGCGCGCGCTGCAGCCGCACCTCGGCGAGGTGGGGGAACTCGGTGAGCCCGGTGATCGGTCGCTCGCGCCGCGCCACCTGCTCGTCCCGGGCGGCGGCGACCTCGTCGACCCGCTGTCGCAACGAACCGTCGGCGAGCGCCGCGCCGATGCCGCCGGTCACCTCGATCCGGTCGAGCTCGGCCCAACCGGCCCGCGCCAGGTCGTCGGTGAGCTTCTCGACCGCGTACGAACCGCCCGCCGGATCGGACACCTCGGCGACGTGGGACTCGTCGACGAGCAGCGAGGAGGTGTTGCGGGCGACCCGGCGGGCCAGCGCGTCCGGCAACCCCACGGCCGCGTCGAACGGCAGCACCGTGACCGCGTCCGCGCCGCCCACGCCAGCCGCGAACGACGCCACGCAGGTCCGCAGCATGTTGACCCACGGGTCGTACCTGCTCATCATCGGCCGCGAGGTGACACCGTGCAGGTGCAGGCCCCGCTGCTCCGCCGGCACGCCGGAGAGCTCGAGGAGCCGGGCCCAGAGCCGCCGGGCGGCGCGGAACTTGGCGATGGTCGCGAACTGTTCGTCGGTCGCGGCCAGCCGCACCTCGATCAAGCCGGCGGCGTCGGCGACGTCGGTGCCCCGGCCCTCCAAGGCGCGCAGGTAGGCGGCGGCGACGCCGAGCACGTAGCCCAGCTCCTGGGCGTCGGAGGCGCCCAGGTCGTGCACCACGGTGCCGTCGACGACCAGCGCCCGGCAGCCGAGGTCGCCGGCCAGGCGAGCGGCCGCGGCAACCGTGTTGGTGTAGTCCTCGGGGTCCGCCGCCGCCCGCGGCGTCTCCTGCCGGACGAACAACCCGATCGGGTCCAGCCCGAGGTTGGTCCCGTCGGCGAGCGGCTTCCCTGCCGCGAGCCGGGCGAACTCGTCGGCCGCCTCGGTGGACGCCCCGTCGAGCACGACCGGTGCCGCATCGAGGAGCACGTCCTTCAGCGCCGTAGCGAGCCCCTCGACCGGCACCCCGCCCGCGGCGCCGACCTGCAGCCAGACCGAGGTGGCGCCGTTCTCGAGGTCGGTGACGATCTCCTGGGCCGTCACCGCCGGGTCCGGGTTGCCGAACAACGGCCGGTTGTCCCAGCCCTCGCCGCGCTGGGCGGAGGGCGCACCCAGGCCCAGCGTGACGTCGGCGACGAGCTCCGGTGTCCCCAAGGGCGTGATGCCGATGCCGTCGAGGGTGGTGCAGGTCAGCCTCTCCCACACGGACGCGTCGGCGTCGGCCTCGGTCATCCGGCCCGCCTTGCGCAGCACCGCCGCGGCCGCCTGCTCCCACGCGGCGCGAGAACCGGGGGCACCGGTCTCCAGGGCGACTTCTCGGCCTGCTTCTTCCATGCGGGCAGGATAGGGATCGGCTCGCCCGACCCGCCACGGGCTGTGAGGTATCCCATCCCCCGGGACAGCGGTCCCGAGGGATGGGACCACCGTCTCGTTCGGCCCGGCGTGCAGGAGTCCGCAGTGCACAAGCTGCCGGGTGCCGCTGTGAGAACCTTGCCGCATGGCCGACCCGACGGACGCGCAGCCACGTCGTGGCCGCCCGGGCTACGACCAGGCGACGGTGCTGCGCCGCTCGATCGAGCTGTTCAACCGGCAGGGCTACGACGGCACCAGCATGGGCGACATCGCCCGCGAGCTCGGCCTGACCAAGTCGGCGATCTACCACCACGTCCGGAGCAAGCAGCACCTCCTGGAGCAGGCCCTCGACGAGGCGCTGGACGGACTGACGACCGCCGTCCGCACCGCCCGCTCGGCGGCTGTCGACGCCAGTGCCCACGATCGGCTGCGCGCCACCGTCCACGAGTCGGTGAAGATCCTCGCCGACCACCTGCCCGCGGTGACGCTGCTCCTGCGGGTGCGCGGCAACAGCGATCTCGAGCTCGACGCCCTGCGCCGGCGCCGCGAGATCGACGACATCTTCGCCGAGCTGGTCGGCGAGGCCGTCCGGGAGGGCTCGATCCGCGACGATCTCGCCCCCGACCTGGTCAGCCGGCTGCTCTTCGGCACGGTCAACTCACTCGTCGAGTGGTACCGCCCCGAGGGCCCGGTGGAACCCGACCAGCTCGCCGAGACGATCACCGCGATGGCCTTCGAGGGACTCGTCCCCCGTCACTCACCGAACGAATCGGTGCCGGGTCACGCGTCGTAGTCGACGGTGAGCTCCGGGCTGACCGGGAAGCTCTGGCAGGTGAGCACGAAGCCGGCGTCGACCTCGGCGTCCTCCAGGGCGTAGTTGCGCCGCATGTCGGCCGCACCAGCGCAGACCTTCGCGCGGCAGGTCCCGCAGACGCCGCCCTTGCAGGCGAACGGGAGGTCGGAACGGGTGCGCTGCGCGGCGTCGAGGATGGTCTCGTCACGCGGCATCGCCGAGGTGGTCTTGCGCCCGTCGATGACGATGGTCACCTCGCTGGTCTCCCCCGTGGGCAGCACGTCCTCGTGGCGCAGCCGGGGCGGCGGCTCGTCGACGTAGAACAGCTCCACGTGGACCTGCTCGCGCGGCACGCCCAGGTCGAGGAGCACCTCCCGTGCGGCCGTCGTCATCTCGAACGGCCCGCACAGCCACACGTGGTCCACCTGCTGCAGCGGGACCAGGGCCGAGACGATCCGGCGGAGCCGCTCGGCGTCGAGCCGGCCGGAGAAGAGCTCGACATCGCGCGGCTCCCGCGAGAGGACGTGCACCAGGTCGAAGCGGGCGCCGTACCGGTCCTTGAGGTCGGCCAGCTCCTCGGCGAACATCACGGTGGCGGTGGTCCGGTTGCCGTAGAGCAGGGTGAGCTCGGCGGTCGGGTTGGCCAGGACGGAGGCAGCGATCGAGAGCATCGGCGTGATCCCCGAGCCCGCCGCGACGCACAGGTGCCGGCCACCCTGCTCGGGGTCCGCCCGGAACGAGCCCGACGGAGGCTGCACCTCCACCTCGTCGCCGGGCCGCACCTGGCGCACCAGCCAGGACGAGAACAACCCGTCCGGGATCTCCCGGACGCCGATCCGCGGGGGCTGGCCGACCGGGGCGCAGATGGAGTAGGTGCGCCGTTCCTCGCGGCCCTGGACGGTGCGGCGCAGGGTCAGCGACTGCCCGGCGGCGAAGGCGAACTCCTCACGCAGCTCGGCGGGCACCTCGAAGGTGATCGCGGCGGCGTCGTCGCAGAGCCGCTCGACCAGCGCGACCCGCAGCGTGTGGAAGGACGTGCGGGAGCGGGACGTGGTCAGGACCGTCATTGCTCAGATCTCCTTCACGTGCTCGAACGGCTCGAGGCAGGCGGTGCAGCGGTAGAGCGCCTTGCATGCCGTCGCGCCGAACTCGCTGGTCAGCTCGACCTCCGCGGCCCCGCACCGCGGACAGCTGAGCGTGCGGCGGGTCGGCAGCAGGTTGAGCGCGACCGGTCCACCCCGGTCCGCCGGACCCGGCGGCGAGATGCCGGCCTCGGCGAGCCGGGCCCGGCCGGAGGGCGTGATGTCGTCGCTGGACCACGCGGGCTGCAGCTGCACCCGCACCTCCACGTCCGGATAGCCGGCCTCCTGCAGCACCCGGACCAGGTCGTCGCGCATGGTGGCCAGCGCCGGACAGCCGGAGTAGGTGGGGGTGATCAGGACCTCGACCCGGTCGCCCTCGACGTCGACGCCACGGAGCACGCCCAGCTCGGCCAGGGTGAGCATCGGCAGCTCGGGATCGACCACCGAGGCGGCCACCTGGGGAGCAGGCGCCCGGCGGTGGGTCGGCGCCTGGGTCGTCATCGTCACCACCGTCCTGTGGGATGCGCGCGGGCCACCACCTGCATGGTCGCCAGCATCCGACTCAGCGCCTCCGTGTGCAGGCCGTCGCGGCCCGCCCTGCCGCTGACGCCCGACAGCGGCGCCGCCTCGGGCCGGTCCACGCCGCTGGCCGCCAGCACCTGGTCGAGCACGGCGTCCACCTCCTCGACCAGCCCTGCGGGGTCGACACCGACCCCGGCCTCGGCGACGCGTCGCTCGACGGGGTGGGTGCTGAACAGCTCGGCCCGCAGCGGCCACACCCGGGCAAGACCGGCCAGGACCCGGCGTCGGGACTCCTCGGTGCCCTGCGCGAGGGTGAGGAACCACCGACCCGCGAAGTCGCGGTGGTAGGCCGTCTCCTTGACCCCCTTCGCGGCCACGGCCGCCAGCACGTCGTCCCGGCTGTCGCGCAGCCCCTCCAGCAGGGCCATCCGCCAGGTCGAGAAGACGAGCAGCCGGGTGATCGTCTCCGCGAAGTCGCCGTTGTCGGCCTCGACCAGGCGCACGCTGCGGAAGCCGTGGTCGTCGCGGAAGAACGCCAGCGCGTCCTCGGGTGGCACGGGCGAGCCCTCGGGCAGCCCAGGGACACAGCGCGGGTCGGCAGCGGCGGCGCGCGCGAGCAGCAGCCGCGCCTGGCCGAGCTGGTCCAGCGCGATGTTGGCCAGCGCGATGTCCTCCTCGAGGTCCGGCGCAATGCTGCACCACTCGGACAGCCGGTGCGAGAGCACCAGCGCGTCGTCGCCGAGCATGAGGCAGTACGCCGCCAGGTCGACGGGGTCGACGCCGTCGGGGACGGTGGTGTCGACGCCGGCCAGCGGGTCCTCGAAGTCCTGTCCGAAGGCCCAATGGCTGTCGTCACCACCGAGCAGTCCCTCGTAGGCGTTCTCGTGGTCGGCGTGCTGCTCGACGTGCGGGTCCGTGGTCATCGGTGGTTGCTCCCTCGGCTCACATGTGCGGGACGTCGTCGGGGATGTCGTAGAACGTGGGGTGCCGGTAGACCTTGTCGCCGCTGGGCGCGAACATCGGGTCCTTCTCGTCAGGGCTGGACGCGGTGATGTCGGCGGAGCGGACCACCCAGATGCTGACCCCCTCGTTGCGGCGCGTGTAGACGTCGCGGGCGTGCCGCAGCGCCAGCTGGTCGTCGGGGGCGTGCAGCGAGCCGACGTGCACGTGGTTGAGGCCGCGCTTGCCGCGCACGAACACCTCGTAGAGCGGCCACTCCGCCCTGGGCGCCTCGGTCATGCCGTCGCCTCCTGCTGCTTCGCGGCGAAGGCGGTCGCCGCGTCCCGGACCCAGGCACCCTCGTCCCACGCACGCTTGCGGTGCGCCACGCGCTGGGCGGTGGCCGGGCCGTTGCCCTTGACCACCGTCCAGAACTCGTCCCAGTCCGGCTCGCCGAAGTCGTAGCTGCCGCGCTCCTCGTTCCACGCGAGACCCGGGTCCGGGAAGGTGACGCCCAGGGCCTCGGCCTGCGGGACCGTCATGTCGACGAACCGCTGGCGCAGCTCGTCGTTGGTGTGCCGCTTGATGCCCCACGCCATGGACTGGGCGGTGTTGGGCGAGTCGCCGTCGGGAGGCCCGAACATCATCAGCGAGGGCCACCAGAACCGATCCACGGACTCCTGCACCATCGTGCGCTGCTCGTCGGTGCCACGCATCATCGTGGCGAGCAGCTCGTAGCCCTGTCGCTGGTGGAAGGACTCCTCCTTGCAGATGCGGATCATCGCCCGCCCGTAGGGGCCGTACGACGTCCGGCACAGCGGCACCTGGTTGCAGATCGCCGCACCGTCGACCAGCCAGCCGATGGTGCCGACGTCGGCGAAGGACAGGGTCGGGTAGTTGAAGATCGAGGAGTACTTCTGTGCCCCGGAGATGAGCTTCCCGGTCAGCTCTCCGCGGGACACGCCCAGCGTCTCGGTCGCGGAGTAGAGGTAGAGCCCGTGACCCGCCTCGTCCTGGATCTTGGCGAGCAGGATCGCCTTGCGGCGCAGTGAGGGCGCGCGGCCCAGCCAGTTGCCTTCCGGCTGCATCCCGATGATCTCCGAGTGGGCGTGCTGGGCGATCTGGCGCACGAGCGTCTTCCGGTAGCCCTCCGGCATCCAGTCGCGCGGTTCGATGCGGTCGTGGTGGGCGATCGTCGCCTCGAAGCCGGCCTCGAGCTCGGCCACCGTGGGGGTGTGCTCCTCGGTCACGGACATGGGCCCTCCTGACGCGTCGACGGTCGCTCTCGGACCATTTACTGACCGATCGGTCTGTATTAGTGTGACACGCACCGACGCCGAACAGCAACGAGAGGAACGCGAGCCGTGGCGAGACTGCTGGAGAGCTATGCGAGCGGGACCTGGTTCCGTGCCGACGACGAGGGCGCTCCGCTGCTGGACGCAGCGACCGGTGAGGAGGTCGCCCGGCTGTCCTCGCGCGGCCTCGACGTCCCCGGGATGGTCGAGCACGCCCGCTCGGTCGGCGGTCCCGCCGTCCGGGCGATGACGTTCCACGAGCGCGCCGGGCTGCTCAAGCAGCTGGCCAAGCACCTGATGTCCGACAAGGACGACCTCTACGAGCTGTCCTACGCGACCGGCGCGACGAGGCGCGACTCGATGGTCGACATCGACGGCGGCTTCGGCACCGTCTTCAGCTATGCCTCCAAGGGCACCCGGGAGCTGCCCAACGACACCGTGGTCCTCGACGGGCCGGCCGAGCAGCTCGGCAAGGGCGGCACCTTCGTCGGCCGGCACCTCTACACGTCGCGTCCCGGTGTGGCGGTGCAGATCAACGCGTTCAACTTCCCCGTCTGGGGGATGCTCGAGAAGCTGGCGCCCGCGTTCCTCGCCGGCCTTCCCTCGATCGTCAAGCCGGCCAGCCAGACGGCGTACCTCACCGAGGCCGTGGTCCGCAGGATCATCGAGTCCGGGATCCTTCCCGAGGGCTCGCTGCAGCTGCTCGCCGGCAGCGCCGACGGGCTCCTCGACGCTCTCGGCGTGCAGGACTCGGTCGCCTTCACCGGCTCCGCGCACACCGCGGGAGTGCTGCGCCAGCACCCCTCGGTGCTGCACGGCGGCGTCCAGCTGGGCGTGGAGGCCGACTCGCTGAACTGCTCGATCCTCGGGCCCGACGTGTCGGAGGACGACCCGGAGTTCGACCTGTTCGTCAAGGGCGTCGTCACCGAGATGACCGTCAAGGCGGGCCAGAAGTGCACCGCCATCCGGCGCGCCATCGTCCCCGAGGCGATCGCCGACCGGGTCGTCGACGCCTTGGCGGCACGACTCGCGAGGGTGACCGTGGGCAATCCCGCCGACCCCGACGTGCGCATGGGGGCGCTCGCCTCCCTGGGCCAGCGCGACGAGGTGCGCAAGGCCATCGAGGCGCTGCGCTCACAGGCCGACGTGGTGTCCGGCGACCCGACCCACGTCGACCTCGTCGACGCCGACGCCGAACGCGGCGCCTTCCTGCCCCCCGTGCTGCTGCGCGCCCGGCCCGGCGCGACGGAGCCACACGACGTGGAGCCGTTCGGTCCGGTCTCGACGGTGCTGACGTACGCCGACCTCGACGAGGCGATCGCGCTTGCCGCGCGCGGCAGGGGAAGCCTCGTCGGCTCGCTCGCCACGCACGACCCCGAGGTCGCCCGAGCGGTGACCCGGGGCCTGGCGCCGTGGCACGGCCGGATCCTGGTGCTCGACCGCGACGACGCCGCCGAGTCGACGGGGCACGGCTCGCCGCTGCCGGTGCTCGTGCACGGCGGGCCCGGCCGGGCCGGGGGCGGTGAGGAGCTCGGCGGCATCCGCAGCGTGCTCCACCACATGCAGCGCTCAGCGGTGCAGGGCTCCCCCGCGATGATGACGGCGATCACCGGGCAGTGGACCGCCGGCGCGGGCCGACGCACCGACGACGTGCACCCGTTCCGCAAGTCGCTCGCCGAGCTGCGGGTCGGCGACAGCATCGTCTCCGAGCGACGCACGGTCACGCTGGCGGACATCGACCACTTCGCCGACTTCACCGGCGACACGTTCTACGCCCACACCGACCCCGAGGCCGCGGCGAAGAACCCGCTCTTCGGCGGCATCGTGGCGCACGGCTACCTGATCGTGTCCCTGGCCGCCGGGCTGTTCGTCGAGCCCAACCCCGGACCAGTGC
Organism: Marmoricola sp.; assembly: GCA_035708765.1. Lineage (GTDB taxonomy): Bacteria > Actinomycetota > Actinomycetes > Propionibacteriales > Nocardioidaceae > Marmoricola. The sequence goes on from DASTFI010000038.1 coordinate 70,131, forward strand.
TGGCCAACTTCGGCGTCGACAACCTGCGCTTCCTGACGCCGGTCAAGGCCGGCGACACGATCCGGGTGACGCTCACCGTCAAGCAGATCACGCCCCGGGCGACCGCCGACTACGGCGAGGTCCGGTGGGACGCGGTGGTCACCAATGCCGAGGACGCCCCCGTTGCGACGTACGACGTCCTCACCCTGGTCGCCAAGCAGTGGCCGGAGCCGGCCGGTGACGACTGAGGTGCACCGGGTGACGACCTCCTGCTCCACGACCACGGCCGAGGTCGTCGACCGGACGCCCTGAGGGTCAGCTCAGAACAAGGCGGAGGCGAGGTCGCGCCGCGCGCGCTGCACCCGCGGATCCGCGTCCCCGACGGCCCCGAAGAGCGCGATCACGTGCTTGCGGGCGGCCTCGCGGTCGTCCCCCGCAGTACGACGGACCAGGTTGATCAACCGGTCGAAGGCGTCGTCGACGTGCCCACCGAGCAGGTCGAGGTCGGCGACCAGGGTCTGGGCGTCGACGTCGTCGGGACTCGCTGCGGCCGCCTCGCGGGCCGTGGTGAGGTCTGCGCCCTGGGTGCGCTTCAGCACGTTCGCCATCGCCAGCCCGGCGGCGGCCTCGGTGTCGGCCGGATTGGCGTCGACGAGCTTCTGGTACTCCGCGACGGCGGCGTCGACGTCGCCGCGCTCGAGGGCGTCCTGGGCCGGCGCGTAGCGCGGGTCGAGCGTCTCCTCACCGGTCTCCTCGTCGACCGTGCTGCTCGAGCGAGGCTGGTGCCGGCCGGTGAACCCGCTCTGGGTGAGCTGCTGCAGCACCTGGGTGATCACGTTGCGCAGGTCGTCGACGGAGGCGGGCTGGTCGAGCAGCGGCATCGGGCGGCCCTGGGCGACCAGGACGACCAGCGGCACGGACGGGATCTGCATCGCCTGGGCGATCTGCGGGTTGGCGTCCACGTCGAGTCGACCGAGGAGGAAACGGCCCTCGAACTCGTTGGAGAGCGCCTGCAGGTCGTCGGCGAGCTGCACGCTCTCCGGCGAGCGGCCGGGGCTGTAGCAGGCCAGCACCACCGGCGCGTTCATCGAGCCCTCCAGCAGCGACTGGAAGTTCTCCTGGTCCACGGTGACGGCGTAGGCGCCGCCGGCCGCGGTGCCCGGCGCCCCGCCGGCGGGCGGCTGCAGGCCGGAGAGGTCGATCGCACCGGGGCGGCTGAAGGATTGCTGGGACGGCTGCGGGGACTGCTGCGTCATGCCCCTATCTTGGCCGATCGGCACAACGCCGACGACACGGGGCGCTCAGAATCGGGCCGGCTCCCGGTATTCGCCCCACTCCGCGCGCAGGGCATCGCAGATCTCCCCCAGCGTGGCCTCGGCCCGGACGGCGTCCAGCATCGGCTCGATCAGGTTTCCGTCGCCGCGAGCGACCTCGACCATGCGCGCCAGCGCGGCGTCGATGACCGCCTTGTCCCGGGCTTCGCGGCGCTTGCCGAGCTCGCGGACCTGCTCGACCTCCACCTCGTGCGACACCCGGAGGATCTCCAGGTCGTGGGTGATCGAGTCGGTGTGGCAGTTGACGCCGACGACCCGCTTGTCACCCTTCTCCAGGGCGGTCTGGTACTGGAACGCAGCCTCGGCGATCTCGGACATGAACCAGCCGTCCTCGATGCCCTGCAGCAGCCCCTTGGTGATCGGGTTCTCCCCGGCCCGGGAGGCCGTGGCGAGTCCCGCGACGTCGCGGTGCGTCAGGGCGGAGCCCCCCATGGAGAGGATCCGGTCGAAGACGGCGTTGGCCTCGGCCTCGAGCCGGTCGGTCAGTGCCTCGACGTACCAGCTGCCACCCAGCGGGTCGGCCACGTTGGTCACGCCGGTCTCCTCCATGATCACCTGCTGGGTCCGCAGGGCGATCTCGGCAGCCTGCTCGCTGGGCAGCGCCAACGTCTCGTCGAGCGCGTTGGTGTGCAGCGAGTTGGTCCCGCCGAGCACCGCCGCGAGCGCCTCGATGCCGGTGCGGACCACGTTGTTGTAGGGCTGCTGGGCGGTCAGCGAGACCCCCGCGGTCTGGGTGTGGAAGCGCAGCCACTGGGCCTTCTCGGTCTTCGCGCCGTAGACGTCGCGCATCCACTTCGCCCAGATCCGGCGGGCCGCGCGGAACTTCGCGATCTCCTCGAAGAAGTCCAAGTGGCTGTCGAAGAAGAAGCTCAGGCCGGGTGCGAAGACGTCGACGTCGAGCTCGCGGGACAGCCCGAGCTCGACGTACCCGAAGCCGTCGGCCAGCGTGAAGGCGAGCTCCTGCGCAGCCGTCGAGCCGGCCTCGCGGATGTGGTAGCCGGAGACCGAGAGCGGCTTGTAGGCCGGGATCGACGAAGCGCAGTACTCCATCAGGTCGCCGATGAGCCGCAGGTGCGGCTCCGGCGGGAACAGCCACTCCTTCTGGGCGATGTACTCCTTGAAGATGTCGGTCTGCAGCGTGCCGTTGAGCACGCCCAGGTCGATGCCCTGGCGTTCGGCGGCGACGAGGTACATGCAGAAGACCGGTACGGCGGGGCCGCTGATCGTCATCGACGTGGTGACGTCGCCCAGCGGGATGTCGGAGAACAGCACGTCCATGTCGGCGGCGCTGTCCACCGCGACGCCACAGTGGCCCACCTCGCCCAGGCTCTTCGGGTCGTCGGAGTCGCGGCCCATCAGGGTCGGCATGTCGAACGCCACCGAGAGCCCGCCGCCGCCACGGCCCAGGATCATCTTGTAGCGCTCGTTGGTCTGCTGGGCGTTGCCGAAGCCGGCGAACTGGCGGATCGTCCAGGTGCGCCCGCGGTTGCCGGTGGAGTGCAGGCCCCGGGTGAAGGGGAACTCGCCGGGCCACTCCGAGTCGTCGGTGCCGTACGCGGGCTCGACCTCGACCCCCGAGAGGGTGGTGAAGTCGGCGTCGCGCACGCGGCCGGCGTCGAGGGCCGCGTCGTAGCGCTGCTGCCAGCGCTGGCGGGCGTTGGAACCGGCGGAGGTGTCATCCATGGGAAAATACTAGGACGTCCTAGTAGTTTCCCCAAGTCCGGTGTCCGCCGGCCGGGTCAGGGTGCGTCCGACCGTGAGGGCCAGGACGACCGCGGCGACGGCCTCCGCGGCCAGGAAGGCCACCGCGACGGAGGTCAGCGGCGTACCCGGCCCCACAGCGAGCAGGATCGCAGCGGTGGCGGCGCCGAGCCCCCAGGCGCGCAGCATCAGCCCCGACCGCTCCGCCGCCATCGCCAGCAGGGACAGCAGCAGGCAGCCCAGCGCGAAGGTGCTCCCGACGGCCACCAGCGCGCAGATGTCCCCGGCGAGCCGCACGGTGCTGCCGAAGACCAGGCGCAGCAGCCAGGGTCCGAGCAGTGCGGCGACGACCGCGGCGAGCGAGCCGGCGACGAGCGTCCCGGCGACGATCCCTCCGAAGGTACGGCGGAGCCGGTCGATCCGGCCCTGCGCGCCCATCCGGGTGAACGCGCCGGTCAGCGGCGGCACCGCGCCGAGGGCGAGTGTGTAGGGCAGCCGGAACAGCGCCAGCGCCGCGAAGAGGGCGGTCACCTCCGCGGCACGGCCGCCCAGGAGAGCGAGCGCCACCGGCCCGCCGGTGAGCACCGCCTGGCCGATCAGCTGGCCGCCCGCCGCTCCCCCGAGGAACGAGAGCCAGGCCTCCGGGTGGGCCGGGCCCCGCGGCACGGCGGCCCGGGGCCAGATCAGGCCCACGAGCTGACCGGCGGCCAGCGCGACCGCGTAGCCGAGCGCGTCCTCGGCACCGGCGAGCAGCAGCGCGACGGCGAGCAGGCAGCGCAGGCCGTTCTCGGCGACCAGCGCCCATCCGACCGCGACGAGGCGCCCCCGTGCGGTGAGCAGGCCCCGGACCACGCCGATGAAGGCGGAGCCCAGGGTCACCACTCCGACCAGGACGGGGAAGCCGGCCCCGTCGTCGTGGAAGAGCTGCTCGCGCAGCAGCCACCCCACCGCGGCCGTGAGCACGGCGAGGGCGCCGACCGAGCCGACGACCTTGGGCAGGGCCGCGCGCACCCCGCCCTCGCGTCCCCCTGCCGCCGCGACGGAGCGCACGATCCAGTGCTGCAGCGGGAAGGTGAGCCCGGCCGCGGCGAAGCTCCACCAGGTCCACAGCACGGACACGCCGGCGGCCTCCCGCGCTCCGAGCGCCCGGGTGACCAGCGCGAAGAAGACGTAGGCCAGCACGCCGGTGACCGCCGAGCCGACGGCCATGGCGGCCGGCCCCCGGGCTCGGGGGCGCACCGGGATCCTCACCCGCCGAGTGCCCGCACCAGGGCGTCGACGACCCGGTCCACGTCGGCGTCGCTGAGGGAGAGGTGCAGCGGCAGCCGCAGCAGTCGGCCGCTGATGTCATCGGTGACGGGACACTCCGCCGGGAGCGCCGCGAACCGCCGACCGGCCACCGAGCTGTGCAACGGAACGTAGTGGAACACCGCCCGGACGCCGTCGGCGTTCATCGACGACAGCACCCGGTCGCGGGCGGCCCGGTCCGGCAGCAGCACGTAGAACATGTGGTACGCCGGATCCGCGGTCTCGGGCACGTGCGGCAGCCGCAGTTGCTGCGCGGCGGCCAGGTCGGCGAGCGCCTCCCGGTAGCGCGCACAGATCCGCGCACGCCCCGCCTGGATCCGCTCGGCCTGCTCGAGCTGGCCGAGCAGGTGTGCGGCGAGCACGTCGGAGAGCCCGAAGGAGGAGCCGGTGTCGACCCAGGAGTACTTGTCGACCTGGCCGAGCATGAAGGCCCGCCGGTTGGTGCCCTTGTCGTAGAGCACCCGGGCCCGGTCGACGTCGGCCGGGTCGTTGACGAGCAGCGCCCCACCCTCGCCGCAGGAGAAGTTCTTGGTGGCGTGGAAGCTCTGCGTGGCGAAGCGCCCGAAGCTCCCCAGCGGGCGACCCCGGTGCCTGCCGTACAGGCCGTGGGCGTTGTCCTCGACCAGGCTCACGCCCGGATGCCGGTCGAGCACCTCCTGCAGCTCGTCGAGCCGGCACGGCACGCCGGCGTAGTGCACGACCACGAGCGCACGGACGCGCAGGCCGGCCTCCTCGGCGCGGCGCAGCTGGAGCTCGACGTCGGCCGGGTCGGCGCCCATCGTCTGGTCCTCGATGTCGCAGAAGACCAGCCGGGCGCCCTCCCGCGCGAAGGCCAGCGCCGAGGTGCTGAAGGTGAACGAGGGCACCATCACGCAGTCGCCGGGCTGCAGGTCGAGCAGCAGCGCCGACAGCTCCAGCGCAGCGGTGCAGGAGGTGGTCAGCATCACCTCGCTCGCCGGCACCACCTCCCGGAGCAGCGCACGGGCACGCTCGGAGAACGGACCCGACGAGGTGGTCAGCCCCGAGCGCATCGACTCCTCGACGTAGGCCAGCTCGTCACCCATCAGCGTGGCGACGTTGAACCGGATGTCCTCCTCCGCCCGCTCAGCCATGACGTGCTCCTGCCCAGGGGACGGCGCGGCCGAGCAGCGCTTCCAGCTCCTCGTCGGGTGCGCGGAACCACGCCCGCAGCTGCTCCTCGAGCTCGGGAGCCACCCGCGGCGCCTGGGTCGAGCTGGCGTTGACGGTCGTCCCCGGCGCCGTGGTCGCCTGCGGCTCCAGCCCCAGGCGGGCGCAGAGTCGGCCCACCTCCCCGGGCGAGCCCAGCAGCTCCTCGGTGAAGACCACCACCAGCCGGTCGCCCAGGGCGTCGCGCCACGGCACCAGCTGCTCGGCGTACCGGCCGCGGCGCAGGTAGCGGTACGGCGACACCGAGAAGGCGTCGCGGTCCCAGGGCCGCTCCGCCGCGTCGCCGCACTCGGCGGCCAGATCGGCACGCAGGGCGTCCTCGAGCGGCCAGCTCTCCACGCCGTTGTCCGTGCTGAACCGCCAGTTGGACACGGCTCGGGCCAGCGGGTCGCGCAGCTGCGCCAACGCCAGCGGCCGGCCGAGCACGTCGGTGACCCGCGCGATCGCGTCGGGATGCTCCAGGTAGGAGGTGCTCTTCTCGACCAGCAGCGCCTCGCTCCCGTCGGCGTGGCCGAACCACCGGTCGAGGTAGCCGCGGCGGCCGCCGGCGAGCACCTCGTCGGAGAGGAACGCCTTGGGTTCGGGCCGGGCAGGCTGCGCCAGCGTCACGTCACGCCGGCTGTCGAGCAGCTGGGCGAGGTACGTCGTCCCCGAGCGCTGGGCACCGATGATCAGCAGGTGCCGGGGCTTCGGGTCAGTGGCCACCCGGCGATCGTAGAGGGCAGCGGTTGGCGGCCGCGGAACCGGTCAGCCCGGGGTCGGGTGGTCGTCCGGGTCATCGTCCGGGTCATCGTCCGGGGTCGTCGCTGAAGTCGCCGGCCGCGGCGCGCACCGGCTGGAGCAGCGCGGAGAGCTCGGCCAGCCCCGGCCCGTCGAGCGCGCCGAGCCCGAAGTCGGCCGCGAGCAGGTCGGCCGTGGCGTCCTCGACCAGCGTCCGGCCTGCGGGGGTGATCTCGGCCAGCACGGCGCGGCCGTCCTCCGGGTGCCGACGCCGTACGACGAGCCCCGCCGCGTCGAGGCGCTGCACGATCGAGGTCACCGACGTCGGGTGCACCTGCAGCCGCTCCCCCATCTTGCCCAGCGGCAGCGAGCCCCGCGAGGAGAAGGTCAGCAGCACCAGTGCCTCGTAGCGGGCGAAGGTGAGCCCGTGCGGGCGCAGCACCGCGTCGAGCCGCCCGAGCACGATCTGCTGGGCGCGCATCAGCGAGGTGACCGCGTGCATCTGGGGGACCCCGGACCAGTGCCGGGCCCACTGCCGGGCGGCCTCGTCGATGGGGTCGAACGGGAGCGCCACTGCTCAGTTCACCCGGGGTGCGCCGCGCAGGCCGGAGCGCTGCACCACCCGCTGGATCGCGAGGTCACGCTCGTCGGGCCGCCCGACGTACCGGATCTCGCGCAGGCCCTGCTCCTGTGCGGCCGACTCGAAGACGAAGTGCCCGAAGCCGAGGATGCGTCCGTGGAAGGGCCGGTAGACCGTGATGTCGAGGATCCGCCCCAGCGGCATCGTCGCCAGCCGCCGGGAGAACACGCCCCGGACGCGGAAGACACGCATGTTGGTGATGACGAACCGGTCCGAGCGCTCCATCAGGGACCGGTAGCCGGCGTAGAGGGCGAGCAGCGCCGAGACCCCGAGTGGGACGGAGGCGATCCTCACCGGTGCGACGAGGAAGACCCAGAAGAAGAACAGGGCGGCGAGCGCGAGCAGCGAGGGCAGCACGTAGACGACCCAGTGCCGACGCACCTCGTCGACGATCACTTCGCCCTCGTCGCGCAGCAGGTGCCGGCCGATGTCGGGGTCGGCGAGGGGACGGGTCAGCGCCATGGCTCGGGTGCGGTGTCCACGCGGCTAGTCGCCGAGCGCGCCGATGAACTCGATGACGGCCTCGAAGAGGCTCACCAGCATGCCCCAGACCGCCTCGGTGAGGTCGCGGGCCATCCCGGCCGCACCGTTGGGGTCGGTGAACAGGTAGAACCCGAGGAACAGGACGACGAGCAGGGCAGCACCCTTCTTCAGTACGCCATCCATGCGCGCCTCCTCACCGTTCCTGCGCCCGAGCACACGTTCGCCACGTTTCTAGCAGGCGCAGGGATCCGTTCGGGGGAGGCGCGCCCGCCGCTCAGTCGGTGTAGGTGTCCAGCAGCTCGTCCGCGGCGGCGTAGGGATCGGTCTCCCCCGCCGCCAGCCGCTCCGCGAGCTCATCGAGCTCGGTGCGCGCGTGCACGTCGCCCCAGCGTTCGCGCAGCGCGGTGACCGCGATGGCCTCGATCTCCTCACGGGCGCGTCGGGTGCGGCGGCGCTGCAGCTCACCGGACTCCTCGAGCCAGGCCCAGTGCTTCGCCAGCGCCTCGACCACGTCGTCGACGCCCTCGCCGGTCTGGGCGATCGTCTTGACGATGTCCGGCTTCCAGCCCCCCTCGGGACGGTCGGCCATCGCGACCATGTTGCGCAGCTCCCGACGCAAGGAGTCGGCACCGTCGCGATCGGACTTGTTGATGACGTAGAGGTCGGCGATCTCGAGGATGCCGGCCTTCGCGGCCTGGATGCCGTCGCCCATGCCCGGCGCGAGCAGGACCAGCGTCGTGTCGGCCATCGAGGCGATCTCGACCTCGCTCTGCCCGACCCCGACGGTCTCGACCAGGATCACGTCACACCCGGCGGCGTCGAGGACGCGCAGCGCCTGGGGGGTCGCCCAGGACAGCCCGCCGAGGTGGCCGCGGGACGCCATCGACCGGATGTAGACCTCCGGGTCCAGGGCGTGGTCCTGCATCCGGATCCGGTCGCCGAGCAGCGCCCCTCCGGAGAACGGCGACGAGGGGTCCACGGCCAGTACGCCGACCCGCTTGTCCTGCCGGCGCAGCGCCGTGACCAGCGCCGAGGTCGACGTCGACTTGCCGACGCCGGGAGAGCCGGTGAGCCCGACGATCTGGGCGTTGCCGGTGTGCGGCGCCAGGCCGGCCATCACCTCGCGCAGCAGCGGGGAGGCGTCCTCGACCAGGGAGATCAACCGGGCGACAGAACGGGCGTCCCCGGTCCTGGCCTTCTCGACCAGTCCGGGGACGTCCGCCGTCGTACGACGTGCGGCCAAGTCGTCAGGCCCCGGCGTTCTCGGCAGGGACGCGGACGACCAGCGCGTCGCCCTGGCCCCCGCCACCGCACAGGGCGGCGACGCCGACCCCGCCGCCGCGGCGCCGGAGCTCCAGCGCGAGGTGCAGCGCGAGCCGGGCACCGGACATGCCGACCGGGTGGCCGACGGCGATCGCGCCGCCGTTGACGTTGACCTTCTCCTCGGGGATGCCGAGCTCCCGGGCCGAGGCGATGCCGACCGCGGCGAAGGCCTCGTTGAACTCGAAGAGGTCGACGTCCTCGACGGCCAGGCCCTCCTTCTCCAGCGCCTGCTGGGTGGCCCGGGCCGGCTGGAGTTGCAGCGTCGAGTCCGGTCCGGCGACCTGGCCGGAGGCACCGATCTCGGCGAGCCACGGAAGGCCGAGCTCCTCGGCCTTCGCCTTGCTCATCACCACCACGGCGCAGGCGCCGTCGGAGATCTGGGAGGAGGAGCCGGCGGTGATGGTGCCGTCCTTGCTGAAGGCCGGCCGCAGCCGCCCCAGGGACTCGGCGGTGGTGTCGCCGCGGACGCCCTCGTCCTCGCTGACCACGATCGGGTCGCCCTTGCGCTGCGGGATCTCGACCGGGACGACCTCGTCGGCGAAGACGCCGTTCTTCCAGGCCTGGGCGGCGAGCTGGTGGCTCCGGGCGGAGAACTCGTCCTGCTCCGCGCGGGTCAGTCCGAGGCCCTCGACGTTGCAGGACTCGGTCAGCCCACCCATCGCCTGGCTGGTGAACTGGTCGTAGAGCGCGTCGTAGGCCATGGAGTCGACCAGCGTGCCGTCGCCGTACTTGATGCCCTCACGGGACTTCGGCAGCAGGTGGGGGGCGTTGGTCATCGACTCCATGCCACCGGCCACGATGACGTCGTGCTCGCCCGCACGGATGAGCTGGTCGGCCATCGCGATCGCGTTCAGGCCGGAGAGGCACACCTTGTTGATGGTGATCGCCGGCACGTTCATCGGGATGCCGCCGTTGACGGCGGCCTGGCGGGCAGTGATCTGGCCCGCGCCGGCCTGGATCACGTGGCCCATGATCACGTACTGCACCTGGTCACCCGACACCCCGGCCTTCTCCAGGGCGCCCTTGATGGCGACACCGCCGAGGTCGGCGGCGGACTGGCTCTTCAGGCCGCCCAGCAGGCGGCCGATGGGCGTGCGCGCGCCCGCGACGATGACGGATCCGGACATGGGGTCCTCCTGGGGACAAGGTGCGGGGCCCCTTGCGCAGGGCCGAGCTGGGGTCGTCGCCGACATTACCCATCCGTCCGCCGCAGGAGCAGGGGGTGTCCGCCGGCGACAGTGTCGGGCGGGTCACACACCGCCCCATCAGCGACGAGGATCGGTGAAGATGGCGCCATGAGCGCACCGTTGGACATCCCCGAGCACCTGTTCGTCTGCATCGACCACGTCGGTGTCGCCGTGCCCGACCTCGACGAGGCCAAGCGGCTCTACACCGAGACGCTCGGCATGAGCGTCGCGCACGAGGAGACCAACGAGGAGCAGGGCGTGCGCGAGGCGATGGTCCGGGTCAGTACGGCGGAGGACCCGGCCGCGCCCATGATCCAGCTGCTCGCCCCGCTCGACGACACCTCGACGATCGCGAAGTTCCTCGACCGCAGCGGCGCGGGCCTCCAGCAGCTCGCCTACCGCGTCACCGACGTCGAGGAGGTCGCGCAGGTGCTCCGGTCGCGCGGCGTCCGGCTGCTGTACGACGTCGCGAAGCGGGGCACCTCCGACAGCCGGGTCAACTTCATCCACCCCAAGGACGCCGGGGGCGTGCTCGTCGAGCTCGTGCAGCCGGCCGACCGGCCGTCCGCGCACTGACCGGCCCGACCCGCACCGGTTACCGGCCGGTAATCTCTTCCGCAGAAACGCCACCATCCCCCAGGAGCTGACGTGCACCAGATTCTCGACGCGATCCAGTCCGGCGAGGCCTCCGCCGAGGACTTCGCCAACCTCGAGCTGCCCGAGTCCTACCGGGCCGCCTTCGTGAAGAAGGACGAGGTCGACCTCTTCGAGGGCCAGGCCACCCGCGACAAGGACCCGCGCACGTCCCTGCACGTCGACGACGTCGCGCTCCCCGAGCTCGGGCCGGGCGAGGCGCTGGTGGCGGTGATGGCCAGCGCCATCAACTACAACACCGTGTGGACCTCGATCTTCGAGCCGGTCTCGACGTTCGGCTTCCTCGAGCGCTACGGCCGGGTCTCGCCGCTGGGCGCCCGGCACGACCTGCCCTACCACGTCGTCGGCTCGGACCTGTCCGGCGTGGTGCTGAAGACCGGCGTGGGCGTGCACAACTGGAAGCCCGGCGACCGGGTGGTGGCGCACTGCCTCTCGGTCGAGCTCGAGGGCCCGGACGGCCACAACGACACGATGCTCGACCCGGAGCAGCGCATCTGGGGCTTCGAGACCAACTTCGGTGGCCTCGCCGACGTCGCCCTGGTCAAGGCCAACCAGCTGATGCCCAAGCCCGAGCACCTCACCTGGGAGGAGGCCGCCTCCCCCGGCCTGGTCAACTGCACCGCCTACCGCCAGCTGGTCAGCAAGAACGGTGGCGACCTGAAGCAGGGCGACAACGTGCTGGTCTGGGGCGCCTCCGGTGGCCTGGGCGGCTTCGCCACGCAGTACGCCCTCAACGGCGGCGCCACGCCGATCTGCGTGGTCTCCAGCGACGAGAAGGCCGACATCGTCCGCAGCATGGGCGCCGAGCTGGTGATCAACCGCCGCGAGGAGGACTACAAGTTCTGGAACGAGGACGGCACCAGCCAGAACCCCAAGGAGTGGAAGCGCTTCGGGGCGAAGATCCGCGAGCTGACCGGCGGCGAGGACATCGACATCGTCTTCGAGCACCCCGGCCGCGAGACCTTCGGCGCATCCGTCTACGTCACCCGCAAGGGCGGCACCATCACCACCTGCGCGTCCACCTCGGGCTACATGCACGAGTACGACAACCGCTACCTGTGGATGAACCTCAAGCGGATCATCTCCAGCCACTTCGCCAACTACCGCGAGTCGTGGGAGGCCAACCGGCTGATCGCGAAGGGCATGATCCACCCGACCCTCTCGCGCACCTACCGCCTCGACGACGTCGGGCAGGCCACCCTCGACGTGCACCAGAACAAGCACCAGGGCAAGGTCGGCGTGCTCTGCCTGTCCCCCGAGGAGGGCCAGGGCGTGCTCGACCACGAGATGCGCGAGCGACACCTCGAGGCCATCAACCGGTTCCGCGGCCGCTGAACCGGGGAATTGACTGATCCGGGTTGGGTTTCCCAGCCCGGATCAGTCACACTCGGCTGCCATACTGGCGGCAAGGCTGGATCCCCTTGACGGATCGCCTGACCCAACCTCTGCGGGAGCGAGAGAACATGACTGAACGCCGTGGCCTGTCCATCTTCGACGAGGAGAACCCCGACCAGGGCGGCGACGAGCCCACCCAGGTGATCCCCCGCGTGGAGCGGGAGGAGAAGACCGAGGCCCCGGCAGCTCGCCCGGCAGCTCCCCAGGCTCGGCCGTCCACCCCGGCAGCCGGCCCGGCTGCCCCTGCGTCCGGCAAGCCGGTGGACCTGCCGATCGTGCGCCGCGGCTACGACAAGGACGCCGTGGACAAGCACCTGCGGACGCTGGGTGCCGAGAAGGCCGGCCTGGGCGCCAGCCTCACCGAAGCCCAGAACAAGCTCCGCGCCCAGGCCGAGGAGCTCGAGCAGCTGCGTGAGCAGATGCAGGAGAACGAGCGGCCCTCCTACGCCGGACTGGGCGGCAAGGCGAGCGAGATGCTGCGCCTGGCCGAGGAGCAGGCCGAGGAGGTCATCGACACCGCCCAGGCCCAGGCAGACGCGATCCGGCAGCAGGCCGAGCGGGAGGCCGGCGCCATCCGGGCGCGGGCCGAGAGCGATGCCGAGGACATGCGCGTGGTGCAGCTCAAGGAGCTCGACGACCACCGCACCCGGACGATGACCGAGATCGACGCCGCGCGGCGCCGGGCCCAGGCCGACACCGACGACCAGCTGGCCAGCGCCCGCAGCGAGGCCGAGCAGCTGCGCCTCGCCGCCGAGCAGGAGGTGACCGCCCAGCGCACCGGCGCGGCCCGCGAGGTCGAGCAGCTGCGCGCCGCCGCCGACCGCGAGGTCCAGGAGGCCCGCCGCACGCTGGCGGTGGAGAAGGAGCGGCTCGCCCGCGAGGCAGCCGAGCACCACGACACCTCGATGGCCGAGACCCAGCGCCTGGTCAGCGAGGCCGAGGCCAGGGCGACCGCTGCCGAGGGCCGCTCCCGCGAGGCGATCTCCGCGGCGACCGCCCACCGCGAGCAGGCCGAGGGCGAGGCCGACACCATCCTGGCCAAGGCACGCCGCGAGGCCGAGCAGATGGTGAGCTCGGCCAAGAAGCAGGCCGAGAGCCTGCGCAGCAGCGGCCACGCCGACGCCGAGCGCGAGCTGGCCGCCATCAAGGCCGAGGTGGACCGGGTGACCAAGCGCCGCGACGCGATCGTCGCCCAGCTCGGCGCGCTGCGTGACGTGGTGTCCGGTTTCGGCGCCGAGGAGGAGTAGGTTCACCCGAGTGACGCAGGACGCCCGCACGGACGCCCCCGACGATCCCGAGGCCGCCCTCGACGAAGCCGCTGAGGAGAACGCCGCCGACGCCGCCGACGGCGCGGGCCCCGAGGACTCGCCGTACGGCGAGCTGGGCGAGCCGCTGAAGCACTCCCCCTTCTACATCGGGCTGCTCGGCGGCCTGGGCGTGGCCGTCGCGGTGTGGTTCGGTGGGCTGATCCTGGACGTCGGCCCGACCCTGGTCCTCATCGTGGTGGCGATGTTCCTCGCCGTCGGGCTCAACCCGATGGTGGAGCTCCTGGTCCGCCGCGGCCTGCGTCGCTCGTTCGCGGTGCTGGCCGTGATCGTCGTGGTGCTCATCGCCATCGCGCTCTTCGTGGTGGCGATCGCACCGATCGTCAGCGACCAGATCGGCCGGATCACCGAGAACGCCCCCGGCTGGCTCGACCAGCTCGCCCACAACAAGCAGGTCCAGGACCTCAACGAGCAGTACGACCTGATCGACAAGGCCAAGGACTACATCGCCTCCGGCGACCTGGCCAAGCAGGTCTTCGGCGGGGCCCTCAACGTGGGGCTCGCGGTGCTGTCCGGGCTCTTCAACGCCTTCGTCATCATCGTGCTGACGCTCTACTTCCTGGCGTCCCTGCCGACGATCAAGAAGGCGGCCTACCAGCTCGCCCCGGCGTCGCGGCGGCCGCGGGTCAGCAAGCTCGGTGACCAGATCCTGCGCAACATCGGCGGCTACGTCTCCGGCGCCTTCATCGTCGCCAGCTGTGCCGGCATCAGCTCGCTGGTGTTCCTCTGGATCGTCGGCCTGGGCGAGTACGCCGTCGCGCTGGCGATCGTGGTGGCCCTGCTCGACGTCATCCCGATGATCGGCGCGACGCTCGGCGCGATCGTCGTGTGTGCCATCGGCTTCGCCACCGACCTGCAGGTCGGCATCGCGTGTGTCATCTTCTACGTGATCTACCAGCAGGTGGAGAACTACCTGATCTATCCGCGGGTGATGTCCCGCTCGGTCGACATCCCCGGTGCGGTGACCGTCATCGCCGCCCTGATCGGCGCCGGCCTGCTGGGCGTGGTGGGCGCGCTGCTCGCCATCCCCACGGCGGCAGCGATCCTGCTGCTGGTCCGTGAGGTGTTCGTCAAGCGCCAGGATGTCCGCTGACCGGAGCAGCAGCACCTTCCACGGCATCGGCCCCGGCCGTGTCGCGCTCCCCCAGCTTGACCACGACCACGCCGACGACGATGCAGGCTCCTCCGAGGAACTGCACCGCGCGCGGGAGCTCACCGAGCAGCAGCCAGGCGAAGACCAGCGCGGCGAGCACCTCGGTCAGCGCCACGAACGACGCCAGCCGCGAGCCCAGGCGACGCGACGCGGCGATGCCGGACCAGTAGGCCAGCGCCGCGGTCACCGCGCCCAGCAGCAGGATGGGCAGCCACCACGGCACGCTGAGGTCGCCGTACGACGGATCGTCGGTGGCGAACCGCATCGGCACCAGTCCGACCAGACCGCTCAGCCCCAGCACCGCCGCGCCGACGACGATGCCGCCCCCGGCCAGCGCGACCGCGGGCAGGCCGTTGTCCTCCTGGGCGGACAGGACGAAGTAGGCGGCGGCGCCGAGCATCGCGACCAGCGCCCAGAGCACGCCGACCACGCTGAGTCGACCACCGGTGAGCACGTCGAGCACCAGCACCAGGCCGACCGCGCAGACCACCGCCCCGACGACGGTCAGGCGGCGCGGCCGCTGCGCGTGCCGCGCCCAGAGCCACAGCACCACCGCGACGGGCGCGGTGTACTCGACGAGCAGCGCGACCCCGACCTGGAGGTGCTGGATCGCGGTGAAGTAGGCCAGCTGGCAGCCCGCGATGGCCACCGCCCCGTAGGTCACGAACAGCCACGCGTTGCGCCGGGCGAGCCACCACCGGCCGCGCAGCGCCAGCAGGGTGGGCGGCAACAGCACCACCCCGCCGACCACGATCCGCAGGAGCACCACGGCACCCGGGCTCCAGCCCGACGACATCAGGCCCTTGCCGAGCGCACCGGACAGGCCGAACGAGCATGCCGAGAGCAGCGCGAAGCCCAGACCGGCGGCGAAGCGGGTCATCGGGCGTCGGCGAAGCGCCGGAGCACCTCGACGAAGATCTCCGGCTGCTCCGAGTGCACCCAGTGGCCGGCTCCCTTGACGGTCACGCGGCGGTTGCGCGGGAACCAGCGGTCCATCGCTGCGGCGTACTCGTCGCGCACGTAGCCGGACTTCGCCCCGCCCAGCCAGAGGACCGGCCCCGGATAGGGCGCCACGTCACCGAGGTCGTCCTCCGGCCAGTCGCCGAGGGCATCGAGGCTCTCACCGAGGACGTCGAGGTTGAGCAGCCAGCGCCAACCGTCGTCGTCGCGGCGCAGGTTCTGCAGCAGGAAGTTGCGCACCGTGCGGTTGGGCACCGCGTCCGCGAGCGCCTCGTCGGCGTCGCTGCGCCGCTCGAGGCCGCCCAGGTCGAGCTGCTGCATGGCGCGGATGTAACCGGCGAACTCCTCGCTGCCGGGCTGCGAGACCGGCGAGATGTCCACCACGCAGAGCCGCTCGACCAGCTCGGGACGGCGCAGGGCCAGCACCATCGCCGCCTTGCCGCCCATCGAGTGTCCGACGAGCGTCACGGGGTCGTCCGGATCCAGCAGGCCCGCCACCGCGTCGGCCATCGCCAGGTAGCTGAACCCCGGGGACCACGGCGAGCGGCCGTGCTGCGGCATGTCGACCAGCAGCACCCGGTGGTTGCCACCGAGGGCCTTGCCGATCTGGGTCCAGTTGCGGCCCTGGCCGAAGAGGCCGTGGCAGAAGACGATCGGCGACCCCTGGTCGCCGATCGAGGTGGTGTGCAGCTGCTCAGAAGTCAAACAGATCGCCGATCCCACCGAACATGTCGCCCAGGCCGTCGCCGATGGAGCCGATGCCGTCGCCCAGGCCCTCCCCGATCGCGCCGATCCCGTCGCCGATCCCGTCGAAGCCACCACCGAAGAGCAGCCCCATGAACATCCAGTCCATCGGGCTGAAGGCGCCGAAGTAGCCGGCGGCATACGGCTGGTAGGCCCGTCCGCCCTGCCAGTAGGGCACCCGCCGGGAGCCGACCATCACCTTGCGGACGTCCGGCTCCGCGCCCGACCGGACGCGCTCGGCGTCGAGTGCGCAGGCGGGCACCTCGCGCGGCACGCCGCCGGGGGGCGCGTAGGAGACGTTGCTGACCGAGAGGCCGTGCCGGGGGTCGAAGAAGCACGGTGGCCGACGGGTCGGCAGCGGCTCGTGGGCGACCCGGGCGCGCACGCACGCCATCGCGTAGCGGCCGTCCTCGAGGATCTCGGTGACGTGCTTGACGTCGTCGGGCTCGTGCATCTGGTCGGCAGCCGTCTTGGCCGACTCGTAGGAGTCCAGGGCGCGCTGGTAGTCGGCCCGGGCGCCGGCGTCGAGATCGTGCAGCAGCAGGTCGGAGTCGAGGGTGCGCAGCTCCTCGCCGATGGCAGTGACGTCCTCGTAGGCGAGCTTCTTCACCGGCTCGAGCTCGGCACGCTTGCGCTCGAGCTCCTTGCGCTTGCTGGCCTTGACCACCTGCCAGACCACGACGGCGCCGATCGCCATGACGAGGAGGAAGACCAGACCGTCCATGGCCCAAGGATAGGGGCGCGCGCGAAACCGAATGACCCCGCAGCGCGACTCACGCCGGTCAGGCGCTGGAGTAGTCGCGGAAGCCGCGCTTGGTCTTGCGGCCGAGGTAGCCGGCGGTGACCAGGTGCTCGAGCAGCGGTGCGGGGGCGAAGCCGGGCTCGCGGAACTCCAGGTAGAGCTCGCGCTGGATCGCCAGTGAGACGTCGTTGCCGACCACGTCGAGCAGCTGGAACGGGCCCATCGGCAGTGCGCAGCCCTTCTTCATGGCGGTGTCGATGTCGTCGGCGGTCGCGTAGTGCGCCTCGAGCATCTTGATCGCGTCGTTGAGGTAGGGGAACAGCAGCGCGTTGACGATGAACCCGGCCCGGTCCCCGCAGGAGACGGCGTGCTTGCCGACCGCGGCGCACAGGGCGCGGGTCGTCTCGGCGACGTCCTCCCGGGTCATCACCGTCGAGACCACCTCGACGAGCTTCATGATCGGCGCCGGGTTGAAGAAGTGCATCCCGATCACGTCCTGCGGCCGACCGGTCGCCCGGGCGAGCTCGATCACCGGCAGCGACGAGGTGGTGGTCGCCAGGATCGTCCCCGGCCGGCAGATCTCGTCGAGGTTCTCGAACAGCGTCTTCTTGATCCGCAGGTCCTCGGCGACCGCCTCCACGACGACGTCCACCCCGGCCAGGTCGTCCAGCGAGGCGGACCCGGTCAGCCGGTCGAGCACCTCGGTGCGCGTCGACTCCGCCAGCTTGCCACGCTGGATCGCCTTGTCCAGCGACTTCTCGATGGCGGTGCGGACACCGTCCACCTTGTCCTGGGACCGGCCCACGTAGAGCACGTCGTACCCGGCCTTGGCGAAGACCTCCACGATGCCGGTTGCCATCGTGCCGGTCCCGACCACACCGACCAGGCCGACGTCGTGGCGGAGCTGCGGCTGGTCGTCGGCCGAGGGTGTGCTGCCGTCGGCGACGACCTCGGAGCTGTCCACGTCGGCGTAGCTGTAGAACCCCTTGCCGGTCTTGCGCCCGAGCAGGCCAGCGGTCACCATCTGCTTGAGGATCGGGGTCGGCGCGTGCAGGCGGTCGCGCCCCTGGTGGTACATCGTCTCGAGGATCTCGTAGGCGGTGTCGAGCCCGATCAGGTCGAGCAGGGCCAGCGGCCCCATCGGGTAGCCACAGCCGAGTCGCATCGCCGCGTCGATGTCCTCCCGCGAGGCGTAGCGCTGCTCGTACATGGAGGCAGCGTGGTTGAGGTAGCCGAACAGCAGCGTGTTGGCGATGAAGCCGGCCTTGTCGCCGCACACCACGGGGTCCTTGCCGACCCGCTGCACCAGCGCGGTGACGTCCTCGAGCACGTCCGGCTCGGTCACCACGGTGCGGACGATCTCGACGAGGTCCTGCACCGGTGCGGGGTTGAAGAAGTGGATCCCGACGACGCGGCCCGGGCGCTTGTTGGCGGTGCTGATCTCGGTCACCGACAGCGAGGAGGTGTTGGTGGCCAGGACCGCCTCCGGCGAGACGACGTCGTCGAGCCGCGCGAACAGGTCCTTCTTGATCGCCAGCTGCTCGGTGACCGCCTCGACGACCAGGTCGGCCCCGGCCATCGCCGCGAGGTCGGTGGAGAACGTCAGCCGGTCGAAGATCGCCTGCCGCTCCTCCTCGGAGAGCTTTCCCCGGGCGACCGCCCGCCCGGTCGAGTGCTGCAGGTGCTCGCGACCACGCTCGAGGGACTCGTCGTTCTGCTCCACGCCCACCACGGTGAAGCCGTTGCGCGCGAAGACCTCGACGATGCCGGCACCCATGGTGCCCAGGCCGATCACGCCGACGGTGCGGAACTCACGCGGGGGGTTCGTCATGACCCGCATGATGGCACGCGGGGCTCAGCGGTAGTCGTGGAAGCCCCGGCCGGTCTTCCGGCCGAGCCGCCCGTCCCGGACGTGCTCCTCGAGCAACGGCGCCGGCGCGAGCCCGGGCTCCTTGAACGCGGCGAAGAGCTCCTGCTGGATGGCCAGCGACACGTCGTTGCCCACGACGTCGAGCAGCTGGAAGGGCCCCATGGGGAAGCCGGCCTGCTCCTTGATCGCAGCGTCGATCACCTCGAGGCCGAGCCCCGACTCGGTGTGCAGCCGGACCGCGTCGTTGAGGTAGGGGAACAGCAGCGCGTTGACGATGAACCCGGCCCGGTCCCCGCAGGACACGGCCACCTTCCCGACCTCGGCGCACAGGGCACGGACGGTCTCGTCCACCTCCGGCGCGGTCAGCTCGGTGGTGACCACCTCGACCAGCTTCATCACCGGCGCGGGGTTGAAGAAGTGCATCCCGATCACCCACTCGGGGCGATCGGTGGCGTCCGCGCACTGCGTGATCGGCAGGCTGGACGTCGTCGTCGCCAGGATCGTGCCCGGCTTGCAGGTGCGGTCGAGGTCGCGGAACAGCGCGAGCTTGACCTCCAGGTCCTCGGCGATCGCCTCCACGACCAGGTCGACCTCGGCGAGGTCCGCGCGCGAGGTCGAGGGGACCAACCGGCGCAGCACCTCGGCGGCCGCGGCCTGGTCGAGCCGACCCTTGGCGACCGCCCGGTCGAGTGACTTCTCGATGCCGGCGCGCACACCAGCCGTCTTCTCCTCGCTGCGGCCGACGTAGACGACGTCGTACCCCGCCCGGGCGAAGACCTCGACGATGCCGGCGGCCATCGTGCCGGTACCCACCACCCCGACCGTGCCGATGGCGTGCCGCAGCTGCGGCTCGGTGGCGTCCGAGGTGGTCTCCAGGTCGGCGAAGCTACGGCGCTGCGCCACCAGCCGCTCGAGCAGCTCCGCCGGCCGGTGCAGGCTGTCCCCGGTGACGGCGTACCGCTGCGCCAGCGCGTCGCGGACGGTGTCGAGGCCGAGCTCGTCGAGCGTCGTCAGCGGACCGGCCGGGTAGCCGCAGCCGAACCGCATCGCGTTGTCGATGTCCGCACGGGTGGCGTACGACGACTCGTACATGCGCACCGCGTGGTTGAGGTAGGGGAAGACCAGGGTCGACAGGATCTGCGCCTCGGCGCCAGGGCTCTGGGTCATGCCGGAATCGTGGCACTGTCGTTACCGACGGGTAACCCTGTCCCGTCTGACGGACAGTGACCTGCACCACGCCGTGGTCCGTCAGCCGAGCAGCAGGACGACCTCGGCGGCGCATCCCCACGAGATCGTCACTCCGGCGCCGCCCTGGCCGTAGCAGTGCACCACGTCGCCCATCCGCTCGACCCGTACCTCCGGACGCACCGGGCGCAGTCCCACCACGTTCCGGACGACCGTCGCCTCGGCGACCTGCGGCACCAGCCGGGCGGCCCGCCGCAGGATGTCCCGGGCTGCCTCGGGGTCCGGGGTCCGGCTCCACTCGCCCTCCAGCGCGGTGCCACCGACCACGACGTGCTCTGCGCGCGGCACCACGTAGGTCGGCCGCTGCGGGTCGCTGTGCTCGAGCCACCAGTGGTCGAGGCCGAACTGCTCGACCAGCACGACCTGACCGCGCACCGGCACGACGGTGCGGTCGCCGGCGAGCAGCCGCGCGCCCATCGCGGAGCAGTTGACCACGACCGCGCCATCCTCCGGTGCGGGCAGCGCTGACAGGGTCATCCGGGTGAGCGTCCCGCCGAGCTCCTCGACGCGGTGCACCAGCCAGCGCAGGTGCACCGGCATGTCGACCACCGGGACCACGAGGCTCCAGGCGTCGGCGTACCCCTCGGGCGGGTGCACCCGCTGCAGTCCCGGCACCGCACCGACCCACCACGGGTCCGGCGCCGGGCGCGCATGGACCTCCGTCCCGGCCAGCATCCGCACTCCCGACCCGGGTGTCCCGGCGAGCTCCGCGAAGGCGCCGTGGGCCTCGCGTGCCCAGGCGGTGACCCGCTCCTGGGGCAGCGCCCGGTAGGGGTACCAGAACGCCCCGGCCACGGCGGAGACGGTCTCCAGCGGCAGGTCCCGGGCGAGTACGTCGACCCGGTGGCCGGCCTCGAGCAGGCGCACGGCGCAGCTGAGGCCGGTGACCCCGGCCCCCACGACGACCACCCTGGCGCGGCCCACCCGGTCAGCATGGCAGAGCCGGGTAGCCTCGCTCCCCGTGAGACTCGTCGTTGCTCGCTGCCAGGTCGACTACGCCGGCCGGCTCAGCGCCCACCTGCCGATGGCGGACCGGGTGCTGATGATCAAGGCCGACGGTTCGGTGCTGATCCACTCCGACGGCGGTTCCTACAAGCCGCTCAACTGGATGAGCCCTCCGTGCACGCTCAGGGAGGCCACCGTCGAGCAGCACCAGGACAGCCAGGGTGTCCTGGAGTGGACGGTGACGAACCCCAAGACCGACGACACCCTGCGCATCCTGATCGCGGAGATCCACCACGACTCCTCGCACGAGCTCGGCGTCGACCCTGGCCTGCAGAAGGACGGTGTCGAGAAGCACCTGCAGGAGCTGCTGGCCGACCACCCCGGCACCCTGGCCGACGGACTGAGCCTGGTCCGCCGCGAGTTCCCCACCGCGATCGGTCCGGTCGACCTGATGTGCCGGGACGCGGCCGGGGCGTCGGTCGCCGTGGAGATCAAGCGACGCGGGGAGATCGACGGCGTGGAGCAGCTGACCCGCTACCTCGAGCTGCTCAACCGCGACCCGCTGCTGGTCGCGAAGGGGCCGGTGCGGGGCATCTTCGCCGCCCAGGAGATCAAGCCGCAGGCGCGCGTCCTCGCCGAGGACCGCGGGATCACCTGCGCGGTCGTCGACTACGACGCGCTGCGCGGCCTCGACGACCCGACCGAACGACTCTTCTGACGGCGCTCAGGCATCTTGGGCCCGCAGCAGCCCGCGCACCCGCAGCACCGGCTCGCCGGCCTCGTCGCTGGCCGGCAGGTCCACCTCGGCGACGATCCGCCAGTCGCGGTCACCGGCGGGGTCGTCGAGGATCTGCTGCACCTGCCAGCGGTCTGGTTCCTGCTCCACGATGAGCAGCGCCGGCCCGCGGGCGTCCGGGCCGGTCCCGACCTCGTCGTACTCCGCGAAGTAGTCGTCGAGGCCGTCCCAGACGGTGCCGTCGAGCTCGACCAGCTCCGCGACCCGACGACGCGCGACCAGCTCGACCCTGCGGAACATCGCGTTGCGCACCATCACCCCGAACGCCCGCACGTTGGCGGTGACGGGCCGTTCGCCGGAGGGCGCCGGCGGGCCGTCGAGGAGCTCCTCACCCGGATGGGTGAGCTGCTCCCACTCGTCGAGCAGGCTGGAGTCGGTGTGCCGGACGAGCTCGCCCAGCCACTCGATCAGGTCGACCAGCTCCTCGGACTTCAACGCGTCGGGGACCGTCTGGCGCAACGCCCGGTAGGCGTCGGTGAGGTAGCGCAGCACCAGTCCCTCCGAGCGCGCCAGGCCGTAGAACGCGACGTACTCGGAGAACGTCATCGCCCGCTCGTAGAGGTCGCGCACCACGCTCTTGGGCGACAGCGGGGTCTCGGCGATCCACGGGTGGCTCTGCTGGTAGACCCGGTAGGCGTGCTCGAGCAGCTCCTCCAGCGGACGGGGCCAGGTCACCTCCTCCAGCAGGTCCATCCGCTCGTCGTACTCGATGCCGTCGGCCTTCATCTCCGCTACCGCCTCGCCGCGTGCCTTGAACTGCTGCGCGGAGAGCACCGGGCGGGGGTCCTCCAGGGTGGCCTCGACGACCGAGACCAGGTCGAGCGCGCGAGTGGGCGACTCGGGGTCGAGGAGCTCGAACGCGGCCAGCGCGAACGGCGAGAGCGGCTGGTTGAGGGCGAACCCGAGCTGCAGGTCACCGGCGAGCCGGACCCGGCGGCCCAGGTCGTCCGGCTCGGAGAGCTGCTCGACGACCCCGGCCGCCACCAGGGAACGGAACAGCGCCACCGCGCGCCGGACCAGGCGGACCTGGCTGCGGCCGTCCTCGTGGTTGTCGCGGAGCAGCCGCCGGGCAGCCGGCCAGGCGTCCTCCTCGCGCGCGAGCAGGTTGAGCAGCAGGGCGTGGCTGACCCGCATCCGGGACACCAGCGGCTCGGGCTCGGCGGCGAGCAGCCGCTCGAACTGCTCCTCGGTCCAGGTGACGAACCCCTCCGGCGGCTTCTTGCGCTGCACCTTGCGCAGCTTCTTCGGGTCGTCCCCCGCCTTCTGCACCGCCTTGTGGTTCTCCACCACGTGGTCGGGCGCCTGCACCACCACGGTGCCGGCGGTGTCGTAGCCGGCCCGGCCGGCGCGGCCGGCGATCTGGTGGAACTCCCGCGCCTTGAGCAGCCGCTGGCGGCTACCGTCGAACTTCGTCAGTCCGGTGAGTACGACGGTCCGGATCGGCACGTTGATGCCGACGCCGAGCGTGTCGGTGCCGCAGATGACCTTGAGCAGACCCGCCTGCGCCAGCTGCTCGACGAGCCGCCGGTACCTCGGCAGCATGCCGGCGTGGTGCACGCCGATGCCGTGCCGGACCAGCCGGGAGAGCGTCTTGCCGAAGCCGGCCCGGAACCGGAAGGAGCCGATCAGCTCGGCGATCCGGTCCTTCTCCTCGCGGGTGCAGACGTTGATGCTGGTCAGCGCCTGTGCCCGCTCCAGCGCCGCTGCCTGGGTGAAGTGCACGACGTACACGGGTGCCTGGTGAGTGGTGAGCAGCTCCTCGAGCGTCTCGTGGATCGGGGTGAGCGCCCACGCGAAGGACAGCGGCACCGGCCGTTCGGCGGAGGTGATCACCGCCGTC
Organism: Marmoricola sp.; assembly: GCA_035708765.1. Classification (GTDB taxonomy): domain Bacteria; phylum Actinomycetota; class Actinomycetes; order Propionibacteriales; family Nocardioidaceae; genus Marmoricola. The sequence continues at coordinate 93,663 of DASTFI010000038.1, forward strand.
TCGCGGCCGGTGCGCCGGGTGAGGTCCTCGCGGAACCGGGTGACGTCGCCCAGGGTCGCCGACATCAGCACGAACTGCGCCTGCGGCAGCTCGATGAGCGGCACCTGCCACGCCCAGCCACGGTCGGGCTCGGCGTAGAAGTGGAACTCGTCCATCACCACCTGGCCCAGCTCGAGCGAGGCTCCCTCCCGGAGCGCCAGGTTGGCGAGGATCTCCGCGGTGCAGCAGATGACGGGTGCCTGCGCGTTCACCGCCGCATCCCCCGTCATCATGCCGACGTTCTCCGGGCCCAGGACGTCGCAGAGCGCGAAGAACTTCTCGCTCACCAGCGCCTTGATCGGCGCGGTGTAGAAGGAACGCACTCCCTGCGCCAGGGCCGCGAAGTGCGCGCCCAGTGCCACCATGCTCTTGCCGGAACCGGTCGGCGTCGACACGATCACGTTGGCGCCGGTGAGCACCTCGATCAGTGCCTCCTCCTGCGCCGGGTAGAGGGTTGTGCCGCGCTCGGCGTGCCAGCCCACGAAGGCGTCGTACAACGCGTCGGGATCCGCATCCTCGGGGACCGCCTGGCTGAGTAGCTCCGTGGGCACCATGACGCTGGCGAGCATGTCATGCGCGCACGCCCCTGCCGGCGGCCGGCTCCTCCGCCGGCGCGTGCACCCGCTCGGGCGTCGCCCGCGGGAGCCGGAGCGCGAACGTGGTGCCCTCCCGGTCGCTCTTGACGATCCGGATGGTGCCCCCGTGGGCCTCGACGATGGCGCGGGCGATGGTCAGGCCCAGGCCGGCGCCGGGCACCTGCTGGGCGACCGCGGAGCCGGCGCGGTAGAGGCGCTCGAAGACGCGCTCGGGGTCCTGGTCACCGATGCCCCCACCCGAGTCGTGCACCTCGATCTCGACGTGCCCCTCCAGCTCGACCACGTCGACGTGGACCGAACCTCCCGCGGGGGTGAACTTCAAGGCGTTCGACAGCAGGTTGTCGACCGCCTGGCCGAGGCGATCACTGTCGCCGTCGACGAGGAGCTGCTCCTGCGGCAGCCGCACCGACAACGCGATGTCGATCTCCTCGGCCCGGGGGCGCGCCGCCTCCACGGAGTCGCGGACCACCGGCCCGACGTCGACGCGGGCGTTGCGGATCGCCAGGCCGCTGTCCTCGATCGCGACCAGCGTGAGCAGGTCGTCGACGAGCCGCAGCTCGCGCTCGGCGCTACGCAGCATCACGGTGAGGAACCGGCGACCCTGGTCGGTGAGGTCCTCCAGGTCCGCCATCAGCTCGCCGTAGCCGATCAACGACGTCAACGGCGTGCGCAGCTCGTGGGAGACGGTCGCGAAGAACTCGTCCTTGACCCGGTCGTTCTCCTGCTGCAGCCGCTTGCGCTCGCTGATGTCGCGCACGGCCGCCGAGACGAGCAGGCCCTGGTCCGTCTCGAGCGGGGCGAGCGAGATCTCGACGGGGAACTCCGTGCCGTCCTTGCGGCGGGCGTAGAGGTCGCCCTGCCCACCCATCGGCCGGGTGCGCGGCTCGCGGCTGTAGCCGGCCCGGTAGGCCAGGTGCCCGCCGGAGAAGCGGTCGGGCACGAGCAACTCGACCGGCTGCCCGACCAGCTCGCTGCGCGCGTAGCCGAAGAGGTGCTCCACCTGGGCATTGACCAGCACGATGCAGCCGCTGTCGTCCACGATGACCATGGCGTCCGGGGCGGCCTCCAGCAGGCCCCGAAACAGCTGCGTCTGGCCGTAGCGGTCGGCGGCCTCGCGCAGCCCGATCGCCACCATCGGACCGCGTTCGGTGGACATCGGCTGCAGGGTCAGGTCCAGCGCGTGCCAGACGCCGTCGATCTGCGTCACCCGGGCGTTGCGCACGGTGAGCTCGACGTCGTTGAGCGCCACCGTCCGGATGGACTGGCTCACGAAGCCCTTCATCGAGGCGCGGGCGAACCGGGTGACCTCCACGCCGGCGAGCTGGGCGACGGGGAGGCCGAGCAGGTCGCCGGCAGCGGCGTTGCCCAGGACAGCGATCCCGTCGGGATCGGTGAGCACCTGCGCCTCGCGGGAGCGCGCGAAGATCGTCGCGAGCGCGTCAAGCTCCCACGGTCCGTCCGCGTACAGCTGCTGCATCACACCGTCCTGCTCGGCCACGTCCCTTCGGAGGCATCCGGAGGAGGCTGGCGCCAGCGTAAGCCGACGGGGTGGTGCGGCGAACGATTTCAGTCCAGTCCGTTGGCGCGGCGGATCGCGCGCACCATCCCGGCGGTGGACTCGGTGAGGCTGAAGTCCTTGGGGGTGAACACCTCCGCGACGCCCAGCTCCCTGAGCCGGGCGGCATCGCCGCTGGGGATGATCCCGCCGACGATGACGGGGATCTCGTCGATGCCGGCCTCGGCCATCCGGTCCAGGACGTCGGGCACCAGCTCCATGTGCGAGCCGGAGAGGATCGAAAGACCGACGCAGTGCACGTCCTCGGCGACCGCGGCGGCGACGATCTGCTCGGGGGTGAGCCGGATCCCCTGGTAGATCACCTCGAAGCCCGCGTCCCGGGCCCGGACGGCGACCTGCTCCGCCCCGTTGGAGTGCCCGTCGAGCCCAGGCTTGCCGACAAGCAGGCGCAGCCGGGTGCCCAGCTCCGCGCCGGTCCGCTCCACCAGCTCGCGGACCTTGGTCAGCTCGGCACCCGCCTCGGCGGCGCCCACCGCCCCGCCGACCCCGGTCGGTGCGCGGTACTCCCCGAACACCTGGCGCAGGGTCCCGGCCCACTCCCCCGTGGTCGCCCCGGCGCGGGCGGCCGCGAGGGTGGCGTCCATCAGGTTGACGCCGCTCTTGGCGTCCTCGGCCAGCCCGCGGAGCGCATCCTCGACCGCGGCCGGGTCGCGCTCCGAGCGCCACGCCTCCACCGAGGCGATCGCCTGCCGCTCGGCCTCGGGGTCGGCCGTCTGGATGGCCGCGTCCAGGTCGGCGGTGAGCGGCGACGGCTCGGTGGTGTCGAACCTGTTGACGCCGACGACGATCTCCTGGCCGTTCTCGATCCGGGCCCGGCGGGCAGCGTGGGCGCTGACCAGCTCCTGCTTCATGTAGCCCGACTCGACCGCTGCCACCGCACCGCCCATCGCCTGCACCCGGTCCACCTCGGCGCGCGCATCCTCCACGAGCTGGGCGACCTTCGCCTCGATCACGTGGGAGCCGTCGAAGATGTCGTCGTACTCGAGCAGGTCGGACTCGAAGGCGAGCACCTGCTGCAGCCGCAGCGACCACTGCTGGTCCCACGGCCGCGGCAGGCCGAGGGCCTCGTTCCAGGCCGGCAGCTGGACGGCGCGGGCGCGGGCGCCCTTGGAGAGCGTGACGCCCAGCATCTCCAGCACGATGCGCTGGACGTTGTTCTCCGGCTGCGCCTCGGTCAGGCCCAGCGAGTTGACCTGGACGCCGTAGCGGAAGCGGCGCATCTTGGGGTCCTGCACGCCGTAGCGGTGCTCGGTGATCTCGTCCCAGAGCTGGACGAAGGCCCGCATCTTGCACAGCTCCTCGACGAACCGCACCCCGGCGTTGACGAAGAAGGAGATCCGCCCGACGACGCGGCCGAAGTCCTCCTCGGAGACCTGGCCGGAGTCCTTGACCGCGTCCAGGACGGCGATCGCGGTGCACAGCGCGTAGGCCAGCTCCTGGGTCGGCGTGGCCCCGGCCTCCTGCAGGTGGTAGCTGCAGATGTTGATGGGGTTCCACTTCGGGATGTGGTTGACGGTGTAGGCGATCGTGTCGGCCGTCAGCCGCAGGGAGTGCTCCGGGGGGAACACGTAGGTGCCGCGGGAGAGGTACTCCTTGATGATGTCGTTCTGCGTGGTGCCGGCCAGCTGCGCGTGCACGGCCTCGAAGTCGGCATCGGGGTCCTGTGCAGCGGCCTGCTCCTCGGCGACGACCTGGTAGAGCGCGAGCAGCCACATCGCGGTGGCGTTGATCGTCATCGAGGTGTTCATCTCCGTCAGCGGGATGTCCTCGAACAGCCGGCGCATCTCGCCCAGGTGCGGGATCGGCACGCCCACCTTGCCGACCTCGCCCCTGCTCAGCGGCGAGTCCGGGTCGTAGCCCGTCTGCGTGGGCAGGTCGAAGGCCACCGACAGCCCGGTCTGGCCCTTGGCGAGGTTGGTCCGGTAGAGCTTGTTGGACTCCGCGGCCGAGCTGTGCCCGGCGTAGGTCCGCATCACCCAGGGACGGTCCTTCTCGGGGCGCTGCGGACGCGACGATTCACTCATGGTCTGCAGGGTAGGACGCCGCGATGCCGCGTGGGTACGGACTGTTGGCTGTCTCACGCCGTGACGGTGGTGTCCTGCCGCACGTCCTCGGGCTCGACGATCATCAGGCCGCGCAGGTGGGTGAGGTGCAGCAGCCGTCGTACGGCGTCCGGACAGCCCCGCACGCTGAGGCGGTGGCCGGCCGAGTTCGCCAGCCGACTCGCCACCGCGAGCATCCGCAGCGCCGACAGGTCGGCGGACTCCACGCCCGCGAGGTCCAGCACGACCGCTTCCTCGTGCTCGGAAAGGTGGTCGTAGAGACGCGCGCGCAGCTCCGCGATCGACCGCACGTCCAGCTGGCCACTGATGACGAGGGTGGAGCCGTCGACCACCACATCCATGTCTTCCTCCGCAGTCCCGTGCGGGGCTCGACACCCTCCCCGCATCGTCGATGTACCCACTATGACGACCGGAACGCCCGGATGGTTGCCTGGCAGACGCATGTTCCTGCGATTCATGTTTCTGCGAGTTCCCCGCGCGGGAAACCGACCGATCGGTCAGGTCTGCGCGGTCCCAGCAGCGCGGTGGACGTCGGCACCCAGCGAGCGCAACGACTCCGCGAACCGCGGATAGCCCCGGTCGATGTGCTGGGACTCCGCCACCACCGTCGTACCCTCCGCGGCCAGCGCGGCGAGGACCAGCGCCGCGCCCGCGCGGATGTCGTGGGCCACCACCGGCGCGCCGGACAGGCCGGACACGCCGCGGACCACGGCATGGTGCCCGTCGGTGTGCACGTCGGCCCCGAGCCGGGCGAGCTCCTGGGCGAACATGAACCTCGCCTCGAAGACGTTCTCGGTGATCATTGCCGAGCCGTGGCTGACCGCGGCGAGCGCCATCGCGAACGGCTGCAGGTCCGTCGGGAAGCCGGGGTAGGGAAGCGTCACCACGTCGAAGGCGCGCAGCCGCTCGGGCGCCGCGACGTCGAACCCGGCCGCGTCCACGGTCACCTCGGCGCCCGCGTCGGCGAGCTTGTCGAGCACCAGGTCCAGGTGCTCGGCGCGGCCGTGCTCCACCCGGACGCGGCCACCGGCGATCGTCGGCGCGAACGCCCAGGTGCCCGCCACGATCCGGTCGGCGACGGTCTCGTGCTCGACCGGGTGCAGCCGGTCGACGCCCTCGATGACCAGGGTGGAGGTGCTGATCCCGTCGATCGCGGCGCCCATCTCCACCAGCATCGAGCACAGGTCGGCGATCTCGGGCTCGCGGGCCACGTTGTCGATGACCGTCGTCCCCTGGGCGAGCACCGCCGCCATCACCAGGTTCTCCGTGGCGCCGACGGAGGGGAAGTCCAGCCACAGGTTCGCACCGGCGTACTGCCCCTGCACCTCGGCGACGACCTGGCCGTGCTCGACCCGCACGGTCGCACCGAGCTCACGCAGGCCGGTCATGTGCATGTCCAGGCCGCGGGACCCGATGGCGTCTCCGCCGGGGAGCGCCACGCTGGCCCGGCCGCACCGGGCGACCAGCGGCCCCAGCACGGCGATGGAGGCGCGCAGCCGGCGCACCAGCTCGTACGGCGCCTCGTGGTTGAGCTGCTCAGGGACGTCGATGGCAACGCGGGTGCCGGTGCGCTCCACGGAGCAGCCGAGCTCTTCGAGCAGCCGACCCATCACCGCCACGTCGAGGATCTCCGGGACGTTGGCGATCGTGCTCCGACCCGGGGCCAGCAGCGCGGCGGCCATGAGCTTCAGCGCCGAGTTCTTCGCTCCCCCGACCTCGACGGTGCCGTCCAGCGCGCGCACCCGGCCACCCGGCGAGGTGACGACGAAGGACTCCACGCATCGCAGGATAGGACCTGGCCCTAGGCTGACCGGCATGGTCAACCTCACCCGCATCTACACCCGCACCGGCGACGCCGGCCAGACGCGCCTGGGCGATCTGAGCCGCACCACGAAGACCGACCTGCGCCTGCAGGCGTACGCCGAGGTGGACGAGACCAACGCCCACATCGGCGTGGCGGTCGCGGACGGCGGACTCGACGAGGACGTGGCCTCGGTGCTGACCCACATCCAGAACGACCTCTTCGACGTCGGCGCCGACTTCGCGACCCCGATCGTGCCGGACCCGAAGTACCCGCCGCTGCGGATCGAGCAGGAGTACGTCGACCGGCTCGAGGGCTGGTGCGACCGCTGGAACGAGGAGCTGCCGAACCTGCGCTCCTTCATCCTCAACGGCGGCACTCCCTCGGCGGCCCGCCTGCACGTGGCGCGCACCGTGTGCCGCCGGGCCGAGCGGGCGGCCTGGGCGGCGTTCGAGCAGCACGGCGAGACGATGAACGACCTCGCCATCAAGTACCTCAACCGGCTCTCGGACCTGCTGTTCATCCTCGCCCGGCACGCGAACCGCGAGCACGGTGACGTGCTGTGGGTGCCCGGAGGAGAGCGCGGAGGAGAGCGCGGGAACGCCTAGCGGACCGGCTGCCGGTCCCAGTCGGACCCGGGCGGGGACGCCTCCAGCCAGGAGGAGAACCCCATCAGCGCGCTCGGGGACATCGCGAGCTCGATCGGTCCGCGCGGTCCGCGGCACTCGACGATCACGTGGCCACCGTAGAGGGCGAACGACTCCGGGCCGTTGGGCTCGCGCTGCCCGGTGATGCTCAGCTCGACGCGCGCGAAGCGGCGCTTGGGCCGTGGCGACGGCGAGAAGATCCGGAACCACTGGAGCTGCTCACCGTGGTAGCGGCCGAGCCCCAGAACCCAACCGCGCCCGGCCTTTCCGGACCGGACGCGGACGGAGAGCTCGAAGGTGCCCCCCTGGCGGGACAGCACCCGCCGCCGGACGACGAGCATCAGCCCGTAGAGGACGACGGCGAGCAGGATGGCACCGGCTGAGTCGAGCAGCCACTGCCATACCGCCATCTACGCCTCGTTCCGCTCGGTGTCTGCCCTGGTGGATACGGCACTTCTCCGGAGCCAGCCTAGACCCACGGTCAGCGGCTGGACGGCGTCTCCGCAGCCCGGATCCTGGCCTCCGCCCAGGCCGCCTCGACGGCATCCTCGGGCTCGTTGAGGAGCTCGCCGGCCTTCCTCGCCCGCTCGAGGTCGGCCTTGGCGCGCTCGAGGTCGATGTCGTGCGACATCTCCGCGTGCTCGGCCAGGATCGAGATCCGGTTGTCGGCCACCGAGAGGAATCCCGCGTCGACCGCCGCCACCCAGGTCTCGTTGTCCTCGGTGGTGACGTCGACGACGCCGTCCACCATCAGCGAGAGCATCGGGGCGTGGTTGGGCAGCACCCCGACGTCGCCCTCGGTGGTGCGGGCGACGACCATGCTGGCCTCGCCCGACCACACCAGGCGGTCGGCCGCCACGAGCTCGACGTGCAGGTTCTCGGCCATCAGAGGTTCTTCTGGATCTCAGCCCACTTCTGCTCGACGTCGTCCAGACCGCCGCACATGAAGAAGGCCTGCTCGGCCACGTGGTCGTACTCGCCGTCGGCGATCTTGTTGAACGCCTCGATCGTGTCCGACACCGGGACGGTCGAGCCCTCGATGCCGGTGAACTGCTTGGCCACGTAGGTGTTCTGCGACAGGAACCGCTGGATGCGGCGTGCGCGGGACACGATGACCTTGTCCTCCTCGGAGAGCTCGTCCACACCGAGGATCGCGATGATGTCCTGGAGCTCCTTGTTGCGCTGCAGGATCTGCTTCACGCGGATCGCGCAGTCGTAGTGCTCCTGCCCGATGTACTGGGCGTCGAGGATCCGCGACGTCGAGGTCAGCGGGTCCACGGCCGGGTAGATGCCGAGCGAGGCGATCTCGCGGGAGAGCTCGGTGGTCGCGTCGAGGTGCGCGAACGTCGTGGCCGGCGCCGGGTCGGTGTAGTCGTCGGCGGGCACGTAGATCGCCTGCATCGAGGTGATCGAGTGACCACGCGTGGAGGTGATCCGCTCCTGCAGCGCACCCATCTCGTCGGCGAGGTTGGGCTGGTAGCCCACCGCGGAGGGCATCCGGCCCAGCAGGGTCGACACCTCCGAGCCCGCCTGGGTGAACCGGAAGATGTTGTCGATGAAGAGCAGCACGTCCTGGTTCTGCACGTCGCGGAAGTACTCCGCCATCGTCAG
>DASTFI010000039.1:0-28931 GCA_035708765.1 Marmoricola sp.
CCGGCACAGCAGCTCGCGCACGCTCTCGGGCTCGAGCTTGTCGAGCTTGTCGACGAGGCGCATCGTCTCGTGGGTGTCGTCGATGCCCAGGCCGGCGTAGAAGCCCTGGATCAGCTTGCGGTTGTTGACCTGGAGACGGAATGCCGGGAGGAAGTCCAGCCGGGTCAAGGCGTCCACCATGACCCGGGTGACCTCGATGTCGTGGTGGAAGGGCAGCTCGTCGCGGCCGACGATGTCGATGTCGGCCTGGGTGAACTGCCGGTAGCGGCCTTCCTGCGGCCGCTCGCCGCGCCAGGCCGGCTGGACCTGGTAGCGGCGGAACGGGAAGTCGAGCTTCCCGGCGTTCTCCAGCACGTAGCGCGCGAACGGCACGGTCAGGTCGAAGTGCAGGCCGAGCCGCCGGTCCGGTCCGGGGTCCTTGTCACCGGGGTCCTTGTCACCGGAGTCGTCGCCCGCCTCCTCCTGCAGCCGGCGCAGGACGTAGACCTCCTTGGAGGTGTCGCCCTTGCGCAGCAGCTGGTCCAGCGGCTCGACCGCCCGGGTCTCGATGTTGGCGAACCCGTGCAGTTCGAACGTGCGCGACAGGGTCTCGATCACGGTGGTCTCGACGAAGCGCTGGGCAGGCAGCAGCTCCGGGTACCCGCTGAGCGGGGTGGGTCTGGTCATCTCGTTCCTGGGGTGGTGGTGGGCGGGCGGCGGCTAGAGGCCGCGGTTGACCTGTCCGGCGGTCTCGGCGCCCGGATCGTGCTCGAGCAGGTCGAGCAGGAAGGGGTTGGTCGCCCGCTCGCGTCCGATGCTGGTCTGTTCGCCGTGGCCGGGGAGCACGACGATGTCGTCCGCCAGCGGCAGCACCTTGTCGCGCAGGCTCCGCAGCATCGTGGGGTGGTCCCCTCCTGGCAGGTCGGTGCGCCCGATGGACCCTGCGAAGAGCAGGTCTCCGGAGAACATCACCTCGGAGACATCCTGCGCCGCTTGCCCTGACCCTGTCGAAGGGTCCGGTCCGGCGTACGGCGTGCGGAAGGTGATCGAGCCGCGCGTGTGGCCCGGGGTGTGGTCGACGAGGAACTCCAGGCCGGCCAGCTGCAGGGTCGCGCCGTCTGCGACCTCCGCCACGTCGTCGGGCTCGGCGAACTCGTAGCGCCCGCCCAGCAGCATCCCGGCCGTCTCCGGCGACATGCCGGCCATCGGGTCCGAGAGCAGGTGCCGGTCCTCGGCATGGATGTAGGCCGTGGCGTCGTAGCTGCCGGCGACGGGTGCCACGCACCACATGTGGTCGATGTGGCCGTGGGTGACGAGCACGGAGACCGGCTTCAGCCCGTGCTCACGGACCACCTGGTCGACGCCGCTGGCGGAGTCCTTCCCGGGATCGATGACCACGCACTCCGTGCCCTTGCCGGTGGCCACCACGTAGCAGTTGGTGCCCCAGGGTCCGGCCGGGAAGCCTGCGATCAGCACGGTGTCACTCCTGGCTCACTCCTGGGGTCGTCCTCGGGTCCGGTTGGGCAGCGGGCCAGCCCAGCCTACTGTCCCTGACCCGGGTCGCCCGAATGCGTACGATGATCCCTGCGCCACGGCCACACGGCCGGGGCCCGCTTTCCGACGACGAGGGACTGACGTGACCGCGCAGGGCAATGAGGGACGCCAGCAGGCCAGCGACCGACCGGGCCGCGACTTCGGTCGGGTCGCCGACGACGGGACGGTCTACGTCCGCGTCGGTGAGGCCGAGCACGCCGTCGGGCAGTACCCCGAGGGGACGCCCGAGGAGGCGCTCGCCTTCTTCGTCCGCCGCTACGACGCCATCGCCTTCGAGGTGCAGCTGCTCGACCAGCGCATCCGAACGGGGGCGCTGAACCCCGACGAGGCGACCACGTCGGTCAATGCGCTCGTCGACCAGCTGAAGACCCCGAACGCCGTCGGCGACATCACCGCACTGGTCGCTCGTCTCGACGCCCTCCGGCCGCTGATCGCGACGCAGCGGGAGCAGCGCCGCGAGGAGGGCGCCCGCCGGCGCGAGGAGTCCCGCGTGCGGAAGGCCGAGATCGTTGCCGAGGCGGAGCGGCTGGCACAGGGCCGCGACTGGCGCAACGGCGCCAACCGGCTGCGCGACCTGCTCGAGGAGTGGAAGGGCCTGCCCCGCCTCGACAAGAAGACCGACGACCAGCTGTGGCACCGGTTCTCCGGGGCCCGCACGGCCTACACCCGGGCCCGCAAGTCGCACTTCGCCGAGCAGAACGAGAAGCGCACAGCTGCTCGTGAAGTCAAGGAGCGCCTGGTCAAGGAGGCCGAGGCGCTCGCCGACTCGACCGAGTGGGGGCCCACGGCCGGCCGCTACCGCGCCCTGATGCAGGAGTGGAAGGCCGCGGGTCCGGCGCCCAAGGACGTCGACGACCGGCTCTGGAAGCGGTTCCGCGGCGCGCAGGACGTCTTCTTCGGAGCCCGCGACGCCGCCAACGCAGAGCTCGACCAGGAGTTCGCCGCGAACGCGGAGCGCAAGTTGGAGCTGCTGACCGAGGCCGAGGCACTGCTGCCGCACCTGCAGTCGGAGGAGGCGGACCTCGACGCCACCAAGCAGGCGTTCCGTTCGATCGCCGAGCGCTGGGATGCCGCGGGCAAGGTGCCGCGGGACCAGGTCAAGACGCTGGAGGGCCGCATCCGCAAGGTCGAGCAGGCGATCCGGGCCCGGGAGGACGAGCAGTGGCGCCGCTCGGACCCGGAGAAGTCGGCCCGCGCGGACGACATGGTCGGCCAGTTGCGCTCGGCCATCGCCGGGGTGGAGGCCGACCTCGACTCGGCCCGCGCCGCCGGCGACGAACGGCGGGTCAAGCGCCTCGAGGACGACCTGGCCTCGCGCCGCGCCTTCCTCGAGATGGCCGAGAAGGCCGCCAGCGAGTTCTCCGGCTAGGCCCCTCGAGGGCAGCCCGCAGCCCACGCTCCCAGCGGCGGCCCCGCAGGGCAGGGCAGCACCCACGCACACGCTCCCAACGGCGGCCCGGCAGGGCAGCACCCAGGTGACGGCCCTAGCGGCGGCGCAACCCACCCCCGCACGCCCACGCTCCCCGCGGCGGCCCGGCAGGGCAGCACCCAGGTGACGGCCCTAGCGGCGGCGCAACCCACCCACCTCAGTGAGTGATCCGGTAGGCGTCGAACACGCCGTCGATGTTGCGGACCGCCTTGAGGATCGCGCCGAGGTGCTTGGGGTCGCCCATCTCGAAGGTGAACTTGCTCTTGGCGACCCGGTCGCGGCTGGTGCTCAGCGAGGCCGAGAGGATGTTCACGTGCTGCTCGGAGAGCACCAGGGTGATGTCGGAGAGCAGTCGGGAGCGGTCCAGCGCCTCCACCATGATCTGCACCAGGAAGGTGGACTGGGACGTGGGCGCCCACTCGACGTCGACGAGGCGCTCGGGCTGGCTGAGCAGGTCTTTGGCGTTCGTGCAGTCGCGACGATGCACGGAGACGCCGGCGCCGCGAGTGACGAAGCCCAGGATGGCGTCGCCCGGGACGGGTGTGCAGCACTTGGCGAGCTTGACCAGCACGTCGGAGGTGCCCTTGACGATGACGCCCGCGTCGGCGCCCTGGCCGCTCGCCCGACGGGGCCGGGTGATCGTGACGGCCTCGGCGAGGTCCTCGGCGGCGCCCTGCTGTCCCCCGGCCTGCTCGATGACCTTGCGCACCACCGTCTGGGCGCCCAGGTTGCCCTCCCCCACGGCGGCGTAGAGGGCTGAGACGTCGGCCAGGCGCAGCTCGTGGGCGACCTGGGTCAGCGAGTCGTGCGTCATCACCCGCTTGAGGGAGACCCCCTCCTTGCGCATCAGCCGGGCGATCTGGTCCTTGCCCTGCTCGATGGCCTCCTCGCGGCGCTCCTTGGTGAACCAGTGCCGGATCTTCGACCGGGCCCGCGGCGACTTGACGAACCCCAGCCAGTCGCGGCTCGGACCGGCGTTCTGGGCCTTGGAGGTGAACACCTCGACCACGTCGCCGTGCTCGAGCCGGGACTCCAGCGGCACCAGCCGCCCGTTGACGCGGGCGCCGATCGTGTGATGGCCGACCTCGGTGTGGATGGCGTAGGCGAAGTCCACCGGGGTGGAGCCGATGGGCAGGCCGATCACGTCGCCGCGCGGGGTGAAGACGTAGACCTCGGCGGCATTGATCTCGAAGCGCAGCGACTCCAGGAACTCGCCGGGGTCCTCCACCTCGTTCTGCCAGTCGAGCAGCTGCCGGACCCACGGCATCTCGCCGCGGCCCTGGCCGACGGTCTGGTCGGTGTCCACCCCCGACTTGACGTCCTCCTTGTACTTCCAGTGCGCGGCGACGCCGTACTCCGCCCGACGGTGCATCGAGAAGGTGCGAATCTGCATCTCGACCGGCTTGCCCTGTGGCCCGATCACCGTGGTGTGCAGCGACTGGTACATGTTGAACTTGGGCATCGCGACGTAGTCCTTGAACCGCCCCGGGATCGGGTTCCAGCGGTTGTGCAGCACGCCCAGCACGCCGTAGCACTCGCGGTCGGTGTCGACGAGGATCCGGATCCCGACGAGGTCGTAGATGTCGGCGAACTCCCGGCCGCCGTGGATCATCTTCTGGTAGATCGAGTAGTAGTGCTTCGGCCGGCCGGTGACCCGGGAGCGGATCTTGGCGTTCTTCAGGTCCACATCCACCGCCTGGATCACCTGGCGCATGAACTGGTCGCGCGACGGCGCCCGCTCGGCGACGAGGCGGACGATCTCGTCGTAGATCTTGGGGTGCAGGGTCGCGAACGCGAGGTCCTCCAGCTCCCACTTGAGCGTGTTCATGCCCAGCCGGTGGGCGAGCGGTGCGAAGATCTCGAGCGTCTCGCGGGACTTGCGCTCCTGCGTCTCGGCCTTCACGTAGCGCAGCGTGCGCATGTTGTGCAGCCGGTCGGCGAGCTTGATGACGATGACCCGGATGTCCTGGCTCATCGCGACGATCATCTTGCGGATGGTCTCGGCCTGGGCCGAGTCGCCGTACTTGACCTTGTCGAGCTTGGTGACGCCGTCGACGAGGAGCGCGACCTCCTCGCCGAAGTCGTGGCGCAGCTCGGCGAGGGTGTACGGCGTGTCCTCGACCGTGTCGTGCAGCAGGGCCGCCACCAGGGTCGGCTCGGTCATGCCGATGTCGGCGAGGATGGTGGTCACTGCAAGCGGGTGGGTGATGTAGGGATCGCCGCTCTTGCGCATCTGCCCGCGGTGGTGCCGCTCCGCGGTGTCGTAGGCACGCTCGAGCAGGGCGAGGTCGGCCTTGGGGTGGTTGGCCCGGACGGTGCGGAACAGCGGCTCCAGCACCGGGTTGCCGACCTGGCGGGAGGTGCCGATGCGGGCCAGGCGGGCGCGCACGCCGCGACCGCCGCCGGTGTGGCTGGGACGGGGCACGGGAGGGGAGTCGCTCATCCGGACAGCGGGCGTCGCCCGCTCGGTGCTCGCCGGTTCCTCCGCCATGCGCCCGAGTCTAGGCAGCCGGCGCTCGCCGGTCACAGGGTGCGGAGCACCGTGAGCGGCATCTCGCCGAGAGCCCGGCGGCCGTGGAGGAAGGACAGCTCCATCAGGACGGCGAACCGGTGCACCTCGGCACCGCAGGCGCGCACCAGCTCGGCGCTGGCAGCGGCAGTCCCCCCGGTGGCCAGCACGTCGTCGACGAGGAGCACCCGCTCCCCTGCGGCCAGCGCGTCGACGTGCATCTCCAGGGTCTCCGAGCCGTACTCGAGCTCGTAGCTGACCGCGTGGGTCTGCCAGGGCAGCTTGCCCGGCTTGCGCACCGGCACGAACCCGACGCCGAGCGCGAGGGCGACCGGTGCGGCCAGGATGAAGCCGCGGGCCTCCATGCCGATGACCTTGTCGACCACGACCCGCCCGTCCTCGTCGCGACCGGCGTCGGCCAGCGCCTCCACGACCCGGGTGAAGGCATCGTGGTCGTCGAGCAGTGGGGTGATGTCCTTGAACAGCACCCCGGGCTTCGGGAAGTCGGCGACGTCGCGGATCCGGGCGTCGATGAGCGCAGCGAGGTCCTGGGCCTCGGGGTCACTTGCCACGTCGCGAGCGCGGCTTCCGGCTCGGCTGGTCGCGTCCGGACGACCGCGACGGCTGCACCGGCGCCTTGGACTGCGGCACCACCCGGCCGGAACCGACCGCGGACGGACGGCTGCTCGGCGCCCGGAACGGCGCCCCCTGCCCGGCAGCGGGACCGTCACCCGGTGTGGCGCGGTCCGCAGAGACCGGGGCGTCGGGCTCCTCGACGACCGGCATGTCGTCGCTGAACACCGGCACGTCGGCGTACCGGTCGGCGTCGCGCCGGGACCGGGCGCGGGCCCGCCGGTCGGCCTCGGTGATCTCCTGCTCGCCCTCCTTGAGGTGCACCGCGAGCGGGGTGGCGATGAAGATGGAGGAGTAGGCACCGGCCGCCATCCCGACGAACAGCGCGAGCGCGAGGTCCTTGAGCGCTCCCGAGCCGAGGGTGAACACGCCGACGTAGAGCAGGGCGGCGACTGGCAGCAACGCCACGATCGAGGTGTTGATCGAGCGGACCAGGGTCTGGTTGACCGCCAGGTTGGCCAGCTCGGCGTAGGTGCGCCGGCTGTGCCGCATGTCCTTGGTGTTCTCCCGCACCTTGTCGAAGACGACGACGGTGTCGTAGAGCGAGAAGCCGAGGATGGTGAGCACGCCGGTGACGGTGGCCGGGGTGACCTCGAACCCGGAGAGCGCGTAGACGCCGACGGTGATGATGATGTCGTGGCCGAGCGCGACGATCGCGCCGACGGACATCTTCCACTCGCGGAAGTAGGCCCAGATGAACAGCAGCACCGCGATCAGGAAGACGACCAGTCCGGTGATGGACCGGTTGATCACCTGCTCACCCCACGAGGCACCCACCTCCTGGGTCGAGATGTCCTTGCGAGCATCGACGCTCATGACGTCGGCGATGGCGTTGCGCACCTTCGTCGTGTCGTCGTTGGACATCTCCTCGGTCTGGGCCCGGATGGTCTCCTTGCCCGAGGTGTTCACGATGGGTGCGGACGCCTCCGGGACGCCCGTGTCGGCGATCGCGGTGCGGATCTTGTCGACGTTGTCCTGGGTGACCTGGTCGGCCGGAAGGCTGATGGCGTACTCGACGCCGCCCTCGAACTCGATGCCGAGGTTGAGTCCCTTGAAGAACAGGCCGCCGGCCGCCAGCGCGATGATCACCAGGGAGACGGAGTACCAGATCCACCGCCGACCCACGAAGTCGATCGAGGTGGTGCCCTCGTAGAGGCTGTTGCCCAGCCTGCTGAACTTGCCCATCAGACACGGCCCCCTGCCAGCCGGCGGTGGTCCGGCGATATCTCGTCGATCCCGAGCGTCTCGGCGGACAGGCCGGAGTACTTGGCGCCGGAGTTGAAGAACCGGCGCCGCGCGAGCAGCGAGATCGTCGGCTTGGTGAACCAGAAGAACACCGCGACGTCGATCAGCGTGCTGATGCCGAGCGCGAACGCGAACCCGCGGACGACGCCGATCGCGAAGATGTAGAGGACGACGGCGGCGAGGAACGACACCGCGTCAGCGGCGAGACAGGTGTTTCGCGCGCGCACCCAGCCGGCCTCGACCGCCACCCGCATCGACTTGCCGTCGCGCATCTCGTCGCGGATGCGCTCGAAGTAGACGATGAAGGAGTCCGCGGTGATGCCGACCGCGACGATCAGTCCGGCGATGCCGGGCAGGGTCAGCGTGAAGTTGGCCGCCTTGGCGAGCACGAGCACGGTGGCGTAGGTGACCGCGGCCGCGACGAACAGCGAGGCGATCACGACCAGGCCGAGACCGCGGTAGTAGAGCAGGCAGTAGAGCATCACGATGAGCAGGCCGACGATGCCGGCGAAGATGCCGGCCGACAACTGGTTGCCCGCGAGCGAGGGGCCGATGGTCTCGACCGTGGGCGGGTTCGCGAACTTGATCGGCAGCGCGCCGAACTTGAGCGAGTTGGCCAGCGACTTGGCCTCGGCCTCGGTGAAGTCGCCGCTGATCTGGGCGTTGCCGTCGAGGATCGGCTCCTGGAACCCGGCGTAGGAGATCACCTCGCCGTCGAGGACGATCGCGAACTGGCCGCCGTTGGCGTAGAGCGCCTTGGAGACGTCGCCGAAGGCCTTGCGGGCGTCGCCCTTCAGGCTGAGCTGCACCACCCAGCCGACGCCCTGCGGCGGGGTGCCGTAGGAGGCGCTCTTGAGCTGCGTGCCGGCCACGACCGCCGGGGTGAGCAGGAACCGGTTGCCCTGGTCGTCACAGGTCACCAGCGGCTTGTCGGGGTCGTCCTGGATGTTCGCCGACTCACCGGGGGGCGGGCAGCGGTACGCCGCCTGCCGGGCCAGCCACTCCTGCGGCGGGCTCTGGGCGAACGCCAGCGCCTGCTGCACGCGCGCGTCCGAGCCGACCGGGGCGGACGAGGGGGTGCCGGAGGGCGAGGCGGCCGGAGAGGCTGCCGGGGACGGGGACGGGGACGGGTCGGCGACAGCGTGGTCGAACCCGGGGGCGGGGCGGTTGTTGCCGGCCGAGGGCGACGTTGCGGCCTTCGGAGAGCTGGACCCGCTCGGCGAGGGCGTGGCGGAAGGGCTCGCCTCGCCGCTGGGGCTGGGACTCGGGCTGGGACTCGGGCTGGTCGACGGCTGCGCCTTGACCGGACCCAGCGGCTGTCCGGCGACGATGCGGAACCGCAGCTGGGCGGTGCGCTTGACGGAGTCGACGAGGTTGGAGGCGTTCTTGCCGGGGATCTCGACGATGATGTTCTTGTTGCTCTGGACGGTCACCTCGGCCTCGGCCACGCCGTTGCCGTTGACCCGGGCGTCGATGATCTGCCGGGCCTGGTTCATCTTCTCCTGGGTCACCCCGTCGCCCACGGCGGTCAGGGTGATCCGGGTGCCGCCCTCGAGGTCGAGGCCCAGTCGCGGCGTCCAGGTGCCGCCCAGCGCGGCGAGGCCGTAGAGCACGACGATCGCGAGGAAGAAGATCAGCAGGGTGCGCCCCGGCTTCGTGGAGGTCCTTGTTGCCACGGTGCCGTTACTCCTCGGTGTCGTCGCGAAGCGGCTCGTCGCGCGGCGCCGGCTCGGTGGTCTCGCGTCCGGACGCCTCGACGGACTCGTCCTCCAGGCGTCGTACGACGGCCTGGCGGGCCACGGTGATCGTGGTGCCCGCAGCGATGTCGAGGCCGACCCGCTCGTCGTCGAGGCTCACCACGGTGCCGAAGATGCCCGCCGACATGATCACCCGGTCGCCCACCTCGAGCGCCTGCTGGAGCTGCAGCGTGCGGCGTTGGGCGTTGCGTGCGGGTCGGATCACGATCGCCCAGAAGCCGATGAAGGCGATCACGATGACGAGCAGCTGTACCTCGGGAGGCATGCTTATCGGCTCCAAACGTTTTCGGGGGAACGGCAGCGACACAGCGTGACGCGGGGGCGAGCCTGCCCACACGGGCTGCCGCCGGTGAAGTGTAACGGCCGCCACGTGACCCGGTGGCCGGCCCCACCACAAGGCCGGGGACCGTGACCGGATCGTGTCACTCGGCGTCGTCGAACAGCGGCAGGTCCGCGCCCAGCGCCCGTGGCGGCACCTCGAGGCCGAGGTGCCGCCACGCGGCCGGCGTCGCCACCCGTCCCCGGGGCGTCCGGGCCAGCAGCCCGCTGCGCACCAGGAACGGCTCGGCGACCTCCTCGATCGTCTCGCGCTCCTCCGCCACGGCGACGGCGAGCGTGCTGATGCCCACCGGACCGCCGCCGAACCGTCGGCACAGCACACCGAGGACCGCCCGGTCCAACCGGTCGAGGCCACTCGCGTCGACCTCGAACAGCTCCAGCGCCCGGCGCGCCGTCGCGAGGGTGACCACCCCGTCGGAGCGCACCTGCGCGTAGTCGCGCACCCGGCGCAGCAGCCGGTTGGCGATCCGGGGAGTCCCCCGCGACCGGGACGCGATCTCGGCCGTCCCCGCAGCGCGGACCTCGACCTCGAGCAGGCGTGCCGACCGCTGCACGATCAGGTCGAGCTCGTCGGGCTCGTAGAACTCCAGGTAGGCGGTGAAGCCGAACCGGTCGCGCAGCGGCCCCGGGAGGAGACCGGCCCGGGTGGTCGCACCGACCAGGGTGAAGGGTGGGATCTCCAGCGGGATCGCGGTGGCGCCGGGGCCCTTGCCGATGACCACGTCGACCCGGAAGTCCTCCATGGCCATGTAGAGCATCTCCTCGGCCGGCCGGGACATCCGGTGGATCTCGTCGACGAAGAGGACGTCGCCGTCGGTGAGTCCCGACAGGATCGCGGCCAGGTCGCCGGCATGGGTGATGGCCGGGCCGCTGGTCAGCCGCAGCGGGCTGCCCATCTCCGCCGCGATGATCATCGCCAGGGTCGTCTTGCCCAGGCCGGGCGGGCCCGACAGCAGGACGTGGTCGGAGGTCCGGCCACGTGACCGGGCCGCCTGCAGGACCAGGCCGAGCTGCTCACGCACGCGTTGCTGGCCGACCACCTCGTCGAGGGTGCGGGGGCGCAGCGCGGCCTCCACGGCGCGCTCGTCTCCCTCGGCCTCGGCGTCGGTGACGTTGGGCGCGTCACGCTGGGCGAGGTAGGCGGCCTCGGCGCTCTCGAGGGCGGCCCGCGGATCGTCGTACGTCATCGGATCAGCTGCCCGGCAGCTTGCTCAGCGTCTGCAGGGCGGCGCGCAGCAGTCGCGCGACATCGGGGGGATCCATCGCCTCGGCGTCCGGGGCGACGGTCGCCACCGCCTTGTCGGCCTCCCTGCTGGACCAGCCGAGCCCGACGAGGCCGGTGCGCACCTGGTCCTCCCAGCCGGCCGCACCGGTGCGGGACGCCGGGGCGACACTCGCGCCGCCCCGGGCAGCGCCGACCCGGTCCTTGAGCTCGAGGATGATCCGCTGGGCGCCCTTCTGGCCGATGCCGGGGACGGCGGTGAGCGTGCTCACGTCCTCGGTCGAGACGGCCGTGCGCACGGCGTCCGGCGAGAGCACCGCCAGCATCGCCTGGGCGAGCTTGGGCCCGACGCCGCTGGCCGTCTGCACCAGCTCGAACATCTCCCGCTCGTCCTCGTCGGCGAACCCGAACAGGGTCAGCGAGTCCTCCCGCACGACCAGGCTCGTCGGCAGCGTCGCCCGGCGGCCGGTGCGCAGCTCGGCCAGGGTGCCCGGCGCGCACTGCAGCTCGAGGCCGACGCCGCCGACGTCGACCACCGCGGAGGTCAGGCCGATCGCGGCCACCTCGCCGCTGACGAAGGCGATCATCGGACGACACTCCCTCCGGCCCCGGCGCGGGCGCGGGCCTCCTCGATGCGTCGGGCGGCGCCACCGCGCCAGATGTGGCAGATCGCCAACGCGAGGGCGTCGGCCGCATCGGCCGGGCGCGGCACCTCGTCGAGCCGCAGCAGCCTGGCCACCATCGCGCCGACCTGTGCCTTGTCGGCCCGGCCGCTGCCGGTGACCGCCGCCTTCACCTCGCTGGGGGTGTGCAGCGCCACGGGCAGTCCGCGCCGCTCCGCAGCGACGAGGGCCAGGCCGCTCACCTGGGCGGTGCCCATGACCGTGCGGACGTTGTGCTGACTGAAGACGCGCTCGACCGCGACCGCGTCGGGCGCCACCGCGTCGAGCCACTCGTCGATGCCGTTGGCGATGGTCAGCAGGCGACGCTCGACCGGCTCGCCGGAGGCGGAGCCGACCACGCCGACGGCGACGAGGCTGAGCGGCCGGCCCGGGGTGCCCGAGACCACGCCGACACCGCAACGGGTGAGGCCGGGGTCGATGCCCAGGACACGCATCCCTCTCCTCACGTCGGCACGAACATATGTTCGTACGACGCTAGCGTGCGGCGCGGACAGGACGGTGGTGCGACGCGCCGGGCGTGTCGGCTCGCCTCAGGCGTCGAGGGCGGCCAGCACGTCGTCGGACACGTCGAAGTTGGCGAACACGTTCTGCACGTCGTCGAGGTCCTCGAGCGCCTCGACCAAGCGGAACACCTTCGCGGCGCCCTGCTCGTCGAGCTCCACCTGCATCGACGGCACGAACGACGCCTCGGCGGAGTCGTAGTCGAGGCCGGCGTCCTGCAGCGAGGTGCGGACCGCCACCAGGTCGCTCGCCTCGCTGACCACCTCGAACGACTCGCCGAGATCGTTGACCTCCTCGGCGCCCGCGTCGAGCGTGGCCTCGAGGACGGCGTCCTCGTCGACCTCGACGCTCTCCTGCTGGGTGGGGACGATGACGACGCCCTTGCGGTTGAACAGGTAGGCGACCGAGCCGGGGTCGGCCAGCGACCCGCCGTTGCGGGTCATCGCGGTGCGCACCTCCATCGCCGCCCGGTTGCGGTTGTCGGTCAGGCACTCGATGAGCATGGCGACGCCGTTGGGGCCGTAGCCCTCGTACATGATGGTGTCGTAGGAGGCCCCGCCCGCCTCGGCGCCGGAGCCGCGCTTGACGGCCCGGTCGATGTTGTCGTTGGGGACCGACGACTTCTTGGCCTTCTGGATCGCGTCGTACAGCGTCGGATTGCCGGCCGGGTCACCGCCGCCCATGCGGGCAGCGACCTCGATGTTCTTGATCAGCTTGGCGAACATCTTGCCGCGCTTGGCGTCGATGACCGCCTTCTTGTGCTTGGTGGTCGCCCACTTGGAGTGGCCGGACATGCACGTTCCTTCCCTACGACTGCAGTACGTGGTCCACGAAGAGCTGGTGGATGCGGTCGTCCGTCCCGACCTCGGGGTGGAACGACGTCGCCATCAGTGGTCCCTGCCGAACGGCGACGATCCTACCCGCGGCCGGACCGCCCGCCACCCGGGCGAGCACCTCGACACGGTCGCCGACGCCCTCCACCCAGGGAGCCCGGATGAACACCGCATGCACCGGGTCGTCGAGACCGGTCAGCTGCAGGGCGGTCTCGAAGGACTCGACCTGGCGGCCGAAGGCGTTGCGGCGCACGGTGATGTCGATCCCGCCGAGCGTCTCCTGGTCGGGGGTGCCGTCGAGCACCCGGTCGGCCAGCAGGATCATCCCCGCGCAGGTCCCGAAGGTGGGCATGCCGTCGGCGATCCGCTTCTGCAGCGGCTCGAAGAGCTCGAACGTCCGAGCCAGCTTGGCCATGGTGGTGGACTCCCCGCCGGGCAGCACGAGGCCCTGGCAACGCTCCAGCTCCTCGGGCCGCCGTACGGCGATCGCGTGGGCGCCGAGCCGCTCGAGGGTCGCCAAGTGCTCGCGGACGTCGCCCTGGAGGGCGAAGACGCCGACGGTGGGGGAAGTGCTCACTTCCCGATCCTATCGGCGGCCGGTGGGCTCAGCGGAGGCCGAGCAGCAGGTCGTCGAGGGGCGTCTCACGGTCGAGCTCGACGCCTCGGTCGCGGGCGTGCCCGTCGAGCTGGATCCAGATGGAGCGGGCCACGTGGTCGGCGAACGCATCGGCCTCCGGGCTGAGCGGCGAGCGGCCCAGCCAGATCCGCACGGAGGCGAAGACCTGGCCGACGATGCCGAACACGAGCGGGTCGATCAGCTCGTCGTCCTGAGGAGCCAGCCTGATCCCGAGCAGGCCGGCGCCGGAACGCACCAGCTCGACCAGCTCGGCACCCAACCGGCCGACGGCACGCTCGAGCCCGGTGCCGCCCTCGCCGGTGACGGAGTGGGAGACCGCGAAGCGGTGCAGCGCGGGATGCTCGGCCGCCCAGCCGACGTAGGCCCCGACGATGCGACGGATGATCTGCTCGATGCTGCCGTTGAGGGAGACCTCGGGATCGACCCGGTCCAGCAACGACGCCAGGACCCGGTCCTGGATCGCCCGGTCGAGCTCCGCCCGGTCGGCGAAGTGACGGTAGACCACGGCGCGGCCGAGGCCGGCCTGCTCGGCGACGTCGCGCACGTGGAACTCCGCGCCCGGTGGTTGCCGCTGCAGGACGGTGAGCGCCGCGTCCACGATGTGCGCCCGCCGGGCCGAGCGGTGGTCCTCCCAGCGTGCGCTGCGCCCGTCGGTCCGGACCTCACCCACCGGCGTCGCGTCGTCCACGCCCACCAGCCTAAGGGGACTGGGCGCTCCGAGGGTCACGACCGCGAGCGCGACGTACGGCCCGCAGGGAGGGCCCCGTCCGCCGCACGCAGCAGGTCGGGCCGGCCGACCAGCTTCACCCGCGGACGTCCCGACCGGGCGCCGCGGCGCCGCTCCTCGGCGTCGATCGCCCGCCAGCCGGCCAGGTCCACCACCTGGGTCGGCGCGCTCGCGAGCAGGGCGCGCAGCGACGCGTCGCCGGCCGGCTCGGCGAGGAGACCGGCGTCGAGGTCGTCGAGCAGGCTCGCCACCGTCTCCTCCGCACACGACTTGTTCGTGCCCAGGAAGCCGGTCGGTCCGCGCTTGATCCACCCGGCCACGTAGGTGCCGGCGCGAATCCGCCCACGCTCGTTCGGCACCGTCGCGGTGGCCTCGTCGAAGGGCAGGCCGGCAACGGGACGTCCGCGGTACCCGACGGACCGCAGCACCATCGCAGCGTCGAGGGCCTCCGTCGCGGCACCGGGGACCACCACGGCTCGCCCGTCCGCGTCGAGGCGGGTCGGCGCCAGCTCCACGCCGGTCACCCGCTCCGCGCCCAGGATCCGCACCGGGACGGTGAAGAACCGCAGCACGATCCGGCGCTCGGCCCCACGAGCGCGCCGGGTGCTCAACTGCCGGAGGATCCGGGCCGCCGGACCGTCCCCGTCGGCCTCCGCCAGTTCCACTCCCCCGGTGTCCACCACGATCTCGAGCCCGGGGTCCGCCTCGGCGAGACCGACCAGGCCGAGCAGCTCCGGCACGGTGAACGCCGCCTGCGCCGGTCCGCGCCTGCCGACGACGACGACCTCACGGACCTCGCTCGCGTCGAGCGCTGCCAGGGGCGACGCCGCGATGTCCGTGCCGTGGAGCCGGCCGGGGCCGGCGGTGAGGATCCGGGCCGTGTCGAGCGCCACGTTGCCGTTGCCGACGACGACGACCCGTCTCCCGTCGAGTGTCACGGCGGCGTCGGCGTGGTCCGGATGGCCGTTGTACCAGCCCACGAACGCCGTGGCCGAGAGGCTGCCGGGAAGGCCCTCGCCCGGGATCCCCAGCGCGGCGTCGCCCGCAGCACCCACCGTGTAGACGACCGCGTGGTAGTGCTGGGCCAGCTCGTCGTGCGACACGTGCGTCCCGACCTCCACGTTGAGCCGGTAGCGAAAGCCCGGCTGCTCCTCGACGGCGCGGAACAGGTCGGTGATGCCGCGCGTGTCCTGGTGGTCGGGCGCCACCCCGGCACGCGCCAGGCCGTACGGCGTGGGCAGCCGGTCGTAGACGTCCACGCTCACACCCGCATGCCGCAACAGCTCGTCGGCGGCGTACATGCCGGCTGGCCCCGCCCCGACCACGGCGACCCGCACGTCGGGGTGCGCCTGGGTGCGCCGGGGCGGTACCAGTGCCAGCGGGGGCCGATCGGCGTGCGGCGCACCGGCGTAGTAGAGCCGGTTGAGGTCGAGGAAGGGCAGCTCCGCGTCGCCCAGGCTCGTGTGCGGCTTGACGGCGCCCACCGGACAGGCGGTCGCGCACGCCCCACAGTCGACGCACGTCTCCGGGTCGACGTACACCATCTCGGCCTCCGCGAAGCCTGGCTCGCCGGGCGCGGGATGGATGCAGTTGACCGGACAGGCGACGACGCACGACGCATCGCTGCAGCACGACTGCGTGACGACGTACGGCATGGTGCCCCTCTCCGCCGCGACCGAGCCTCAGGCGGCCGCCGGCTCGCCGCGGAACCGGGACGGCCGGCCGTCGATGCCCAGCGCCTTCCAGACGCGGCGGGAGGCGCGGTTCATCAGGCCGAGCTCGTCGGCCAGGGCGCGCACGTCGGCGAAGAGGTCGCGGCGCATCCGGGCACCCTCGGCGCTGTCCCAGAAGACCTCGTCGAGGACCTCCCGCGGCACGCCCACGTCGCGGGTCATCTCCTTGCCGGGCTTCATGATCACGTCGCCGAGGACGCGCATGACGAGGGGGAACGAGAGGGCCAGCGCGGCCTTGCTCCGGCGACTGAGCCGCGGGACGGTGCGACGCAGGTACTCGTGGGCGAAGGAGATGTGCCGGGCCTCCTCGGCGACATGGATCTGCATGATCCGCTGCAGCAGCGGATGCATCTCGTCGCCGG
Source organism: Marmoricola sp. (assembly GCA_035708765.1). Classification (GTDB taxonomy): domain Bacteria; phylum Actinomycetota; class Actinomycetes; order Propionibacteriales; family Nocardioidaceae; genus Marmoricola. The sequence continues at coordinate 16,144 of DASTFI010000039.1, forward strand.
CGCGCAGGACGGCCTTCTGCAGGTGGTCGATCGGCTCCTCGCCCGCGAGCACACCGACGAAGAACGCGGCCGGCAGGTAACGAGCGGCCAGCGGCAGCCAGGGTGCGAGCCTTCGGAAGTACGCCGGGCCACCGGGGACGTCGACACCGGTCCGGTTGACGAACTCCTGGAACATCTGGGTGTGGTGGGTCTCCTCGGTCGCCTCGTGGGTGCAGTAGCGGAACTCCCGCGACCCGTTGGGCAGCTCCATCACGTGCTCCATCAGTCCCCGGATGAGGACATTCTCGAACTGCAGGCCGACCTTGGTCACGTTGGCCTGGCGCCAGATGCCGATCTCGATCTGGCGTGCGAGCGGCTGGGCCCGGTACCACGGGTGCCGGCCGAGCGCGTCCGCCTCCGGGAGCACCCAGCGCGGATCGTCGTGGCGCACGGCGAGCTGGGGGTCGTCCCAGTCGATGTCGACCCACGGGTCGAAGTGCTGGCGCACCGAACCCTCCGACAGGGTCTGCAGCTTCTCGTCGTAGGTCTGCACGGCAGTCATGTCTCGCCCCTCTGTGCGGTTCGCTGGTCTGTGCGGTTCGCTGGCCTTGGCGACAAGTTAGCGAGACACGACGTCACATGTAAACCGTTACCCGAGACATGGCGTCACGAATATTGTCGGACGCGCGGCGCTGGTGACCGACCTCACAGCTCGACGCGAGGCTGCTCAGTCGCCGGCAGGGCGGGGCGGAAGCCGGTGCCAGAACGCGGAGACCTCCACGCGGCCCTCGTCGAAGTGGGCGCGCAGCCCAGCGTCACCGAGCACCTCGATCACCTCAGCGAGGAGCGGCTCGCCCTCCGCGGCGTTGGCGCCGTCGGGATGCCACACGTTCAGCTCGAGCATGCCGGCGTCGATGGCATGCCACACGTCGGTCGGCACGAACCACACCACGCCCCGCACGAGCGCCCCGCGGCGGTCGAGCTCGGCATGGGCCGACCAGTGGTCGGCACAGCCCTGGAGCACGGCGAACCCGCGGTGCTCCAGCTCCGCGAAGGCGTCCTGCAGCCGGTCGTGGTCGGTGGGCCGGGCCCAGCCCGCGGCGTCGCTGCGCCACTGCTGCTCGGCCTGCGTCGTCCAGGTGCGGGCACACTGCCCCGCGTCGAGCCACGGGTGGTCGTGGGCGATCGCGTCGGCGACCTGGGCACGCACCTCGTCCGTCGTACCCAGCCCGGAGCGGACCAGCGAGCGGACCCAGTCACGCGTCGCCGCCTCCGAGCGGGCGCGGCGGCGCGAGCGCAGGCTCACCCGCCGCCTACCAACCCCGCTCGGCCAGCCGGTGCGGCTGCGGCAGCTCCTCGACGTTGATGCCGACCATCGCCTCGCCCAGACCACGGGAGACCTTGGCGACGACGTCGGGGTCGTCGTGGAAGGTGGTGGCCTTGACGATCGCCTCGGCCCGCTGGGCGGGGTTGCCGGACTTGAAGATGCCCGAGCCCACGAAGACACCCTCGGCGCCGAGCTGCATCATCATCGCGGCGTCCGCCGGGGTGGCGATGCCACCCGCGGTGAAGAGCACCACCGGGAGCTTGCCCGCGCGGGCGACCTCCTTGACCAGGTCGTGCGGGGCCTGCAGCTCCTTGGCGGCGACGTAGAGCTCGTCGTCGGACAGCACCGTCAGCCGGCGCAGCTCCGCGCGGATGGTGCGCATGTGGGTGACGGCGTTGGAGACGTCACCGGTGCCGGCCTCGCCCTTGGAGCGGATCATCGCTGCGCCCTCGGTGATCCGGCGCAGCGCCTCGCCCAGGTTGGTCGCCCCGCACACGAACGGGACGGTGTACGCCCACTTGTCGATGTGGTTGGCGTAGTCCGCCGGCGTGAGCACCTCGGACTCGTCGATGTAGTCCACCCCGAGGCTCTGCAGGACCTGCGCCTCGGCGAAGTGCCCGATCCGGGCCTTGGCCATCACCGGGATGGAGACCGTCTCGATGATGCTGTCGATCATGTCGGGGTCGCTCATCCGGGAGACGCCACCCTGGGCGCGGATGTCGGCCGGGACCCGCTCGAGCGCCATCACGGCGACGGCGCCGGCGTCCTCGGCGATCTTCGCCTGCTCCGCGGTGACGACGTCCATGATCACGCCGCCCTTGAGCATCTCGGCCATGCCGCGCTTGACGCGCGCGGTGCCCACCTCGGTGCCGGAGGTCGTCGTGGAGCTGTGGGCGGGGGACGTCTGGTCAGTCATGGGGCAATTCTAGGGCCTGGTCGCGCACGACCTTCACCCGCTGTGCCACCGTGATCGTGCTGGCCACCGCGAGCAGCCCGAGGGTGACCGGGATCGCCCACAGGACCCGGTCGTCCACGCCGAGATGGCGCAGCAGGTCGGCCAGTCCGGTGATCACCAGGATGGACACCAGCCGGTCGGCCCGCTCGGCGATCCCGACCTTGGCCTGCATCCCCAGCGACTCGGCCCTCGCCCGTGCGTACGACGTGACCGAGCCCATGCTCAGGCAGTACACGGCCAGCGCCGCGAACCACGCGTTGTCGCCCGGACCGACGTAGTACATCGCCAGCCCACCGAAGATGGCCGCGTCGCCGACCCGGTCCAGGGTGGAGTCCCAGAACGCCCCGAACTTGGTCACCTGGCCGCTGCTGCGCGCCATGTAGCCGTCGATCATGTCGCTGAACACGAACGCCGTGATGACGAGCACCCCCACCAGCAGCTGGCCCTGCGGGAAGAAGACGACGGCACCGAGGACGACTCCGAGCGTGCCGACGAAGGTGACCGTGTTGGGGCTGATGCCCAGCTTCAGGAACAGGTCACCCAGCGGCGCCCAGACGTTGGTCCAGAACTGGCGGAATCTCTCGAGCATGGCGGGCGTCAGGGTATCGGCCCCGGGCTCCGGTGCGTGTGCCGGGCGTACGGTGTCAGCAAGGAGCCATTCAGGCTGCCGACCAGGGAGCCACCCATGAGCGACAAGTCGCCACGCAAGGGCCTGACCAAGAAGTCCGGGAAGTCGATCAAGGAGAAGCGCGCCGAGAAGCGCGCCAAGGAGCACGAGGTGACCGTCGCCGAGCAGCTCCACGCGAAGAAGCGGTGACGCTGCTCGACCTGGGCGTCCTGGGCACGTCGGCGAAGGAGAACGAGCGGCGGCTGCCGCTGCACCCGGAGCACCTCGCCGGGCTGGACGCGGACGTGCGTGCCCGGATCACCCTCGAGCACGGGTACGGCGCGGTCTTCGGCGCCACCGATGCCGAGCTTGCGTCGGTGGTGGGCGGACTCGCCACGCGCGAGCAGATCCTCGAGAGCGCCGACGTCGTGCTGCTGCCGAAGCCGCAGCTGGCGGACGTGGGCGCGATGTCCGCGGGCCAGGTCCTGTGGGGCTGGCCGCACTGCGTGCAAGACCCGGCCCTCACCCAGGTCGCCATCGACAACGGGCTCACGCTGATCGCCTTCGAGGCGATGAACCACTGGACCCGCACCGGTGACGTGGGCCTGCACGTCTTCCACAAGAACAACGAGCTCGCCGGCTACTGCTCGGTGCTGCACAGCATGGCGCTGACCGGGATCACCGGAGACTACGGTCGCCGGCTCACCGCGGTCGTGATCGGCTTCGGCGCCACGGCACGCGGTGCGGTGACCGCGCTCAACGCCCACGGCGTCCACGACGTGTGCGTGCTGACCAACCGGCAGGTCGCGGCGGTGGGATCCCCGATCCACTCGGTGCGCATCGTCCAGCTCGACCACGACGACGTGGAGCCACGGCATCGTGAGGTGATCACCGAGGAGGGCCGCGTGCCGCTGGCGCCCTTCCTCACCGCGCGCGACATCGTGGTGAACTGCACCCTCCAGGACCCGTCGGCACCGCTGACGTACCTGACCGAGTCCGACGCCGACGGCTTCCGGCCCGGGAGCCTCGTCGTGGACGTGTCCTGCGACGAGGGCATGGGCTTCAGCTGGGCCCGGCCGACCGGCTTCGACGAGCCGATGTTCGAGATCGGCGACCGCGTGGGCTACTACGCGGTGGACCACAGCCCGTCGTACCTCTGGGCCTCCGCCACCTGGGAGAACAGCCGGGCCCTGATCCCGTTCCTGCGCACGGTGCTCGAGGGCGGGGCGTCCTGGGACGCCGACGAGACGATCAGCCGGGCGATCGAGATCCGATCCGGCCACGTGGTCAACCCTGCCGTCCTCGCCTTCCAGGGTCGGGCTGCGGAGTTCCCGCACAGAGTCGCCTGACGTCAGCCCTGGTCGAGCGCTGCACAGATCTCGCCGACCGCACTGGGCGCCCCGGCCACCGACCACTCGACGCCGGCCGCCGTCGTACGGCGCGTTGCACCGCCCACGCCGCGGACGAGCGCGGAGCCCGGCCACCAGTCCCACGACGGGACCGAGTGCTGCACCAGCGCGTGCACGATGCCGCGGGCGACCGCGGTGTGGTCCATGCTGCCGGAGCCGAGCATCCGCAGGGTGGCGGCGCCACGGACCACCCGGCCGAACGCCGCGCCGATCTCGCCACCGTAGAAGGGCGGGTGCAGATAGGTGGTGACGCAGCTGGTGCCCAGCGGACGGTCCTCCAGGCGTGGCAACGGCCGGCCGTTGGCGGTGGTCGGGACGTCCGGCCCGCCGACATAGAGCACGTCCCGAGCCGGGTGGTAGACGGCACCGAGCAGCACGTCGCCGTCCTCGACCAGCGCCACGGCGGAGCACCACCAGTCCAGTCCGGCGACGAAGTTGTAGGTGCCGTCGACCGGGTCGACGACCCAGGTGCGGCCGGTGGCCGAGGAACGATCGGCGCCCTCCTCCCCCACGACCCCGTCGTCGGGCCGCTCCGAGACCAGCCGCTGGAGGACCAGCTCCTCGGCCGCGTGGTCGGCCTCGGTGACGATGTCCGAGACCGAGCGCTTCTGCTGAGTGGCCACTCCCTCGCCGCGCATCCGCTGCGCCAGCCGCCCGGCGTCGCTGACCAGCGAGCCCGCGAGCGTGGCGTCGTCGGCCAGGCTCATCGGCTCGTGCTGTCGGGAGAGCCCGTGACCCAGTTGGCGACGAAGAGCTCGCGGGTCTCGGCCAGCAGCTGCGGCAGCGCCTTGGTGCGGCCGATCACCGGCAGGAAGTTCTGGTCACCGCCCCAACGTGGCACCACGTGCTGGTGCAGGTGGGCCGCGATGCCGGCGCCGGCGACGGTGCCCTGGTTGAGACCGATGTTGAAGCCGTGGGCGCCGCTGACCGCCCGCACCGTGCGCATCGCCTGCTTGGTCAGCGCGGCCACCTCCACGGTCTCCGCGTCGGTGAGGTCGGTGTAGTCGGAGACGTGCCGGTAGGGGCACACGAGCAGGTGCCCGGAGTTGTAGGGGTAGAGGTTGAGGACGACGTAGGCGACCTCTCCCCGCCGTACGACGAGGCCCTCGGTGTCGTCCAGTGACGGGATCCGGCAGAAGGGGCACTCCCCGGCGCTGTCGTCGGTCGGCTTGCTCTCGCCCTTGATGTAGGCCATCCGGTGCGGAGTCCAGAGCCGCTCCAGCCCGTCCGGGTCGCCGACCCCGTCGTGCCGGGTCTGTTCCCCGGTCTCCTCGCCGGACTCGTCCTGGGCCACGCCGCTCAGACCTGGGCCCGCGTCTCGACGGCTTCCACGACCCGCTGGATCGCCTCGTCGATCGGCACGCCGTTGTCCTGGCGTCCGTCGCGGTAGCGGAAGGACACCGCGCCGGCCTCCACGTCCTGGTCGCCGGCGATCACCATGAAGGGCACCTTCTGCAGCTGGGCGTTGCGGATCTTCTTCTGCATCCGGTCGTCGCTGTCATCGACCTCGACGCGCAGGCCGACGTCGCGCATCCGCTGCGCGACGTCCGCGAGGTAGGCGTGGTGCCGCTCGGCGATCGGGATGCCGGCCACCTGCACCGGGGCCAGCCACGGGGGAAAGGCGCCGGCGTAGTGCTCGACGAGCACGCCGAGGAACCGCTCGATCGAGCCGAACAACGCCCGGTGGATCATCACCGGCCGCTGGCGACTGCCGTCGGCGGCGGTGTACTCGAGGCCGAACAGCTCCGGCTCGTTGAAGTCCAGCTGGATGGTCGACATCTGCCAGGTGCGACCGATGGCGTCGCGGGCCTGGACGGAGATCTTCGGTCCGTAGAACGCCGCTCCGCCCGGGTCCGGGACCAGCTCGAGGCCGGACTCGCTCGCCACCTCCTCGAGAGTGCGGGTGGCCTCCTCCCAGACCTCGTCGGAGCCGACGTACTTCTCGGGATCCTTCGTGGACAGCTCGAGGTAGAAGTCGTCCAGGCCGTAGTCCTTGAGCAGGTCGAGCACGAAGGTGAGCAGGCTGGCGAGCTCGTCGCGCATCTGGTCGCGGGTGCAGAAGATGTGCGCGTCGTCCTGGGTCATGCCCCGCACCCGGGTCAAGCCGTGCACGACGCCGGACTTCTCGTAGCGGTAGACCGAGCCGAACTCGAACAGCCGCAGCGGCAGCTCCCGGTAGGACCGGCCGCGGGAGCGGTAGATCAGGCAGTGGAACGGGCAGTTCATCGGCTTGAGGTAGTAGTCCTGCCCCGGCTTGGTGACGTTGCCCCGGTCGTCGGCGACCTCGTCGAGGTGCATCGGCGGGTACATCCCGTCGGCGTACCAGTCGAGGTGCCCCGAGGTCTCGAAGAGGTTCTTCTTGGTGATGTGCGGAGTGTTGACGAACTCGTAGCCGGCTTCGTGGTGGCGCTTGCGGGAGTAGTCCTCCATCTGCAGGCGCAGCTGGCCGCCCTTGGGGTGGAACACCGCGAGACCCGAGCCGATCTCGTCGGGGAAGCTGAACAGGTCCAGCTCGCGGCCGAGCTTGCGGTGGTCGCGACGCTCGGCCTCCTCGAGCCGGTGCAGGTGCTCCTCGAGGGCCTCCTTGGACTCCCAGGCGGTGCCGTAGATGCGCTGCAGCTGCTTGTTCTTCTCGTCGCCGCGCCAGTAGGCGGCCGCGGTGCGCATCAGCTTGAACGCCGGGATCCGTCTGGTGGTGGGCAGGTGCGGGCCGCGGCAGAGGTCCTTCCAGGCCACCTCACCGTTGCGGTCGAGGTTGTCGTAGATGGTCAGCTCGCCTGCGCCGACCTCGACGCTCGCGCCCTCGGCGACCTCGTCGTCGGAGCCGCCCTTGAGCCCGATCAGCTCGAGCTTGTAGGGCTCGTCGGCCAGCTCCGTGCGGGCCTGGTCGTCGCTGACGGGGCGGCGCGCGAACTTCTGGTTCGACTTGATGATCTTGCGCATCCGGGACTCGATCCGGTCGAGGTCCTCGGGGACGAACGGGGTCTCGACGTCGAAGTCGTAGTAGAAGCCGTTCTCGACGGGCGGTCCGATGCCGAGCTTGGCGTCCGGGAAGAGGTCTTGCACGGCCTGCGCCAGCACGTGCGCGGTGGAGTGCCGCAGGACGGCCCGACCGTCCTCGCTGTCGATCTCGACACCCTCGACCACGTCGCCGTCACGCAGTTCGTAGGTGAGATCCCTGAGCTGGGCGTCCCCGTCGGCGCCGACACGAGCGACGATGACGTCGGGGGCTTCGGTGAACAGCTCCCAGGCCCGGGTGCCCGTCGTGACCTCCCGCTCCGCCTTGCCGGACGGGCTGAGGACGGTGACGTGTACGTCGGACACGAAGGGCTCCTGGGAGTCGGAGGGCGGGGACCCCTCGATCGTATCGACGCGGGCCGCCGGCTCGCTCCCGGGTTTCGGCGGGGGCTGGTGGGTGCTGGTGGGCGATACTGGGTTCGAACCAGTGACCTCTTCGGTGCGGACGGCAGAGCCGCGCTACCACCGCGGTGGTGGATGCCGGTGGATGCTGGTGGGCGATACTGGGTTCGAACCAGTGACCTCTTCGGTGTGAACGAAGCGCGCTACCACTGCGCCAATCGCCCAGCTGTCCTCAGGACGCGGGACACCTTAGCGCAGCGACCGGGTGGAGTTCACATCGGCCGTCGCACGGCTCGAGCATCCCGTCCTGGCCAAGGTCGCGCCGACGCCGTCCGGGTGCTCCAGCGGGGTTGATTCCGGTCTAGTCCAGTGAGCGTCGAAACTAGACCAGCCGCGTGATTTCACTAGACCGGTGGGCCGCAAACCGGGCATATCCACCCCGTTCCGCTTGCCAGATCCGGCGCGGTGCCGACACTCAGTAGTGCCGCGGGACCGACCGAGGGGGAACTCGAACCACCGGACCACGGCAGCACCTGGGGAGGGGCAACAACCATGCAGAGAGCAACCGTCGCAGCCGTCGTGACCATGCCGGTCGAGATGGAGCTCGTCGACGACGAGGGCACCTCCGCGGCGATCGACACCGATCTGTCCTACGACCCGAGTGACCCGTTCGCGGCGACCGTCGTCTTCAAGGGCAACGGCAGCAGCGTGGTGTGGACCTTTGGTCGCGACCTGCTCGTCGGCGGTCTCTACGAGCCGACCGGCGAGGGCGACGTGCACGTGTGGCCCTGCCTCGCCGGCGACGGCACCGCGGTGGTCATCATCGAGCTGCAGGCGCCCTCCGGAGGCGTCCTGGTGCAGGCCCCGGCCCGCGACGTCCACCGGTTCGTGACCAGCATGCTCGCCTCGGTCCCCCAGGGCAGCGAGCTCGCGGCCGTCGACGTCGACGCGGCGCTGCGCCGGCTGCTCGTCGGCTGAGCGACCGCCTCAGGGGTCGACGCCCTCGGCTGCCCGTCGCGCCCACTTCTCCATCGCTGCGCGTGTGACCGGCCCGGGTGCCGCGAGATCGCGGTCGTCGCAGCGGCGTACCGGCTGGATGTCGCGCGTCGTGGAGGCGAGGAAGATCTCCTCCGCGCCGGCCAGCACCTCGATCGGTGCATCGATCTCCACGGCGCCGATCCACGCCAGCACGAGCGCACGGGTCACCCCGGCCAGGCAGCCGGACGCGAGCGTGGGCGTCCGCAGCTCACCGTCGGCCACGTAGAACACGTTCGTGCCGGTGCCCTCGCACAGCAGCCCGCGCGTGTTGGGGAAGATCGCCTCGCTCGCGCCCCGGCGACGGGCCTCGGCCAGCGCGAGGACGTTCTCGGCGTACGACGTGGTCTTCAGGCCCGCCAGGGCGCTCCGCTCGTTGCGGGTCCACGGCACCGTGGCGACCACCGTGGACTCCTCACGTGCCTCGAGCGGGACCGCGGCGACGGCCAGGGTGCCCGGGCCATCACTGCGCCCGGAGCCGAGTGGCCCCTCCCCTGCCGTCCAGGTGATCCGCAGCCGCCCGAGCGGCAGCTGCTCCGCTGCGAGCACGACGGCCACCGCCCGGCGCACCTCGGCATTGTCCGGCTCGTCGAGGCCCAGGCCGCGTGCCGAGGCGACGAGCCGGTCGAGGTGCCGGGTCAGGGCGAACGGCTGACCGTCGACGACCTTGACGCTCTCGAACACTCCGTCACCGACGGTGAATCCGTGCTCGGTCACCGGCAGGACCGGGCTCCGCGGGTCGTCCAGGAGCCGGCCGTTCACCCACGTCTGCATGGCCAGAGCGTAGCCGTGGACGGGAGATTCCCCTTGTGGGCATGGCTATTCTCCCTCTGGGTCCGTGCGTCGACAACGCTGCGACACGTCCGCCCGAGGGTCGAATTGGTGGATCGGGCAGCATCGGCTAATGTTCTCTTCGCGCCGACGGGAGACCGCCGGATGCAAGCGGACGTAGCTCAGTTGGTAGAGCGCAACCTTGCCAAGGTTGAGGTCGCGAGTTCGAGCCTCGTCGTCCGCTCGGAGTAGCCGGCCGAGTTCGGGCCTCCACGGTGGGTTGGCCGAGAGGCGAGGCAACGGACTGCAAATCCGTCTACACGGGTTCAAATCCCGTACCCACCTCGAACTGGATAGTTCCAACCCGATCATGGGCGATTGGCGCAGTGGTAGCGCGCTTCCTTGACACGGAAGAGGTCACTGGTTCAAACCCAGTATCGCCCACCAGATAGCCGCAGGTCAGAGGCCCCTTCGGGGGTCTCTTTCCGTTTCGAGGAACCTACGAGGAACAAGAAGCCGGCACTTCTGACCCGGTTTGGCTCCGCCGGTAGTTGAGGTGCGAGCGGATCGAGCCCCGAATCCACCCGTCACGCGGATGCCCGCCCCCGGTGGTTGAGCCTGTCGAAACCTCCGACCGGTCGAGCGTCGATGAACCTCTCGATCGAGTCGACCTTGATCCGAAGCGTCTTGCGGCCGAGCCTTTCGGCGTCCAGCTGGCCGTCCGCGATGTAGCGGCGGACCGTCCGCGTCGAGACGGCGAGTGCCTCGGCTGCGTCGCTGATCGAGACGAGCCTGCGGGTGATGGTGGCGGGCATAGAGGCCTCCTGGGTCAGTGGCGACCCAGTTGGCCGCCCCATCCCCCAAGGGCATGGAATGACCGCGAGTGGCCGACTACCAGTCGCTGAGCCGGATGCGGCGGTCCGTCAGGATCGCCCACGTGTACGACGGACCCTGTCGTCCCTTCAGCTCACCCGGGCCCGCGGCTGGCATGAGCTCGACCGCACGCTCGAAGTTGGTCCGTGACAGCGAGCGATTGATCTCATTGCCGTCACGCGTCACGCGGAGGAAGTTGCCTGGCACGACGTACGTGAACGGTAGCCCGTTCACGGTCCGGAAGTCTTCTCCAGCGTGGCGTTTGATCCGCTCCCAGACCTCTTCGATGTCATTCATCCGCTCACGCCTCCAGGGTTGTCTGGAGTCGGGGCGGTGTCCGATGCCAGCGCATCGATGAACGGCTGCATGAGCTCCATCATCTGCTGGGCTTCTCGGTCGGCGAAGATCTTCGAGCAAGCCATCTGGACCAGACAGAGGGAAGGCAAGGACCTGGCCGGCTTGGTCGCGCATCACGACCACGGCAGCCAGTACCTCTCCGTGGCCTACTCCGACCACCTGGCCGCTGCGGGGATCAAGCCCTCGACCGGGGCCGTCGGATCGTCCTACGACGATGCGTTGGCCGAGTCCGTGATCGGGTTCTACAAGACCGAACTCATCAAGGCCCGCCGCCCCTGGAGGGGATTCGACGACCTCGAGGTCGCCACTGCCGAATGGGTCGACTGGTCAACCACCGCCGCCCGTTCGAGTACTGCGACGACCTCACACCCGTCGAAGCAGAACAGGTTCACTACGCTCACCACCAGACCCCGACAACCGCCGGAGTCTCAAACTAGAAAGGCTCCGGACATGCCGGGGCGGTTCAGTCAGGCGCGGTGATCGCGCTGGCGGGCACGATCCAGGCATGGGCAGACTCGGTCGGCAAACCGGTTGATCAGATCACCCCGGCGGCGTTCAGCACGGACTGACAGTACTCAGCCAGTCCGGACGCTCAGCGTCACGAGGTCACGCTGGTCGTCACCCAGTTCGTCGTCAGGCAGAAGCACGAACTGGAGCTGGGCATCCAAGGCATCGACGAGCTTGAGCAAGGTAGTCACCTTCGGCACGATCATGCCTCGCTCGATGCGACTGATGTCGGCCTGAGTGACTCCACTCGCCTCCGCAAGGTCGATCTGACGGAGTCTGCGCACCTTGCGGGCCTTGTAGATGACGGAGCCGAACATCGCTGCAGCATCGAACGCACGTCCCAACTCGCGCGCCTCGGGGCTCATCTGGGCTTCGCGCTCACGTGCGTACTCTGCAAAGGTCTTGGCCACGCGATGACCTCCTTCGCACGTGAGTATATGTCTCCCGACACATACCCCGAACCACGCCAAGCGAACGGCGTCTCCTCGTGGACGTAACATATATGCTACGATGATGATGAGGAGTTGATGACCATGACCAAGCACAGCGCGTTCTGGGACGACCTGGCCCGTGACCTCGAGGATCCCGAGTTCCTGCGCGAGTACGTCGTCGAATCCATGCGGATCGCCACGATCGACCAGGTCGTCAACGCCCTCGACGACGCCCGCGAAGCCGCTGGGCTCTCGAAGGCCGAGCTCGCACGGGCAATCCAGGCCGAGCCCGCCACGATCCGACGGCTCTTCTCCTCCGACAAGAGCAACCCGACACTCGGCACTCTCGCCGAGGTAGCTGCAGCGCTCGGGCTGCGGATCACCGTCGAGCCCTTGGCGAAGAACGAGCGCAACCAGTTCACAGATCCGCTTTTGGCGGGTCGTTCCGCCGACCCAAAGCGGTTGGCCAGGCACCTCAACACCCTGCGAACGCGCAAGACCAAGGCTCCTGCTTGACGGTCAAACGATCGAACGAGGGTTCCGGCTCAGGTACTCGTCGCCGAGGGCCCGAACGTCCGCGTACTCCTTCTCAGACAGCACCGTCCGGAACGGCTTGTCGCGTCCGTCGATGATCACCAGCAGCGGCTTCTCGCGCGCCTTGGCCTCGTAGTCGAGCAGGCAGAAGAGCCTGTAGTGGTGGCGTCGAGGACCGTCAGCGCGAAGCTCGAACCAGCCGCTCATGTCGCCCTTCATCGCCTCCCAGTAGCCGCCGCCCGCGAACCGCTTCGGCGGCGCCGTCGCGACAGCGATGAGAGCTGCACGCATCTTCGCCCGCACGCTGGCGGGATAGGAGTCGAGCGATTCCCTCCCAGGCGTGGCCTCGTTCGCATCGTCGGCCTTGTGGCGCTTGAAAAAGACGATCTCGTGCTCGTCGTCGGGCGACGGCCAGGTACGGACAGCAAGTGACTTTGGCTTCGGCTTCGTCGCCTTGCGACGATCGCGTCGATCAGGACTCATCGGCGTCCATCCTGTCGTGCAGCTCCGACAGCCGTCGAGCGATCTCTGTGTCGCGGTCTGCGGCGGGCGTGCTGGTAGCGCATGGCGGCGCCGGGAGTGGAATGACCCAGACGCCCCATGAGCTCGGCGAGCGTCGCTCCGGTCTGGGCGGCGAGGACGG
>DASTFI010000040.1:0-5329 GCA_035708765.1 Marmoricola sp.
TCTGCGTGAGCGTCAGCTGACTGCCGGGTCACTTCACCTCAGACCTCCGCGACCTTCAGGGCTGCTCGACCGCGGACCGCATGGTGTCGTCGGAGATACGCCGGTCTCTCGGAGGAGCATCGCCGTGCCGGTGCACGATCCGCCACTGGCCGTCCTCACGCCGGTACACGTGGGTCGAGCGCAGCGTGTACGACGTCTCGACTCCCTCCACCTCGGCGGTGGTGTGCTCGAAGCCGGCGACGTAGGCGAGGTCTCCGCTGACCCCCGCGGCGACCACCTCGAACCGGTAGGACGTGCAGTGGCGAAAGCGGGAGGCCACCCAGTCGAAGGCTGGTTGCACCTCGTCCCAGCCGCTGATGCACGGCACCGCAGCGCCGAAGAGGGTGACCGGGTCGTTCCGGGTCCACAAGTCGATCCGCGGCTGGACGATGCCGTCGTGTAGGGCCTTCTCGGCCTCCTCCTGTCGCGGCAGGAACTCGGTGAGGAAGCGCTCCAACTCATCCATGACGCACCTCACCGTCCGGCCGGGCGTGGCGCCCAGTCGTCGTCTGCCGTTGCCAGGATGACCGCGGAGACCGCCGCGAACCCGATCGCGTTCAAGCCCCAGCCCATCAGGTCGAGCAGGTGGCTGCCGACGATGATCGCCGCGACGAAGTGAATGGGCTGCGAGACCAGCGTGGCGATCCCGGCCCACGTCGGGATGACGCCGCCAGGGAGCATCGCGAGGCCCAGCAGGATCGTGCCGAGCACATGGCCGAGGACGAAGAAGAAGCCTCCGACGAGCACGATCGGGTGTACGGCGGTGTACATGTCGGCAGCCGTCTCAGCCGTGAGCCCGTGCCTGACGCCGTAGAGCGCGACCGCATCGCTGCAGACCAGGAACGCCAGTGACAGGTACGCCGGCACGAGCAGGACCAGCGCGACCGCGGTCAGCCGTGGCGCCGTCCGTGCGGTGATCCGCCCGACCCAGATCACCGCCGGAACCAGCGTCAGGGCGGCGACCAGGCCGAGCCACACCGTGACGTTCGCCCGGTCCTGGTGCGTCGCGATCTCGTGCACGATCTGCTTCCCACTGTCCGTGGTCTCGTACGGCAGGACGTAGCGCAGCACCGCGACAGCGGCCGGGCCGATCGGCAGCAGCAGGGCCGCCAGGCGGCGGCCGGCCGGGCGCAGGTCGGCCACCGCGCGGGTGTCGGCGGCGCGTCGAGCCGTCGTTTCGAGAGATGTCTGGCTCATGGGGTTCCTCCAGTTCAAGGTGCCGCCCGGCGGTTCCGGGCCTGGCCCCAGCCTCCGGCCGCCACCGACCGGGACGACAGGTGGCGGGGTCGCTGCTTGCCGGGAGATCGCCCGGTTCACCCGGGACTGTGGTCCGGTCCGCCCGGGAACGTTCAGGAGCACACTTGTCCCGTGAGTGCGGCGCGATCCCCACACACCCGGGCATGGTCGGCGGCCCTGGGTTCGGTCGCGCTCATCGAGGTGCTGGCCGCCATCGGCCTCACCCTCGCCGCCGGCTGGTCGTGGGTCGAGGCCCTGGACGCGTTCACGGTGACCAACGCGCTGATGGGCGCCTCCTTCGCACTGAGCGGAGTCCTGATCAGCTGGCACCGGCCGGGAAACCCGGTGGGCTGGCTGCTGCTGGCCGACGGCCTCGCGCACGCCACCAGCTCCTGGCTGCCGCCTCTCGTGCAGGTGCTGCACGACCAGGGCGGCCCGGTCACCCTGCAGCGGGTTGCCGTCACCGTGTTCCTGGGCGCATGGCCGTGGGCGATCTCCCTCTTCCTGCCGTTGGCGCTGCTCCTCTTCCCCACCGGACGGCTGCCGGGCCGGCGTTGGCGACCACTCGTCTGGGCGATCGGCCTCACCTCGCCGCTGTTCGTCATCGAGGCCGTCGCGGACACGACGCCGGTGCACCCCGGCTTTCCGCCCGGCTACCTGTCCACCACCTCCTACGACTCGCTCGCCCCGCTGTGGACCGTCTCGGAGATCCGGACCATGGCTGCGCTCGTGATCGCGGTGGCTTCGTTGGTGATGCGCTACCGGAGCGGGCAGGAGACCGAGCGGCGGCAGTTGCTCTGGCTGGTCCTGGCCGGCACCGCGGTGGTCGCCGGCGTCCTGCCCTGGGCGTTCGTCGCCGGGACGCCGGTCCTGGTGCTCTTCGCGATCCCGCTCATCCCGGCCGCGATCACCGTCGCGGTGGTCCGGCACCGGCTGCTCGACATCAGAGTGGTCTTGTCGAGGGCGGTGGCGTGGCTGCTCCTCTCCGTCGTGGTGCTCGCGGCGTACGGCCTGCTGGTGCTGGCACTCGACTCGCTGGTCTCCCGAGCGGTGGGCCGATCCGTACTCGCCACCGTCCTGGTCGCCGTCGCGGCTGCGCCGCTGCTACCTCGCCTCCAGCGCGTCGTCGACCGATGGACGTACGGCGACCGGGACGACCCGGCCAGAGTCGCGTCCGAGGTGACGGCCCGGCTCGCAGCGGGGGACGAGAACGGGCTCGCCGGGGTCGTGCTCGCGCTCCGCCTCGCACTCCGGCTCCCTTACGTCTCCCTGCGCACCGACCGCTCCGAGCAGCTCGACGCCGGCCATCCGGGCGAGCGGACCGTGGTGCTGCCCGTCACCTACGCCGGGTCGACGATCGGCCAGCTCGTCGTGGGGCTCCGGCCCGGCGAGCGCCGGCTCTCCGCTGCCGACGAGGCAGTCCTCCGGCTCGTCGTGGCGGCCCTGGCGGTGGCCGCCCGGACGCTCGATCTGGCCACCGACCTTCAGGAGTCGCGCGAGCGGATCGTGCTCACTCGGGAGGAGGAGCGGCGGCGCCTGCGACGCGACCTGCACGACGGACTCGGTCCCATCCTGACCGGCATGGCAATGGGCGCCGACGCCGCCGGAAACCTCCTCGCCTCGAACCCGGACGCGGCGGCCGCACTGGTCACCTCGCTGCGCCGCGACAGCCGAACCGCACTCGTCGAGGTCCGCCGGCTGGTCGACGACCTCCGCCCGGGCGACCTCGACGAGCTGGGGCTGCTGGGCGCCCTGCGCCGGCGGGCTGACCAGCTCTCGCGCCGACCGGACGGCACCGCAGTGCCGGTCGACCTCCGCCTCCCCGAGCACCTGCCCACGCTCTCCGCGGCGGTCGAGGTGGCGGCATACCGGATCGCCACGGAAGCGTTGACGAACGTGGCTCGGCACGCCGGTGCATCCCGAGCGGCGCTCACCCTGCGCTACGGGCATGAGCTGGAGGTCGAGGTGACCGACGACGGTCGGGAGAACGGCTGGGTGTCCGGCGTCGGCCTCCAGACGATGGCCGAGCGCGCCGCCGAGGTCGGCGCCAGGTTCGAAGCCGGTCCGTCCACGGCGGGCGGACGCGTCTACGTGGCGATCCCGTTGGGGCACTCATGATCCGCGTCCTCGTCTGCGACGACCACCCGATCGTCCGCGCCGGGCTGGACGCCCTGCTCGGCTCGCTCCCGGACATCGAAGTCGTCGCAGTCGTCGCCGACGGCCAGCAGGCTGTCCGCGAGGTGGTCACCCTCCGCCCCGACGTCGCCATCCTCGACCTGGACATGCCGGGGCTCAGCGGGATCCTCGCCACGCGCGAGATTGCCCGGGTCGCGCCACAGGTCGCGGTCCTGGTCCTCACCATGTACAGCGACGACGAGTCGGTGTTCTCGGCCATGCGGGCAGGCGCCCGGGGCTACCTCGTCAAGGGCGTCGAGCAGGAGGACATTCTCCGCGCCATCCGGTCGGTGGCAGCCGGCGAGGCCATCTTCGGGCCCGGCGTCGCCCAGCGGATACTCGGGTTCCTCACCGCCCCCCAGGACGGGACCGCGGTCCCCTTCCCAGAGCTGACCCCACGGGAGACCGCGGTGTTGGACCTGCTCGCGGCCGGACTCAACAACACCGCCATCGCCGGACGGCTGGACGTTTCGCCCAAGACGGTCGCGAACCACGTCTCCGCCATCTTCAACAAGCTGCAGGTGGCCGACCGCGCCCAGGCGATCATCCGCGCCCGGGACGCGGGGCTCGGCCGGCAGTAGCACCGGACGCCGTGTTCCCACGGGGCCGCGAACCTCGCCGTTTCCCGTACGAGCCGGCAACGTCGGTGGGACGATTCCGCGTACGACGCCACGCCCCTGCCCGCACAGCCCAGCTCTCCGGCGTCCGGTCACGTCCACATGCCTTGGGGGAACCGCATGCGCCAGTCGTTGTCCAAGCATCTGATCCGCCGTGTCGTTGTCGCGGCGGCCGCCGCGGTGGTGGCCGCTCCGCTGTTCGCGGCGAGCGGCGGGGTGGTGACGGGAGCGGTGCGCGAGCACGCGGAGTCCCCGATCGTGAGCTCGGCCGTCGCCCCGGTGGCCATCGTGAAGGTGCGGCTGCGGCTGGCGGTGAAGAACCTGCCCGTGGCGCTGGAGACCCCGCTCGGGTATGACCGCAGCAAGTTCCGTCACTGGATCGACGCGAACGGCGACTGCCAGGACACCCGTGACGAGGTCCTCAAGGGTGAGTCGAGGATCGCCACCTACGGGTGCGACATCCGCCGTGGCAAGTGGTACTCCTACTACGACGGTCGGACCTGGACCAACCCGTCCGACGTCGACATCGACCACCTCGTGCCGCTCAAGGAGGCCTGGGACTCCGGCGCCAAACGTTGGAATTCCGAGACCCGCCAGCGCTACGCCAACGACCTCGCCGACGGTCGCACGCTGGTGGCCGTCACTGACAACGTCAACCAGTCCAAGTCCGACCGGGACCCTGCCGAATGGCTGCCCCGGTATGGCAAGTGCCGCTATGTCGCGGAGTGGACGGCGACCAAGATCCGGTGGAGCCTCAAGGCCAACTGGCCCGAGAAGAACAGGCTGGTCGCACTCGCCTCCGGCTGCCCCGACGTCATCCTGACCATCGGCAAGGCCGGCATCGGCCTCGCGGGCACCAGCGGTGGCACGACCGGCGGCACCACCGACCCCCGGTACTCCACCTGCACCGAGGCCAAGTCGCGCGGCTACGGCCCGTACTACCGCAGCCGCGACGCCGAGTACTACTGGTACGACGACCGCGACAACGACGGCATCGTCTGCGAGTAGTCGCCTCGACCACCCTCAGCCCCGCGCCAGCGACCGCCTGGCGTCGAGCAGAGAGGGCCCGTACCAGGTGAGCAACCGGCCGCTCACCAGCTCGGTCGGGGTTGTCCGGAAGACCTCGGGACCGTCGGACGCGCTGAACGCGTACGGCTCGTCCGGCAGGAGTACGACGTCCGCGCCGGCGGCGTCCAGGGCCGCAGCGTCCACGCGCGGGTAGCGCTCGCCGTCGGGGTTGAGGGCAGGCTCGGCCCCCACGT